>CASEYR010000001.1 GCA_949292205.1 uncultured Alphaproteobacteria bacterium
CCTATATCGGCACCATTTCGAGTTTTGATACTTAAATCCGCCCCTTGTTTTTTTAACTCTTTCAGAGTATTGGTCGCGCTGTATTCTGCAGCCCATAAAGCAGCTGTACATCCATCATGATCTTGTTGATTTATATTGGCGCCATATGCCAACAGCTGTTTCAAAGATTCGGTTTGATTAAAACAGGCAGCCCACATTAAAGGTGTGCGTCCTAAATCATTAACAACGTTTGGATTCGCACCGTGTTGTAATAATTTTTTGACAATTTGAGGACTCCTTACTGCAAAAAATAAAGGGGTGTTATAGTTTTTATCACAAATATTTGGATTTGCACCACGTTTTAATAATAAAGCTGTAATCAGTTTATTTTTATTCCTGACGGCATGCATAAGAGGCGTTTTCCCCTTGTTATCTTGAATATTAACCGGATATCCGATAATTCTTAAACAAATTTTGACACGTTCGACATCATTTTCTTTTACGGCTTCAATCAATTCGATTTTTGCTGGTTTAAAAATGCTGAATAAAAATTTTCCTAACTCCATTTAAGACCTCCTTTTAATAAGTATGAGAAAATATATCATGATTTTTAAAAAAAATCAACAAAAAAATAATAATTAAAAATCATCTAAAAAAAACAATGTATTATTTTTATATATAGATTTTTACTTATGTTTTAATCCGAATTGTTTTCCGTTTTTAACAGCCATACCTTTTTATCCGATGAAAATGTAAAGCGCTCGGCAGCCCATGATTTCCAATGAACAATAATTTCAGAATCAGATAGTTTTTCTACATCAGCACATTCTTTAGATAAATCAGCACGACAAAAAAGATGGTCTTTTTTGATTCACCAACCATTCCAATATGGATGCGATATATGATAACCTGTTTTTTTATCTGCTTCAGAAAGGGGAGTGCCCTTTTTTAAATCAGTATATCCTCGCAACCAATTAAGGCCTCCATATTTAGGATCTGTTTTATTTCTCATAACAATACGGATATCGTCCTTGACTTCAGTATAATAATCCCAATCAAATGGTGCCCAATTATATCGGCTGTCCATTATAAGTGGTTTTTTATTCAGAATATACTTATTCAAATGTGACTCATCATGCCAGAGTGCCATAATACCGTTTTTTTTATCAATTTGAGTATTTCGCATACACACTTCTGCCATTTTTAGAAAAGCCTTCGTTAACCCACCGTTAAAGCTTCCCTGAACATAGGCATACCCTTGTCCATAGGGGATATAAGCAGTTGACTTTATATTTCTATCGTATGGAAACTTATTGATATCACGATGTTTATTGTAAGCCGGATGCCATGCCACCATGAGTTTTTGCTCTGGTGTTGGTAAAATTTCTTCATGAACAGGGCGAATCACTTCGGCATTACCGTTTAAAAAGTAAGTATATTTAAATTGTTTCAGTGTTTCTGATATTCCTAAAAACAATTCCCAACGTCTTAATGATATTTCTGGAAATTTTAAATTTGGGATTTGTATCTTTGTTACATTCTGCGGAAATTGAATCGTTTTATTATCCGTAAATATGAAATAATGTTTTGGATAATTTGGTAAAAAATTCTTTTCCATACTTTTGTAAAAGTCATCCCAAAAGACGATATATCGACCGGTAGATAGATACAAGATGGCAATTTTATTCGGGTGAATTAAATTTTTTAGAAAAAGACAGGAAAAAAAGATACAAACGAATGCTAATAAAGAGATACCAGAAATGAATAATATTTTTTGCATTAGATTATTCCATATATTATTTACCGCTATTATAGTGAGCTAAAATTCGACGTTTTTCGATATTCCAATCCCGTTTTTTAATACTTTCTCGTTTATCGACCAAGTTTTTACCTACTGCCAAAGCAAGTTTAACTTTTGCTATACCGCGGGAGTTAAAGTAAAGTTCTAAAGGAATAACGGTTTTTCCCTTTTTAGCAATTTCATCTTTAAGTTTTTTTAGTTCTTTTTTACGTAATAGTAATTGTCTTGGACGGCTGGCAACCTGTTTTACAAATCCACCTTTAGCAGCGCCGTATTCCATAATATGCGCGTTAATCAGATATAACCCATCGCCTTCAAAGGAAGCGTAGCTTTCGTTGATAGTTGCATGTCCAGCCCGTAAAGACTTAACCTCTCCACCGGTTAATACGATACCGGCCTCATATGTTTCTAGAATTGAGTAATTAAAACGAGCTTTTCTGTTCGTAGCGATAGAGCCGGTTGTAATCAAATTTTCAGTCATGCCGAAATCCTACTGGATTTGCGTAAAAAAGTCAAGAAGTGGACGGATGGATTTTTGTTCATCTGAGGATAAACAAGGGACAATCCGATCAAGAATAGTTTGATGGTAGTGTTGTAACCACTTTTTTTCATCAACTGTTAGCAAACTAAAATCAACTAAACGCCCGTCAAACGGAACCCAAATCAGATTTTCAAGGTTAAGAAAGTCCTCTTCTCCGTTTTGAGTCAGAATCATATTTTCCAAACGAATGCCAAAACCCTCACAAGCGTCGTAATAAGCGGGCTCATTTGAAAACAACATACCGGCAACAATCGGTGTATCCGATTTTTCATGTATAATCGGTGGAGCCTCATGAACATCCAGAAACATACCGATACCGTGTCCGGTTGCGTGAAGATAATCAACGCCATCGGCTCTTAAAAAAGAATGAGCATTTTGATCCAGCTGTCTTGGTAAGTCGCCGGATTTTATTTTTGTTTGAGTCAGAGCAATATGTCCCTTTAATACTTGAGTGTATCTTCGTTTCATAAGCTCGGTCGGTTTTCCGGTGCAAATCGTTCGAGTCATATCTGTTGTCCCGTTTAAATAATTGCCTCCGGTATCAACCATTAATAGTGGTTCGCTGGCAATTAAAGTTGCTGTTTTTTCGGTTGCGTGATAGTGGGCTCGTGCGGCATGTTCTCCGGAGGCGGCAATCGTGTCAAAACTATCTCCGCGATACAGAGGATTTTCAGATCTTAACTGCTGTAATTTAATATCACAATCCCATTCGGTAATGTGATTTTTGCTTTGCTCTATCCAAGCTAAAAAGCGACATATAACAATGCTTTCAGACAAACATGCTTGACGGATATTGTTTTGTTCGGTTTGATTTTTGATTGCTTTTAAAGGGGCTACAACATCCGGTATATTTTGAATGCGGACGTTTTCATTTTTTAATCGTTCACACAAAGCCTGTGATAAAGTTGTTAAATCTGCCCCAATTGTTTTATTTTCTAGTAGCTTGATTGTGTCTTCGCTCAGAAAGTGATAACTTCCATCTGCAAAAACAATAAGCCGTTTAAAAATAACGGGGTATTCATGAACCCATAAGCTCCGCTTATTCAAAATCCACGATACACTGTCAGGGGATGCAAATAGAAAAGCCTCCAAATGGTGTTCTTTTAATATGCCTGTTACTTGGTTTATTTTTTGATTTGTATCCAGCCCGCAATAGGACAAATCATAATCAAACTCATCTGGGGGCGTCATTTCATTCTGAGGAGTAAAAAGAGTTTCCCAAATTTTTTTTGGTAAGCCCTTTAAATGAATGCCGGCTGTTTTCAGATGTAGAGTCATATAGCTAACCCAAGCAGCCGAACGTTGCTCGGTATAATAACCGATAGTCGTATCAGGTAAATTGTTTTTTAACCACTCAGAAGGAGTTGTTTGGGTTGGGATTTCAAGAACCTCAAATTGCGATTCGCTTTTTGCTTGTTCGGTATAGCGTGCATCAACAAACAGAACGGCTCTGTTTAGCGTGACAACAGCCATACCGGCAGATCCCGAGAATCCGGTAGCTAATAATAGCTGATTTTTTTCAGGCGGATAATACTCACCTAAAAAAGAGTCGGTACGCGTAATAATCAGAGCTTGTATGTTCTGTTGTTTTAAAAAATTGCGAATCGCCGTAATCATAGAGAGTCCTTCTGAACAACAATCGTACACCATCCTTTAACAGGGTAGCGCTTGATTACACGTAACCCCAAATCTGTGTGAGCTTTTGTAACCCAACGTTCTTGATGTGCTAAAAAGCCGGATAGAATGGCTCGTCCGCCCGGAGCCAGATGAACTTTTAACTCCGGAGCTAAGCGGATTAGCGGTTTTGCTAAAATATTACAAAAAATCAAATCATATTGGCGATGAACTTTATCGTAACCATCACTTTGCCAGACTGTTATTAGATTTTCTAAGCCGTTTTCTTTGGCGTTTTCAGCAGCAACATGAACAGACTCGGGATCAATATCAACGGCATCAACCGGTTTTCCTGTTGCTTTGGCAAAAGCCATGCCCAGAATTCCCGAACCGCACCCCACATCTAAAATACGTTCGGGGGAAACGTCTAAATCGCATAGGGCTTTCAGACATCCGTGAGTTGTTTGATGTTCTCCGGTTCCAAAAGCGGTAGCTGCATCAATTTTAAGGCAGATTTTGTCTTTAGGAAGTGGATCCGTGATATGAGAGCCATAGATATAGTATGGTCCTACGGATATCGGAGGAAAGCCTTGATAACTTGCTTTTAACCAATTGATATCAGGCATTTTTTTTATTCTGAAAAAAAGTGGTTTTATTTGGGCTTGTGCCGAGGCATTTGCGATTCGTTCTTTGATGATAGCTCTATCCGGTTTTTGTTCAAATATCGCTTGAAGCTCCCATTTTCCTTTGTTCTTTCCGTGCTCAATTTGAGTCGTTAAAACAGCTCCGGCAAACTCCTCCAAGGCGTTTTCGAAAAAAGGTAATGCTCGCGAGGGTAGTAAAAATTTTATTTCATACGGTATAGTTTCAGTCATTTTTTCTCCTTCAGTTAATTTTCAGTATGACAAAGTTTATTACAAAAAGCAAGATATCCGAATAAAACGTCTTGATTTTTCTTGCTTGATGAAATTAAATAACAGCGAAAGGGGAACAGATTATGGTTCGGAAAAAGTCTTTTGCAAGTGGATATATATTGGATGGGCATGGCGGAGCAGAGCCGTTAGATATCAAAAAGATTGATGATTTGTCTGATTTTAAGCGTCCGGTTTGGGTTCATTTAAATCTATCGGATCCACGGGCTTTGCGTTGGCTTGAAAAGCGGGATGACTTAAGTTTATGGGTTCGAGAAAATTTAACTAATCCGAATATATCCGAACCGCATATTCGTATTCGTCAAGATAGTCTTTTACTTGTTTTAAGGACGGTTAACATTATGCCTGGGGCAGAGCCCGATGACTTGGTATTTTTACGTTTGTATGCAACGGATAAGATTTTGATTAGTACACGTCTTCATCCGGCGATTAACTTTGAGGAGATGGACGAGTTGTTTGCTGATAAAGACGGTCCGAAAGATATGAACGGGTTGATTTTATCGATTTTGGAAAATACGTTGGACGGAGTTTCCGATTCAATCGTTGGCATTGAAAATCAAGTTGATGAGTTAGAAGAAAAAATTATCGTTAATAATATTCCGCAAAACACATACCAACAGTTATCCGAGCTATTAAGACAAGTGATTGTTATTCGTCGTTTTATGGCGCCCGAGCGAGAGGCGATTGGCAATTTGATTCGTCATGGGTCTGTGTGGTTTACTGCGGATATGGATCGTGGGCTCAGGGATAATTTTGACTGGATACAACGGATTATTGAAGATATTGATTTGTTGGAAAAACGTATTCGTGTCAATCAAGACGCTTTAAAAAATATGGATGATAAGAAAGTCCAGCGGAATATGTATATGCTGTCTGTTATTGCGGGTATATTTTTGCCGCTGTCTTTTTTAGCCAGTGTATTCGGGATGAATTTAGAAGGGATTCCACTGGGCGGACATCGTTATGGTTTTTTAATGATAAGCCTGTTAATGGTATTTATTGGTTGTATCGTATTATTTGTTTTTAAGAAATTAAAATGGATTTGATGTTATTCAGAATAAGGTGTTTATTAACACTTTTGTGACAATTTAGGGATAAATCTTGCATTTCGCAAAAATGAATGCTATAACCGCAGTTGCTTAAAATCAAAAACAAAGGAGAAAAAATGTTAGATTTTACGGGTAAAACAGCGTTAATCACAGGGGCTACGGGTGGTATCGGGCGTCAAATCGCCAAGAAACTGCATGCTCAAGGTGCAACGCTGGCTTTGACGGATATGAATTTAGATACATTGAACGCATTTAAGGCAGAATTGGGTGACCGTGTTTACGTTTACTCGGCCAATTTAACGGATGCGGACAGCTTGAATGAATTGGTGAAAAAAGCAGAAGCCGATATGGGTAAAATTGATATTTTAGTCAATAATGCCGGTATTACAAAGGACGGCTTATCCATGCGTATGACAGATGATCAATGGCAAAAAGTTTTGGATATTAACTTAACTGCCGGCTTCCGTTTGGCTCGCGCCGTTATGCCGGGCATGATGAAGCGTCGTTTCGGTCGTATTATCGGAATGGCTTCTGTTGTTGGCGTAATGGGAAATGTGGGGCAAGCAAACTATGCAGCTTCAAAAGGGGCCTTAATTGCTATGTCAAAATGTATGGGTCAGGAATTAGCCAGCCGTGGTATTACGGTGAACTGTGTTGCTCCGGGTTTTATTGAAACACCAATGACGGATGTTTTGCCGGAAGAAGCCAAAGCGGCTTTGCTAAAGCGCATCCCGATGGCTCGTCTGGGGTCGGCTGAGGACATTGCAAACGCAGTTGTCTTTTTGGCAAGTGACGAAGCCTCTTACATCACGGGTCAGACCATTCACGTTAATGGCGGCATGGTGATGATTTAGTTTTTGAGGATGGGGTAAAGATTTTATTTAACATATTGAAAGTAAAGTTATTATGTTTGTTTTTACCCCAAAATCAAAAAAAAGACTGGACGAGCGGAAAAAAATGTGCTAAAACCTATTCCGATTTCGTCAGAAATGACAAAAATTAATAAACAGAAAAGGAAATTTAACATGAGTAATATTGCAGAACGTGTCAAAAAGATTGTTGTTGAACATTTGGGCGTTGATGAAGCCAAAGTTCAGGAAAACTCCAGCTTTATTGATGATCTGGGTGCAGACAGTTTGGACACAGTCGAATTGGTTATGGCTTTTGAAGAAGAATTCGGTTGTTCCATTCCGGATGACGCTGCCGAAAAAATTCGTACAGTGAAAGATGCAATTGACTTTATTGAAAAACAAGCTTAATTTGTAGCTGTAGAGTTTATTAAAAGGAACGCTGTTGTATCTTTTTTCATAAAAAGGTGGCGTTCCTTGTTTTTTTTATAGTTGTATAAGGAGAAACATGACAAGACGTGTTGTAATTACGGGAATGGGTATGCTGACACCTTTAGGTCGCGGGTTGAAGACGAACTGGTCTAGGATTACCGCTGGTGTTTCAGGGCTTTCCCGAATTAAATATTTTGATACCGAAAATTTTGTAGCAAAAGTTGCCGGACAAATTCCGGTTGGTGATGGAGAAGGTGAGTTTCAACCGGATTCCGTTTTAAGTCCGAAAGAACAACGTCATGTTGATCCTTTTATTTTATACGGATTAGCTGCGGCAACAGATGCGGTTGAAGATTCTGGTTATTTGCCACAAACAGAAGAAGAGATGGAACGTTCCGGTGTTTTAATCGGATCAGGAATCGGGGGTCTTCAAGCTATAGAGGCTGGTGCTATTTTGGTTAAAGAGCAAGGGCCGCGTCGGTTGTCTCCGTTCTTTATTCCGTCGGCACTGATTAACTTGATTTCGGGACAGGTATCTATCAAGTATAATTTTAAAGGACCGAACCATGCCGTTGTAACGGCTTGCGCAACAGGAACACATGCTATTGGTGATGCTGTTCGTATCATCAAAAATAATGAGGCAGATGTGATGATTGCAGGTGGTGCCGAAGCGGCTATTTGTCCGATAGGTATTGCTGGTTTCTCTCAAGCAAAAGCCTTGTCAACACATTATAATGATAATCCGACGGAAGCTTCTCGTCCATGGGATAAGAACCGTGATGGCTTTGTTATGGGAGAAGGTGCCGGTGTCGTTGTTTTGGAAGAATATGAACACGCTAAAGCTCGTGGAGCCAAGATTTACGCTGAAGTTGTCGGTTATGCTATGACCGGAGATGCACATCACATTACAGCTCCGGGTGGAAACGGTGGTTTGCGTGCCATGAAATTAGCATTGAAGAATGCCAGATTAAATCCGGAAGATGTTGACTATATCAACGCACACGGAACATCAACCCCGTTAGGAGATATGGTTGAATTTAATGCGGTTAAAGAGATTTTTGGTAACACAAAAGTATCTATGTCTTCAACAAAATCTTGTATTGGACACTTGTTGGGGGCAGCCGGAGCCGTTGAATCTATTTATTCTGTTTTGGCTATTCAAAATGGTGTCTTGCCTCCGACAATCAATCTGCATGATCCGGAAGAAGGAACAGAAGGATTTGATTTAGTTCCGAACGTGGCAAAGGAAAAGACTGTCAATGTTGCCTTATCCAACTCGTTTGGGTTTGGTGGAACGAACGGCAGCTTGATTTTCAAAAAGGTATAAGGAAAAGCCTCTTTTTGAGGCTTTTTTTACTTTATGCGACACGGTGTTTTGATTTATTTTTTACTGTTTTTTATCGGAGTTTCCTTAATCGGAGGCAGTGTTTTAACAACCTATACGCAGTTTGTTGAGGAGGGCCCCTTGGTAGAATCAAAAGAGGTTGTGATTCCCAAAGGGTTAAGTCTGAAACGGACGGCTTATTTATTGAAATCAGAAGGTGTTATCAGAAGTCCTTCGATTTTTGAGCTAGGTGTGCGTGCAAGTGGTAACACCATGAAGATTAAAGCCGGAGAGTATCAGTTTCCCAGATATGCCAGTGCCAAGATGGTTATGGATATTCTGACCAGTGGTCAAACGGTTATCCGTCGTTTTGTTGCTCCCGAGGGGCTAACATCGGCACAAATTGTTGATTTGATGGATTTATATAAGGGATTGACCGGAACGGTTAAGACAATTCCCAGAAACGGAACACTGTTGCCGGATACATATCATTACTCTTATGGAGATACAAAAGAATCAATCATCAGACGCATGCAATCGGCAATGACACGCACATTGGATGAGCTGTGGCAAAATCGAGATCCGAATGTGCCATTTACATCTCCGAATCAAGCTGTTGTTATGGCTTCGATTGTCGAAAAAGAAACAGCTCGTGATAGCGAGCGTAAGCGTATTGCCTCTGTTTTCTTTAATCGGTTGAGGAAAAATATTCGTCTTCAATCGGATCCGACCGTTATTTACGCCGTAACGGATGGTCGTTTGGATTTAAAAAGACGACTAACTTATAAGGATTTAAAGATTCAACACCCCTATAATACCTATGTTATTTACGGGTTGCCGGAAGGAGCTATTTCTAACCCGGGAAGAGCATCGTTAGAGGCTGTTCTAAATCCGATTGAATCGCCTTATTTTTATTTTGTGGCGGACGGAACCGGTGGACATGTATTTGCAGCTACTTACGAAGAACATCAGAAAAATGTTCAAAATTGGAGAAAGATTAGAAAAAATAAATCAGTGCCAACTGCAAAGAAAACAGTTGCTCCGCTTCCTCCTTCACAAACTACTTTGACGCATGCAAGAGAAAATTCAGCAGATAAAATTGCAGAAATGATTGATGAAGTGGTAGAAGCTGAAAATACATTAAAGGGTGAATAGATATTTTTCGGATAAAAACACATTTTTTGCTTGCAAAAGATGTTATTTTTCGTTATTTGTGTTCTTATATTGAATCAGAGGAGTATATAAATGGACGCTTTAACGAACATAAATCACGGTCGAAAACCAACGGCGGAACAGCTGCAGAAGCTCATTGAATGGCATTTAAAGTATTCTTTGTCCAAGCGTGTTTGCGAAGCTGATAAAGATCACTTATTTACGGCTTTAGCTATGGCCGTCCGTGATTTGTGTATTGATGGTATGTTTGCAACAGCCGCTCGGCATGAACAAAAAGACCCAAAACGGGTCTACTATTTGTCTTTAGAGTACTTGCTGGGACGCTTATTGCCCAATAATTTATACAGCTTTGAAATTATGGACTTACTGAATGAAATCCATTTGGATAATAAGATACCTTTGTCCGAGGTTTTAGACTGTGAATATGATCCGGCTTTGGGTAATGGCGGATTAGGACGGTTGGCCGCTTGTATTTTGGATTCTATGGCAACACAAGGGATTCCGGGATACGGGTACGGTATTAACTATCAGTTTGGCTTGTTTAAACAATACTTTAATAATGGTTGGCAAAAAGAACACGCAGATTCTTGGTTAGAGCGTTCTTCTCCATGGCAGATAGAGCGTGCCGATCGGTCTTATTTGGTTCAGATCGGTGGTCAGGTTATTTTTGAAGAGAAAGATGGCCATCGTGAGCCTCATTGGGTTAATACCAATCAGGTTTTAGGTGTTCCGTATGATATGCCCATCGTCGGCTATGGTGGAAAAACGGTTAATTACTTGCGACTGTTTTCGGCAAAGTCAACAAATACATTAGATATTGAAACATTTAACAAGGGCGGATATGTAGAAGCCGTTGAGCAAAACATTAAAACGGAAACGATTTCTAAAGTGTTGTATCCTTCTGATGCGGTAGAGCAGGGACGTTATTTACGTTTAATGCAACAATACTTCTTTGTATCATGTGTTATCAATGATATTATTCGCCGTTTCTTAGAAGACCATACGGATTTTGAAGAGTTGCCAGATAAAGTAGTTATTCAATTAAACGACACGCATCCGACGCTGGCGATTGTTGAGTTAATGCGTATTTTGATGGATGTTTATCGATTGGATTGGGATAAAGCATTTCGGATTACGTCAAAGACGATGGCGTATACGAACCACACATTATTGCCGGAAGCACTTGAAAAGTGGCCGGTAGCTATGTTTGAAAAGTTTTTGCCGAGACACCTATCTATCATCTATGAAATCAATGATTGGTTGATGCGTCAAGTTATGGATAAATATCCGGGGGATACAGGCAAATTGGCTCGGATGTCCTTGATTGAAGAAGGAAGCGAAAAGAAAATTCGTATGGCCCATTTGGCTATTGTTGGTAGTTTTTCTGTGAATGGAGTTGCAGAAATTCACACACAATTGCTAGAGCATAATTTGATTCCTGATTTTTATGAGATGTGGCCCGAACGGTTCAATAATAAGACGAATGGTGTTACACCGCGCCGTTGGCTGTTCAACTCTAACCGAGGATTATCGGCGTTTATCTCTAAGCATATCGGCAATGGTTGGATTACGGACTTATCACAGCTGAAAAAGTTAGAACATCTGGCAGAAAATGAGGAGGCATTAGATGAGTTAATGGCGATTAAGTTAGAAAATAAAAAGAATCTAGCCGCCTTAATTGATCGGACAACCGGTATTAAAGTAGATCCAAATGCAATTTTTGATTGTCAGGTAAAACGGATTCACGAATACAAAAGGCAATTATTGAATGTATTGCATATTATTCATCAGTACTTGTCTATTGTAGAAGACGGCGTTAAGTTGACAGCCCCCCGCGTATATGTGTTTGGCGGAAAGGCAGCGCCCAGCTATGATATGGCTAAATTGATTATCAAGTTGATAAACAATATCGGTTCTGTTGTTAATAATGACCCGCGCGTTGCTGGTCAACTGAAAGTTGTTTTTATTCCGGATTACAAAGTTTCCGTAGCGGAAGTTGTTTTCCCGGGGGCTGATGTCAGTGAACAGATTTCGACAGCCGGTTTTGAAGCTTCGGGAACAAGCAATATGAAATTTGCAATGAACGGAGCTTTGACAATCGGGACATTGGATGGTGCCAATATTGAGATTATGCAAGAGGTTGGTGAGGAGAACTTCTATTTATTCGGCTTGACTGCCGAACAAGTGCATGAGCGTCAAAGAGCGGAATCGCATAAACCATGGGATTATTATAATCAAGATGCCAATATTAAACGAGTTATGGATAGTTTAACATCGGGTATTTTTACACCTAAAGAGGATAAAAATCTCTTCGTTCCGCTATTCCAGAGCATTATGTTCAAAGACTACTATATGCTGTTAGCTGATTTTGAATCCTATGTCGGAACGCAAGAGCGACTGGCTCACGACTATCGGGATAAAAGATTGTGGGCTAAAAAAGCACTGTTGAATATAGCGCGTTCAGGTAAATTTTCAATTGATAGAACGGTTTCCGAATATGCCAAGGATATCTGGAACGTTCATAGCAGTTTGGATGAAGAATAATGGAAAAACCAACGGAAGATAAGCGTTTTTTTGGACGGCGTAAGGGCAAACCCATAAAGGGATCTCGGCAAAAGTTGATTGACGATCTGTTGCCAAAAGTTGTTTTAAAACAGCCGGAGAACGGTCAACAGATAGACTTGAGTACACTTTTTGGGATTAAACCGACGGAGGTTTGGTTAGAGGTTGGTTTTGGTGGCGGAGAACACGTAGCCGAATTAGCTTTACAGTATCCGACGGTTGGGTTTATTGGGGCAGAGCCGTTTATGAACGGAGTTGCTTCATTGTTGGCTCATCTGAACGGATCGCATATGAAGCAGGCAACCAATACGGATTTAGCTCCGGAAAGAACGGATAATGTGCGTATTTGGCCGGATGATATACGTCCTTTGTTTCTCCAATTTCCGACAGGTGGATTTGAACGTATTTTTATTTTATATCCGGATCCTTGGCCAAAGGCACGTCATGCCGAACGACGCTTTGTCAATCAAAGAAATATCAAAGATTTAGCTCGTTTGGTTTCGGACACGGGGGCTGTTTATGTCGCCACTGATGTTTTGGAATATGCCGAGTGGGCAAAAGAGCAAATGGATTTGTCTGGCTTATTTACTCAAGTTCATAAGGATACAAGTCACCCACCAGAGGATTGGGTTCCGACAAGATACGAGAAAAAGGGTATTTTAGCCGGTAGAAAACCAACATACCTTGTTTTTCGTAAAAAAAATGCTAAATATGATAAATAAGGCTTGACGAAAGTTCAAAAATAGGCAAAGATAAAAAAAACAGTTAAGGAGATCAAAACATGAATTATAAAACAGTTGGTATTAAGGACGGTAAGGAGATAGTTATTTCCGGTTCTTTTACATTTCGGGATCATGATACGTTCTTTGAAATAGTATCGCTGATTAAAAGTGCTCAGGATAGAAAGGTTGTCTTTAATATGGCTGAATGTGATTTTATTGATTCCGCAGCATTAGGGATGTTTGTTATTGCACATGATGAAGCATCTTCCAAGGGGGTTAATCTTTCCATAAAGGGTGTTAAGGGAAAGGTTAAGGACGTTATGTATGCGGCTCGATTTGATAGCTTGTACTCGTTTGAGGATTAAGATATAATAGATTAAAATGAACCAGCAACATCTGTTGCTGGTTTTATAAAGTTTAAAGCTTAACAAATATTTCACCCAGATACAAAAGAAATATTTATGGATGAAAGCATAATATTATAGATCATAAAAAAAACCTCAACATTCTGTTGAGGTTTAATTGCTTTCTGAAGAAGGCAGTGTATTTAGTAACCCTCTAGTTTTTCATCTAATGTTTGTCCGGGAAGGTAATCAATCAAAGGGCGTTCAATAAATGTATATGTTCCATACTCACC
Source organism: uncultured Alphaproteobacteria bacterium (assembly GCA_949292205.1). GTDB lineage: Bacteria > Pseudomonadota > Alphaproteobacteria > CAAHEQ01 > UBA3637 > CALXZG01. The sequence goes on from CASEYR010000001.1 coordinate 13,615, forward strand.
ACGATCTCGGGATGCAATACATGCACGAATACAAGAAACCATGATATTCGCAGTCCATTCCGGATTGTTTCCTTCGGCAGTATAGATTTGATTGACTTGCATGCCGGTTCTTTCAACGGCCCCTTCGTGATGAAGTGTATTATACTTATTAATATCCTTTACAAATTTTACCTCCGTGGGATCATTAACGAAATAAGCATCATTTTTAATGGCAGTTTCAACTTGCTGTGCATCAAATCCCGATAAAAGCTCAACATAGACTTGACGCTTATGTTTTCCGCGACCATTTTCCAAGGTAAGCGATACGGCATCTTTTACACCGGGAATTGCTTTGACAGCGGCAGTGTGTCCCATGCTTCTTCCGCCTTTTTTACCGCCGAAAGTTGTAGTTGTGTGGCCGGTAATAGAGGCAATTTTCATAATTGCACGGATACCAGAGTCAGTGCCGGGGTCCCAACCTGTTGCAAAAATAGATACAACCTTTTTTGCTTTTGCGACAATATCCAACTCTTTTTTAATACCGGGAATACGATCATGTTCATCAAAACTATCTACTGTACAAATACCTAAAGCCTGATATTCTTTAACACGATCGGGAACTTCTCTTGATGGAATACATAACAAAGCAACGTCTACTTTATCTAATTTTGTAATATCATCAACAACGTGAGTATTTTCTAAAGTCGGATCATGTTTTGCCAGCGATGCAGGACGACGAACGACACCAGCCAAATATAAATCAGAGCTTTCGGCAATAGCACGTTTACATCCACGACCGACATTACCCCATCCAATAATAGCAACAGAAATTTTTTGCATTAATATCCTCCAGACATTTTTTGATAAAGTTTTTTATAATCATTTGACGATTTTGACCATGAATAGTTTTGTTTCATAGCCAAATGACGCATTGAATGAATGTGTTGCGGGCGATCAAAATAAGTGGCGTTTGCCCAACCGATAGTATTATAAAGCGCCATCGGAGATATATCCTTAAACTTGAATCCCGTTCCGACGCCGTAATATTCATTATAATTATATACGGTATCGTCCAATCCGCCGGTGGCTCTGGCAATTGGTAATGCTCCATAGGTTTGGCTGACCATTTGCTTTAATCCACAAGGTTCATACAGTGAGGGAACAAGAGAAAAATCACTTCCCGCATCAATCCAGTGTTCCATTTCCGGATCAAAACCAATTTTGACAGAGATTCGTCCGGGGTATTTTTTCGGTAGAGATTCAAAATAATTTTGAGCCCATTGATCTCCTTGTCCCATAATGACAAACTGGCATTGCATTGTGTTCAGAACAGGTTCAATGCATTGAGATAACATGCCGATACCCTTTTGCTCGGCCAATCGGACAGCCATGCCGAAGATTGGCTGAGACGCGCTAGCCAGACCTGTTCGACGCACAAGTTCTTCCTTATTTCTTTGTTTTCCTTCCTCAAAACTGTTTGCCGAATAACGTTTCGGGATGATTAAATCTTTTGCCGGATTCCATAATTGTGTATCAATGCCGTTTAAGATACCACACAAGTCATTTTGTCTTTCACGAAGCAAAAAGTCCAATCCGGCACCGAATTCAGGAGTTAAAATCTCATGCGCATAATTAGGAGAAACAGTATTTAATTTATCAGCGAATCGCAGACCACCTTTTAAAAAGTTGATACATCCGTAATCCTCGAAAGCACCGGCATGAAAATCAGCCCAATCTATTTTGGCGTAAGGGACGACATCAGCAGGGAAACGTCCCTGATAGGGGAGATTGTGAATTGTTAATAGAGTCTTAGTCTTATCAAAGAAAGGATCGTGATCATGCTTGATGTAGTAGGGAATTAAAGAAGTTTGCCAATCATGGACATGGATAACATCCGGTTGATAGCGCAAGTCTTTTGCGACCTGTAGAGCAGCTCGACAGAAAAAGGCATAGCGATAGGCATTATCTTGATAAGCAATATGGCTTCCCCTATCATCATAAACACCGTTACGATAGAAATACTTATTAAACTCAATGAAGTAAGTTTCAACACCGGGGATGTAATTTGATTGGTGGACACAGAAAAATTCATGGCAATTACCCATTTCAACACAATTGCCTTCCATCACCTTAAACAGACCATACTTCTGATAGTTAATTCCGGAATAGAGCGGAATAATTACTTTGACATGAACATCTTCATTTATTAAAGACTTCGGCAGAGAACCCACGACATCACCCAATCCGCCTGTTTTGATGAAGGGGGTCATTTCACTGGCTATGAACAAGATATTTTGACTCATTTCTGTCTCCTTATACTCCTCATTATTTAATAGCAGTATAAACGAGCAATTTTTGCTTTGCAAGACTTTTTACGGATTTTTTTCTTGATTTTAAATTATAAAAAAAGTATCCTAAAAAAAACGAAGAAAAGAAAGGTTTGTTATGGCTGTTTTGGATGTGACGTGCTCGCTGAACGGATTGGCATGGGAGATGCCGTCGACAGATACCAGATTGGTTTTGGCATTGACACAACGGTTTGATTTACCAGAGGTTGTAGCTCGAATTTTAGCTTCGCGTGGTGTGGGGTTGGACGCGGTAGAGGCTTTTTTATATCCGACATTAAAACATAATTTGCCGAATCCACTCTCTTTAAAGGATATGGAAAAAGCGGCCAAACGAATGGCGGATGCGATTGAGGCCGGAGAACCGATAGGTTTGATGGGTGATTATGATGTGGATGGAGCAACATCAACGGCTTTATTGAAGATGTTTTTAGAAGAAATAGGCGTTTCTGTTTATACATTTATTCCGGAACGTGAAGAAGGATATGGTCCCAATGCATTAAAAATGAAAGAGTTTTATGATAAGGGATGTCGTTTGGTTGCGACTTTGGATTGTGGTATGACTGCTTTTGAGCCAATAGAAATTGGCACAAAACTAGGGTTGGACATTATCGTTTTGGATCACCATGATGCCGAGCAGAGTCTTCCGAATGCATATGCCGTTGTTAATCCGAAAAGGTTGGATGAGCCTGTTGGGCATCCCTGTCACTATATGGCAGCAGTTGGCGTTGTGTTTTTGTTTACGGTGGCTTTGAATACAATTTTAAGAGAACGAGGATTTTATTTAAAAAGGAATGAACCGAATCTAATCCGTTTTTTGGATTTAGTTGCTTTTGGAACCGTGTGTGATGTGGTTCGTCTACAAGGGGTTAACCGACTCTTTGTCAAAGCCGGACTCAATCAGATGAAGAAAGGCGAAAATAAGGGACTAGTCGCTTTGGCTGAGCTTGTTGGATTATCCGAACCTCCTTCGGCATATCATCTGGGGTATGTGTTTGGTCCCCGAGTGAATGCTTGTGGTCGTGTCGGGCAATCGGATATAGGAATGCAACTTTTGTCTTGTCAGGATCGGATTCAAGCATCTGTTTTGGCGCATACGCTGGAAGAGCTTAATTTGCAACGACGAGATATAGAAGCAGCAGTTTTATTGGAGGCAATAGAGCAAGCTGATAGCAAGCCGGAGAATGACCCTTTTATTTTTGTTAAAGGTGAGCACTGGCATCAAGGAGTTGTCGGTATTGTTGCGGGACGCTTAAAGGATAGATATAATTTACCGGTTTTTGCTTTAAGTGTAGAGGGTGATGAAGTTAAGGGGTCTTCTCGTTCGGTACAAGGGGTTGATTTAGGGACCCTCGTTATGAATGCGATTAGCAAAGGGATTCTCTCTCGAGGAGGGGGACATCCGATGGCGGCCGGTTTTTCTCTTAAACGGGAAAAATTAGATGATTTCTATAGATATTTAAGGGAAAATATTACGCCGGAGATGACTACTCATAAAGCATCGACTTTGGAAATTGACGGTGTTTTGGATATTGGCGGTGCGACAGTTGAATTAGTTAATCAAATTAATATGCTGGCTCCTTTCGGTGAGGCTAATCCGGAACCTCGTTTTGTTATTAAAGATGTGATGATTAATCGATGTGTTCTGTTAAAGAATGGACATATTGGATGCACTTTAACGGGGCGAGGTGGCTTATATCTTCAGGCAATAGCTTTTCGGGCGGCGGATACAGAGATGGGACATCAACTGTTAAATTCTCGGAATGCTTATTTCCATGTAGCTGGTGTTTTAAAACAGGACTCGTGGCGTGGTCAGACAAAAATTCAATTTCAAATACAAGATGCGGTTAAATCGTTGTAATTAAAAGGCTGAAGTTGTAAAAAAAGAGGGATTTCCTTTTTTTTCTTGCCTTTTTAAAATATTACGTTACAATAGTGTGTCACTTTTATAAAGGAGTTTAATATGTTCCCCGTTATATTTTCTTTGATTTTTGGATATTTACTTGGTTCTGTACCATTTGGGCTTGTGATTACGCGATTGGCAGGATTGGGAGATATCAGAAAAATCGGCTCAGGTAATATCGGAGCAACCAATGTGTTGCGAACCGGACGCAAAGATTTAGCTTTTTTAACATTGGTTTTTGATTTGGGCAAAGCTGGATTAGCCGCTTTTCTATGTGAATATCTATTTAAATCCGAAAATATGGGATTGATAGCCGGTTTTATGGCGGTTGTCGGGCATAATTATCCGATTTGGTTGCGTTTTAAAGGCGGAAAAGGTGTCGCGGCGACATTGGGAATGATGCTTGTTGTTACGCCGTTTGTTGGTGTTATGGCATGTTTAACGTGGTTGATTATGGCTGTTTTATTCCGCTACTCTTCCTTGTCGGCTTTGACGGCATTATGTTTGGCGCCGATTTACGCTTTTATTTGGGGAACACCAGAGGCTGTTGTTTGTTTTGCTGTTTTAGCTCTTTTATCTTGCTTTAGACACAGAAGCAATATTCAGAGATTAATACATGGAGAAGAAACAAAAATCAACTTAAAAAGGAAGAAAGATGCCACTCTCAAATGAAGAAAAAGTAAATTGGCTCCGCTTGATGCTCAGTGAAAATGTCGGCCCGACGACATTTAATCAGCTCATTTCTTTTTATGGGAGCGCGACAGAAGCTATTCGTCATTTAGGCGAATTGGCTCGTCAAGGGGGACGAAGAAAGCCGATTGTTCCCGCAACGGTAGCTCATGCAGAAGAGCAATTAGAGTTAGCTACACGAACAGGCGTTCAAGTCCTTTTCTTGAAAGAGGTGGACTATCCAGCTCTTTTAAAACGGACATCTGATGCTCCACCGATTTTGTTTGTAAAAGGACAGGTAAAAACATTGGATAAGCCGGCTATATCAATTGTTGGAACAAGAAATGCCTCGGCAAATGGAAAGGGATTGGCTCGTCAATTAGCGCATGATCTTGTGCGTCATGGTTATAATATTGTGTCCGGCATGGCGCGCGGTATAGATCGTTCCGCCCATCAAGGAGCATTATCTGTTATTGAGGATAGACCTGCTACAACGGCTGTTTTGGGAACTTCTGTTGATGGGGTTTATCCTGAAGAAAATAGGGATATTTATACAGAAATCAGTCGCTACGGTTGCTTGGTTTCCGAATTTCCGTTCGGAACAATTTTGTCCCCTCGTAATTTCCCGCGTCGTAACCGAATTATTGCTGGGTTGTCTTTGGGGACAGTTGTTATTGAGGCGCAGGAGCGATCCGGTTCATTGATTACGGCAAGAGAGGCATTAAGTCAAGGTCGAGAAGTGTTTGCCGTTCCAGGCTCTCCTGTTGACCCCAGAAGTGCCGGTCCAAATGCCCTTATTCGGGATGGAGCGGTTTTGGTTGAGACTGCTGAAGATGTTTTAGCAACATTGGAACATTTAAAAACATTTAATCTTCGTGAGTTAGTGGCTGAAGACATATTTAAGCCCGAACCAATTAACGATGATACTATTTCTTCGGCACGTGAAATGGTTGTGCATAATTTAGGACCTGAAATGGTTTCTGTTGAGCATATTATTCAAGAGACAGGACTTGACGTTCGTCTGATTAACATTATTTTAGTTGAGCTGGAATTGGCCGGGCGTTTGGAACGATATCCGGGTAATCGTGTTTCACTCATTTATTCTAGGGAGTAAGAAATGAAACTTGTCATTGTGGAATCTCCATCAAAGGCGAAAACAATCAATAAATATTTAGGAAAAGATTATCTGGTCAAAGCCAGTTTTGGTCATATTCGCGATGTTCCGGCCAAGAACGGTTCTGTGCGTCCGGATGAAGATTTTGCAATGGATTGGGAGATTCAACCACGGGCCGAAAAGGTTGTGCGAGAGATTGTTCAAGCCTTGTCTAAGGCAGATGCGCTTTATTTGGCCTCGGACCCTGATCGGGAAGGGGAGGCTATAGCATGGCATGTTTTGCAAGAGCTCAAACGTCGTAAAAAACTACCGGCGACATTACCGGTTTATCGCGTCGTTTTTCATGAAATTACCAAGTCGGCAATTACAGAGGCTATGAAAAATCCGCGAGAAATTGATATGCAACTTGTGGATGCTTATTTGGCTCGTCGTGCCTTAGATTATCTTGTGGGATTTTATATTTCTCCGTTACTATGGCGGAAACTCCCAGGGGCGAAATCAGCAGGTCGAGTTCAATCGGTTGCTTTGCGATTGATTTGTGAGCGTGAGGATGAGATAGCAGCATTTAAGCCCCAAGAATACTGGAGTATAGACGTTGATTTGAATACAATTCGTTCGGAAAAATTTCGAGCGAGGTTATCTCATGTTAACGGTAAAAAATTGACGAAGTTTGATTTAGCAAACGGGACAATCACTCAAGATGTTAAACGACGGGTAGAGTCGGCAGCTTTTTCTGTCGGAGCCATTGAGCGCAAGCAAGTTAAACGAAATCCGGCACCGGCATTTACGACATCAACCTTACAACAAGAAGCTTCTCGCAAGCTTGGTTTTGCTGCCAAAAAAACGATGCAAATTGCACAAAACTTGTATGAAGGCGTTGATATTGGTGGGGAAACAGCCGGTTTAATTACATATATGCGTACGGATAGTGTCGCTTTGTCAAATGAGGCTATAACGGCAACCAGAACGTTGATTGAGCAAAGTTATGGTAAGGACTATCTGCCAGAAAAACCGCGTTTTTATAAGAATAATTCCAAGAATGCTCAAGAGGCGCACGAAGCAATTCGTCCGACCAATGTTATGAGGACTCCTGAAAAAATGGCAGCCTTTTTAACAGCGGATCAGTTGAAGCTTTATGAGTTGGTTTGGAAAAGAACCGTCGCCTGCCAAATGGAAAGTGCCCTTATGGATAAGGTTGGGATTGATATTCCGGCCTCGGACGGGAGTGTTCAACTGCGGGCAACGGGTCAAACAATAGCATTTCCTGGATTTATCAAGGTTTATAAAGAAGATATTGATGATGCCAAAGACGATGATGATAATACATTATTACCGCTGATGAATGAAGGTGAATCTTTGACGACATTGGATGTGTTGGCGGAACAACACTTTACCGAGCCGCCACCACGTTTTTCCGAAGCCAGTTTGGTTAAAAAGTTGGAAGAGCTAGGCATTGGTCGTCCATCGACATATGCGACGATTTTGTCGGTTTTGCAAGAACGTTCATATGTTAAGTTGGTATCCAAGCGTTTTATTCCGGAGGATCGCGGTCGAATTGTGACGGCTTTCCTTGAAAATTATTTTAATCAGTATGTGCAGTATGATTATACAGCTAATCTGGAAAACAAACTGGATGATATTACGAACGGACAAGTTCAGTGGAAACAGGTTTTAGGAGATTTTTGGAAACAGTTTGATGCAACGGTCAAAAGTGTTGAACCTCATAAAATGGGAGAGGTTCTGGAAACAGTCGCAAAATCGTTGGAAAAGCATTTATTCCCGACAGAAGAATCTCGTATTTGTCCGGAGTGTAAGACAGGTAAATTGGCATTGCATGTTGGGCGCTTTGGGGCTTTTATTGGGTGCTCTAATTATCCGACGTGTAAGTATACGAAACAGTTTGCAAGTATTGATGCACCTCGGGATGAAAATGGTCAGCCGATAGAGGAAACGCCGACAGAAAAGCAAGTCTTTGAATTGGGAAAAGATGCTTCTGGTGCCGATATAACCGTTCGCAAAGGACCTTATGGTTGGTATGTTCAACAGGGGTTGGGAAAAGATGTGAAACGTATTAGTTTGCCAAAGGGAATGGCTCCCGATAGTATAGATATTCAAAAAGCACTGTCATTATTGTCACTGCCACGTCCTTTAGGGAATGATCCGGAAACGAATGAGTTGATTGAGGCCGGCTTAGGCAAGTTCGGACCTTACGTCCGTCGTGGAAAGACATATAAGTCATTAGAGGCAACGGATGACGTTTTGACGGTTGATTTAGCGCGAGCCTTGACATTACTGAGTCAAGCAAGCGAGAAACAAAAAGTAACCAAGCTCGGTAAATGGGAAAATGAAGAGGTGACTTATCAAATCGGCCGCTATGGTCCTTATGTTAAGTGTGGTAAAATGATGGCTTCGGTTAAGAAAAAAGATGCCGTACCATCGTTGGAAGAGGCGATAGATTTATTACAGGCCAAAATGCATCAAAAATAAGGTTGATTCATCAAAATGACTTGTCAAAGGAAGTGTTTTAAGATATAACGGATTCAGTTTGAGTAACAGAGGGGAATAAACATCATGATGATATTTTTTAATAAAGTAGGTAATAGCTGGGTTGCGAAAGGTATTTTTACCGCGTTGGCGCTTAGTATGGTTGCTTTTTGGGGAATTGGTGGATTGTCTAATACGACACGGTATTCGGATGAAGCTGTTCGAGTTGGCGATAAGACTATATCTCCAAACCAGATATTGCAGACTTTTGAACAAGAGCGTCAAAAATTAAATGGATTGGCCGGAGGATATATTTCTCCCAAAAAAGCAGTTGAAATGGGATTGGCGGATCGTGTTGTTGAACAACAAATCAATGCCTTGATTAACGAGCAAGTGAAAGAATTATTAGGCTTGATAGCCTCAAATGCCGCGGTCCAAAAGTATGTTGAGAAAAATCCGGCTTTTGCAGACGCATTAGGACAATTCGATAAGAATTTATTCTATGCGTATTTGCGTCAAATGAAAATGAGCGAGTCGGAATTAGCCGAGAAACTTCAAAATGAGCTAGCAATGCAACATTTGGTGTATGCTGTTAAGAGTATAGCATATACTCCTGAAAAATCAGCGAAAATATTGTATAAATATCAGAATGAAAAACGGGATGTGTCGGCGTTATTGATTGAGTCGGACAAGATTCAATTAAAGGAAAAGCCGACAGAGGAAGAGTTGAAGGAGTATTTTGAAGCTTATTCGGATCAGTTTATTTCTCCGGAATATCGGACGTTTAACGTCGTTCGTTTAACACCGGAAATGATGTTAGATCGAGTTCAAGTTTCTGATGAAGAAATCAATGCGGTTTATGATGAGCAGAAAAATCAGTACATGACTCCTGAAAAACGAGCTGTTAGTCAAATGCGTTTTGAAACAGAAGAGGCAGCTCGTTCTGCTCTTCAAGGGTTAACAGCGGAAAATTTTGCTCGTACAGCGGTTGATAAATTGGGGCAGACTTCCGAGCAAACAGATTTTGGGTATATTGTTCGTGAAGAGCTATTAGAAGAGTTGGTGGAGCCTGTTTTTACAGCCTCTCGGAATCAAATCATTGGACCGGTTCAAAGTCCTTTAGGATGGCATGTGTTGTTAGTGCGGGATATTCAAGCGGCAAAGACTCTGCCTGAAAAAGAAATTCGCGCTAAAATTAAGACATCATTGGCTCAGGAAAAGACGTATGATACGATGTATGAAACCGTTAAACAAATTGAGGATATTTTAGGGGCAGGAGATTCCTTAGAACGAGTTTCACAGCAATTGAATTTACCGCTTTTGACGGTTGAACGCGTCGATGTATCCGGAACGTTGGCTGATGGTCAAAAAGTGTCTGAAGATTTGAATAATCAGGAAATGCTGCAAAGTATATTTACGATTCAAAAAGGAGATACGACACCTTTAATTGAGAATGGAACAGGATATTTGGTTGCTCAGCTGACGGAAGTTATTCCGGTTTCTCAAAAAGAGTTTAACACGGTTCGTCCGGAACTGGTTCGTTTGTGGACGCAAGAAAAACAGAAAGAGCAACAAAATCAAATAGCTGAACAGATATTAGAGCGGACTCAAAAAGGATCATCATTATCGGCACAAGGTGTTTTTGGTAATTTTAAGATTATCCAAGCCAAGAACATTGACCGCAATAACCTCCAAGACTTACCCGCTGAAGCAACGGATGACGTCTTTATGCAAAAGACGGGAGAAAAGAATGCAGCTATGATTCCGGTTACGGAAGGCATTTTAATTGCCGTTACGGATAGAGTTACTTATCCGGAGTTGAATCAAGACTCAGCCGAATATCAGCAGGTAAAAGCCTCTTTAAAAGATAGTATCGGCAATGAATTGGTAAGCGATATTGTTTCCTCTTATGCGGATACATTTGGTGTTTCTGTTAATGAAGGAGAGATTAAAAAGGCCTTTTCTGTTTATTCATCAGAAGCTGAATAAAATTTTCCCCTCCTTTTGGAGGGGATTTTTTTCTTGAAAAAATATATTAAAATATGTATCATAAAGAAGTTAATGAGAGAAAGGATTTTGGAATGAAAAAATGGATTTTTGCTATGGCAGCGTTGATGATGTCCTCATCTGTTTTTGCCAAGACAAATAATGGTCCCTATCTTGCTGTTCGATTTGCCGGAACGGGGTTAGAGGCAGAGTTGGATGGCATTGATCATTCAAAAGAAAGCAATACGGTATTTACATATGGGGCGGCTTTTGGGGTTCGTGTAAAGGATATTCGTGCTGAATTGGATTGGGCAAGCTCTTCTCGGGCAGATTACGGGGAATATAGCTATTTACAACAACGTGTTATGTTGCAACTGTATTATGATATTCCGATCAGATCTATCATTCGTCCTTTCGTTAATGTTGGCGCCGGATTTGCTTATACAGATTTTGAAAAACGGCATCACTCATCTTCTTATAATGAAGACGGTTCATCATTTGCCTGGAATGCCGGTGCCGGTTTAACATTGGCTGTTAGTCGTGCTTTGAATGTTGATTTGGGGTATCGCTATGTTGATGCCGGCAAAAAGGAATTTTATGATTGGCCAAAGTTAAAAATGCAAGCTCACGAAGGATATCTGGGCTTTAGATATACATTTTAGTTCAATCTATTCTCATTGTTAAAGAGGCTTGTTAGAAGCCTCTTTTTTTATAGGGTTATTTTTGAATATGCAGCATTACATGAGTAATGTGATTTTTTGAATATTGTTGACAGAAATTATAAGATATGGTAGATTAAATAGAATGGCTATGGAGGAATGAATATGCTAGAGAATCAGAGTAAAAAAAGGAAACTTTCCGGTTTTATATTAAAGTTTTTAGTTACGGGAGCGCTGCTTTCAGCTTTTTTAGGTGGAGTAGAAATAATCCTTGGTCGTTCATTTGATACACAAAGTCTTTTGGATGAGCATGATAAAATTAATAACTTAAGAGATTTATTAAATAATAATCAGATGTTGACTCAAACACAACGTCGGTTTTATCAGAAGTCACTGGATAGTATGGTTGAATCTCATATAACTTATCAGAAAGTGCCATTTCAAGGTCTGTTTTACAAATATTTTCCATATACGCCAAAGTGTCCTCTTTGTGTGCAATTACGTTCAAATAATCAGAAAGAACGTTAGTAATGGTTTGTACTCAATACAATATGTGATATATGGGTGTGATATAAAAAAACATCTCTCCGTTTGTTTCGGAGAGATGTTTTTATTTCCTTGGGTCGTATTAAGCCTTCTTCGCTTTAACGGCAGCCTGAGCTGCAGCCAAACGAGCGATAGGAACACGATACGGAGAACATGAAACACCGTCCAGATATTGATTCAAGTATTCAATAGAGGCCGGATCACCACCATGTTCACCACAAATGCTGAGGTATAAACCAGCTTTTGTTGCACGACCGGACTTACAAGCCATAGCAATCAACTTGCCAACACCGTTTTGATCCAAAGATTGGAACGGATCGGCAGAATAGATGCCTTTTGTAACGAAAGTCGGCAAGAAACTACCGGCATCATCACGGCTCATACCCAAAGTTGTTTGAGTCAAGTCATTTGTTCCGAATTCAAAGAAATCAGCAACTTCGGCGATTTCGTCGGCCAAGATGGCAGCACGAGGCAATTCAATCATTGTACCAACGAAGTATTCAACTTTAGCACCTTTTTCAGCAAAGACTTTTTCAGCCGTTGTATCAATAATGTGCTTGCAGATTTCCAATTCTTTCTTAGAAGTAATCAAAGGAACTTCGATTTCCGGAATGACTTTGATACCCTTTGAAGCGACTTCTAAAGCAGCTTCAATGATAGCCTGCGTTTGCATTTCACAAATTTCCGGATAAACGATAGCCAAACGGCAACCACGCAGACCCAACATCGGGTTAGCTTCGTGTAATTGAGCCGTCCGAGCAATAATCTCATCAACAGAAATGCCCATTTCTTTTGCGATTTCTTCTTGTTCTGAACGTTTGTTCGGCAAGAATTCATGCAAAGGAGGATCTAACAGACGAATCGTAACAGGCAGACCATCCATAATTGTGAATAAGTCAACAAAGTCCTGACGTTGATAAGGCAACAATTTAGCCAAAGCTTTACGACGATCGGCTTCATTGTTAGCCAAAATCATTTCACGCATGTGGTTAATCCGAGACGGATCAAAGAACATGTGTTCTGTCCGGCACAAACCGATACCTTCGGCACCAAACAATTTAGCTGTTTTAGCATCTGTCGGTGTTTCGGCATTAGCACGGACACGCAGTTTACGAATGCTGTCAACCCAGCCCATAAACTCACCGAAATCGCCAGCCATTTCAGGAACGACTAATTTCAAAGCGCCGGCCATAACTTGACCTGTTGTTCCGTCGATAGAGATCATATCACCGGCTTTCAAGGTAACACCATCAACAGTTAATGTTTGAGCAGTGTAATCGATTCGCAAGTTAGGAACACCGGAAACACAGGGTTTACCCATACCACGAGCAACAACGGCAGCGTGTGAAGTCATACCACCGCGAGCGGTCAAGATGCCTTGAGAAACATGCATACCGGCAATATCTTCCGGAGATGTTTCAACACGAACCAAAACGACCTTACGTCCTTCGCCGGCAGCTTTTTCAGCATCTTCAGCCGAGAAAACGATTTCACCGACAGCAGCTCCCGGAGAAGCAGGTAAGCCAGTTGCGATAACGTCTTTTTTCTCATTCTTATCAAACATCGGGTGCAACAATTGATCCAATTGAGCAGCTTCAACACGCAAAATAGCTGTTTCTTTGTCGATTAAGCCTTCACGCACCATATCAACAGCGATTTTCAAAGCAGCTGTTCCCGTCCGTTTTCCGTTACGTGTCTGCAACATCCACAATTTACCGTCTTGGATTGTGAATTCCATATCCTGCATGTCTTTATAGTGAGCTTCTAATTTAGCCCGAATATCAGACAATTCTTTGAACAGAGCGGGGAATTCTTCTTCCATACACGGTAATTCAATACCACGGCGTTCTTTGACTAATTTTGTCATTGGTTGCGGTGTCCGAATACCGGCCACAACGTCCTCACCTTGAGCATTCTTCAAGTATTCACCGTAGAAGTAGTTTTCACCGGTTGCCGGGTCACGAGAGAAGCAAACACCGGTTGCCGAGTTATCGCCCGAGTTACCGAAGACCATTGTTTGAACGTTAACAGCAGTACCCCAGTCACCAGGAATATTGTTGAGCTTACGATAGTAGATAGCACGATCAACCATCCAAGAACCAAAGACGGCACCGATACCGCCCCACAATTGATCGATTGGATTTTGAGGTAACGGATGACCATCATCTTCACAGATTTTCTTGAATTGTTCAACAACATCTTTCAATTGTTCAACAGTCATCTGGTTGTCGAATTGATATCCGTTTGTTTCACGAACTTGATCCAGAACATGTTCAAATTTGTGAGAGTCAACACCCATCACAACATCACCGTACATTTGGATGAAACGACGATAGCTGTCATAAGCAAACTTTTCATTTCCGGAAATTTTAGCCAAGCCTTTTACTGTTTCATCGTTTAAACCTAAGTTCAAAACCGTATCCATCATACCGGGCATGGAAACACGAGCACCGGAACGAACGGAGAACAGCAACGGATTTTCGGCATCACCAAACTTCTTACCCATTTTGGCTTCGATTGCGGATAAAGCAGCCATAACCTGATCTTTTAAATCAGCAGGATATGAATGATTGTTTTCATAATAATACGTACAAACTTCTGTCGTAATCGTGAAACCCGGTGGAACAGGCACACCGACACGGCTCATTTCGGCCAAGTTAGCACCCTTACCACCCAACAGATTACGCATGCTGGCGTCGCCTTCTGCGGCTCCGTCACCAAAAGTATAAACCCATTTTGTCATTAGTAGTTCCTTTATTTTTTTCTCTAAGTTAATAAAAACCACAGGTCATTTGTGGAAAATGACTTTTTTTACTCAAAATCTGTATCACTTTTTCAAAATGATTGCAAGTATTTTTTTTGGTGTTTTTTTATAAAATACTATTGAAAGATATATCCATTAAAGCGAATTTTTGTCAGATAGAGTGTTGTCGCCTCTTTTTTTATGATATTTCTCCCATTTTTTAGCTCAACCTTTCCCTGGTTAGTTGCTTGAGTGCTAGATTTTTCAGAAGATGCGCTTACATTTTTCAATTCTGTTGTATATCCTTCAAATTCGGCAATGTCCCCCTTTTTTAGAAGAGAGAGGGCAGCTTCTACTTTTCTGTTAGAGGGAATTATGATATAATTTTCAAATTCGTCAGCATTAAAAGGACCGTGCCATTGTCCTGTCACTTGAGCGGAAAAGTATCTATAATCTGACTTAATTTCCATAAGCTTTAAATTATCTTTATTGGCTGCAACTCCGCAAGCAAGTGCCACATCAAAAGGGGCTATTTTGTCATATAAAGCATTTCCGCGACTACCCCTGGCATAGGTTCCCCAAAATCCATATTTCTGAATATTTAGGACGGTAGCGGTTACATTTATTTTTTGTTTAAAAATCATTTGGACATCAACATTAATTCCTCGGATAACAGAAGATTGTATCGGTGTCTTTTTTTTCCAAATTTTGTCGATCTATTAGAGAGGAAATCTCAAGTTTGTCAAAATCCGGCGTTCCGTAAATTCGACGTATAAAAGGAGAACGAATTACAAAAAACTAAAGTAATAGTAAAACGACAATAACGCCGATCGCTAATTCTATCGCTTGAATCAGTAAAAAGCGATGACTTCTGACATAATCAATATTTTCTAATTCTTTTTCAAACATACCCTATATTAAAAAAGTTTTTTAAAAAATTGCAAGAAAAATATTTTTTTACTTTTCTTTTGCTGAAAAACAATGCTATAAGAAGACAGAAACAAAAAGTGATTAGGGGAGAATTATGAGCTCAATTTTAGAAAGTAATCAAGTAGAAGCTTTAGTAAATGGTTCTTTTTACGGAGATCCGTTTTCGGTTCTTGGTATGCATCAAGGACAAGATATAGAAGGAAATAATGTTTTGTTTATCAGGACGATTCAACCGCAGGCAACTGATGTTGAAGTTATACGTCGAGACAATGGTCTTTCTATCGGTCAGATGAAATGTATTCATCAAGGCGGATTATTCCAATTGGATATTTCAAACGAGATTGCTTTTTTTGATTATTTCTTTAGGATAAGATTATCAAACGGAAGTGTCTATGAATCTGAAGATGTCTACCGTTTTCTTCCTGTTTTAGGTGAGCTAGATTTATATTTATACGGAGAAGGAAAACATCTTTGTATTTATGACAAGTTAGGAAGTCATCTGATAACCCATCAAGGCATTCAAGGCGTTTCTTTTGCAGTTTGGGCGCCTAATGCCAAGCGAGTCAGTGTTGTTGGTTCCTTTAACGGATGGGATGGACGACGTCATATGATGCGTCCACGAGGTAGTTCCGGTATTTGGGAGCTGTTTATTCCCGGATTGCAAGAGTGGGATATTTATAAATATGAATTGATAGGGGCACAAGGCAGACTGATGCCACTTAAATCAGATCCGTTCGGATTTGCTTTTGAAATGAGACCTAAGACAGGAACACTTGTTTTTGATAGAAGTAGGTATCACTGGCAAGACGATGATTGGTTGGCAGGTGGTCGTGCTCAATCAAATGATTTGAATCGTCCTATTTCTGTTTACGAAGTACACTTGGGTTCATGGCGTCGTCATGCTTTGGAAGGAAATAGATGGCTAACCTACCGTGAAATGGCGAAAGAACTACCGGCATATTTGAAAGAGATGGGATTTACTCATGTCGAGTTTTTACCTCTTGCAGAGTATCCGTTTGATGGATCTTGGGGGTATCAAGTAACTGGTATGTATGCACCGACAAGTCGTTACGGAACGCCGGATGATTTTAAATATTTAGTTGATACGCTTCACCGTTCGGGTATTGGCGTCATTATGGATTGGGTGCCGGCTCATTTTCCGCGAGATGCGTTCGGATTGGCAGAGTTTGATGGAACGGCACTGTATGAACACGCCGATCCTAAAAAGGGAGAACATAAAGATTGGGGAACAAAGATATATAACTATGGTCGGAACGAGGTTTCCAACTTTTTAATTGCGAATGCTTTATTTTGGATAAAAGAATACCATATAGACGCATTGCGCGTTGATGCGGTGGCCAGTATGTTGTATTTGGATTATTCTCGTAAAGAGGGAGAATGGATTCCGAATCAATACGGAGGTCGAGAAAATCTGGAAGCGATTGCCTTTTTGCGTCGTTTGAATGAAGTTGTTTTTGCCGAAGGGAAAGGGGCAACAACTTTTGCCGAAGAGTCAACGGCATGGCCAATGGTTTCTCGTCCGACATACGTCGGAGGATTGGGATTTGGATACAAATGGAACATGGGCTGGATGCATGATACAATGCATTATATGTCCGAAAATCCGATTTATCGTAAGTATCATCATAACGAATTAACGTTTAGTTTATTATATGCCTTTTCCGAGAACTTTATTTTGCCTTTATCACACGATGAAGTTGTTCATGGTAAAGGTCCAATGATTGATAAAATGCCGGGGGATGAGTGGCAAAAATTTGCAAACTTAAGGTTATATTATAGCTATTTGTTTATGCACCCCGGTAAAAAGTTGCTATTTATGGGGAATGAATTGGCGGTTCGTAGTGAGTGGCGTTACGGCGATAGTCTGGATTGGGACTTATTAAAGCAAAAGAAGCACCAAGGTGTTCAAAAATTGATAGCGGATTTAAATGCATTATATCGTCAAACGCCGGCATTATATGAAGTTGATTTTGAATCCAGTGGATTTGAATGGGTTGATGGAAATGATTTTGAAAACTCTTGTTTTACATTTATACGTCACGGTCGGAAACAAGATGAAACAATCGTTGTAGCTTGTAATTTTACGCCTGTCCCACGTTATAATTATCGGGTCGGGGTCAATGAGTCAGGAGTTTATCGTGAAATTTTTAACTCCGATGCTACGTGTTATGGAGGTTCCGGAGTATCTAATGAGGGAGATATCCAAACAGAAGAACCCGGTTGGAATTTTAAACCTTATGCACTTCAAGTTGTTTTACCCCCTCTTTCAGTTGTGTGCTTTAAGTTAATTCAACCGAGTTTCTCCAGAGAAAGAATAGGATTTTCGGAAAAAGGAGAATCTGGAGATGGCTCAAGTCAATAGGGGGATAACAAATGAAACATGATTTAGAAGTTTTATCAGGATTGCCTTATCCATTAGGAGCTAATTTTGACGGGAACGGAGTTAACTTTGCTTTATTTTCCGCCCATGCTGAACGTGTGCAGGTCTGTTTATTTAATAAGAATGAAAATGGAGAAATTCGTATTGATTTACCGAAGTATACGGATGAAGTTTTTCATGGATATATAAAAGGACTCAAGCCGGGGCAACTTTACGGATATCGAGTTTATGGTCCGTATGAGCCCGAGAAAGGACACCGATTCAATCATCACAAGTTATTGGTTGATCCATATGCCAAGATGTTAACAGCGCCATTTATCGGACATAATGCCATGTTAGGGTATCGTCCAGAATCCCCGCAAGCTGATTTGTCTTTTAGCCGTATTAATTCGGCACCGTATGTGCCAAAATGCATTGTGGTAGATGATAATGATTATAACTGGAAATCTGTTTCAAAGCCCAAGTTGCCGTGGGATTCTGAAGTCATTTACGAAGCTCATTTAAAAGGTTTTACGGCGCGCAATCCGGACGTGGATGCGGCGTTACGCGGAACTTTTGCGGGCATGAGTGTTCCTAAAGTTGTTTCTTATTTAAAGAGCTTGGAAATTTCAGCGATTGAATTACTGCCGATAGCGGCTTTTATGACAAACGGCTTTTTGTTGGACAAGGGATTAACAAATTATTGGGGATATGACCCGATTAGTTTTATGTCTCCGCATGCATTATATTTGTCTCAAAGACGATTAGCTGAAATCAAGGATATGGTTCGTGTTTTTCATGAAGCGAACATAGAGGTTATTTTGGATGTTGTTTATAACCACACGGGCGAAGGTAACCAAATGGGGCAAACACTTTGCTATCGAGGAATTGATAATGCTGTTTATTATCGCCTGAATAAGGATAATCCAAGATATTATGATGATACGACGGGATGTGGTAACTCCTTTAATTTAGATCACCCAAGGGCTCTTCAACTTGTGATGGATTCTTTACGCTACTGGGCTGATATTATGCAGATAGATGGTTTCCGTTTTGATTTGGCAACGACATTAGCTCGAGACGATAATAACCAGTATACCATTAACAGTGATTTTCTGGCAACGGTTCAGCAAGATCCGACATTACAACGCTTAAAGCTGATTGCCGAACCATGGGACTTAGGGTGGGGAGGCTATCAAGTTGGTTCTTTCCGCCCTGGTTGGGCTGAGTGGAATGATAAGTTCCGAGATACGGTACGCCGTTTTTGGAAAGGAGATGAAGGACAGGCAGCCGATTTTGCCAGCCGTATAACCGGATCTTCGGATGTGTATGATAAGAAGGGGCGGAAGCCTTGGGAGAGTGTGAATTTTATTACGGCACACGATGGGTTTACACTGTATGATCTTGTGTCTTATAATACCAAGCACAATCAGGTAAATGGGGAAGAAAATCGGGATGGTTCAGATAATAATAATTCATGGAATAGTGGAGCGGAAGGAGAAACAAAAGATAAAAATGTTTTGACTTTGCGTGAAAAGCGGGCGCGTGGATTAATGGCATCACTTTTGCTCTCTTTCGGTACGCCGATGATTCAAGCGGGAGACGAAGTGTTAAGAACATCTTTCGGCAATAATAATACGTATGCTCAAGATAATGTGTATTCTTGGATTGATTGGACGAATGTAACTCCGGCCGGAAAACGAATGCAGGAATTAGTGAAAGATTTGATGCGTATTCGTCGAACTTACCCGATTATGGAAACAGACGAGTTTTTTGATAAAGAAGGCTTTATCTGGTATCGTCCGGATGGACAAGTGATGCAACATCAAGATTGGGTAGGATATGTGCGAGCTATTTCTTGTTGGATAAAAGGCGGGAAAAATAATTTGTTTTTTATTTTTAATGCCTATAATCAACCATTAACATGGACGTTGCCGACAGGTTATTGGAAAATGATATTGGATACATCAAAAGAGGCGGTTTTTGATTCTCAAAAAGGAACAGCTCCGGCTTGGAGTGTTTTAGTTTTCAGGGAAGATGTGGCATGAGTGCATTGGAGCTTTTATGTGAAAAACTGGGTATATGGAGTTCTTTTTCGGATAATGGTCAGGTATATCTGACAGATACAAAAACCAAAAAAACTTTGTGTCGTGCGCTGGGATATCCGGCAGATACGGTATCAGAGATTGAAAACTCTTTGTCTCGTTTTGAAGACGAACGATTTGAAAACTTTGTTTTGCCCGTTCAAGTTGTGCGTGAGTGGGAACTGACGCCTTTTTCATTGGATATAGTTACTCTATCGACCGAAGATGAAGAATCTGTTATTGCTTGGTTTTTAACGTGTGAAGATGGTGAAACGGTTAGTGGTCAACAGTTATTAAAGGAAACACCGCTTCTTGAAACAAGAATTGTTAAAGGAAAAGAGTATCAACGCAGGCGATTGTCATTTATGTTAGATGTCCCTTTAGGGTATCATTCAATGACATTCCTATTAAACGATAAAAAGCCGGAATCAAATGCAACGCTTCGTTTAATTGTAGTTCCAAATACATGTTATGTTCCGGATACGCTTCAAAAAGGATATCGTATGTGGGGTATTCCTTTGCAACTATATGCGATGTCATCATCTCATAATTGGGGTATGGGAGATTTCACAGATCTTAAAAACTTCCAATCTATCGCCACTCATTTGCAGGCATCTATCGTAGGCGTTAATCCGTTAAATGCGTTGTTTCCGGATAGTCCGAAAGATGCCAGTCCTTATTTTACATCATCACGATTGTTTTTAAACCCGCTCTATATTGATACGGATGCCATTCCAGAGGCAGAAACAGTTACATCCTATACGCAGTATTTGAAATCGCCCCGTTTTATAGAGCTTGTAACAGCTTCCAAGTCATCGGATACAGTAGAGTATGAATATCTGGCTGAAATGAAGTATACGGCTCTGGGTATTTTATATGATGCTTTTAAAAATCTTCATTTAACGAATGATTTTCAGGCGATTACGCCTCGCGGACAGTCTTTTCTTGACTTTTGTGAAGCAGCAGATCCCTATTTGACGGAGTTTGCTACTTTCCATGTTTTGCGTAGTTATTTTTTTAGTAAGGGTAAAGACGCTGATTGGCATACATGGTCAAAAGCTTACAAGACACCTAATACGTCCTTTGTTAAAACTTTTCAAGAAAAATATGCGGATAGTATTTGGTTTATTCGTTTTCAGCAATTTATTGCGTTTGAACAATTTGAAGAAGTTCGTAAAGTATATGATACACCGGATATTCCGATTGGGCTATATACGGATTTACCGGTAGGTGTCAGTCATCACAGTGCCGAAGTGTGGTCAAATCAAGATTTATTTTTAAAAGACATTTCTGTCGGAGCACCTCCTGATGTTTTTAATCCGAAAGGTCAAGATTGGGCGTTGGCAGCATTTAACCCTATTATGATGAAGAAGACAAGCTATGACTTTTTCATTCGCATTATTCGGAATGTTATGCGTCCGGCGGGAGCGGTTCGCATAGACCATGCTTTTTCGTTGATGCGTCTTTTTTTGCGTGTGTCTGGTGGCAGTGGCGCTTATTTAAGCTATCCGTTTTCTGATTTGCTGGGAATTATCGCTTTAGAAAGTGTGCGTAATAAAACTTTGGTTATCGGTGAGGATTTAGGAGTCGTTCCGCCCGGTTTTATGGAAGTAATGGCTCAAGCTAACGTCTTATCATTTCGTATCTTTCATTACCAAAAGTATGGAAATACATTGATGCCTCCCAAGGCATATGAACATCGATGCTTGGTTGTTGCGGGAACACACGATATGCCAACCTATGCAGCCTTTTGGGAAGGGTTGGATTTAGATTTAAAACGGCGATTAAAGTTGATAACCTCCCAACAATATGATAAAGCAATCGCAGAAAGACAAGAAGAACGACTACAATTTCAGAATGCTTTTATTGCTGAAGGTTTGTTGCCTGAAGCGAGTAGGGAAGAATCACAATTAACATCTGAATTACCAGAGTGGTTTATTCCGAATACATATGCGTATTTGGCAAGATCATCAAGTTTGTTACTTATGGCGCGATTAGAGGATATGGTAGAGCAAATAGAACAAGTTAATGTTCCCGGAACATACCTGAATTATCCGAATTGGCGATATAAGTTACCAGTGTTATTAGAGAATATTTCAACGGATGAACGAATACTTCGAGTATGCCAAGTTATCCAAAAAGAACGTCCGTTTTCGGAGGAAAACAGAAATGGATAAATATAAAAAAACGTATATAATCAAAAGTTATGAATGCGATATTAAAGCAAAGCTGCGCATTAGAAGTTTGTTTAACTTATTTCAAGATATGGCAGATGAGCATGCTGACAAGATGGGGTTGGGGTATCACTATTGTCATGAGCGTGGAATCGGTTGGATTGGTGGTGGGTACCATGTCGAGATTAAAAAATTGCCAACATGGGGGGATATGATAACAATTGAAACATGGCCCTCGGGAATGACGGCGGCAACCGGTATTCGTGATTTTCAAGTCAAAGATGATAAGGGGCGTATATTAGTTAATGCAACCAGTCAGTGGGTATTAGTTGATATGAAGCGAATGAGGCCGATACCGGTTGCAAAGCATTTACCATCTTATGAATTGCTAAATGAACATGCTTTGGTTTCTGAATTTAATAAAATAATTCCAGTGGAAGGGACACCAAGCATTATTTCCTTTCCCGTTCATGTAGATGATATTGATTTAAATGCTCATGTGAATAACGCCCTGTATCCGACTTGGGTTATGGATACCGTGTCCGAGTTGTCTTTAGATAATCATTATCCAAGTGAGATTCAAGTTAATTTTAAACATCCCGCAAAGTATGGAGACGTGATTCGCATCAAGACATATCACACAGATTTAACAACTGTTCATTTGCTTGAAAATGCGAATGATACAACCGAATTTGCGCGCATTTGTGTGCGATGGTCTTGATTTTATAATCAAAAAGAGGTATACTCTTTCTCCAAAAGAAAGGGTATAAAAATGTCAAATATAGAAACGACTTATATTGATAAGTTAATTTCAGGCAAGCATGCTGTTACGGTTTTTTTGGTTTGCGGTGTCAAGTTGCAAGGTATTTTGACGCATGCGGATGAAACAACGGTATTATTGAGACGGGATGCTCATTGTCAGCTTATTTATAAGCATGCCATTTCAACAATTATGCCGGTTGAGCCGGTACTTCCGGATTAAAGGATTTGACTTTGACACAACAAAAAGCCATTGTTATTCTACCGTATTCTAAACAGGAGGAGGCTTCTCCCAGATCTCCGCAAGCACGTTTATCCGAAGCTGTCTCTTTGACACAAGCCATAGATTTAGATGTTGTTTGGCAAGAAGCCGTTTCTTTACGTGAGATTAAAGCCAATGCTTTTTTGGGCAAAGGGACGATAGAGCGGTTTGCTCCGATTATTCGTGATAATCAAGTAGACGTTGTTATAATGGCTTGTGTTTTATCACCGTTGCAACAGCGTAACTTGGAAAAGGCATGGCACACAAAAGTTATTGATAAAACAGCCTTGATTTTAGAGATATTCGGACAACGAGCCCGAACCAAGGAAGGTGTTTTACAGGTTGAATTAGCTCATTTAACGTATGCGCGTTCTCGTTTGGTTCGTTCGTGGACACACTTGGAACGTCAGCGAGGCGGCTCCGGATTTTTAGGTGGCCCCGGTGAAACACAGATAGAGTTGGACAGACGTTTAATTGATGATGATATTATTAAGATAAAGAAAGAGCTTAATGAGGTTAAAAAGACGCGAGAATTACATCGGCGAGCCCGTCGTCGCGTTCCATTTCCGATTGTTGCTTTGGTAGGCTATACAAATGCCGGAAAATCGACTTTGTTCAACTATCTGACCAAAGCGGAAGTTTTTGCAAAAGATATGTTGTTTGCGACACTTGATCCGACGATGAGGCATGTTCGACTACCTGGGGGAACAGATGTTATTTTATCCGATACGGTTGGTTTCGTTTCCGATTTGCCGACCGAGCTGGTTATGGCCTTTCGAGCGACATTAGAGGAGGTTTTAGAGGCTGATATTATTGTTCATGTGCGGGATTTTTCTCATCCCGATACCGAGGCTCAAAAGAAAGATGTTGAATCGGTTTTATCCGATTTAGGAGTAAAAGATAAAGTCGATAACGGGCTGATAGAGGTTTTAAACAAGATAGATTTATTGGATGAATCAGAGCAAGAGCGTATTTTTAACCAGAAAAAGCGGTTTACGAATGAATGGCCTATTTCAGCGAAAATAGGGCAGGGGATAGAGGCTTTTTTGCATCGCATAGAGCAAGAACTACAAAAAGATTATCAGACAATAGATATCGTTATTCCCATTGAAAGAGGAGATTTATTAGCTGCTTTGTATCGTAAAGGGCAAATTTTAGAACGGAAAGATACAGAGGAAGAGATTCATCTGCGTGTTTGTTTGCCTCCGAAAGAAGCAATTGTTTTTCAGAGTTATGAAAGGAACAAGAAATGACATTAACGGCTCAATTTACAAGACGTAAAGAAGATTTTACCTGTGATGTATGTGAAACGGACGTCAAGGGGAACGGATATACAAATCATTGTCCGGAATGTTTATCCAGCAAGCATGTAGATATCAATCCGGGGGACAGAGCCTCTCCCTGTAAGGGGACAATGTTAGCTGTTTCATTAGAAAGCAAGAACGGACAACAGTATATTGTGCATAAATGTGAAAAATGTGGTTTTGTTCGTCGTAATAAAGTAGCTCCGAACGATAATTTTAATGCGATATTGGCTTTATCTAATGGAACCATAGACGCCTATCGGCAAGAGCTTATTTTAAGAAAGCGACTAGAAAAGCAACTTTTAGTTAACGTCAAGCAATCAACACGTTAAGATTTTCATTGCTAGCGTAATTTATATCAAGTGAATATCCTTATTTTTTCACTTTTCTGTGATTGATAATGGATTTTTTCCAATAGCCTTGATAGAAATAGAACAAGGACATTAAGATTTGAGGAATAGTTGCTAATGGGAGAGCAAAACCGGCTTGAAAAAGAGTCGTTGCTTTTGATATTAACGGGATTCTAAAAAGCAGAGTTGAGATCAAGTTATTTGTCATTGTAAATGTTGTTCGTCCACATCCATTTAGGAAGGCATTTAAACAAAAGACAAGACTTAAGAGGATACAATCCGGACTGTATGCCAAAATAAAATCAGAACCGGCTTGAATAATATCGGAATTATCCGTAACCAACCGCATAACAAACGGAGCGTGATAGTATAAAACATAGAACGAAGGCGCTCCAAAACAGAGAGCCATCAAAAAACCGGTATAAAAAGTTTCTTTTGCACGTCTTAATTGTCTGGCGCCAATGTTTTGTGCCGTCATAACGGAGACGGCAGAGGCAAAAGCCAGTGAAGGCATAATCATAAACCCATCTATTTTAGTCGTGACACCAACAGCAGCCGAAGCGATGACACCCATTTTATTGACGATAGCGGTCATGATGGTGAATGAGGTAAAAATAACAGTTTGTTGAATAGCTGACGGGATTCCAAGTTTTAAAATTTTCTTTGCTTTTTCAGGGTAAAATCTAAAGCTCTTAATGGAAAAGTCAAAGATAAACTTTCTGTGCCGTAAATACAGAACCGCAACAAGAACACTAAAAGCTTGAGATATAACCGTTGCTGCAGCGGCACCGGCAGCTCCCCATTTAAAGACAGCCACAAAAAGCAGATCTAAAATGATATTCATAAGACAAGCCGTTGCAATAAACTTTAACGGATTTTTTGAATCTCCCAATCCTCGTAAAATAGCGCTGATAGACTCATAAGCGAAAGTAAAAATCAAGCCTCCGCCACAAATCATAATATAATGACTTGCTGCCTGAAAAGCCTCCGGAGGGGTTTCCAAAAGAGCCGTTATCGGTTTTGCAAAAATTAACATAAAAATAGAACCGAGGAAGGCAGTTATAGCAAACAAAGAAAAAACGGTTTGAATGGTTTCGATAACGTCCTGTTCTTGTTTTGCCCCGAAGTATTGTCCGATTAAGATCGTTCCGCCCAAGGTTAGCCCGATTGCCAAAGCCATCATTGTAAAAACGGCTTGAGCTCCCGTAGCCGTAGCAGCCAAAGCAGATGGGCTTGCAAAATAGCTGACGATAAAGACATCAACCGCGCCATAAAGAGCGACCAAAAAATTAGCCCCCAAATAAGGAAGAGCAAATTTTAAAAGAGTCTTTGCGATATGACCGTCGGTCAGACGATGAGCGTCTGGAGATAACATACTGTTTTCCTTTCTGAGGTTATATATCACTTAAGCGATGAATGGTCAAGAAAAAACTTGTTTTTTTGAATTTTTCTGATAGTATTTCGGATAAGATGATAGATATAAATGATGTTACGGTTCGTATTGGCTCCCGTGTTTTATTAGACCATGCTTCTTTGCATATTTCTGATGGACAGCGGGTTGGTATTGTTGGATTGAACGGTTGTGGCAAATCAACCCTCTTTCGAGTATTACGTAATGAAATGGACATTGAAACAGGTCAAATTTCATTTCCGAACAAAGCCCGAGTTGTTTCTGTTACGCAAGAGTTTGCATGTACGGATATTCCGATTTTAGAGTATGTTTTATCACATGATATAGAGTTGGAACGATTAAGACAAGCCTTATCACAGGCCACGGATATTGAACGTCCGGATATTTTAGAGCGGTGGCAATTGATTAACGGAGATGCCGCTCCGGCAAAGGCGGCTCAAATTTTGAACGGATTAGGTTTTAAAGAGGCTGATTTAACAAAACCAATGTCAGAGTTTTCCGGTGGTTGGCGGATGCGATTGGCTCTGGCAGCCGCTTTATTTCAGCCCTCTACGATTTTGCTTTTAGACGAGCCGACAAACCATTTAGATTTAGAATCAACGTTATGGTTATTGAATCATCTGAAAAAGTACACGGGGACGTTGATTTTAGTCAGTCACGACCGCGTCATTTTAAACGAATTGTGTGACCATATTGTTCATTTTGATCGTCAGAAGTTAACGCTATATACAGGCAATTACGATACATTTCAAACAACCTATGCCGCACAACTTGATTTATTGGCGAAACAAATAGCGCGTCAGGCTCAAAAGAAAGCGCATTTACAATCATTTGTTGATCGGTTTAGATATAAGGCTACCAAGGCAAAACAAGCGCAGAGCCGTTTAAAACAACTGGAAAAGATGGCGGATTTACCCGATTTACCGGGAAAAGTCGAATCTCATTTTGAATTTCCGAAACCGACTAAATTAGCGCCACCGTTAATAACATTAGATAGTGTTAGTGTCGGTTATAGAGATAAAGAAGTTTTAAAGAACTTGTCTTTTTCCATTGGAGCGCATGATCGTATAGCCTTAATGGGTGCAAATGGAAACGGTAAATCAACGCTGGCAAAACTACTTGTCGGACGTTTGGAACCGATGGCGGGGAATATACGTCGCTCGTCGCAATTAAGTATTGGTTATTTTGCTCAACATCAAACAGAAGAACTACCTTTAAGCTTGACTCCGTTATTGTTTATGTCAAAACTGCTGCCCGAAGTAACGGAAACAAAATTAAGGACACATTTAGCACGATTTGGATTGACGGGAGAAAGAGCTTTGACACGGATTGAGTATTTATCCGGCGGTGAAAAAGCACGCCTGCTATTTGCGCAAATGACGATTCACGATCCCGCTCTTTTAATTTTGGACGAACCGACGAACCACTTGGATATTCAAGGACGAGAAGCTTTAATAGATGCTCTGAACGAGTACGGTGGCAGTGTGATTTTAATCGCACATGATTTGAATTTAATCGAGCTGGTAGCAGATGATCTTTGGTTAGTTCAAGACAGAAAATGTTGTCCTTTTGAGGGTGATTTAGAGGCCTATAAAAATCAAATTCTGAATCTCCCTTCTGAAAAACCAATCAAAAAAGAGCCACGTGTTCCTGAAAAAAATACGCACAAAACCCATGCGTCAGCCGAAATACGTCAGGTTAAAGCCAAAATGGGATTATTAGAGAAGGAATTAGAAAAATTAAGTCTTCACAAGACCGATCTGGAAAAATCTTTTGAAACACCATTAAGTGCAGAGCAAATTCGTCAAACAACGGAAGAATTAAAAGTTTTGAATGTAAAAATAACTGAAATAGAAGAAAAATGGCTTGAATTATCCGAGAAAATTGTATAATCCTATTTATTGTAGGAGGTCTATTATGTTTTCATTTTTCAAAAAAGAGGTAAAGCCCTATGATGCCGGTTGGCTTTCTGTGGGGCAGGGGCATGAGATTTATTATCAACAATTTGGTAATCCGAAAGGATTCGTTGTTTTGTCTTTTCATGGTGGCCCAGGGGGATGTGGAAAAGCAAAACATACTGCACACTACGATTTAAAAAAGTGGCGCGTTATTTTATTTGATCAACGTGGATGTGGCCTATCGCGTTATACGAATTTATTAAAGGATAATACGGCGCCGGCAGCCGTTCAAGACGGAAAGAAGTTATTGGATTATTTAAAAATAAAAGGGAAAGTTACGGTTGCGGGAGGTTCCTATGGTGCGGGGCTTGCTCTTTTATTTGCCGAGACATATCCCGAGCGAGTAAAACAACTCATTTTAAATTCGGTTTTCTTAATGCGCCGGCAGGATTATGAGTGGGTTTCTCACACAAGCCGTTTGTTTTATCCTGATTTAATCGATGAGATGCGCCAACAAGCCGGAACGGATGACATCGTTTCATTTTATCATCGACTGATTTTTTCTGATAAGTACAGAGACTTACAGCAAGTTCAAAAATACTATGGCTGTTATGAAAAGCTATTGGGGCAGGTTTGTGCTTCTTTTGAACAAACACCGGCACTGACAGATGCGAGTATTCGGTTTACACAGATTTATCTACACTACGAAAAAAATCATTTCTTTGTGAAGGAAAATCAAATCCTAAAAGACATTCAAAAAATAAAGCAGATACCGACACTAATCGTTCACAATCGCTTGGATTTTTGTTGTCCTGTTTGTCAAGCCTATGATTTGCATCAAGTCTTACCCAAATCAAAGCTCGTTATTGTTCCTGATAAAGGTCATAGTAGTCCTCTACTTTTTAACGTTCTGGAAAAAGAGGTAGATTTGGCTATCAAAAAATAGTTTGACTTTATATAAAGATGTGATACACTGGAAAGGTGAGGAGATGTTTTTTAGAAAGGAGAGGTTATGACACTTTTATTGAATAAATGTGAACATTATGCCAGAAAATTACATGAAGATGTTGTTTACGGCGGTGGCTTGAATATGATGGATCAAGTTAAAGGAACGGTTGCATTGATAGCTAAACATTCTCGTTTAACCGGAGAGGATAAGGAAACGGCATTGGCGGCAGCATACTTACATAAATGTTTTGAACCAAAGCGAATTAAGGAAGGTGTTGCTCCGTTAACAATGGAACAAGTGGAACAGATTGCCGGTGCAAAAGTTCGATCTGTGGTTGAAGAGCTTTCTACAGAGCCAGAAACAGAGACATTGTCAAAAGTTGAACAATGGAAAGAAAAAGCTGATTGGGCTCAAAAATTATCTCCGGCAGCTCAAGAAATTTTGTTAGCTGAGAAAGTATTGAATTTCGAAGTATCTCGGGATCGTCCTAATCCAAAGAAGCCGTTAACGTGGCACAAAGAATACTTTGAAACACGGATGTTGATGGTAGATAAGATTAAGGATACAAATCCTGAGTTATATCGTGTAGCAACACAAACACGTGATCAAGCTTTGGTAAAGATTAACGCCTTATTGGCCAAGCAGAGCGGTCATGATGGTCGTTAATTACTAAAATACATAAAACAGGAGAGGAGGGGTTATCCCCTCCTTTTTGTTATTCTTTTTCCTTAAGAAAGAGCTTTCTGGTTCTGATAATTTCTGAAGGTTTGTCTTTATTTTTTTTAAGAATTGTAGAGTTCGCTCATATAGATTTGTTTCTGGTTGTAGGCCGACGATGTCGTCCATGTAGCTGTATTTTTGAGTTGCCTCTTGATAAGGGTGTCTTGAACCATCAGACCAGAGGTATCTTTTTGACCAAAGCGGATCATCTTTATACAAATAGCAGCATAATTTATCAACAATTCTTTCTTTTTCAAAATGTTTAATCGGAGGAGGATTTTCATGATTTGGATTGACAATTAGATATTCTATACCGGTATGAACCATTTTATGAACAATTGTTCCCTTTATTTTTTCTAGAGAAATACCATTTGTAAGTCCAAGAATAATAATTCCTGTATTTTGTTCTTCGTCTGGCCAATATTTTCCGCCACAACAGAATAAATCAGGTCGTATTTGGTATTTGGGCCATATTTTGAATCCCCAAGACTCATTTAAAGCCAACATTTTAGGATAAATTGGTTGAATAAGAGGTAATATCTGTTTGATATCTTGTTGAAATTTTAAGTATATGTTTTGAGAGGGAATATAGATGCTTTGAATGAAATCGTCAAAATATTTTTGTTTAAAAGTTGATTTGGGTAGCTTTGACAATTCATCAAATGAATACTCTTTTAGTATTCTTTGAATCAGTGGATAGGGACTATTTTGAAATAACTCAACTCGTTGTTGATATCCATTTTTTTTGTACCAAATAAGGCCTCTAATGTCACCTGATAACAATTCAAAAGCTTCATTATCGGTGGGAATGTGTATATCAAAATTAAATTTCATTTGTATCCTTTCGTGCAACCAGTTTAACGATACCATGTATATGTGGTCCCATTGGGGCGTGATTATCGGAAATTATATCTTCATTGTACTCTATGATGCATAATTTATTTTTGCTACACCATTCTCTTAGTTCGTTATGATTAAAATGCCCGCCACTGGATAATTTTTTAAAGCTACAATCGTCATTAGTGAAAGATTCTATAAACAGGAGACCTCCAGAAGTTAGGCTTTTGATTATTTTATTCAAAACAGCTTGTTGAGTTTTCTTATCTATGAACTGAAGAACATTGATTGCAAGAATGACATCATAAGATTCAAAAATAAAATCTCTGACATCTGTTTCAATAAATTTGATGCTCTGACAAGGTAGAACATTCGGAAGAGCCTTATCAATAGCCGTTACGGATAATCCCATTTGAGCAAGT
This sequence comes from uncultured Alphaproteobacteria bacterium, assembly GCA_949292205.1. GTDB lineage: Bacteria > Pseudomonadota > Alphaproteobacteria > CAAHEQ01 > UBA3637 > CALXZG01. The sequence continues at coordinate 44,523 of CASEYR010000001.1, forward strand.
TGATAACTCCGGCTACCATGAGCACAACCGATATCTAAAGCTGTTTTTTTTATTTTCAGTAGAGCTTCATATTGCTGTATCCAAGGAGAGGGGCAACATCCGAATGGATTCATATTTTTCTTAAAATCAATCCAAATAGGTTCTTGATATAATAGTGGATTAAATTTCTTATAAAAATACAAATGTTTTTGCCAAACAGGATTATTTTTATTTTTCTGAATATAAGGTATATTATCAATTAATTTGGCGCATTGAATAATGATAGCTTCTTTATTTTTTCAACTTCATCCAGATAGAGATTGTTACTGTCTTTATTAATCTCCATATTTAAAATAGTCAATGAATGAATAAGATTTGCCTGAAAATCACCAAATTTTTGCCGGATGTCATTAATCTTTATTTTTGTTTCTTGGGTGATATCGCACATGAGAGCAGCTTGTAAAATTGGGACAGGATAGCCTTTTCCAAATAGTTGTTGACAAACGCGAATGGAGTGTAGTAGGACTGATTTTTCATTATCTGCATCTATGCAAGCGTTAACCGTAAAGATAAGAGTTTCCTCTAACTCCTTGCAAGGGTGTTCAATCAAGAATGAAATGGCATGGAATAACTCCCAAGTTCTCTGTTCGCGTTTTTCAAAAAGAGCTTGATTTTCAGGAAAAGCACATTTGTGTTTTTTGTATAGGAAGTTTAAATAATAATCGCGTGTTTCTGCTAAAGTTTGACCGCGAGCATAACCCGTTAAAATACTTTTGATAAACAAGAAATCATCATTTCCCTCTAACAGGTGCATATCATGAATCAAAGATCCTTCAAAAGTGACAGGATACTTGTTTTTTAGACTATCTTTGGCAATTTGAATAATTGTTTCAAGTGGTAGATTATATGAAGATAAAAGCTCTCTTATCTTAGATTCATGTGTTTCAATCAAGCCGTGAAGCCAAATTGCCAATACAGTTGTATCAGTTAGCTTTATGTATTGATTTGATTTTTCAAGTAGTCGTTCAATATGGGCTATGCCGTGCATTGAATCTTTTTGAGTGTATATCTGCTGACAAAATGCTAGGATAGTGGCAGCTATTGTCATTTTACATCCTCTATTGTTTGAAATAAAATAGCTTTCATGTTTAATTGGCGAGCGGTCTGACAATTATCCGGATTATCATCAATCAGACATATTTCTTGAAAAGGGGTTTGGAGCGTTTTCTGAGCACTTATAAAGAAAGCCGGATCAGGTTTTGCAACGCCCAATCGATCAGAAGTAAAAACATGGTCAAAAACAGGATGCCATTCTGGTCTGTTTTGCCATAAATAGCTCATTCTGATTTCCGGTTGATTGCTGGCAATAGAAAAGTGATGTCCTTTTTGTTTTTGATTACAAATCCAAGACCATAGATTTTGATTCTGATTGTTATCTCTGGAAAGCCAGTAAGTTAAAAAAGATTCTGGTTCCATATTAATCTGATGCTTTTTTAAAAAAGCCGTCACGTAATGATTGAGGTTAATGTCGGGTTTAAATAAGCCTGCAAAAAAATCATCTAAAATAGAGATAGATTTATTAAAATCCTTTTCAAAATTCTTTGTCCAATGAAAGGATATTTTGCCTGAATTATCAAAATAACATGTGTGGAGCAAGGTATTATCCAAATCAATCAAATAGTGAGTCATATATTAATCCTTTCTTATAAGAATATAATATTTTTTTTAAAAAGCAAATAAAATAGGTCAAGATACTTGATTTTAAATGACTGATATACCAAATAGTGGGATATACAAAATGGGGGATAAAATGAAAATAGGAATCATAGGGACGGGATACGTCGGGTTACCGACGGGTGTCGGTTTTGCTGAATTAGGAAACACGGTTGTTTGTGTTGATAAGAATGAAAATAAAATCAAAGCATTAAAAAACGGTAAAATTACGTTGTATGAAGAAGGATTGGAAGATCTTTTTCATAAGAATGTTAAGAATGGCCGTTTAACGTTCACGACATCTATCAAAAAGGGAGTATCAGATGCCGATTTAGTTATTATAGCCGTTGGTACACCACCGCATCCGGTTACAAAAGAAGCCGATTTGCGTTTTGTGTATGAAGCGGTTGGTGAGATGGCAGATTACCTGAATCAGTATACGGTTATTGCGACAAAGTCAACGGTACCTGTTGGAACAGGGGATCAGCTTGAAAAAATCATTTCAGAAAAGAATCCGAAAGCTGACTTTGATGTTATTTCTTTGCCTGAATTTTTAAGAGAAGGATTTGCTGTTCATGATTTTTTCCATCCGGATAGAATTATTGTCGGTACGAATTCAAAGCGGGCAGAGGCTGTTATTCGGAAATTGTATGAGCCCTTTGAGGGAAAAACAAATTTTTTATTTGTTAAACGTCGTTCCAGTGAAACAATAAAATATGCCTCTAATGCTTTTTTAGCGATTAAAATTCATTATATTAATGAAATGGCTGATTTCTGTGAAAATATGAATGCAGATGTGTTAGAAGTAGCCAAAGGAATGGGGATGGATTCTCGTATAGGGTCTCGCTTTTTGATACCGGGCCCCGGATATGGTGGCAGCTGTTTTCCGAAAGATACACAGGCAATGGCTTGCATGGGGCGTCAAAACGGAACACCGATGACCTTGATTGAAACAGCCATTAAAGGCAATCAAGCCCGTAAAAAGAAAATGGCTTGTCGAATTTTGAATATGGTTCAAGATATTTCATCACCGAAGATTGCTGTTTTAGGATTAGCATTCAAAGATGGGACGGATGACTGTCGAGAAAGTCCGGCAATGGATGTTGTGTGTGAGCTTTTACAAAAGGGAGCAGAAATTATAGCATATGATCCGAAAGCCCTATCAACCGCCAAAAGTATTTTAAATGATAAAATAAAATATACAGATTCTTTGTATAATGCGGCACAAGGAGCTGATGTTTTAGTTATTTTGACAGAGTGGAAAGAGTTTAAGAACATTGATTTTGAACGCTTGTCTCAGGCTATGCAGCGTCGCAAGATAGTTGATTGTCGTAACATGTTGAATGCAGAAATAGCCAAACGGCATGGATTTGAATATCGCGGTATTGGTCGAGTTTAAAAAAGGGGATTTTATTGAATCCCCAATTTTTTTCTGAAATAAGCAATTGTTTTGATGAGTCCTTCGTCCAAAGGAATTTTAGGTTGCCAGCCTAATTTTTCTCGAGCCAAAGAAATATCCGGACGTCTTTGAGTCGGATCATCTTTCGGTAGATCACAATAAACAATCTTTGATGATGTTTTGATAAGAGTTAACACTTTTTCTGCTAGTTCTTTCATCGTAAATTCGCCGGGGTTTCCCGTATTAACGGGGCCTGTGAATCCTTTTTCAGAGTTCATCATAAGAATCATAACGTCAATTAAATCATCTACATAACAGAAAGAGCGTGTTTGCTCTCCGGTTCCATAGATTGTGATATCTTCACCCTTTAAAGCCTGACAAATAAAATTACTGATAACCCGTCCGTCCTTTGGATCCATTCCCGGTCCGTATGTATTAAAGATACGAATGACTTTTATATCAACGCCTTTATGCCTATGGTAGTCAAAGAAAAGACTCTCGGCACACCGTTTACCTTCGTCATAGCAGGCTCGGATACCGATTGGATTGACGTTTCCGCGATAGGTTTCGGGTTGCGGATGAACAAGAGGTTCTCCGTAAATTTCTGAAGTCGATGTCTGTAAAATAGTCGCCTTGTTTTTATAAGCCAGTTCTAGCATATTTAAGGCACCTAATACACACGTTTTTGTTGTTTCAATAGAGTGCATACCTTGATAAGCCGGTGGAGAAGCAGGGCAAGCCAAATTATAAATCTGATCTATTTTTAGATTGAGGTTCAGCGGTTGAGTAACATCGTGCTCAATAAAGGTAAAATAAGGATTTTGAATGATGTCCTCCACATTATTCAAAGATCCCGTATAGTTATTATCCAAGCAAATAACTTGATTTTCTTCTTTTATCAGGCGTCTACATAAATTAGAGCCCAAAAAACCGGTTCCACCGGTAACTAATATCTTTTTCATTCTTTATCTCCCTAAGATGTATATAGGGAGCTGTTTAAAAAAAAGATACCCACAAATCTTATTTTTTCAGATTATTTTTGTTTCTTTGTATTTATCCAGACAGAACACTCTAAATGATTGTCAATTTCAATAACGGGACGCTCATAACCACCTAACTCACGCATTACAGAAGTCATTACTCGATAAGAGGCGGTATTTTTTTGATTACAACACACTAAAACAGAGTCCAGTTTTAGGTTTGAATAACACCACTCTAATACTAACTTTAATCCTTCTTTTACATATCCTTTTTGTCGTTCTGACGGGATGATTTGATAGCCAATGTGTCCGCCTTGCTTTTGTAAAGCCTCTGTCAAGAAGTGACGAATATCGTATAATCCGATAAACTGATTATCATTCATTAACCACAAACAAGTACTGGGGACATATCCCTCTGGTTGATTATCAGATTGTTTCTGTTTCAGATAATCCCAATAACCCTCAAAATTGTTATCCATGAAAGAAATAGCTTGCTGAACAGAGTGCAAATCATAGGGCGTCCTGTTCTCTTTTATTTCCGAAATCCCTTTTCTAAAGGTATCTATATAATCTAAAGTTGGTTGAACAAGACGTAGCATTAATAATTTCCTCCCAACTTTAAGGATATTAAGGATATGACTTCAAGTCAAGTAAAAAGCGGGATAATCCCGCTTTTTTATTTTTGTAGATTTTCTATTGTTTCTTGTTCGCCATGTTGGTATTCTTTCTCATCTTCGGGAGATAAGATTGCTAATAATTTCCGTAATTCACCAACATGGTGTTTTTCTTCTTTTGCGATATCGGATAAAACAATTTTAACATCGTTATTATCGGTAGATTCCATTATTTGCTGATAAACTTGAATGGCTTCATATTCCGAAGCAATAGCAAATTTAACGGCTCGTAATACTTCTAACGAAGTTAGTTTTTTATTGGGCGTATAGATGCTGTGTATATCTGCAAATTCAGGCATATTTTCTCCTCCTTGAAATGAACTACATAACAGATATAGGAGAATAAACGAATAATGGCAAGATATACGAATTTCTTTAATATGTAATCTCGTTATAATATTAAATAATCTATAGAATGATTAGATAAAAAAGATTATTTTTTTGATATATTGTTATGAATTTGTATTATCAAACTATAACAAGCGGAAATATAGTTTTCCGCTTGTATTCAAATATACTTTTTACAATTTTTTAGTATAATTATTCCGACGTTTCATCAGATAATAATTCTATTGATAATCGTTCTATTTCTTCCGCTTGGTTTGGTTTCAAAGCAGAAGTTATGGTTATTGTCTGGTTGCATAGTTTAATACCTTTCATATCGGATAGTAGGGCTGACATCAGTTTTCCACTTGCCGGAGCCCAAGACCCATTCTGAATCAAAGCTATTTTACGATTTTGTAAGTTATGCGCTTTCAGAGCCAATAATACTGACTCCATCGGCGGAAAGATACCATTGTTATAAGTGATAGAAGCCAAAACCAGATGACTGAACCGAAAGGCTTCGGCAATAATATACGACAGATCGATTTGCGAGACATCATATAAACGGATGTTAGACAATCCTTGCTGTGATAGTTTTTGAGCCAAAACCTCGGCAGCATTTTTCGTATGTCCGTAAATAGAGCCATAGACGATAACAACGCCTTTTTCTTCAGGTGTATAGGTGCTCCATTTCTGATATTTATCTAATAGCCAAGGCAGATTTTGACGCCAAATCGGACCGTGTAGCGGACAAATCATTTGAATATCCAAGCCACTGGCTTTTTTTATCAGAGTTTGAACAGAAGGACCATATTTTCCAACGATGTTTGCATAATAGCGTCTGGCTTCCGGTAGCCAATCTTTTTCTATATCTCGTTGATCGGCGAACAGACATTCGTTTGTTATCCCGAATGAACCGAAAGCATCTGCCGAAAATAAGACTTTATCTGTTTCATCATAGCTGACCATAACCTCGGGCCAATGAACCATAGGAGCCATAAAAAATGAAAACGTGTGTCTACCGGAGGAGAGAGTGTCTCCTTCTTTTACGCTTATGACTCGTCCAGAGATATCTCGATTAAAAAATTGCCCGATCATTGTTTGTGTTTTTGCATTACATACGACTTGAGCTTGAGGAAACAGAGTCAAAACTTCGTCCAAAGTAGCACAATGATCCGGCTCCATATGATGAACAAACACATAATCCAAAGTTCGACCATTTAAAGCCGCCATTAAATTTTCCAAGAATTGTTCACGAACAGATGTATCACAAGTATCCATTAAAACCGTTTTATCGTCGGTAATTAAATAGGAGTTGTAGGACATGCCGTTTGGTATCGGATAGATATTTTCAAACAAGTGATGATGTGTATCGCAAGATCCGATATAGTAAATATCAGAAGTTATTTTTTGAATCGTTTGCATAACTAGATCTCCTATTTTATTATATGAAAATAATTATTTTATTTCTCTATTTAAAAATGAAAGAAAAGATTTTATAAAGCTGATATTTATTAACCATACACTTCATCGACTGCCATCATGGAGGGATACAACAGATTTCGGTTTAATTTCATTCTGTTTTTTCTTTTTGGAATCTTGTGTGGCAAATGAAGATAGCAATTCAATTTTCCATGCATAGGAGGCCGGAGTTATTTCATCTCGTTGTTTATCAGCCAACTTTAAAGAGTCCAGTTCATCAAGATAGGGGGCTCCTTTCATCCAAAGAGATTCTGCCATTTCGGGTGTGTTGGCATATCTTATCAATTGCGAATCTTTTACGGTTGCGCCAGCTGTAAATAATTCATTAGTTTGTTTTAGATTGTTTGATGAAATTGCTTGATAAAGCAAAGGTTGTAGGATTTTTTTTCCCGTCGCTGTTTCAAAAGCGGAATGTCCTTGATTGTCTGACACAGCTAATGTTGCTCCGATTGATGCTAAATAAGCAGCTGTTTTGAAATGTCCTGCACGTCCTGCATACCAAAGTGCGGTTTTACCCTCTTGATTGGGAGTATCTACATGAATTTTTCCGCTTTTAAATAAAAACTTCACTAGATCTGTATCGTCTCGCAGAGCGGCAGCTCTGAATTCATGAGCGATTTGTTCGGGGCGAGCATGTTTTAACCATATCTGTTTTTGTTCATTAGATCGATTTTTTTGAGTCATAAACGTTGTACCATCGGGCAGGGCAGATCCTAATGAAATACCTCCCATTCGACAGAAAGCAATATTTTCTGGTGTCAGAGAGTTTAAGTCACGAAACATCACATTTTGAATTATTTTTTTTAAGTGATTTTTATCTGATGGATAGATATGTTGTGCCATCAATTTCTTAATGGTATTCATTGATGTACTGCAGTCCAAAATATGTTTCCCGTTAGGAGTTTCTTCCTTAGCCCCCTTTGACCTGTAATACAACACGGCATCTATGTCACCTTGGCGAACCGCCTCTTCAATCGGACGCAATCCAGTCTTTTTATCCGGTTTATCACCAAAAATGGCATACTTTACTTTATCAATCAGTTTCATGAAACACGCTCCTTTATGAATGATGAAATGATATCACTTTTTAACCTCTTTGTAAATATAAAAAGGTATTTTCACCTTGATTGCTTGTCTAGAATGTGGTATTTTATGTTCAATTTTCAAGAAAGGGTATAATAATGGCTATTGATTTTTCAAAAATATCGGTTATCGGGTGCGGACGATGGGGCGGCTTTTTAGGTTACTATATCGCAAAGTATAAAAAAGCAGATACGTTGATGTTTGGGTTAAAAGAAGATCCGGCTTATCAAGCTTTAATCAAAACAGGCAATAACGGTTACGTTACTATGCCGTCAAATGTGTCCTATACAACCGATATTAATGAAGCCTTAAAACGACAATTTATCGTCGTTTCTATCGGGTGCCAAGGATTGCGTGGCTTGTGTAAACAACTAAATGCGTTTGATTTGCGAGGTAAGCGGTTTTTGTTGGCAATGAAGGGGTTGGAGGAAAGTACCGGAAAACGATTAACGGAAGTATTTCATGAGGAAATTAAACAACCTGATGTTCAGGTTGCTGCCTTAATGGGGCCCGGACATGTTCAAGATTATTTAAATGAGATTCCAAGTTGCGTCGTTATAGATTCTGATGATGAGGTGGCTAAAAAGGAAATTGCTGATTTTATGAATAGTTCATTAATACGAGTATATTACGGAAGTGATTTGATTGGTAATGAAATCGGTGCCGCTTTGAAAAATGTTATTGGTTTAGCTGCCGGTATTCTGGATGGACTCAACTGGGCAGGACTTAAAGGGGCTTTGATGGCTCGGGCACCGGTTGAAGTCGGACGCTTGATCTCCTATTACGGGGGGAATCCGAAGTCAGCTTATGGATTGGCTCATTTGGGGGATTATGAGGCAACTCTTTTTTCACCCCACAGTCATAATCGTGCTTATGGAGAAAGTCTTGTTAAAGGTCCCAGATTTGAAAAATTAGCTGAGGGTGTTCCGACATTAAAAGCCGTTTATGATCTGCGAGATAAAGTGAATATGCCGATTTGTCAGGTGTTGTATGAGGTTGTTTACAACAACAAAGATCCCAAAGAGCAAATCAATCTACTGTTCCAAAGACCGAATAAGTCCGAGTTTTAGATTCTTGATCAGAAGTGTCGATTGAACGAGTTGTCTGGTGCTAAGGAGAGAATATGGCATACTATCCAAGCAAATGCTTTGTCTACTATCAAGACACACTTCTGGGACGCATCGGTTTGGTTGAGGAATCCGGTTTTTTGATTCGGGTATTGTATGCTGATTTAGAGCAAAAAGAGGGTGTTTTTGTTCAAGAAACACCACTTATTCGGAATGGTTTTTGTCAGATAAAAGAGTATTTATCAGGGAAACGCCCATTTTTTGATCTGCCGATTTTAACGAAAGGAACGCCTTTTCAAAAACGTGTTTGGCAAGCACTGCAAGATATTCCGTATGGTACAACTGTCAGCTATCAGGATTTAGCGGATAAAATCGGGAATCCCAAAGCAGCCCGAGCCGTAGGAATGGCTAATCATCATAATCCTTGTCCTATACTAATCCCATGCCATCGTGTTATCGGAAAAAGCGGGAGGCTTGTCGGATATGCCGGTGGCATAGAGCTAAAACAAAAATTATTGGATTTGGAAAGACAAAATCGGTAAGAGTATATGAAGTGAAGCGGGATAAACCCGCTTCTTTTTTTGTCAGCGATACAAACGAATGCCGGCTCTATCCAATTCAGCCCGCCCTTGCGGATCATACTGATAGTAATACAACATTTCCCGTTTGTTAATTGTGTTAGCATCAACAGCTGCTTCGGGGACACCCCAAATAACTGAAATCGGCCAAAACAAGAAATTCAAAACGCCGTAAAGGGCATGTGATGAATCGCTTCCATTGCCGGTGGCTAAATAAAAGTTGCCAATACCGGGTAGAATATTCAGCATCGCCGCGCCAACCGGACTTGCCGGTGGCTCAAAAGAGCCAATCGGGCGATCAATCGTAACACCATGCCCTTTTAGTTGCTGTAATTGAATTTCTTCTTGACGTGTTAGATGTGTACATCCACAGGTTAACAAACAAGAAATTAATCCGAAGGTTCCTATTTTATTGATTATCATAAACTTCCTTTCACCTAAGAAAAAAGCGTCCTGGTGAGGGACGACCGGAAGTTAGAACCTACCTTACGAATAGAGTGATATATTCATCGGTAAACCGATCTATTTTATCACCTTCCGATCGTCAGAATAAAATAGTTTTGTCAATTTGACCTAACGATGTAAAGAGGGGGATTTTAATCCCCGGAACGATTTTTAATCATTCCGATAAGAAGCATAGTTTTTTTCTCAACAAATGGCAAGATATTTTTCGGATTGACCCAAAATCTCTTTTTTGATATAATAACTCTTAATTTAAAAGGAGAATATATGGGATATTCTATCGGTCAAATTGCCAAGAAAATAGGTCTGACAACACATACGTTGCGGTATTACGATAAAGAAGGTTTATTGCCGTTTATGCAAAAAAGCAAATCGGGATTACGTGTGTTTGGCGAAAAAGATATAGAATGGCTAGTGCTTATTGAATGTTTAAAAGGTGTCGGTATGACATTGAAAGACATTAAGCAATATATTCATTGGGTTCAAGAAGGGGATTCGACTCTTGAAAAACGTCTGGACTTGTTTAAAAAACAGAAAGAAAAATTAAATGCTCAGATGGTTCAATTAAAGCAGTATCAGAAAAAAATTGATTATAAAATAGCTTATTATACCGAGGCTGTTAAAAAAGGCACAATCAATGCGGCGGAAAATAATGCTTGCCTGAAGGCTGAAAAAGAACGTATTTTTGGAAAAACGCTCGGTAAGGGAAACTAGAATGGATCTGACCCCCGAATTAAAAAACGCGATTGATACGTTAAGTTCTGCCTATTCTTTGTCAGAGTTATCAAAGGAATCTGCTTGTATCAGTCATCGTTACAGAAATGCCGAACGATTGGGACAACGATTGCTGACAACCGAACAACAAGCCGTAGCCTATGCGGTTACTCGGATGCCGGCGACGTTCGGAGCACTCTCATCCGTATTAAAAGATATCCAAGATTTGGTAGGGAATATAAAAACGGTTACGGACGTTGGTTCCGGAACGGGTGCGGCGGCTTGGGCGGCGGATACTGTTTTGGCGGTTGATAAAATAACTTGCTTAGAGCGAGAGGATTGTATGCGTTTTATCGGGCTTCGTTTAATGTCCGGCACAAAAACGGGAGATAAAACATCTTGGATGTCGTTTGATTTGGCGGATTTAAAAATACCTCCTTCATCTGATATGGTTATTGCCGGCTATGTTTTAAACGAACTGTCTTCAAGTATTCAAAGGCAAGTTATATTAAATTTGTGGGAATCGGCACAATCTGTTTTAGTTATTGTTGAGCCGGGGACTCCGGCTGGATATCGGAATATATTGTTGGCTCGGGATACTTTAATTTCTGCCGGCGGATATATTTGGGCACCATGTCCGCATCAGAGTTTATGTCCGTTAGAGCAAAATGATTGGTGTCATTTTGCCTGTCGTGTTGCCAGAACAAAACAGCATAGACTGTCAAAAGGGGGCGTGGCACCTTACGAAGATGAAAAGTTCTCTTTTTTAGTCGTCGGTCGGTATCCGTCCGATAAATCGTATGCTCGTGTTTTAAGACATCCTCTTATCCGAAGCGGATGTGTCGGATTGACGCTTTGTTCGGCAGAGGGTGTTCAAAATACGGTTATCAGTCGTCGTGATAAAAAAAAGTTTCAATCGGCTAAAAAAGCAGTATGGGGCGGTCGTTTCGGCCAGTAAAAAACGGTATATTTGATGGTCAGTTGTTTGGTAAGGGGATTATCTGATTTTCTTTAATTTTTTTTAATGATAGCAATCCCCTTATGATTGGTTCATTTGGATAGCCTATAACCTTAAAAATATTTTCCGAGGGTGTCGCGAAAAATAATGAAGAACGATAGCCTGCAACAAAATCTACTGAATTCGTTAACAGCAATGTTTCAAGTGGAATTTGGGATTGAATCAGAGGTAGATTTGAAAATTCTTTTCGAATTTTCTTATTTTGTTTGGTGGCGGAATAAGAGGGATGTAGTTTTAGAAACCAAATAATATCTTTCGGGGCGTCTGCTATTATTTGTTTTAAGGCAGTGATTTCCGAGTTTATCTCTTTTTGATTAAATAAAAAACCACTACACAAAATGCCGACACGCCGTCCCTTTGTTTTTTGTATAAAGTCAATGTAATTAAATCCCAGCATATCCATTAGTAGTTTTATTTGTGATTTTGATAGATTTTTTTTTATCTCTGAAATAGAAACATTTTTAATAGTTGCGTTTCGTAAAAAATGCTGAAAAACCTTAAAGGAAGGGTCTTTTCTGGATATTAATATGTCTTTGAATGGAATATGGTAAGTAACGGGATACATCCGATACATCCATATAGTCGCTAACCAATCATTTTTGCACTTGCCTGAAATACACGCTTTAACTCTGTCTTGTAAATTTTTATCTGTTAACATGGTCATTTTTTTTACGTTGTGGTAACCTGAGCTACCAAATCCATCCTCAAAAAGGTGAATGTTTTTTATCCGTTTAGGATCTATATTTCGTAATAGTCTGGCGTATGTTTTGAAAAAATGTTCTCTGTTTCCGTATAACACAAGGGGATTTTTTTCATATTTTTTTAGATATATTTCTAATATTTCATAAAATTTTTCAACAGATATAGAATAGAGTCCTTCGGTGTTTTTAATGTTTATTTCTACAGCATTGATTGATTTTAAATCAACTAACTTTGATCTTTGCGGAAAGCGGTGAAATGCAAAAAACTTGGGTTCGTTTTTGGGTAATTGAACCATTTCAATCATTTCTAAAAATGCAGGAGTTGTTGCATAGACTTCAAGGAAAATATGGACGGGTGGGGGTGTTATGGATTTTACCAAACAGGATAGCAAGTAACCCCAAAAAAGTAAAAGAATAAAACAGGAAAACCACCATATTTTCAAATAATGCATTAATAGCCCCTTATATATAATTCAAGTTATCTTTTTTGCATGACGCATAAAAAGAAACCGTCGGTTTCTGTTCGCCAAGGTGAAAAACGTTTTTGTTTTAAAACGGCATATCTTGGATGGTGTTGTAGGAAAGTTTCTATTTGATTTTCATTTTCGTCTTTTGTTAAAGAGCATGTGATATACGACAAATAATGCCCTGGTTTAACGTAGGCTTCTGCTCGATTTAAAATATCCGATTGTAGGGTTGTAATGTTTTTTAGTTGCTTTTCGGACAATTTCCAACGCATATCCGGTGTTCGTCGCCATGTTCCTGTTCCCGAACAAGGAGCATCTACAACAACATGGTCAAATTTTTTAAACGGTTCCGGCAATTTTGTTACAATTTTGATAATGCTGACATGAGCACGATTCGCTCGCTTAACCAACTCGAACAGCCTTTTAGGGGCAGCGTCATAAGCTTGGATAAACCCCTTGTTTTGCATGAGTTGAGCAAAAATAAGAGATTTTCCACCCGCACCGGCACAAAAATCAAAAACATCTTGCTTGGGTTTAACGCCGATTTCAAGAGCTGTTAGTTGAGCGCCCTCATCCTGAATTTCTAAAAGTCCTTTTTTATAAGCTTTTGTGTCAGACAGATTTCTGAACTCTGATAAAACCATTCCGAAAGGTGAGCGAGAGCAGGGCTCAACCAACAAACCTTCCTCCCGCAGAGAAGCCATAATTTGTTCTCGATTTCCGTTGGCTCGCAAGACAATAGGGGCTTGTCCTAACAAAGCGGGTAGCTCGTGTTCGGCCTCGGGGACATGAGCCGAAAACCATTCCGGAACTTCCCAACGAACCCAATCCGGTGCGTCCGAGGTATCGGGAATGCCGTTTTCTTCCATTTTTTCTAATCGCGTCAGCCAATTGTCCTGTGGGTAAGCATATGCTAAACGAGCTTTCGCACGAATCGCGGACCATACAAGATCTAATAAAAGGCTACGTTCCTCTGCGGCAATGTAGCGGTGTGTCCGTGTATAATCGTTAATGATATCATTTGCCGGTGTATTGCGTGAATCAATTCTGTCTAGCAGAAAAGCGGCCGTTTTTAATAATTCATCCCGAGTCATAAAAAATCCCTCTTGCAGAATGTTCTGTATATCATAAAATAAGGGATAAAACAATCCTATTTTTATATAAAGAAATGCTTGCTTTTTTAAAAATTTCACTGTAAGGTATGCAGGACAGAAATTTTTAGAGTAACCATGAAAGGAAAAAGTATGTTTACAGAAGACATTAAACAAGCAAATGCGACCGCATGGGAAGGATTTGTTTCCGGAAAGTGGACGGATTCTATTGATGTGGTTGATTTTATTCAAAAGAACTATACGCCTTATGAAGGGGATGACTCTTTCTTGGCAGGTCCGACAAAGCGGACAAGCGATATGTGGGCTGTTGTTTTGGATTTGATGAAAAAAGAAACGGCTAACAACGGATTGTTGGATGCAGATGTGTCAACGCCATCGGCTATTGATGCTTATGCTCCGGGATACATTGATAAAGAAAAAGAAATTATCGTTGGGTTGCAGACAGATGCTCCGTTGAAACGTGCTATTATGCCGTATGGTGGCTGGCGTATGGTTGAAGCTTCCTGTGAAGCCTATAACTTGCCGGTTGATGAACGGGCAAAGGAAATCTTTACAAAGTACCGTAAAACACATAACGAGGGTGTGTTCCAAGCTTATACACCGGAAATTCGTGCTTGCCGGAAATCTGCTATTATCACAGGGTTGCCGGATGCTTATGGTCGTGGACGTATTATCGGCGATTATCGTCGTGTCGCTCTGTATGGTATTGATGCATTGATTCAAGAAAAAACAGAGGAAAAGAATTCGTCTAACCATATGGCAATGACGGCAGATGTTATTCGTGAACGGGAAGAATTATCCGAACAGTTATTGGCTTTAGAGGCGATGAAGCGGATGGCTGAATCTTATGGCTGTGACATTTCTAAACCGTCCAAGACATTCAAAGAAGCCGTTCAAGCCGTTTACTTTGGTTATTTGGCTGCTGTTAAAGATCAAAACGGTGCAGCTATGTCTTTGGGACGTGTTTCATCGTTCTTGGATATTTATGCTGAACGAGATATGAAAAATGGTGTCTTGACAGAAGAACAAGCTCAGGAAATCATGGATGATTTCATCATTAAGTTGCGTATGATTCGCTTCTTGCGGACACCGGAATACAATGAATTGTTCAGTGGCGATCCGGTATGGGTTACGGAATCTATCGGTGGTATGGGCTTGGATGGCCGGACATTGGTAACGAAAAACTCGTTCCGTATTTTGCACACGTTGACAAACTTGGGACCGGCTCCGGAACCGAATATGACTGTTTTGTGGTCAACAAAATTACCGCAAGGATTCAAAGATTTCTGTGCTAAAATCTCTATCACAACATCTTCCATCCAATACGAAAATGATGATTTGATGCGTCCGATGTTTGAAAGTGATGACTACGGTATCGCTTGCTGTGTGTCCCCGATGATTATCGGTAAAGAAATGCAGTTCTTTGGTGCTCGTGCTAACTTGGCAAAAGCCTTGTTATACAGCATTAACGGTGGTGTCGATGAACGCTTGGGTATGAAAGTTGTTGACGGCTTTGAACCGATTACGTCCGAGTACTTGGATTATGACGAAGTCTGCAAAAAGTTCGATGCTATGATGGAATGGTTGGCAAAAACATATGTTAACGCCTTGAATATCATCCACTTTATGCATGATAAATACTACTATGAAAAAGCTCAGTTGGCTTTGATGGACAAAGACGTTGTTCGTAAATTGGGCTGTGGTATTGCCGGTTTCTCGGTCGTTGTAGACTCGTTATCTGCCATCAAGTATGCAAAAGTTAAGCCGATTCGGAATGAACAAGGTATCGCCGTTGATTTTGAAATTGAAGGCGACTTCCCGAAATATGGTAACAATGATGAGCGTGTTGATGAAATTGCAACGAAGTTGGTTGAGCAATTTATGGAAAAAGTCCGTCAAAATCCGACCTATCGTGATGCAATTCACACACAATCCATCTTAACGATTACATCTAACGTTGTTTACGGTAAAAAGACCGGAAATACACCGGATGGTCGTAAAGCCAATGTTCCGTTTGCTCCGGGGGCTAACCCGTTGCATGGTCGTGATGAATGCGGTGCTTTAGCTTCGTTGTGTTCTGTTGCCAAGCTGCCGTTCAAGCATGCAAAAGATGGTATTTCCAACACATTCACAATTTTGCCCGGTTCTTTGGGTAAAGATATGGATGAACGGATTAAGAACTTAATCGGTTTGTTGGATGGTTATGCAACACGAAACGGACAGCATTTGAACGTCAATGTTTTGAATCGTGAGACATTGGAAGATGCTATGGAACATCCGGAAAATTATCCGCAATTAACAATCCGTGTTTCCGGCTATGCCGTTAACTTCATTAAGTTGACACGGCCGCAACAATTGGATGTTATTTCACGGACATTCCACGAAAAACTCTAATTTTAAGGAGTTAAAGGCAGAGGTTTTTCCTCTGCCTTTTTTTATCATATGGGTACACAAGGATATATTCACTCTATTGAAACGGGTAGCGCTATTGATGGCCCCGGTCTTCGCTCGGTTATTTTTCTGCAAGGGTGTCCCTTTCGGTGTTTGTTTTGCCATAATCCGGATACATGGACACAGATTGAAAGCCATAAAAAGTCTGTTGATGAGGTCTTGAAAGAGGCTTTGAAATACGAAGACTTTTATCGGTTATCCGGTGGCGGTGTTACGTTGTCGGGGGGAGAGCCTTTATGGCAACCGATATTTGTATCCGATCTCTTTGGAAAACTACAGGCAAGACACATCCATACGGCTTTAGATACATGCGGTTATGTTGATTTGACTCCGGAAATCAAAGAAGCCGTTAAAAAAACAGACTTATTTTTGCTGGACATAAAACACTTGCATCCTGATATGCATAAAAAGCTAACGGGAAAGCCAAATGATAAGGTCTTAACTTTTTTGAATTATCTGAAAGATTGCGGAAAGGATATTTGGATTCGAGTTGTTTTGGTTCCGGGGTATAGTACGGATACAGCGTACGCACAGGAATTGGCAAGTTTCTTAAAAAGTTATCCGACCGTTCGTAAAGTTGAACTTTTACCGTATCACGAAATGGGAAAAGTTAAATGGGAAAAACTGGGATATACCTATCCTTTAACGGTAACACCTCCGGATAGAGCCACCGTTCAAGCTATTACGCAAGTATTTGCAGATAACGGGTTTACGGTTTTAGTTAGTAAACCATAGTATTTTAGGCTTGCAATCTACTGATTCTATGTTACACTCATTAGATAAAGAGGTGTAATATGGCTGTTAATCTGTTAAATGAAAAGGATTTGAATACCTATTTAGAGTCTCTCGTATTTTCAAAGCAGGAAGCGGTGGATACTCGGACAGAGTTATCTATTCCAGAGCTTTTGAAAAATAAAGATAGACTAGCTTATTCGATGGTTCAGAAATGGCTGCAATTCAGAGTCAGAGATTTTTTTGAACAGTATGAAGGGAGTACTTTTTTAGAAACGGCTAAGGCAACGGATACTGATTTGCCGGACTGGGCAAAGCGTAACTTGTCAGAGGGTATTCCTGTTTATCGGTTTCATCCCGAGTATATTCCGACAGCACTACATAGAACACTCAACAAATTGATTCCTTTTTTACATCAGGAAGCAATGAGCTATCTTGAAAAGCGGGACTCTTTTTCTCACGCTCCGCATAAAAAAATGCCAACTTTCCGACTGGATTATCTGAAAATGAAGAATAAGCCAGAGCTCCAATCCGTGGAGGGAGCTTTATTAGCTATAGAGCGGCAGGAACGGCAACAATATCTTGAAAAAATAAGAAAAGAACAAGAAGCTTCTTTGTTGTCAGGCATTGAAATAGTGATGACGTTTGACAACGGTATGCAACTTGTTTTACTCAAAACAAAGCAATCTATAGAACAGGAAGGCAAGTTAATGGATCATTGTGTTGGTTCAGGAGTTTATTACTACTATAATAAACCGGATGAAACAACGAAAGTATACTCTTTGCGAGATAAAAAGGGAAATCCTCATGTTACAATTGAGGTTAGAGGTAACGCACTAACTCAATGTCGGGGACGAAGAGATTCTTGTCCGACAGAACGATATACCCCTTATATTCAGCATATTGTCAAGAAATTTAATTGGGATATTCAGGGCGATATACCGGCTGTCGGTCTGATAAAACAAGAGGGGAAGTATTATAATTTATGGCAGTTGCCGGTAGGTATGGTTATTCGTCAGGATTTAGATTTTTCAAAAGTCCCTTGGTCGAAATTGCCGGATTTGTCTCAGACAGTTTTAGCCGGAAATTTTTTGTGTAATCGTGCAAAAATTGAAACGTTGCAGGGTATGCCTAAAGAAGTCCATGGTAATGTAGAATGCTGTTTATGCCCTTGTCTGAAAAGTATGGAGGGTATTTCTCGGTATGTTAGCGGATTTGTTAAAATTCGAGGTTGTGATTCACTTGTTAGCACAAAAGGTTGTCCGGATTTTATCGGCGGATTTTTTGATTTATCTCATTGTAATAATTTAGAAGATTTGTCTGTTGTTCCATCGCATTTAGGTGATACAATTTTGACAGAGGGGTGTCTTAAAATAAAAAACAGGTCGCTGTTAGATAGTAAGCCTGTTTTGATGTTTTCCAATACTTTGGAGCGAAATTGATAAAAAAAGATAATTTTTTTCTTTAAATAAACTTTGAAATATCATATACTGCCAGCATGGAACACAAAAACAATCAACAGCTTCCGCCAGAGATTATGAGGCGTGCCGTTCAGGGAATCGGATACATCGGTCATCCCTTGCGGTTGCGTATTTTAGAGTTTTTAGATGTTAATGGAGCCTCTTCTGTTTCTGAAATTACTAAAAATATGAATGAAGAACAAGCCATTGTTTCTCAAAGCTTGAAAAAGATGAGGGAGATGAATCTTGTCAAAAGTCAAAGAAAGGGTATTTTTGTTTATTATGATATTAATCAAGAGTATCCGGCAAGTGTTTTTGTTTGCTTAAGAAAATTGTATGGTTATATGACAGATAGCTTTCATTTCTTGCAAGATGGTTTTAAGGCTTTGTTACCATCGGATTATACGATGATGACAGCAAATCGAATTAAGTTGTTCGCTAATTTTGATAAGATGCGTATTTTAGAGTACTTGACACTTTACGGTCCGCAATGTGTTTGTGTGATCGCGGACTCAATCGGAAGTCCGTGTTTGAAAGTATCACAGTATTTGAAAAGATTGAAAGATGACGGGTTTGTTAACTGTAGAAAAGAGGGGCGCTTTATGCGGTATGAAATCACTTCAGGTATCCACAAAACTGTCATAGAGTGTATTCGGAAAAGGTATAATAGTTTAGAAAATAAAGATGATTTTTAATTTTGATTTTTTTAATTTTTATACTTGACAATTTTTATATATAGTGATAATGCTATATATTGTTGAAATTAAATAAACCTATGAGGAGGAAAAGATGGTAAAAGCACAAAATGTAAAAGAGTTTGTTGAAAAAATAGATGCATCAAAGAAATTAAATCCCAAGGATTTATCTTCGGATCAAGACTTGACGATTGCCATTATGAATTTGATTTCAATTGAAGAGCATTTGATGTTTTCCGGAGCTAAAACAGGAAAGACAAGCTTTTTTGATATGATTCAAAATATTCGTGAAATGCGTAAGAACCTGATGCAGAAAGTAATTCCTGCTTATGAAGGGGAGGTCTGGTGTATTTCTAAGCATTTATTGGCAACCAGTATGCGATTGATGGAAGTTGGAACAAAACAACAAAGTATGAATAATCCCGAAGAAGCATACAAACTATTTAATCAAGCCTATGATTTATATTGTCTGTTTTGGGGGCTTAATATGAATTTGATTGACACAAAAGATGTCAAGTGGATTGAGCCTCCTGTTGAAGAAATTAAAAAAGTTTCTGCTAAAATCGAGAAAATGGATTTGTCGGCTCTTGATGAAAAAGAGGTTGTCTCAACGGATTCTGAAAGTGGTTTTTCAAAAATGAAAGCCTTTATCCGAAAAGCTGTTAACTGTTGTATTGAGTAATTGCCATGAAAAATTTTATTTTTATTCTGATTTTTGTTATTGCGGCTGTTTTTGTCTATATGGCTCGTCCCGATAATTCACTCCCTGTAGATAGGTTGATTGTTTTTTCACAAGAGCAATGTCCGCATTGTCATGATGCTTTGGCTTTTATTGACAAGCAAATCCGCCCTAAATATCAAAATTTAAAGATTGATGTTTTAGATATTGCCGATAGAAGTAATATGAATAAGCTTTTATCTTTGATATCCAAACGTCAGATGGATAAAAATACGATTGGAACACCGGTTATCGTTTTGGGTGATACGACCTTGGTTGGATGGACGGCAGCGAATGAAGTCAAGCTACTGAATGCGGTACGGCAGTTTGTGGGAGAGGTTTCTCCGACGATGCCTGATACGCTACAAGCTTCATCTCAAACAGGAAATGACACAGGCTTGTGTCAACCGGGAGATACAGAACACTGTATAGAATAATGTTGGATAGCTGTTTTTATCAAAAGACCACTTGTAATAAGTGGTCTTTTGAATAGAACTGACTATTTTTTAGCTATTTTATTTTTAGATAATTTTACAGATACCATCATATCGTGATTATATTTGCGGATACATTGTATATCTATCAGATTATTTGTATGTTCTAGAGGATAGTTTAGAACAGTGTGTTTGCAGTAATCGTGATATGTGTGAGGTATATCAAGAAATAAAGAAGAAAGCGTAAGGTAATTCCATGGTTATTTGATTGAATAACAAATTGAATTTTTATGATGTATTGCTCCGTTATAGAGAGCGATAAAGTTTATTTGTTATTTTTTTAGTATACAACAGTTTTTTGTATCTCAGATAATCATCAGTACAGACGTAATCTCATGCAAAAATAGATAAAATGGGATACTATGCTACACCCCTTTTTTTCTCTCGACAGTTGATCAATGATAGAAAGCGAAAGGATATCCTGTCACTTTCTATCATCTAAGAATGCGTTAAGAGGCTCTGTTCGAGCCTCTTTTTATTTGCACAGAGCTCTGTAATCACATGACCATCCGCAAGAGTAGTTAAGTACTCTGGTCGAGTAAATATAACTGTTTATATCACTACCGGGGGCAATATGGTTTCCGTTTGAGCACGTTCCTGGATTTTTATTACCCCAATCAAAAACACAATAGTATTGACAATCGTGGTAAGAATGGCAAATACAGGCTCCGTTTTCGTAAACCCCATCGCACTCTGATCCGTCATCACAGGCCTGAGCATTCGAGCACTTACCGTTAATACAGGATTGTCCTTGTTCACAACAAGTAGAGCTGCAGCTATATTGCGGTGCACAAACGCACAAATTATTTTGACACGTTTCATTGACGGCACATCCTGATTGACCAACACAGTTTTTTAGTCCATCCAAGCACCCTTCGCAAGAACTTAAATCCTTCAGAAAGAAAAAGGAAAGTAGATTTGATATGCCAGAGCAGGCACTTTCATCAGCAGAAGTCAAGACTTTATCATTAGCTTTAATTTGAATAGGCTTTTTAAAATCCATTTTTGCAATTTGCTTGCAAACCTCTCGAGTTGCCTCAGAAACATCAATTCGGAAAAATACGTTAATTCATCTGCTTTTATCTTCATACAATGCCTTCTTAACTAATGGTTTAATACCATTCCAGAATTGAATTAAATTTGGATATGATAGAGTTTTATCAACCTTATCATAAGGAACCCAAATAATTTCATGCACAAGATCTGGATTAAAACTTGTTGTGGAAGGCCCTATATCTTGTGCTAAAAAATAAAAAGCTTCTGTTTTATCACCTTTTGAATCTATGTACCTTAAAACCGGAAGCGGTTGTGATGGAATAATGGCACACATCCGCCCTGTTTCTTCTTCCGTTTCTCTCATAGCACATTCTTCTAAAGTTTCTCCCTCTTCTAAATGACCTTTTGAAAAAGAATAATCTTTTTGCTTTTGTCTATAGATCAACCCAATCATTTTTGTTTTTTTATTTATTAAAATACAGCCGGCTTTTTTAACAATTGTCATATGAAACTCCTTTTTAAGTTAGATTAGTACCTAAAAAGAAAAGTATAATTTTAGAAAAAACAATGCAATAATTTTGTGGTTAAATGAGAAAAAAATATCTTTGCCAAAAATTCTTTGAGTGGCAAAGAAAACACGAATATTTTTGTAAAGATATGTCATTAATATAAGCAAAATCAAAGTTGAAAAGATGAATAGTATTTGATATCAAAAATATGTTTTTTCGCTTTTTATTTATGTCCTGCTTGATAGAATAGGAAAAAAAGAGAAGGCCTAAAAATGCGTTTTTAAAGTGTAGCAAGGTTTGACAGGTATATGTGACTGAAGTTCACTTGACACATATCTGATAAGTATATTTTTTAACAGGAAAGTATATGCTAAACGGAAATAATTGCGCGGTCACGAGTTATTCGGGCAAAAAAACGTAGTCTTGAAAAGTGGCTGTCTTTGGGGCTGCAGTGTATTTTAGGCACAAAAAAAGCGAAAGGATATCCCTTCGCTTTTTCTTAATGGTCGGAATGGCGGGATTTGAACCCACGACCACTTGCCCCCCAGACAAGTGCGCTACCAGGCTGCGCTACATTCCGTAGTGGATATCTTATATCGTATTTCTTTTAAAAAA
Organism: uncultured Alphaproteobacteria bacterium; assembly: GCA_949292205.1. GTDB lineage: Bacteria > Pseudomonadota > Alphaproteobacteria > CAAHEQ01 > UBA3637 > CALXZG01. Next base: position 66,946 of record CASEYR010000001.1, read on the forward strand.
GCAAGTATTTTTTTGTAATAAGTTTTTTCTTGTGAAAAATGGAAGAATTTTCTTGCTTTTTAAAAGAATTAAGTGTATAAATACACCCGCACGTCATGGGGACGGGTGGCAAGGGCTAATTCACCCCTGGAGGATAACCCTTGTTTTATTTTTAATTTTGAAGGATAAAGTTATGAAAGCGATTCAATTAAACGCAACAAAACGTGAAAAAGCTGGTAAGGGGGCCTCTCGTGCAAATCGTCGGGCTGGTCTGATTCCTGCGGTTATTTATGGTGATAAGAAAGCTCCGGTGATGATTGCCTTGGAAGAAAAGGTTTTGGTTGCCGAAATGAACAAAAAAGGTCTTTGGACACGTCAGTTTGAAGTGATTGCCGATGGTGAAAGCCATCATGTTCTGTGCCAGGATATTCAAAAACATCCGGTATCCAATCGTCCCGTTCATGCGGACTTTTTGCGGATTTCCAAAAACTCTCACCTGGTCATGGATATTCCCTTGGAATTTGCTAATGAAGAAATCGCACCGGGTATCAAGAAAGGTGCTGTGTTGAACATTGTTCACCGGACTGTTGAAGTTAAATGTATGCCGGATAGCATTCCTGAATCGTTCGTTATTGATTTAGCGCAGGCCGAAATCGGCGATTCTTTCACGGCTTTTGCTTTGACAATGCCGAAAGGTGTTTCCTTAACGGCTGATGAAGATTTTACGGTTGCTACAATCGTTATGCCGACACAGAAATCCGAAGAGGTGCAAACTGCTGATACCGCCGCTCCGACGGCTGACGCTGCTGCTCCGGCCGAGAAAAAGGACTAACCGTGTTTTTGTTGGTAGGGCTTGGCAATCCGGGATCGGAATATGCGGGAACCCGCCACAATGTCGGTTTCGTGGCGGTGGACGAGATTGTCCGCCGCTATTCCTTTAATGATTTTAAAGGAAAATTTAAAGGGCAGATAACGACGGGTGATATACAGGGGAAGAAAGTAGCTCTTTTAAAGCCGGAAACATATATGAATTTGTCCGGAGAATCTGTTTTATCAGCCTGTTCTTTTTATAAAATTAAGCCGGAAAATATAATTGTTTTCCATGATGATGTGGATTTGCCTGTTGGTAAAGTTAAAATTAAGACAGGCGGTTCATCCGGTGGACACAATGGAATTAAGAGTATAGATTCCCACATTGGTAGCAATTATACACGCGTTCGGATTGGAGTAGGGCGCCCCGTTCAAAAATCAGAGGTTGTGAATTGGGTTTTAGCTCCTTTTAGTGAGGAAGATCAATTAAAGATAGATCATATCTTGTTGAAAATAGCAGAGTATTTGCCATTAATTTTAGATGGTAATGATCAGACTTTTATGAACCGATTATCCGGACAATAGAAATATCGGTATTTTTTTTGAATCAAAAAAAATCTAGAAATTTGAAAACGTCAATAATCTTGAAAAACTTATTGACATCTGTTGCTGATTTCTTATAATGAATCTAATTTTAAATTGATAAAAAGGACATAAGAATGGGATTTAATTGTGGAATTGTCGGGCTTCCGAATGTCGGAAAATCAACACTTTTTAATGCATTAACGGCAACAGTAAACGCTCAAGCAGCAAATTATCCTTTTTGTACGATAGAACCGAATGTTGGTCGTGTGGCCGTTCCGGATGACCGTTTGGAACAGTTGCAAGAGATTGATCATGCAGAAAAGATAGTTCCGACACAGTTGGAGTTTGTAGATATAGCAGGTCTTGTAAAAGGTGCCTCTAAAGGGGAGGGATTGGGTAATCAGTTTTTAGCAAATATTCGCGAAGTAGATGCTATCATTCATGTGTTGCGTTGTTTTGATGATACGGATGTTGTTCATGTAGAGGGATCTGTTGATCCTATTCGCGATGCCGAAACAGTTGAAACAGAGTTAATGTTAGCAGATCTTGAAAGCCTTGAAAAACGAATTGTCAGTGTACAAAAAAAAGCGCAAGCAGGGGATAAAGAATCAAAGTTATTGCTTGAAGTTATGAAGCCGGTATTGGATATGTTGCAGAATGGTAAACCGGCGCGTTTGGTGTATCCTGAAGATGCCGAAAAACGGAAACTATTTGATAATATGTACTTATTAACAGGAAAACCTGTTTTATATGTGTGTAATGTAGATGAGGGATCGGCGGCTACAGGAAACAAGTATTCGGAACAGGTGCGCGAGATGGCGATAAAACAAGGTAATTCTAGTGTTGTTATTTCGGCAGCCATTGAATCCGAGGTTGCACAATTAACGGATGAAGCGGAGCAACAAGAATTTTTAGCAGCATTGGGATTGTCGGAAACAGGATTAAGCCGGATTATTAAAGCAGGTTATAATCTATTAGGATTAGAGACGTTTTTTACAAGTGGTCCGAAAGAATCTCATGCATGGACGATGAAAAAGGGAATGACAGCACCGCAAGCAGCCGGTATTATTCATTCCGATTTTGAACGAGGATTTATTCGGGCAGAGGTTGTATCTTTTGAAGATTACACTAAATATAGAGGAGAAAGCGGTGCCCGTGAAAATGGAAAACTGCGTCAAGAAGGTAAATCCTATACGATGCAGGATGGGGACGTTGTTCATTTTTTGTTTAATGTGTGAAAGGAAATTAAATGCCGATAGTTCCATGGCGTGAACAAATGAGCTTAAATTATCCTCCTCTGGATGAGGAACATCAGGATTTTTTGAATGTTGTCAATCAAGCACCAATAGTGGCACAGTCCGGTGATTTTTCAAAAATGGATTGGGTATTTGAAAAATGCTATGATTACGTTCGTAACCATTTTTCACATGAAGAGGATATTATGGAGCGAATTCACTTTCCGGATATAGAGGCTCATATGAATGCGCACCGTACTTTTATTCAAAATATATCAGAGTTTAGACAGCGTTATGAAAATACTAAAAATCTCCAAGAAAAACAGAAAATAGCCATAGAGGCCGCTGATTTTTTAAATCTTTGGTTTTTAGGGCATATTCTCAGTCGAGATCGACTGTTGAAACCGTATCTGGTTCGGCTTAGAAATTTGCCGCCTCGGATGAATTATCACACTTAAATGAAAGGATTTTCCCCATGGAATTTGCGATTGTTCTTATAGTATTAGCATTTGTTATTATTTTTAAATCAATTGTTGTTGTGCATCAAGGATATGAATATACAATTGAAAACTTTGGTCGTTTTACACGTGTTCTAGGACCCGGATTGCATTTTGTTATGCCGGTAATTGAATCTGTTGGAGCTAAGCTCAGTAAAATGGAGCAAGTGCTTGATGTTCCCTCTCAAGAGGTTATTACAAAAGATAATGCAATGGTTCGTGTAGATGGCGTGTTGTTCTTCCAAATTCAAGATGCAGTCAACGCGGCATATCAGGTTAGAGATTTACACGCTGCTATTTTAAATTTAATTATGACGAATATTCGAACGGTTATCGGTAGTATGGAAATTGATGAATTGTTATCTCAACGTGATATGATTAATCATAAATTGCTGTCTGTTGTGGATGAAGCCACGATTCCTTGGGGGGTAAAAGTAACTCGTGTTGAGATTAAAGATATTACACCGCCACGGGATTTAATTGATGCGATGGCTCGCCAAATGAAGGCAGAGCGTGAAAAACGGGCAAACATCTTGGATGCCGAAGGTTTCCGTCAATCTGAGATTCTGAAGGCAGAAGGTGAAAAGCAAGCCGCTATTTTGGATGCCGAAGGTAAAAAGATGGCTGCATTTATGGAAGCTGAAGCTCGTGAACGTTCAGCACAGGCTGAAGCCAATGCGACAAAAATGGTTTCTGATGCGATTGCAAGTGGTAATACGCAGGCCTTAAATTATTTCTTGGGACAGAAGTATATAGAAGCTTTACAGGGTATTGTAACATCTCCGAATCAAAAATTATTGATGTTGCCGATGGATACAACAAATTTAGCCGGTTCTTTGGCTGGAATTGCCGAAATAGCAAAGGATATTTTGCATTCGGGTGAAAGTGGTTCTAAAAAGAAGTAGGGGTTGATATGTCTTTATTTTTACAATGGTTAACAGCAGGATTTCTTCTCATTTTATTTGAGTTAATCTTACCGGGGACATATTTGATTTGGTTCGGTTTTTCCGCACTATTGATGGGTCTTATTACCTTTTTCATTGAACCGATTGGAATGATGTATCAATTGATTTTATTTGGTGTAATGTCTATTGTTTTTGCACTAATAGGTTGGCGTCTTTATGGTAAGTTTATTTTTAAAACAAATAAGCCTATTGCCTATCGTCATCTCAATGATACGGTGGCTCAATATATCGGAAAAATTGTTCCGGTCAGTGATATTCACAATGGAAAGATTCAAGTTTCTATTGGGGATACAGTATGGCCGGCGGAATCAGATGACGTCCTGAAAAAGGGGGATGAAGTGTTAATCATAGGCAGTAAAAATAATATTGTTTTAAATGTGAAAAAATATATTGACAAAAACAAAAAAAAGATGTAGACTCACTACCGGAATGAAAAAGAGACTTGTTATGGTAATACTCCTCATAATCTCATTTCAAGAAAGTCTTTTGGCTCCTCTTTTTCATTCCTATCTAATAGAATAAGGAGAGGTATATGACATTAGCAGAACAAATTCAAGAAATTGGTGATTTAGTTACCCCTCAAAATGTGCAAGAGGATCGGATTTCCCCCAAAAAGGAATCGGAAAAAGAAGTCAAAAAAGATACTTTACAGCCGATAAAGATTAAGCGTCATCGTCCTGGATTTACGCAAAATCCAAGGAAACGAAGGGAAGGGCGTGCCGCTTAAGTTTTTTAAGAACCGCGGATGCGGTTCTTTTTTTATACTTTTTTGTATATCAAAAGGATGTTTGAAATATTCTGACATAATCGGCGATTATTTATTTTGATATATTGGGTGTAGGTAAATAATATTTCTATAAATCAAGGATTTTATAACTCTTTAAGGGTCATTAAAATGTTATTTATTATATAACATATATACATAAAATATTTCAAGCTATTTTTTATTTATTTTCAGATAATTTTATTCATTTTTAGTCAGATCGGAAAACTATAACATTTTAATGACCCTTATTTTGTTATAGTGAAAGGAAGACTTAAATGAAACAAAAAGAAAATCAAGAACTCATTAAAAACGCAAAAAATAATTTAAACAAGAATGAGTCCGGTAAATCTATGGTGGAAATGCTGGGTGTCTTGGCTCTGATGGGTTTGCTATCTATTTTAGGAGCCAAGGGATACAATATGGCGATGGAACGGGCTATGGCCAATACAATTATTAATGATATCAGCAAACGTTCTGTCGTTCATTCGCAACAGCTTTTAGCCGGAAGCTCTTTAAATACATCAGAAATGTCAGATAAAATACAAGAAATCTATCCTGTTTCAGCGGAAAAGTTGGGGACTCAATTCTTTACACTTAAAGTTACTCAAGTAGAAACTCCTGTTTGCAAGCGAATTGCCGAGTTGGGATATGCTGTTCCCATTCAAATAACAGCAAACGGAACAAAAATTGACCCAGAAAATACAACTCCTTGTGAAAATCAGATGGGAATCGTTGAGATGGCTTTTACGTTTAACAGAACCTTGACTCCTTGTCCGGGATGTTTAGATGATTTAACTACTTGCTCAACTAATAGCCAGTGTGCAAATAACGAAGTTTGTCAAGATGGACTTTGTATGTGTGCACCACAGTATAGTTGTGCCGGAGTATGTTGTTCAAATGGACAATCCTGTATTAATGGCAAGTGTTCTTCTACTGCTCAAGCCTGTGACAACGATTCCGAGTGTGATGGGGTTTGTGAAAATGGGGCTTGTATTTGCTATTCCTACAGGGATTGTAGATATTATTGTGATTTTGGATATGGAAAAAATGGAGTTTGCTCTGCTACACCAAATATGGCTCAAGGCAGTAATGTAGGAGAAAATGGAGTTGTATGGGGTAGTGTTACAATGAATTGGTATACCGCACATGATTTTTGTGAAAGCGATATGGCAGGAAAGAAACGTTTGGTTACCTTTTCTGAATTAGGATGTATTCAGAAAGAGAATCTTCAAGATTGGGATTGTAGCAATATAAAAGATAAATATAAAAACAAGGGATCTACTTGGGTTGATGAAATATGGGCAGATACTACAAGACCTTGGTTTGTCAATACGAACAAAGGGTCTGTTGGAACAGCTTTTTGGACTAATGTTTCCCTATCTGGTGGGGCAATATGTTATTAATATAATATTTTTTAAGAGGATTGATAACTCTTTTTTTAGGTGTATATAAAAATTAACAGATAGTATTTTAAAATAAACAAGGCACTTTTTAGTGCCTTGTTTATTAAACATCTTCCAAAAAGCTTCTTAATTTTCTGGAGCGACTAGGATGTTTCAATTTTCGTAAAGCTTTAGCTTCAATTTGACGAATTCGTTCACGGGTAACAGCGAATTGAAGCCCCACTTCTTCCAGTGTATGATCCGAGTTCATACCAATGCCGAACCGCATCCGTAAGACGCGTTCTTCACGAGGGGATAGTGTTGATAAAACAGCAGTACAAGATTGTCTTAAATTTGTTTGAATAGCAGCTTCCAACGGTTGGAGCGTGTTTTTATCTTCTATAAAATCTCCTAAATGACTATCGTCTTCATCTCCGACAGGGGTTTCCAAAGAAATAGGTTCTTTTGCTATTTTTAAAACTTTTTTGATTTTATCAACCGACATATTTACTCTGGGAGCCAGTTCTTCCGGAGTTGGTTCATGACCGGTTTCTAACATCATTTGACGACTTGTTCGGACCATTTTATTGATAGTTTCAATCATATGAACAGGAATACGAATCGTTCTTGCCTGATCGGCAATAGCACGCGTAATTGACTGTCGTATCCACCAAGTGGCATAAGTGGAAAACTTATATCCGCGTTGATATTCAAACTTATCTACGGCCTTCATTAAACCGATGTTTCCTTCTTGAATTAAATCAAGAAATTGCAATCCTCGGTTCGTATATTTTTTTGAAATTGAAATAACAAGTCTTAAATTTGCCTCAATCATCTCCTGCTTTGCTTTATTCGTTTCCTGCTGTCCTTTTTTGACAGTTGCAACTAATTTTCGATATTCTGAAATCGGCATGCTGGCTTCTTGAGCAATAGATTGTATAGATTCTCTGATATGACGGATATCTGATTCATTTTTTTCAATGAAGGATTGCCAATGCTTATCATTTTTTTTGAGCATTTTATCAATCCACTTTGCGTCCATTTCGCTATTGTGATAGCTTGCCAAGAAATCATCTCGGTCAATTTTTGAAGCGGTTGCCAAGCGTAATAACTTACCTTCAAGCATCATTAATCTTTGATTTCTATCATTTATCTGTTCAATTAATTGTTCAATCCGAGCCGGATTTAAATGAATTTTTTGTAAACGACGAGTCAAATCCTTTTTTAGTGTTTGATAGTTCTTTTCCATAGAAGTGGGAACATCCTTGCTTTTTAAAATAAGGCGTGAACGTTCCTGTTGAACTTTTACAAATTCTTCATAGATTGATTTAATTTCCACTAATGACTGTAAGATTTGAGGCAATAGATTTTCTTCCATTTGTCCAACAGACAGAGAAGTATCGTCTTCATCCTCTTCAACATCGTCCTCATTTGAATGGTTTGGCTCTATATCAAAATCATCAATTCCTTTTAACTCATCCGAATCATCAGAGGATTCCTTGCTTTCCTTTATACTTTTATTTTTGGAAGAGTTTTCTTTTAAAGAGGATTTAGACCGACTTACTTCTTGTTCTATTTTCTCAAGCTCATCCGATGCCTCTTTTCTGATTTTTTCGGCTTTTTCCATTTGTTCTTTATTGGGATTATTTTCTGATATTGCCTCCAAATCTATAATTTCACGCAATAGTATCGAGCCTGATAATAACTGTGAATGCCATTCATTTAAAGCACTCATGGTTAGAGTGCTTTCGGCTAAGCCACTCATCATAACATTTGTTCCGGCAGAGATTCTTTTTGCAATAGCGATTTCCCCGTCCCGAGATAACAATTCAACCGCACCCATTTCTCTCAAGTACAAACGAACGGGATCATTGACACGCCCGCCGGTATCTTCGGTGGCGGTATTATCTTCTGTAACGGTCGGAGTATGTGACTGGTTTATTTCCGTCAGATCGGTAATATCTTCACTACCATCAATGACATTAATTCCCATATCCGAGAAAGAAGATATGATTATTTCCAATGCATCATCTGTTTGAGATTCCGGAGGAAGAATTTTCTTTAATTGATCCATGGAAATAAAGCCACGTTCTTTTCCTTGATCAATTAACCGTTTCATCATAGCTTTGGAATCAGGGGTAACATCATCAAAAGAAACAACAGTGGTTTCTTCATTTATTGTAATAGAGGTCATCGTCAACAAACTCGCTTTTTTGGGTCAAAACAAATTACATACATTATATGCACTTTTAGATTAATGTCAACGCTTTTATTCACTTTCGGATAGTTTTTCTATTTCTTTTTTTAATGCTTTAATATTTTCCCAAATTTCTGGAGTTGGGTTTTTTGTATAGGTTTGGATTTTATTGTCTATTTCCGTTTGAATAAGCTGTTTTTTTGATTGTTGTAATATACACTTAATTTCATAACTTATTTCGTTATCAGTTTTTGATGATTTTTTTAGCATTTCGAATTCTGCGGACAACATACGCAACACCTCTGAAGAAATATTTTTTTCCAGGGTTGTTGCATCTATATCCGGAAAATCTAAAATCCGCAAGACTATTTTTTGTAGAGCATCATTTAGGATATGATCGGGTAATGTCATATGGGCAAGATCTTCAAGAAAAGAGGCGATAATGTTGGGATAATATATAGCATAAGCCAACAGCATACGTGCATGTGCTAATCCGGGGGTGGGGGAGTGTATTTGATAGGATCTATTTTGATTTAAAGAGATGTGTTTTTTGCGGTATGCGTGTGTTAATTTCCAGAGTCTATTTTTGAAATCTTTCTGATAATATAGGCGAACAGTATTATTTTGGATTAAGTTGATTGTATCTTGTATATCTTTTTCGAATTTGGCAATTCGCTCCGGTGTATCAATTATGTGAGATGAGATAAGCGTATCCCACAAAACATCCGAGAAAGAGCGCGCCTCTTTAACAAGTTGAGCAAAAGCCTCGGGTGATTTTTTTCTGATCATATCGTCAGGATCAAAGGGATCGGGTAAAAAGACAAACCGAAGGGATTTACCCGGAGTTAAAATGGGCAGAGCTCGGTTCATCGCTCGGATGGCAGCTTTTCTGCCGGCTCCGTCTCCGTCAAAGCAAATCAAAGGCTCATCACAAGATTGCCATAAAATTTTGATTTGTTGTTCTGTCAAGGCAGTTCCCAATGGAGCAACGGCATTTGTAAAACCGGCAGAGTGCAGGGCAATAACATCCATATATCCCTCTACCAGAATAGCTTCATTTTTGTGGCGAATTGCTTCAATTGCATTGGGGAGAGCATACAATTGCTCTCCTTTATGGAATAAAGTTGTTTCCGGAGAGTTTAAGTATTTAGGTTCTCCTTTTTCCATCATACGTCCGCCGAAGCCAATAACGTGTTTGCGTCTATCCAAAATAGGAAAGATGACGCGGTCGTAAAAATAGTCGTGATATTGTCCTGTTTTGGGATTTTTAACAATAAGTCCTAGATTTAGACATTCTTTTATATCAAACCCCTTGGACTGCAAATGAGCGGTTAAAGCGGATCCGCTTGTGGCATATCCCAAACGGAATTGTTTGGCAATTTGCCCCGAAATACCGCGTCTGATAAGATATTTTTTGCCCCGTTCTCCGGCTAATCCGAACAGTTGAGCTTGAAAGAAGAGACAAGCTTCTTCCATGATGGTGGTTAGATCTCCCCGTTTTTTTTCCTGTTCTTTTTGTTTTTGAGACATTTCCGGAATTTTTATTCCAGCCAATTCTGCCAAGTGCTCAACCGCTTCCATAAACGGCATTTTTTCGGCATCCATTAGGTATTTTATGATGTCGCCATGAGCCCCGCATCCAAAGCAATGATAAAATCCTTTTTCATCATTGATTGTGAAAGAGGCTGTTTTTTCATGATGAAAGGGACAAAGTCCCGTGTATTCGTGACCGCGTCGTGTCAACTTGACTTTGCGACCGATGACGGTTGATAACGGAACTTTATCGCGTAATTCCTCTAAAAAGCGGGAGGGCAATGCCATTTTAACCGAGCAATCCTTTGATAAGTGTTGAGGCTTTTCCCATATCTAATTGTCCGGCATATTTTGATTTTAAAACCCCCATAACTTTTCCCATATCTTTGATAGAGGTTGCCCTTGTTTCCTCGATAATGGTTTTAATGGCAGAAGTCACCTCTTCATCTGACATCTGTTTGGGTAAAAACATTTGAATAACATCAATTTCGGCCTGTTCATTTTCGGCTAAATCCATCCGGCCACCTTTTTGATACATATCAATGCTTTCTTTGCGTTGTTTAATCATAGATTGTAACAAGCTTAAAATAGCCGAATCATCAATTTCGGTAATGCCTTTGGGACGAGCTTCGATATCTTTATCTTTAATGGCGGCATTGATTAACCGCAACGTTCCGGTCATTTTATCATTTTTGGCTTTCATTGCCTCAACCAATTTACTCTTAATTTGTTCCCGAATCATTTTTAAATCTCCTTTCTGAAACGATGAACAGTATAGTTTTTTTTTCTAAGAAAGGAAAGAAAAATCTTGAACTTATCTGTTTTTTTTATTATAAGGCTTGATGAAGGGAATGTTTGTATGGTTATATCCGTTATTGTCGGTTTTTGTATAGGGGGGCTTATGCCCATTATTTCCAGTCGATTCGGTAAGATTTTGCCAGCCGATCCCGGCATGGTTTTACTGCGTTTGTTTCATAAACCACATTTCCCTTTTACGCCGAATGTGGATAGACGTCGGCACTTGGTACGAAAATGGCTTAAGTTAATTTTACACTCTTTCACTTGGGGGTGTTTGATGTCGATACTATACATGGCATCAAGTGTTTTTTTAGTTCCTCAGATGGGTGTGTGGGGAATGATTTTTTGCACAATTATTTGTTTTTGTATCATTGTGGATCAGCAGTATTTTTTATTGCCTGATTTTTTTACGATTCCACTGCTTCTGATGGGGTTCTCGGCTGCCACTTTTGTTGACGATTTACCGATAGAATATAGTTTAGTTGGCGCTTTTTTCGGATATTTTGTGTCTGTTTTTTCTGTTTTTATTATGGGATTAATTCATAAAGCAGAATTTGGAGCCGGAGATGTAAAAATGGTAATAGCTTTAGGTACTTGGTTAGGGGCTCCGGGATTAAACTTTACACTGGTGTTATCATTTATGTTATTTGCATTGCGTATTTTGTTAAAAGTAAAACGAAGTGGTGCATTTGGACCGGCACTGGGATTTGCATCGCTGATTTCTTTCTTTATTATTTACGCTAAATAATTCTTTACAAATCAGCATAAAAAAGATATGATGATTTAAAACTGTTAAAACAGAGGATTGTAATGGTTCGTAGAAAAAAAGAAGAAACACTTGTTCACTTGGATTTAGAAAAAATGTCCAAACCGGTTCGTCGTAAGAAAGAGGTAATACCATCTGAAGATATGTTGCCTCTGACATTGGGAATGATTTTACAACAGGCAAGACAACGCCAAAAATTAAGACTATCAGATGCATCTAAAAAGCTTTGTATTAAGGAAATCTATTTAGATGCGTTAGAAAAGGGTCATTATTATGCTTTTCCGGGGTTGGCTTATGGTGTTGGTTTTTTAAGGAATTATGCATCGTTTTTAGGGTTGGATGCATCTGAAATGGTGGATCGCTTTTATCAAGAAACATCCGGTATAAAAACAGAGCCGTTGGATATGCCTCAAGCCGAAAATACAAATGCATTGCCTTCTGGGAAATGTATTTTAAAGGCTTTATCTATTTTGGTATTTCTTTATTTGATTTGGTATATTATTCGTTTTGTTGCGGTTCCTCAAGAACCCGAAATAATATTGCCGTCGGCGGTTGAAGCAAGTGTTGAAGCTCTTGAAGTAACGGGGATACCAGAAGTAACGGCTCCTGTTTCAGCCGAAGAAATACAAGACCCCCAGTCTAAGCCGGAGGAAACAATTGTGGCAAAGACGCAACAACCGGAACAAAAGGAGGAAAATGTTTTGCCCAAGCCGACACGAACACCGGTGGTTTATGGGTTAAAAAAGCCGGCACGAGTTTCATTTGTTGCGACGGAAAAGGTGTGGATTGAGGTGCGAGATGCCGAAGTTGATCGTGTTTTGTTAAGTAAGGTGTTAGAGCCTGGAGATCAATATAATCCGATAGAAGACGCCGAAGGTTTGGTGTTAAAGACGGCAAATGCAGGTGCTTTATCCCTTTACATAGATGGTCGTTTTGTCAGAACGATGGGAAAGAGAGGCGTTATTAAGTCTGGTATTTTAATGACGGCAGAAGATTTGGAAAGAGAATAAGAATATGAATTTTGAACAAAAGCTGGAAACGATTTTATCACGCTATGACGAGGTAACTGCTTTATTAGCGGCAGGAGCTTCTGGTGATGAATTTGTTAAATTATCAAAGGAATTAAGCTCGTTAGAGGAAATAGTTAAAGTTGGTAATGAATATAAAAAATGCGTCAATGATTTATCTGATTCCGAAAATTTGCTAAAGGAGGAGTCTCTGGATGCAGAAATGAAAGAGATGGCGGAAGAGGATGTTCGTGCATTAAAAGAAAAGCTTCCCGATTTGGAAAAGCAGATTCAGATACTTCTTCTACCTCGGGATGAGGCTGATGACAGAAACGTCATTTTGGAAATTCGGGCAGGTACAGGAGGGGAAGAAGCCGCTTTATTTGCGGCTGAATTATTCCGTATGTATGAACGATATGCTGCGATACACGGTTGGAAATTTGAAATTTTATCTCTGAATGAAACAGGATTGGGCGGATATAAGGAAGCGGTTGCACAAATTTCGGGACATGCCGTATTTGCGCGGTTAAAGTTTGAATCCGGAGCTCATCGTGTTCAGCGAGTTCCCGAAACAGAAGCCGGTGGACGAGTTCATACATCTGCGGCTACGGTGGCTGTGTTGCCGGAAGCTCAAGAAGTTGATGTTAAGATTAACGAAGCCGATTTGGAAATCACGACGTGCCGAGCATCTGGCGCCGGTGGACAGCATGTTAACAAGACGGATTCAGCTATTCGGATTGTTCACAAACCGACCGGTATAGCTGTTGAATGTCAGGAAGAACGTTCTCAATTCAAAAATAAAGAAAAGGCGATGATGCGCTTAAGAACAGCGTTATATGATATGCAACGTCAAGCATTGGATAAGGAACGCTCTCAGAATCGGAAAAATCAAGTCGGTTCAGGGGATCGTTCTGAACGAATCAGAACTTATAACTTCCCGCAGGGACGTGTTACGGATCATAGAATCAATAAGACCAGCTATCAGTTGCACGAATTTATGGATGGTAATTTAGACGAGTTTATTGATGCGCTGATTATGGAAGATCAGATGGCTCGTTTGTCGGAAATTGATTAATGAAAGATATTCGTCAGATTGCAGCTCAACTGAGTGCTGTTTCCGACACACCTTTGCTGGAAGCCAGATTATTAAGCGAAGCGGCAGATGGTGATTTAGATAAATTGAATGACGCTATTCAACGTCGCCAAAAGCACAAGCCTATCTCTAAAATTATCGGAAAACGGGGGTTTTGGAAGTCTGAGTTTATAACGACGTCGGATGTTCTCGACCCGCGTCCTGATTCTGAGATGATGATAGAATCCGTATTGTCATTTTTTCCGGATAAAGAAAAAGAGTATAGGATATTAGATATAGGCGTTGGCTCCGGTTGTTTGCTGTTTAGTTTATTGGATGAGTATCCGAATGCAAAGGGTCTCGGTATAGATAAATCCGATAAAGCGCTATCGGTTGCTTTAAAAAACAGGAATAATCGTTCGGCAGAGTTACGTTTAACTGATTTTACGACGAAAGATTGGACTGATGGCATGGGGAAGTTTGATGTTATTATATCAAATCCGCCGTATATACCAACATCGGATATAGCTGATTTATCTCCGGATGTACGGCTGTATGATCCGATGGAGGCTTTGGATGGCGGGGAGGATGGTTTAAACGCATATCGATTTTTATCCTCTTCGGTTGCTGATATTTTAAGGTCGGACGGTTTTTTGTTTTTAGAGATTGGTATTCATCAAGAAGATGAGGTTAAAACTCTTTTTCGGAATGCAGGATTCAAGTATAAAAGCACACGGTATGATTTTGGTGGTATTCCGCGTATTTTAATTTTTCAAAAATGATTTGACATTAGCTTATTTTTATATTTTAATGTAAATGGAGGTTAATGTTATGGGATATCAGTATGAATTTAAAGATGAAATAGTGGGTGAACGGATTATTTTGAAACGGCATCCGTTGACTTTTGAAATGGCACGAAATTTATTTCAGGTTGTTGATCTATCTCGAGATTGTTTGGGTGTTTTTTTACCATGGGTTCAAAAGACATTAAAGCCGGAGGATTCTTTTTCTTTTTTAGTTTCTGCCGAAGCTGATTGGAAAAATAAAACAAAGGCGCAGTATGGTATTTTCAACCGAGAAACACAAGAGTATATGGGTATAGCCAGTGTTGTTCATTTTAATGAATTTGATTCGGCAGAGATTGGTTATTGGTTAGGGACAGCTTTTCAAAGAAAGGGCTATATGCAAGAAGCTGTTCGGCTGTTGGAAAAAGAGTTCTTACCGAATCTTATTCATTTAATCATTCGGAATGATGTTGATAATCTGCGATCGGCGAATGTTGCCGAAAAGCTTGGATATCATAAAGACGGCATCATACGTTCAGCATTGAAGTATCCTGATGGTCATTATGGCGATATCAATGTTTGGACAAAGCTCCGTTCGGAATGGGAAAAAGAACAATCGGTTTAGAATTAACCGCGACGCCCGAATAATTTTTCGATATCAGCCAGCTTAAGTTCAATGTATGTTGGTCGTCCGTGGATACATTGTCCCGAGGTACCGCATTCTTCCATCTGACGGAGGAGGGCATTCATCTCATCAAGACTTAAAACGCGTCCGGCACGCACTGAACCATGACAAGCCATTTTAGCACATACGTCCTTAATTTTGTCTTTCAAGAGGACGGTGTCATCGTATTTTTTTAGAGTATTGGCTAGGTCTTGAATGATTTTTGTTAAGTCGGCTTTATCCAGCAAAGTTGGGATTTCTCGCACAGCGACACAATCCGTTCCGAATACATCTAAAACAAGACCAAACTCTTTCAATTCCTCGGCTCGATTTGATAGCAAAGTAACCTCATCTGCCGTCATTTCAACAATTTCCGGAATCAGTAGCATTTGTGTTTGCGGATGATGACCAACAGTATTGATTAATTTTTCATAGGTCAAACGTTCATGAGCCGCATGCTGATCAACGACAATAATGCTGTCCTTAGCTTGAGAAATGATATAAGTCTTGTGTAATTGAGTTTTGGCAAATCCCAATGGAGGAAAATCCTCTTCCGATAAGGTGACTGGATTAGAGTCAATCATATTGCAAAGAGCAGAATCATTCAGTTCGTGCTTAACGGAAAAAGTATTTTTTAACTCCAAAGATGGTTCTTTCGGAACGGTATAGCGATTGATCGGGTTACTTCCTGAGGCCAAGTAAGGACGACTGCTTCCACGATAAGACGTATGTCCTGCTGGACGAGACATATATTGCGGTATAATCGGTATAGCCTCGTGTAACGCTTCTACACCAATGGTAGAAGCTGTTTTGTTACTGTTTTCATGCAAAGCTGTTCGAATAGAAGATACCAACAATCCTTTAATTTGAGCCGGATCTTTAAATCGCACCTCAGTTTTTGCCGGATGGACATTAACATCCACTTCTTCATTCGGTATTTTCAGGAACAACACAACAACGGGATAGGCTTCATGGCCGATAAAGCCCTGATAAGCTCCGCGAATAGCTCCAATTAAGACCTTATCGCGAATACAACGACCATTGACAAACAGATATTGATCGCTTGATGTCGCACGGATATAAGTCGGAAGTCCTATAAAACCGGATAGTTCAATACCGTTATAAGAGCCTTGAATCGGAATCACATTTTCTTTAAATGATTTTCCGATAACCGCATCAACTCTCTTTAGTCGAGTATCAACAGACGGATAATTTAGAATCATACGCCGATCATCGGAGAGAGAAAAAGCGATATGAGGATAAGCCATAGCCAATCGATTCAGAATATCCTTTGCGGCGATAAGCTCACTTTGAGCAGATTTTAAAAATTTCAAGCGAGCCGGAGTAGCAAAGAATAAATCTCTAACCTCAACGGTTGTTCCGAAAGCATGTGCGGCGGGGCAGGGAGATTCTTTATATCCGCCCTCGACAGATAGAGCCCAAGCCGTATCGGCATTTGGTGGACGAGATGTTATTTTGACGCGAGCAACCGACGCAATAGAAGGCAGAGCCTCACCTCTAAATCCCAAAAAATTGATATTGAACAAATCCTCATTTGGAAGTTTGCTGGTCGCATGACGCTCAACGGCCAAAGACAATTCTTCTGCAGTCATTCCTTTTCCGTTATCCGTAACGGAAAAATAGCTTTTACCGCCATCAATCATCTTAATATCTATTTTTGTGGCGTTGGCATCAATCGCATTTTCAATCAGCTCTTTTAATGCCGAAGCCGGTCTTTCTATAACTTCGCCGGCAGCGATTTGGTTAATCAGGTTTTGGGGTAGTACACGTATCATTTTGACTCTATCCTTTTTAGACGTATTTTATGCTAAAAAGATGAAATAAGCAATACAATTATTCTGAAGAAAGAGAGATAAAAATAACAAACGCTTGTTGGTTACAAGCGTTTGTTATGAATCTGATTAAGCCCGTTTTTCCCGAATTCTATCGATTAAAGCATTTGTTGAACAATCGTGCATTATTATTTGATTTTTATTTTGAATTTCGGGGAGAATGGCTTTTGCCAATTGCTTTCCGAGCTCCACGCCCCACTGATCAAAACTATCAATTTTCCAAATGACTCCCGACACAAAAACTTTGTGTTCGTATAAAGCGATAAGAGCTCCTAAAACCTTGGGTGTCATCTTGTCAAACAAGATGGTATTGCTGGGGCGATTACCCGTAAATGTTTTAAATGGGATTAGCTCTTCTTTGACACCTTCGGAACGAACTTCTTCGGCTGTTTTTCCTTTCATCAAAGCTTCTGTTTGGGCGACAAAATTGGCGAGTAAGATATCATGATGATTTCCTGTTTCATTCAGCGAGTGAATAGGCGCAATAAAATCAGCCGGAATCAAATGTGTTCCCTGATGAATCAGCTGATAGAAAGAATGTTGTCCGTTTGTTCCGGGTTCTCCGAACAAAATAGCACCTGTTGCATAATCAACCGGTCTGCCATTTTTCTTAACACCTTTTCCATTGCTTTCCATATCTAATTGTTGTAAATAGGCCGGTAAACGACGCAGATATTGATCATAAGGCAGAACGGCGTATCCTTCGGCTCCCATATAGGTGCTATACCAGACGGCTAACAGTCCCATGATAACAGGCATATTTTTCTCTAACGGCGTATTTAAAAAATGCATATCCATTTCATAAGCGCCTGTCAGCATTTCTACAAATCTATCATAGCCAATACTTAACATTAAGGATAATCCGATAGCAGACCACAGAGAGTAACGTCCACCGACAAAATCCCAGAATACAAACATATTTTCGGGATTAATTCCAAAAGCCTGAACTGCTTCCGTATTTGTTGAAACGGCGACAAAGTGTTTAGCAACGGCATCATCTCCTAATTCTTTGACAAGCCACTCTCTGGCTGTTCTGGCATTGGTTAATGTTTCTTGAGTTGTGAATGTTTTGGACGAGATAATGAATAAAGTTGTTTCAGGACGACACTTTTTTAAAGTCTCAACGATATCCGTTCCATCAACATTAGAAACGAAATGGAAATTCAAGGCATCGGTTTTATAGAATTTTAAAGCCTCTGTTGCCATTGCGGGACCTAAGTCCGATCCACCGATGCCGATATTGACAACATCGGTGATTGATTTTCCGGTAGCCCCCAGCCATTTACCCGAGCGAACTTGCTCAGAAAAAGCTTTCATTTTTTCTAGGACAGCGTTAATTTCCGGCATAACATCTTTTTCGTCCACCAAGATCGGATGATTATCACGATTACGCAAAGCGATATGCAGAACGGGTCTGTTTTCGGTTGTATTGATTCGCTTTCCCTCAAACATATCTTTGATAGCTTGTTCCAGATTGGATTCACGGGCCATCTCTAATAATAATTTAAGCGTTTCTTCGGTGATATTATTTTTGGAATAATCCAATAAAAAATCATTGAAATCAATATGTAATTTATTGAATCTATCCGGATCGTTCATAAACATATCACGCATTTGCATGGTTTTGATTTGCTCTGCGTGTTTTTGTAATTTTTCATAAATAGTTACCATTTTCTTATTTCTCCTTTATCACTTGAGTTGTCTGTTCTGGGAGTACATCAAACTCCGGGGGAATAATGATGGATTTTCCATCTACAATTTGAGTCGGATCTAACGGGGGTTTTTTAGTGGCACAAGCACATAACATCAAACTTACAATAATCAAGCTAATTATTTTCATTTGTTTTTCCTTTTCTTAAATAGTCCAATAAAATCAATCCGACACCGATACAAATAGCGCTATCAGCCACATTAAAAGCAGGCCAATGATAACTTCCGATGTAGAAATCCAAGAAATCAACGACAGCTCCGAAACGGACCCTGTCAATGACATTACCGATAGCTCCGCCTAAAATCAAGGATAAGCCGACAAGGATTAAGCGAGATTTTTCCACACGCATCCATCTGACAATAAACAAACAAATGACTAAGGCCAAGGCAGATAAAGCCCAAGGAGTCCACACATGATTTCCGGATAAAAATGAAAAACTGACGCCTCTGTTAAATGTTAAAAACAAATTAAAGCTTGGAAAAACCACGACTGGTAGATGGGGCGTCAAAGCCTCTAAAACCATCAGTTTTGTCAGCTGATCGAAAAAAATAACTCCTAAAGAAATTAAATATATCATCACATATCCTTTACGTTTTTTTCTTTTATAGTATAAATAACGTAAAAAGTCACTCTTTTTTTATTTATTTTTCGTATTTCTGTGTTATAATAACGTCTATGATATCAAAATTACAACGTCCGAGTATGAAGCTAGCGAATACGAAAGTAACGGAATCAGATATGATTTACTTTTCGTTAGGGTTGGACGAGCCCGATTTTGTTCTCCCTTCTGAGAGGGAGGATTATCACTCTGATCCTCGGGCTGTCCAGTTACTGCAAGATATTCGGGAGGGTAAGGATGTTTCTGGGAAAGACTATTCCGGCATTAATTTAAAGAATGCCGATATTTCAGGGGCTAGTTTTAAGGGGGCTTCTTTTAAAGGGGCTATTTTTTATAAGACAGCAGCAACCGATTGTGATTTTACGGATTGTGATTTTACCGAAGCGTATATGGAAGATACCGATTTTTCACGTTCTTGGTTTACAGGTGCTTGTTTTAAAAAGACATACTTGCGTCATTTAAAAATAGATGATGCCGTCTTGGATGAAGAGGCTAAAAAACGTATTTCGGCGATGGATTTTTTAATAGAGCAGATAGAGTCAGGAGCTATTGATATCCATTGCCTGACGAAGTCCGAGTTGATGTGCTTGGATTTAAGACGATTAGATATGTCAAAGGTAGATGTATCCGATATGGATTTATCGATGTTTGTGTTAGAAGGCGTTAATTTAAGGGGGGTTTATATAAATCCTCTTCAAAAAATCAGTATGGATAATTTTCAGAAAGATCTTTTATTGGTTGAGCAATTGGGAGAGAAAAAACTCAAGGAAGAGTTTTTGAAAGCACTAAAGGCAAACAAGAAAGAGTTAGAAGCTTATGCGGTAAAAGAATTATCCAAACATCCGGATATGGATGAAGCAGTCAAAACACCGGCGAATAAGTTAATCCGACCGCAGCCCAAGAGGGACGAGTTTGCACAAGAAGAAACAGTATCACCCAAACAAGAAGCAAAGCCTTCTGATATTCGTTCGGATACTCCCGATCCCCAAAAAATACAAGATCAACAGGTTACTCCGAAACCAGATAAAAAGAATAAAAATAGGAATTAGTCATGCCGCAACGCTTAAATGATGCTTTTCAATCAAGACGTAACAGCATAAAATGGTGGAGCTGGCGAGCCCTCATCGGTATTATGGTACTATGGGGAACTCTTTTAATCATAATGCCTTTCAGTTTGTGGCTTATGCCTGAAAATGATAAGCCTTTGACCCAAGTTATTGCACTGTTTTGGACAAATACGACTACACAAGATTTATCGTATCCCTTTCAAATGTTTTCTAATTGGTTTTATGATTATCTTTTTAACGAGCCAAAACATTTTATTTGGAGCAGTTTTTTTGCATGGAAGTTGCCTCTTTTACCCTTGGGTGGATTTGTTTTTTATGAACTTTGGTTGTTTGTCTTAAACCCATTTACGTTTCAGGATCAAACATTTGGAAGTGGTCATGAGGCTCGTCCGCCAGAGGTAAAAGCCATGGGATTATTGGATGGGAAGTATCTTTTTTTAGGGACTTATGAAGGGCAAAAATTAAAACTGCCGGATACACGATCTGTTTTTTGCATCGGTACGCCGGGATCCGGCAAGACAATGGGAACGGTTATTCCTGCAATTTTTGAAATGGATAATGCGTCCCTAATCATCAATGATCCAAAAGGTGAGATTGCTCGTTTAACAAGTGGTTACCGTGCTCAAAAAGGACCTGTGTTTATGATGAATTGGGCAGGGGCGGATGATTTAAAAAAGGGAGTTCGTTGGCCTTGTTGGAATCCAATAGGGGGTGGGAATCTACCTCCTTTACATGCGGGGAGAGAGGGATATATAGATACACTTGTTTCCTTTTTAATTCCTGATGGTCCAACCGGAACGGATCCGTATTGGGTGAAATCGGGTCGAGGATGTTTAACCGGCTTGGCGGGATATATCTGCGGAAAAGTAGAGCAAGCAAAGGCGAACGATTATTTTGTCGCTCGGTTACAAGAAGGAGAACTGGATGATGAGGATTATGCCGTTCTTTTATCTTTCTATAAGTCGATGCGCGATTTTAAAGAGGTAAAACAAGCCATCCAAAATGCCGAGGAAAAAAAGATAACAAAAGATAATTATTTACCGATAGGCAAGTGGGCACCACTACCCAAAAGCTGGCAAGGGGCTTCGGATGCCTGTTTTGCGATGTTACTTGATATTATTACGAACTCGCAAATTCGGATTAACAATGAGTTGGCCGAGCGTCGTCGTATGGGGGATATGGGGGCAAGCAATACAGATGCTTGGAAAATTTTATTAGAGGATATTGTGCTTGAAACGGCCTATTACGGATATGGACGAAGAACTTTATTAGAGTTGAATCAAGTCCTCGGATTGCCTGATAAACAGAGAGGATCTGTGATTTCAATGGCGTTATCCGGAATTAATTTGTTTAAAAACTCTGCTGTTCGAACCAGAACGGCTATGAATGATTTTAATTATGATCAATTGCGAGGCATGAAAGATCCTGAAACAGGAGAATATAAACCGGTTACGATTTATATGTCCGTTCCGTATGAAGATTTGAATTCATCTATTTTGCTCAGCACGTTGTTTATCAATATGGCAACAGGCTACTTAATGGAGTTCGGACCGAATGAGGGGACAAGTGGCCCTTATCCGATGGGCTTTATTTTGGATGAATTTCAGCATATGCCGTCGCTTCAAAGTATTTCTGATGGGATTGTTTTTGGTCGCACAAAGCAGAATATGTTTTTTGTCGTTGTTCAGGATTGGCATCAAATTTCTTCTAAATACGGACAAGAAACAGCCGATGTTATTATGAGCTCTACGGCAGCCAAAATCATAAAACGTCAGAATAATCCTGAAACGCGAAATCCATTATTGAAGGGGATTACGCCATTGACAAAAGTTGTTCATTCATATAGTCAAAACAGCAGTCTATTGGGTCCTATTTTTGGTAGTGGAGAAATGAAGAAATCACTCTTTAATTTTTATCATAGTTATTCACATAAAATAAAAATTATGTCAGATTCCGTCATCGGTGGATCCGGTATCTTATCAATGGCAAATGAAAAGCAGCTTGTTTTGTATGCCGGACATTTAAAGACGCCTATTCGTGCTAAAACCCCTTTGTGTTTTAAGTCCGGAAAATATAATGAACTAACAAAAATCCCGCCGTCTCCCAAGATGCCTGATTACATAGAGCACGATGCCGCTTTAGAACAAGCAGTTTCTCTGATACAGCTGGATAGTTAACTTATTGTTCTGGTTGGTAATAGTCAAAAGGCACAGAATCCCAATCCGTATGTGTTGCGTTTGGAATAATTTTTACGACAGCATCTCTCGGATTGCGAAGGCGAGCCACGAATCGTTCGGCCATTCGTCGTGTTGTAAGATTATCTTCTTCACCGACATAGTGAGTTTGCGGTACTCTGGCAAGCATATCCTTTAATTCACCTGGATTTAAACCGTTTATTGGCTCCAGATTGTGTTCTTCAGCATATACTCTTGTATCCAAAATACCGCCGATAGTGATAACCCGAGCGACAGGTATTTTAGTTGCTAAAATCAAAGCCATTGTTCCGCCTCCGTCATACCCGACCAATTCCAAAGAGGGAGTTTTATATTTATAAGCTAAATAAACAATTAGCTCTTTCATTTCATTGACAATTTCTTCATGGAAGCGTTCTCGTCCCCAGATTAAGGGATTATTACACTCTTTGCAGTGAATGTATTGACAGGGTCTGGACACATAGATTACGTTCTGATATGGATCTTTTGCCGCTAACTCCAAAGCAATCGCTCGTTTTGGAGTCGGATCACCGTCACCCTCGATATAAATCCGCAAAGGTTCTCCGACTTTAACATTTTTTTCCCAGATAGCGATAGAAAAGTACTCTGTTTCAATTGTTTTTTCGGTAAATCCGGCAGGTGTTTCAGGATATCTGTTGACACATCCTCCCAGAAATATCAAAAACAAGAAAAACAGGTATTTCATCTTCATTCGGGTATCTCCATTAAAGTTAAGTTTTCAGTCCATAGTAAATACGTTTTGATTATTTTATCAGGAAAAATGTTTTTAATCAACCCTCGATAAGCATCTAACTGATCTTTATAGATCTCAGGGACATTGTCTGTGCAACTTGGTACATTTCTGTTTGTTTTGAAATCAACAATCAAAACAGTATCGTCTTGAATGATTAAGCGGTCAATTTGACCGGATATTCCTTTGTTTTTCCAAACGCCGACAATCGGAACTTCAGCTAGAGAGTGTGAACCAAAAACATGTTGGAACTCTTTTGTTTTTAGTAAAGTTTCCAGATTATTGGGAATGTCTATATCCTCTGGTTTAAGACGCTGAATAACGGTATTCCACTTATCGACAGGAACATCTGGAAGATATTGTAAAAGTTGATGAATAAAAGTCCCTCTACGCATAGCGGTAGCTTGTCCTGCGCTGACAACAGAGTTTTGTTCATACACGATACCGTCTGGTTTAGAAGGAGATAGAGGTTTATAGGGTAATTCCTCCTGCGGAGCCGGTCTATTAGCCCAATCGGGGAGTGGCTGAAGAGCCTTTTTTTGTATATCAGACGAAGAAGGAGCAACCTTTTTCTTTTGTAAGCTTTTTATGCGGATGATGCCATCTTCATCGACAGGATAATTTTCCAGAGATGCCCGAATTAAATCATACCAACAACAGGAGTTAACGGTTTTATTATTTTTATAACCGCAAATGTATAGTCTATCTCTGGCACGTGTCAGTGCTACATATAGTAATCTACGACTTTCATCATCTTCGGCATCATCCGCCGCCTCTGTTAAGATTTGAGTTGCTTGGCTTTTCATCTCTTGATTTGGAAGCCAAAGAGGAATCCCGTTTACCCAAAGGAAGGGGGAGCGTTGTCGTTTCAATGCATTTGTTTGTGGTAAAAAGACGATATTTCCTTGTAAACCTTTAGAACCGTGAACAGTCATAATACGGACAGCGTTTTGAGAGGATTCCATATCGCGTTTAATCTCAATTTTTTTCTGATTGTTCATCCAATCCACAAAGCACTGAAGAGAGGGAGTATCATTTTGTTCAAAAGAAAGGACAAGATTTAAAAACTCATCCAGAGTTTCATTAACTTCATCTCCCAATCTGGCGACAAAGTTTTTACGACCACCGCTTGGTCCCAGTATATACGCAAAAAACTCATAAGGAGGAATTTTATCCGCTTGATTTAAAATGTTATTCAAGATAATTGCTTTTTGTGGAGACAACCGTTGGACTCTTTGCCATAAAGATTCTTTTTCACGACCGTAAGCAAGATTGAATAATTCGTCTTCAGTCAGTTGAATCAGGGGGCTTTTTAAAAGACAAGCCAGGTTCAAATCATCTTCGGGTAATAAAGCAAATTTAGCTGCAGCCATTAAATCTTGAACAGCGATATTTGTTCCTAGGTTCAATCGGTCAATACCGGCTACGGGAATGTTATTTTCTTTTAATAAACGAACAACTTCCGAAACAAATTGATTTCTTCGTTGGACTAAGATTAAAAAGTCTCCGGCTTGAATGGGACGTCCGACAGACTCTAGTATTTCTTTCTCATCAATCATTTTTCGGATTTTAGCGACAACTTTTTCTGCCAATCGAGAAAGAGCCGATTGATTTCGTATACGTTCTACCGGAGGTTTCCATGGTAAGGGTTCATCAATTGCAGAAGGTTCTTCGGTAGGCCAAATTTCAACCAAACCGGCATCATCAGAGCGGTTCGCTATATGAGTTGCATCCTCATTTCGAGGCAAAACGCCTTTTCTAGCTTGTGGATTATTTAGCACACGATTTACCAACTCTAACACGGGACGAGTTGATCGGAAGGATAAATTGAATGGAATTGTTTCAAACTCATTCTCGGAAGCCGTTACTTTTTTTTCAAAGAACAAGCGCATTCGCTCAAATTCAGCTGGATCAGCCCCCTGAAAACTGTAAATAGATTGTTTTTTATCACCGACGGCAAAAATAGTTCGCACCGAATCATGATAGTCTTCGCCGGAAAAGAATTCTTCAGCCAGTAATCGGATAATAGTCCATTGATCAGGGTTTGTATCCTGAGCCTCATCTACAAGGATATGATCGATGCCACCGTCTAATTTAAATAAGACCCAAGCTGCGGCATGACTTTTTTCCAAAAGCCCTTTTGTCGAGCTGATTAAGTCATCATAATCCAGTAATCCGGCAGCTTGTTTTTTGTTTTGGTAAACGGTTAAGATTGTATATGCCAGATGTAACAGAGCCGAAGTTAGACGAACCAATTTAAAATTCTTAATTTTTTCGACAATTTCTGCAGCTTGTATTGCCGTTGGATTTTCCAGCATCTTTTTTAAAGGAGTTCCGTCTTTCTTTAAAAAAGTATGGCGAATATCGGACCATTCATCTATGGAAAAAGAATCTTCTATTATTTGTTTTTCAGACTGATATTTTTCTATATTAAAGTTTCTCTTTAATTCGTAAATTAACGTTTCTAAACTGTTTTTAGCTCTCAGTTCCAACAATTGACCACGGTAATCCAGCAAATCTTGTAATAAAGCAGTTAATTGATCCAGAGTTTGGTAACCGGCCAGTAAGCGAATATCTTCCAGAAAATCTTGTTGTTCCAAAACATCTGTCAAAGCTTCGGATAATAAAGCTTGAGCTTTTTTATCATCAATAATATCAAAATTCGGAGGAATACCGGCTTCCAGAGGAAAGCGTTTTAAAACGGATTGGCAAAAACTATGAATAGTCATAATTTTCATTCCCCCCGGAGTTTCCAATACTTCTGCAAATAATCGTCTAGCTCGGATAAGAATGTCTTTATCAGGTATTTCTCCCGTTAGATTTTCGATATTTTTAGATAGTTCTTTATCCGAGCAAACAGCCCATTTTTGCAAGATATCGGTAACACGATTAGCCATTTCCGAGGCAGCAGCTTTTGTAAATGTCAAGCACAATAACTTTTCCGGACGACCGTTTAAAAGTAATAGATTCAAAACGCGGTCAGACAAAACTTTAGTTTTTCCTGAGCCGGCAGAGGCAGAAACCCAGATAGAGGATAGGGGGTTACTGGCTCGTCGTTGCATTTTGTCAATATCAATCATTCGTCGCTCCCTTCACCGTGAATCCATTCTGCAGATCGTGATAAATGTTCATAGTCATTATATTTCGGAGCTTTTCCGGGAATAGGACAAGCTTCATAAGGTGTTTCCGGTTGATTAAAGATATAAATCAATGTTTTTAGCCCCTCAAAACTCTCCTGTATCAGATTTTCGGCTGTTTTGTCGTTTTTAGATAACAGGTCAACAACTTTGCAGTCATCTTCTTTAGCGGCTAATTTCCAATAGGCGAGCTGACAAAAAGACTTTGATTTTAAGCCGGATACTCCACCCATCGAGATTAAGAATGCTTCCAGAGGAAGTTGCGGAGCATACCCAGCCGAAACCTCTTTTAATGAAGGGACATCACCTGTTTTATAATCGATTAATCGTATTGTGCCGTTATTAAAAACATCTATGCGATCGGCAGTACCGTTTAAAGTAAAAGGTTTTCCTGATACATCAAAGGTAACGCTTCCTTTTTGCTCTGTCAAAGCATAAGCTATTTGTCCGGTTGTTTCTGTTTGTTGCGTTATAATGAAATTAGCCGTTTGCTCAAACCGAGGTAGATAGAAAGCAATATCCGTTTGAGTTAAACCCGCCTCTTTAAATACGGATTGAGCAAGCTCCATTAATTTTTCTTTATCATAGTTATTTGGATTATCTTGAATGAATAGTTCTAACGCACGATGAACGGCAGATCCGTATATTTGTTGTTTTTGATTATTTTCCAGAGGTTCCAAAGGAAAGAGTCTCAAGATATACCGAGCATAAATCGCATAAGGATTTCGCATCCATAGTTCAATTTTAGTGACCGATAACTCTTTGGGTCTGGCTTCAATCGGTGGTTTGGGAGCAGGGCGACAAATAACGTCAATGGTTTTTGGTGTATCTAGCTCTTTTGCCCAGTGACCGGATAGTATAGTTTCTTGAATAGCACTCCCTTTTAATACGGCAGATAGTCGTGATAAGAAGCGAGATGGAATTGTTTCAGCCCCTTCAGATTTTTTTGAACGAGTCAAATAAACGCAAGGACTGCAAAAACAGTGAGCAAAATCCATGGCTATTGAGGCAATTTTTGATTCAACAGAAGGTAAACCCAAAGATAGCCGCATCGGTCTGTTTAACCAAGGTCCTGTATCCGGTATTCCGGGAAAAACACTCTCATTCAGTCCCCCGATAATGCAAACATCGGGATGATGAAAGCGTGCTTCAATCGGTCCTAAAATGTCTAATCTGGGATGCATACCGTATTTGGGACGAATACTAATACTTCCTAACAACATATTAAGAACATCAGGATAAAAAGCAGGTTCTATTTCCCCGATTAGTGAGGCTTTATCCAATAAATTTGTTAAAAATGAAAAAGCAGCCGAGCCGGCTTCATCGCTCCAAAGCCGTTCCGAACCGGTTCGATCATGACTTGTTCCCAAATCTTCAGCAACCGTTAGATGTGCCTTTAATAAGACTTCAAAAGGCGTTAGAATATTATTGTTAAATAAGGAAATAAAAGAGGTTAAGTCTGTTTTAAGTTCAATTTGAAGTTTACTTTTTTCTTGACGTGCTTTTTTTTCGGCGGACTTTACGGTTTTCCGAAATGACATAGGATTTTTGCCGTCGGCGCTCAGAGGATGTTTTAATAAGGCCAGTATATCCGAATCTTTTCCTCCGCTGATTCCAACCGTTGCCAGTAGACGCAAGTAAATGCCGATATCCGTTTGAGGAAGAGGAGTTCCTGCCGAATCGTCTAACGTGACACCCCATCGTTTCATTTCCAGAATGACACGTCGAGCTAAATTTCTATCCGGAGTAACCAACGCCGCCGTTTTTTGAGGTATCTCCAAGACACCTCTTAACAACAAAGCAATTGTCAGAGCTTCCTCGCTAATTGTTTCGCAATCAATTCGTGTAATGCCATCAAGGCAATCCGGAAACAAATTTGCATATCGCCATTCCTCTGTTTTGGTTTCGGGTTTTAAAGCCTCAACCACTAATTTTTCACGTTGGCTGATAGGGGACGATATCAACTGAATATCCTTTGGGGTTTTTTGTAATCCATCCAAAATTTGCTTAATACTGTTTTGATAGTGATGTTGAGGTAATGTTTTGAAATCATCATTGGATAATGTGGTATTTGCCCCGTCCAGCCAAATCAAGCCATTATCCAGCAAATCTACAACCCCAAGTAATCTTCTGACAGCAGGTAATCCCCCATCTAATCCGGCAGCTATTAGACCAGTTGATGGATTAAGATTTTTTAGTCTTTTTGTATAGGCATTAATCATCCGAATTCGTCTGTCAACCTCATCAATTTGATGATGTTCTGCTAATACTTTCGGCCACATTTTCGTGATAATATCCAAAAAAACAATTGTTTCATTCCAATGTTCGGCAAACGCAGCATCTGGAACTAATTTTTCAAAATCTTTGGTATCTACTTCAAATTGGTAAAATTCATCTAATAGTTCGCCCAAACTTAAAGCGACTTTAATCGCTTGATCAGGCGTTTTGATATTTGGTTTTGCAGCACATAACTTGGACAATAAAAGTGTTCTATCCAAGGCGGGCATTGCTTCTGGAACATCGGTTGCCAAATCATCCAATTCGTACAGAGGAATCAACTTTGGTAACAGTAAGGATTTTTCCAAGCTTCTTCTTAAAAAAGCCTCCTTAATTGTTCGACAAGCCCGCCTTGTCGGCAAGATGATTTGCATTTGAGCTGTTTTGAAAGGATCTTTTCCGGATTTTTCAAGCACGTAGTCTGCCAGTTTTTCTGCCAAGTCATCGGATAATGAAGTAGTTTGAATCATTTTAGTTCCTTTATTTTTTTCTCGGTATCAGCCAAAGCCGTTGGAGTTCCGACATGATACCATTCTCCATCATAGATGATGTAACCTAGACGACCTGATTTTTCGGCTTTGTCATACAAATCGCGAAGGCTGAATATACCGGGAGAGGTATGATTAAAAATACGAGGATGTAAAATCTGAACCCCCATAAACAGATAAGGAATGTCTTTCTCTTCTGGGCGTTGGCGACGAGGAAGCCCGTTTTCAATAAAATAATTACCGTCGTGAACATCACCAAAAGCATTTTGTTTTGGAACCAAAGCCAACAGTATATCCATTTTTTCCGGATTCCAAGCTTTGGCCAGTTGATTAAAAACCGAAGTTGTTTTATCTATCCACAGAGGATCAGCATTTGAAGCGTAAAATCCGTTTTCTCCGGAAGGTAACAATCGTGGTAAAGCATTTAAAACACCGCCACCGGTTTCCAAAGCGGTTTCTTCCCGAGAAAAATGAACGGAAATATCGGATCTATTACTTAAAGCTGTTTCAATCATTTCTGCCTTATAACAGGTATTGACGACATAGTTTTGAATACCGGCTTCAAGTCCTCTATCAATAATTCTATCCAACAGAGTTCGCCCATTTACTTGAATGAGGGGTTTTGGTTTATCTTGAGTCAGATAGTCCATTCTGACGCCGCGTCCGGCGGCCAATATCATCATAATTTCCGGTTTTATGCACATTTTGATACCTGAGGGATTGTTTTACGATTTTCTAAAGGAATATATTTTTCTATCCATTCTTTATAGGCCAAGAACTCTGGTTGATGAAGGTGTCGCTCTATCAATTGCCATACAAAAGGAATCATCTTTAAATAACGATTTTTACCGTCTCTGGCACACAAGCGAACAAAAATGCCAACAACTTTTGTATGACGTTGCATGGCAACAACATCCAAAGTTGAACGAATAAAGTCCGTATTCAGTTCGGGGCGTTTTTGAAAATAACGTTCAATCATGTTTTGCCGAATATTGGTTGGTACGTCACGCCGCTCATCTTCGACTAAAGACATTAAATCATAGGTCACGGGACCAATTCGGCCATCTTGAAAATCTAAAATACCACAAGAGTTATCCGGAGTAATCATCAAATTATCAACATGAAAATCCAGCATCACCAATGTTTTGGGTATATTCTGAATCTGATTGATTAATGGTTTCCACAGGGTCATAAATTCATCTCTGGCTTGTTGTGATAACCCGCTCGGAACGACGTATTGACCGAACCAGTCGGGTAGAAGAGAGACCTCAAACATCATTTTATCAAAATCATATTCTGGAATCCCCTCATCTGGCAGAGAGATTTTATTTTGAACATTAACCAATGTGTCTATGGCTTTTGTATATAAGTCGGAAGCGGAATTTCCCCGAGAAAATAAGCGGGTAAAAGTATCATCACCAAAATCTTCCAGCAAGACAAAGCCATTTGTTAAATCGGCAGACAAGACTTTAGGAACGCGAATACCTGCTTGTTCCAGCAAGTGATCAATAAAAATAAATTGCGCCGGATTTTCAGGAGGGGGAGCATTCATTAAGACGACACTTTCTCCGGTTTCATTTATAAGCCTATCGTAAGATCGAAAAGAGGCATCGGCAGCCAAAGGAATGCGTTTTGCCAGATGCCAACCGGCCTGAGTTAAAAAAGATAGTAGAGCTTCTTCTCTATTCATGGGGGAGTCCTTCAATAGCGATTTTTCTGTAGTCCGTTTGAATTTGAATTTGAACCGAGATATGCTTTTTGGGGAGTAAAGAGCCTATTTTTTCGGGCCACTCAATCAAAGAAACACCTTCTGCAAAAGCATCTTCTATCCCGATTTCATAGGCTTCATCCGGTGTTTTAAGGCGATACATGTCGAAATGATAGACGGGGAAAACAGGGGTGTCATAGACCTGTAGTAAGGTAAAAGTCGGACTTGGAACATCTTCCGTATTACCGATTAAGGACTGGATAAAACCACGACAAAAAGCTGTTTTACCGGCTCCCAATGTTCCATACAGGGCGATGACATCTCCGGCAGATACACGCTCAGCCAGCCAAGCAGCTACGGCACAGGTATCTTTTTCTGTTTGAGCATCAAAAGTTCTCATTGCAACAAGCTCTCCCAAAATCCTTTTTCTTCTGTCGGCTTGGCTCTTGTTTGGCGATATTGAGCCCGAGCTTCCCACGGTGCAACAAACTTACCGCTCCACAGTCCTTGGTGTTTTTTATGAGCTTCGTCTTCATAGGGAATATAAACTTGAGTTACCTGTCTATCGGCAACAGCCCAACCGACAGTAATCATACTGGCGCCGACATCAAAATCGTTAATTGTGCAAGTTGCGATATAGTTCCCGCTGTAATCTCCACCAACGGTTTGGCATTGGATGTTTTTACCAAGAACCAGTCGTTCAAGCATCTTTTTTGATTCTCGACCACATTCATAAGTTTCTCCTCGTTTGTCCAAGCAAGTTTGACTTGGGTCGGGGGCATCTATGCCGTATAATTTGATGAAGTGATTTCCGATACGGATTAAGTAACCGGAACGAACTTCGCTAACAACTCCGTTTACTGTTTTCGGTAAAGCTGGAGCTGTTGAGGTATGTTGTGCATATTGTGAATTGGAGGTATTCGCTACAGTGTTGTCGTCTTGAGATAAAGAGAATGAGAAAAAGGATTTAATTCGTTGCCATACATCTTGAACTTCTTCGGTTTGTTCTACTTCATGACTGAATGCTTTTGTTTTCTCAACGGCGGCAACAGATGCCTCTTTTCCCTTTTCAAACAAGAATTGACATCCCTTGATTCCCAATAGGACGATTGTTGCAATTAAGATAGCAATCAAAACAAATTTGATAACGATAAAACCGAAGTGTAATATCATTTTGATTAGGAAATACAAAGCAAATCCGCCTACGATGATAACGCTGATTCCGACAGTTGCATTTCCGGCCGATCCTGATTGAATCCCTAGATATCCCATGACGATAGAACCTATCAGTATAGACCAGAGTATAAGTTTTATAAGCATAATCCGCCTCCTTATTTTTTATTTAAACGCAAAAAGAGGAAAAAATCAACTTTTTTCCTCTTTTTAGAAAACAAATTATAGCTTTATTTTTCTTTTTGGCTTTCTATTTTTTGCCGATACAGAGCAGCGAAATCAACGGGGTTGATTTGTAGCGGAGGTAATCCGGCTTCGCGAGTTGTATTGGCGATGATGGCCCGAGCATATGGGAATAATAGGTGAGGGATTTCAACCAGCAAAATCGGTTCCACATGTTCTGCCGGAACGTTTAAAGTGACTAATCCGCCATAAGTCAATTCGCAGATAAAGACTGTCTTTTTATCGTCGGCTTTAGAGGCATTCGCTTTAATTGTTAATTCCACCGTATACAGATTATCTCCGCCTTTATTGACTTTAACGTCAATATCAACTGCGATTGCTGGCGGTGTCTTCATTTCAGCCAGAATTCCGGGGAGGGCCGGTCCTTCAAAAGATAAATCTTTGACATATTGTGTGTTTATTTGAATATTTGGCATATTTTTTTCTTCTTTTTGATCCATTTTAAAAAAATCCTCTTGAAAAAAAGTTGGGTTTTAGATTATACTGAACAAGATTATATATACATGTATTTTGTGTTATTGTAAAGAGGAAACGAAAAGAAATGACTTTAGAAACACTCGCTTTGGGATTAGTCGCTGTCTATCTTATGTGGCGGTTATATAAAGCTATTTTAAAAGACACACAGAAACAGCCGGAAAAGATTAGATTGATATCAAAAGAAACCGGAGAAATTGTTGAAATGCAAATTATTCAACCGGATAATGCGAAAAAGAATACAGAGTGGAATAAAGCTGCTTTTATTGATTCGGCGAAACGTGCTTTTCAACAAACGCTCCATTCTTTTGCCGTCGGCAATTTGAAGGATTTAAAAAATGTTTTATCTCCGACGGTTTATAAATTGTTTGAGGAAGATATTTTAAACAGACAAAACAGTAAGAATAAAATGGATTTTTCTCTCATTTGTTTTGATTCTGTTGATATTATAAGCAAATCTCCTAAAAATGATACTGTAACAGTTCAGTTTATAACCGAGCAAATTAACTTACTAAAGAATGAACAAGGTGAAGTCATTGAGGGGGATCCGATGAACATCGCCATTATGCAAGATACTTGGGTTTTCCAAAAGATGGCGAAAGATAATTGGATTATAACAGCAACTCATAGTCAGGCTCATCATGCATAAGATTTTATTGTCTGCTTCTGTTTTCGTAACATCTCTTTTGGTTGGATGTTCATCTCATCCCTTGTCACAAGGACGTGCGTTTAAGTTGTCTGAAGTTTCTTTTTCAGACCTTCCGGGGTGGGAGGATGAAGACTTTTCTCACGCCCTTCCTGCTCTTGAAAGGGGGTGTCAAAAGCCAACGGCTGAGTGGCGCTCTTTCTGTGACGGTTTGTCGTCATATCAGTATGCTTCTTCACCTAAGATTCGTCGTTATTTAGAAAGACATTTGACACCTTATCAAGTGACGGCTTATGGTGAGGAAACAGGAAAGATAACGGGATACTATGAAGCAGAATTAACCGGAACCCGATATAGAACACATGAAGCACAAGTTCCGGTGTATGGACTGCCTTATGATTATGTTCGCAATGAAAAGATAGAGGATAGGGAGGAGATTGAATCGGATGAAGGATTTGATGCTCCGATTATCGCATGGGCGGATGACCCCGTCGATTTGTTTATTCTTCATGTTCAAGGATCCGGACGAATGATGACTCCGGACGGAGAAATCAGGTTGGGATATGCGGGTAATAATGGACATACATTTAAAGGGATAGGGTCTATTTTGGCTGATGAGGGTCTGCTGTCCGAAACGGGACGATCTATGCCGGAAATTCGTCATTGGTTGAAATCACATCCGGAACAAGCCAAGGATTTGATGTCTCAAAATCCACGCTATATCTTTTTCCGAGAAATTCAAGGAGAAACGCCAATCGGAACAGCAGGAGTTCCTTTAACCCCACATCATTCCGTTGCTGTAGATAAAAGCTATATTCCGATGCAGACGCCGATGTGGTTGGTTACAAAAGATCCGGACGGATTGCCGATTAATCATCTTGTTGTGGCTCAAGATACAGGCAATGCCATTAAAGGAGGTATTCGAGCTGATTATTTTTGGGGACATGGTGAAGAAGCATTCAACAAAGCCGGTCGTATGAATCAAAAGGGGAGTTATTATCTTCTTCTTCCCGATTAGAGTGAGTTTGATATGTTTTCAAAAACAGATTTATCCCTCTGGGAAAGTATTAAAAAGACATTGACACCTCTTGCGCGACAACAAACGGTTCAGCCGGTTTCGTTTCCCAAAAGGTTAAAGGTTAGACGAGCTCCGGAAAGGGAGTTAATGTCTGTTTTAGATTTGCATGGGTTAACCGTTGAGGAAGCCTATCAAACGCTCCGCCGTTTTATTATGGTTCATCATCGAGAAAACACAAAATTGATTACGGTTATCACAGGAAAGGGCGGTCCCAATCATGAAGGCCAGATACACAAAGAGATTTTGGGGTGGCTGGAAACGCCTTTTTTTAAGGAAAAGATAAATCAAAAGCGTTGGTTGAATGGCGGAGGTGCCCTAGAGATTATGTTGAAAAGGAAAAAGAAAAATGCTTGTTATGGGAATTGAATCCAGTTGTGATGAAACGGCCTGTGCTATTGTTTCGGACAAAAAGGAAGTTCTTTCATCTGTTGTTTGGTCGCAGTATGATGAGCATCGTCGTTTCGGAGGTGTTGTGCCCGAGATTGCCGCCAGAGCTCATTTAGAAAAATGTGATATGCTGATTCAAGAGGCTTTAGACAAAGCGGGTAAAAGTTTTTCGGATCTTTCGGCGATTGCGGTTGCCGGCGGCCCCGGATTGATTGGAGGCGTTTTGGTCGGAGTTATGACGGCTAAATCCATCGCACTTTGTCATAACTTACCGTTTGTAGCAGTTAATCATTTAGAAGGCCATGCCTTAACGGTTCGCTTGAGCCATCCCGTTCAATTTCCGTATTTGTTACTGCTGACATCAGGCGGTCATTGTCAAGTTTTAATTGTCCGAGGCGTTGGTCAATATGAAAAGTTAGGTGCAACGATAGATGATTCTGCCGGAGAAGCTTTTGATAAAGTTGCAAAAATGTTAGATATTGGGTATCCCGGCGGGCCGAATTTGGAAAAGCGAGCCGCTTTAGGAAACGCACAGAAGTTTTCATTTCCCGTTCCGATGAAAGGACGTGCAGGGTGTGATTTTTCATTTTCAGGACTTAAGACATCTGTTCGGACATGTATTGAGAAGAATACGCCGTTGTCCGAGCAAGATAAAAGTGATATATGTGCCTCTTTTCAATCCGCGGTTGTTAAACAAATGCAAGATCGTTTAACACACGCCATTCAAACGGTCAAGGAAAAGTGTCCCGAAGCAAAGGATTTGGTTGTTGCCGGTGGGGTTGCTGCCAATCAATCCGTACGCTCTATGATACAATCACTTGCGGAAAAAAATAATATGATATTTTCGGCTCCGCCGATAGGATTGTGCACGGATAATGGCGTTATGATTGCGTGGGCAGGGTTAGAACGTTTTCGTTTGGGATTGACCAATTCGTTGGATTTTCGGGCTCGTCCTCGCTGGCCTTTAGATACACTTTCAAATCCCTTGACAGTGGAATAAAACTCACTTATATTCAAAACAGATTATTGAAAAGGAGAAAAGAATGGAGATTATTAACGATTCAAATTTTGAAAATGAAGTTTTAAAATCTGATAAGCCGGTTTTGGTAGATTTTTTTGCGGTATGGTGTGGTCCGTGCCGTCAAATGTTGCCGATAGTGACTGAGTTGTCCAGTGAAATGGCCGACAAGATTAAAATTGTTAAAATGGATGTTGATGAGTCACCGAATACACCACAGCAGTTTGATATTGCCAGTATTCCCACTTTAATTCTTTTTAAGAATGGTCAAGCCGTTGCACAACACATGGGTGCGATGCCGAAATCGGAGTTAATGAATTGGATTAACTCAAACATTTAATATATTGATTATAAAATAAAAAGAGAAGCTTTTAGGGGTTTCTTTTTTTTGTTAGAATAAAAAAATCCAATCTATTTTTCCGCAAGGGTTTTCTTTTAGGTTACCGCGTCCATCACCCTTATTTAAACGCAGAGCCACTTCATCCGGAGCATTTGGATTTTGTGAGCAAAGTGAAAATTGTATTTTTTGAAAGCCATTATTTTCTTTTTGAGAGGAACTCTGTTTTTTAAAAAATAACGTAGGAGATTCTTTTTCTTTTTTTGATAAAACATCAACTTCCCAGCTAAGATTTTTTTCATTGAGTGTCGGCAGATGATGTATTACAGGAGTTAAAGGGGACTGTTCAGATTTTTGAATGTAATATAAAACATATCCCATTATGAGGATTAAAATCACAAATCCAAGAACGATACTCCATTTTTTCATGTAAGAGATATAAGACTTACCTGCCGGAATGCAAGAATTTATTGAGTATTTGTGGATTTAATCCCGCTGAAATTGAAACGGTCTTTAGAAACATATCTTTGTTTTGGGAATCTAAATAGGCATATGGCTCAAAAGTCACCATCTCTGTAACTTCAGGAGGATTCTTTTTGAGGCGAGCAATAGAAAAAACGCGATACGGCAGCATATTTTTTTCTTGCAAGAAGTCAGAAAAGCGAGCTTTGTCCGGCAGAACAAAAACTTTTCTTTCTTCGCTGTCTTGTTGTAATGGCGCATATATCAGAGCCAATTTTTCTTCCGGAGTCTTTTTTTGCTCCATTTCAGCCATTTTACGAAAGGCGACTTGATTCATGTGTTTTTTGATGCGTGTATAGACTAAATCAATTGTATGTCGACGTTCATCTGCGTTTTCTTGATCGTGAAATCTTGTTCTGGAGAAATCATAACGATTTCCTTCACCATCATAGCGAATTGCACCAACTTCAATGATATCTTTTTGAAGATTTAGAAGGGTATATCCTTCGCTTATCTTTCTTTGTTTTTGTTC
This sequence comes from uncultured Alphaproteobacteria bacterium, assembly GCA_949292205.1. Classification (GTDB taxonomy): domain Bacteria; phylum Pseudomonadota; class Alphaproteobacteria; order CAAHEQ01; family UBA3637; genus CALXZG01. Next base: position 104,161 of record CASEYR010000001.1, read on the forward strand.
TTCATCTTTAATGCGATAATCCAGAATGAATTTGTTATGAGATAAGATGTTTTCATGACGTTCATGCTCATCTTCCGGAGGATGGCACGATAGTAGAACGCGACCATACGGATAATCTTTATCTCGTATAACCAGATACAAGTACTCAACACTGGCTTTTTGTTTAAATTGAGGCGTCTTTGACCACTCTTTGGAACCATCTTTATTCGGAAAAGTCATAAACGAGTACTTCATCTTTTTCATTTTCTGCTCCTTATTATTACTCTACCAGTATATCATAAAATTATCAAAAGACAAACAGTTTTAAAAAAATGAATTGTAATGTTTCGACTAAAAGCCATTTTAAAGAATAAAAAAAACACCAACATGTGGTGTTTTAAAATTTGGCTGGGCTCATTGTGTAATTTCCGAGCTAATTGGAGAAAACGAGTTAATTTCGTAACGTATAGAAAATATATTGCATTTTATTTCATTATAATATATCCTCTTCTTGAAAGGAATACCACATGAAAAAAAATAAATTAACATTAATTCTATTCTTTTCCTTAATTATTATTTCGATATTTTTGGGGATAATAGTATATCTATGTTTTTCCAATACGCCCTCTCAAGTCGCGGCGAAATTTTTTAATTCTTTGAAAAATGGAAATTATGAAACCGCATATAACTGCATTAGTACCTCTGATAAAAAGGAATTGTCATATAGTGATTTCCTAGAAAAATACCAACTTAATAAAAAAACTGTGCAGATGATGTTCACTAAGTCTATTTACAAAGCTTTTAATGCAAAAATTGAACGAGACGTGGCAAAAGTGTCATTAGAGACAACAAGTCCTGACACAAAAACAATAGCGCAATCCATGATGGCAGAATTTCTGCCAATTGCCATGGCAATAGCTTTTAGTAATAATGGCGATAATTCTGATAAAATTGAGAAATTGATGGAAGATAGACTACTTCAAGTACTTCAAAATGATAAAATCCCTTTTACAACTAAAAATGAAACAATAGATGCAATAAAAGAGGATGGAAGATGGTATGTTTATCTGAATATACATAATAAGAATAAAAGCGATGAATTATTAGAAAAAGCAAAGCAATATGAAAAAGAAAAGAAATTAAGTAGTGCAAAAGAAACATATGAAGAAATTTTAAAACTTCAAGGAAATTCTATTGAAGCTGAATATAAAATAGAGCAACTTGAAGAGGAAATAGGTTTATTTAAAGAGAAACAAGCCTACATAAAAAAATTAACTCTGAAAGATGTTAAAGTATTTGATTATGATGAATATGGTTTAGGTAAAAAAGAAAAGGCATTTAAAGGGGTTCTTGTAAACGATGGAGACAAAACATTAAGTGAAGTTGAAATAACTGTTTATATGTATGATAAGGAGAATAATATTATTGCGGAAGAGCAATTTTATCCTATAAGTGAAAGTTTTATCGAAAAAAAGAAACCATTTAAACCAAAATTTGTTAAAGATTTTGGATGGAAATTGGAAAAATATGCACCGACGGGGTGGTCGGGAAAGATTAAAGTAGAGGTTACAGATATAAAATTTCAGTAATCTAATATCCAATTTTTAGTCAAGTAATATTAATATCGCTTGGTGGATTTCGGGGCTAAGATTTTTTAGAGCTAGGGGACTCTTGTTAAAAATAAAGGATTTTTTTAATTATTAGTTCGGAAGTCATAAAAATAGGCTTAAAAAAAATGATTCTAAACTGAACTATTATAGGAGCTTGAAAACAAAGTAAAAAGCCACCATTTCTGACGACTTGAAAACCGTGGCTGGGCTACCTGGACTCGAACCAAGACTGACGGAATCAGAATCCGCTGTCCTACCATTAGACGATAGCCCAATGAATAACTTTCATTATGCATATTTTTTCAAAAAAAGCAATATAAATTTTTAAAATTTTATGAATACGTTCGAATAAAACGAATTCCATGCCCGATAGCGCTTAAAACTTCATATCCGATAGTACCCGCATCTATGCCAAAATCATCTGCTGTATAACTATCATTTATCAATGTAACAAATTGATTTTTATTTAAAATATCATTAGGGATTTGACTCACATCACAAATTAGATTATCCATGGATACACGTCCTATCATAGGGGCCGGAAACATTTGCCCATTCGATTCAAACCAAACTTTTCCTTTGGGATAAAAACTTCTGAAAATACCGTCTCCATAGCCGATGGATACAATAGCAATCTTCCCCTTTTGTTGAATAATGGTTTCTGCCCCGTAACCGACACATTCCCCTGGAGCGACATCAGCTATTTGCAGAATAGGGGCGGTTAGGCGAATAACATTTTTGCTTTTTGGAACGGCATTTGGAACGGGGTTTAAGCCATATAGAACAGCTCCCAACCGAACGATATCAAATTGGAAAGGTGCTCCTAATAAAAACCCGTCCGATGCCGCTAAAGACAATTTAGCCTTGGGAAAAGAAAGTCTTAACCTATTGAACGTATCTAATTGCTTTTGATTTAATTTGTGTTTAGGTTCATCTGCACAAGCCAAATGAGATAGAATCATTCCGAATTGATTTTTTTCGGTTTCCGAGAGAGTAGAAATTTCGGATTCTCTGAATCCCAGTCGATTTAAACCCGTTTCAATTTGCAGAGCCGGTTTTTGTTGATTGGGTTTTTCTTGATTCCAAAAGTCCAGCTGAGCAGGGGAGGCTATAACAGGAATTAAATTATCTTTTGCAAAACAAGAAATATCTTCTTTTCCGGGGCCTTGTAGAACATAGATGTCTGCCGTGGGGGCTACTTCTCTGACACGGCTACCTTCAAAACCGTGAGCAACAAAAAATACGCGACACCCAGCCTTATTAAAAAGAGTCTGAGCAACCTCTTTATCCCCTAATCCGTAGGCATTATCTTTAACGACGGCAGCCATAATGGTTGAAGAAAAAGCTCTTGCTTCAGAAAAAGAGAGATAATTTTCCAAGATACGATTTAAATTAATATCCAAGCGGGGGCGAACAAACATAAGAACCTCTATTTTCCGAAAACCTTAATTCTGTTTTCAAGTGGTGCAAAATCTTTATCTTCCGGCAAAGCAGTCGGTTTTCCGAAAGGCATTTGAGCAATCAACTGCCAGCTTTCAGGGATATCCCAAATTTTGTGAACACTTTCATCAATCAAAGGGTTATAATGCTGTAAAGAGGCCCCAAAACCGGCATCTTCTAAAAGCATCCAGATATTTGATTGCAACATTCCATTGGCTTGCTGAGCCCAGATAGGGAAACTTTCCTTATACAGAGAAAAATGTTGGGCATATGTCTGAATTGTTTTTATATCATCAAAAAACAAAATAGTTCCATATCCGGCAGAAAACCCTGAAATTCTATTTTCTGTATCTGAAAACTTTTCAGCAGGAACAATTTGTTGTAATATTTTAAGCGTATTATCCCAAAATAAATCGTGATTTTTTCCCAGTAATAAAACGATTCTAGCACTTTGCATATTAAATGCTGAAGGTGTATGTTGTAAAGCCGTTTCAACCAAATCAATCAGATTTTTGTCAGAAAGAGTACTCTTTTTAGAAATTGAATAGTAAGATCTTCTGCTTTTTATAGATTCTTTTAATGTATGCATAATTTTTGTCTCCTTGTTTACTGAAAAGATATTTCTTTTTAGGTTAAAAATCAAGAACAAAAAAATAATTTTATTAGATAATGTTGACAAAAATATAACAATATGATAATATTATTAAAAGTTATTCAATAAATAGGAGAGAATATGAACAGATTAGATAAAACTTGGGAGATAGAGAATTTAAAGATAGACTGTGATGTCGGTAAATTAGTGCGAGGTATTTTACTTACTGCAGCATTAGTGTCTGCGGCTTTTGGTGTCAAGGCGGGGTTGAATAATAGCAAAGGGGAGGTAATTGCCGCTACTGCTTGCAGTGTCTGTGCCACTTTTGGTGCTATATTAACACACACTGAATTAAAAAGAGATCAAGCATATTTAAAATCTTTACAGAAAGCAAAAGAAAAATCCCTTTAAAAGTCTTTAAAGCAGATTTTTTAAAAGAAGACAAGATGAGTGTTTGGTTTTTATTTATTTAAATTTTTTAATGCCTATTAAGAATAGGTTTTAATTTATTTCCTTTTGGGTTTTATCACCTTTACATGATTCCCCCAAGTATAAAGGTGCCAATCCATTTCCTGTAATCCGCCGGCATAAAATGTGACAGTCAGCGTTCCGTCTGAATTTTTAGTCATTTTTTGTGAAGGATGAAATTCATATTTTGCAGCATCTTCTGCAACTTCTTTATCAAAAAGCCATTCAATATGTTGTGGTTTTTCCTTAAAGACCCCAAAGCAATCTTTTGTAAAATTAAGTAAAGAAAAAGTCTCATCACGATTAAAATATGTATCCAATATTTCAACGTTTGTTAATTTATGTAAAGCATAATACCGATAATCGTTCACATAGTCTGAAAAAGCCACTAAATAATGTTTATTTCCATATAAAAAACCGTAAGGATCTATGATTTGAGTGGATTCTTTTCCAAGGGAGTTGGTATATTTAATTTTGATTTTTTTACAAGCCAGAATAGCCTCTTTGATTTTTTCTAAAAACTCTGCATTGATTTTTAGTTTTGGACCGGGGCGATGAGCAAAACCTTGTGCTTCCAATAAAATTTCCGTATCAGGTTCAATTTTACGAAAAAAATCTTGGCGAATATTTCCTTTAATTTTTTGAATTACTTTCTCTAAGACATTTGCCTGGATATCAAGATGAGCTTTATACAAAGACTTTACAGCCAACGACAGAGTTGTTAATTCATCTGCTGAAAATAGATATAAATCTTTTAGAGTTCCTTGCGGTATGCGCCAACGCTTTTTACGATCATCTCTATCTACCTCTTCCGCCTGAATAAATCGATTGACAATCATATCACGCATGCGTTCTGCCGTTCGGCGAGAAACATGAAATCGATTAGTAATATCATCCAAAGAAACGCCCTCTCTGGATGATTGCATCCAAAGGGCTAAATCTAATAGATTGTTTATTTTTTCATAAGACATTTATTCTAATTCCTTTAGTATTATTTCGTTATGTTTGTTATAGAGTTCTTCTCCCGAATATTTTTTAATGTTTCCTTTATCTAAATCAAATACGATGAAATAAAAACGCAAATTCCTCTTTTGATATAGATAATGCCATTTTCCAATACGAATTTCATCGTTTTTCATTCTCTCTAAAACAGTTGTTGATGATAATTTAATTTCACAAACAATCATGTCATTTTGATAACTATCCCAATTTTTCCATATTATCTCAAACTCTTTTAAACAATTTAAATTCTGTTTGTTTGTAATAATCAAATCAACGTATTGATCTGGATTTTTTTTGTTTTTCCAATAAGTAACACGAGCATCTTGATAAACAAATAAGTCCTTATTTTCCTTTAAAATATACTGAATTAAAAGTCCTTTAATAAAATCCTCTGTTAAAGAACGTTTTTTATTCTGTTCATCTTTAAACCATTTTAAAAATTTTTTTTCACTATTTTCAAACCTGTCTAATAGTTGTAGAATATCTATATTCATTTTTTTTCTCCATTTTTGATGGTATACACAATCACATATTCCTTGTCAAGCAATGAAGAGCTCCTCCATTCTTAGATGTTTGTTCTATTTTTACAGGAATGACCGATTTGTCTGTTATAGATTGAAAAAGTTTTAGTACTTTATCATCTAAATCAATGTTATAAGCAGGGATAAAAATAGCTTTTTGAGTTTGTACAAAGTTTGTATAGATTCCGCGACAACTAGGAAAGTTTTTACACTTATGATCATCATATTGACAGGGAATTGGTAAAACTTCTATATTCGGACATTCTTTTTTGATAAGCTGGCAATGCATTTTAAAATCAGAATCATTATTGATGAGTAATAAATCGGGTGTTAAAAATTGTAGTAGTCCATCAGTATGTCCCGTAATATCATTTTTATCCCAAGGCAACCAAATTATTTTTTTTAGACCTGTAGCTTTTTTAATTTTATTTTCCAGTACCTCTTTAGATATCTGATTAAGCTTTATTACATAATCAGTCAAAAATCCGATACCTTTTTCATTAAAAACCAAATGTCCTCCATCTAACTTAATGAGATTTATTTTTAAATGAGGGTATTGTTTATGAATATACTCTTGGGATTTTTGAGTGTCATTTTTATTTTGATAATCAGGTGAATAAGTGAATAAAATCAGTTGATTACTTGTTGGTATGGGCATAAAATCACGCATCCAGATATCCCACATAGGAAGTGTATCAACTTGGACATAGTTCTGAGCTACTTGAATAAATTTATTAATTTCTTGTGTATACCCCGGATAGTAATTTTCAATATACTTATTGGGTCGACAAAAGAGTAATTTATAACATTCTGCATCTGTTTTTAACATAGAGTTTCATCTTTAAGCTTATGTTATACCATAAATATGTCAAATTTTGACACATAATTCCGGTGTTATTTATTTGAATAAGTTTTTATTGATAAAAGGACGGGTATTTCAGATTATCTTTACTGTTTTTTTATTTTTATATAATAATTATAATAAGTTAATTGAAAAATTAGAGTATAGTATTTGCTGTGTCATAAATTGACGTATTTCCTTTCTATACTAACTTTGATGAAAGGAAAATTTTTATGATAACTCATGTATTTTATCATGTTGGCATACCGATACCCATCGGATTAAAATTGCTTTTTAATATCAAGCCTGTTGAAGGCGGACAGTCTTTAAAAAGAAAAAATAAGCTGAGATTTAATCGCATATTTAAATTAATTCAAAAAATTATTTTAAGTATCATACTTTTAACAACAGATATATTTAGGAGATAAACATGGTGGATGAAATTCATGTTATAGAAGCTTCACCGATGATTGTAGCTCAAGCTAAGCGAGTATATGTTTATATTATGGCGAATGCGGAAACATGTAATCCCATTCCTAGTAAATTGGCATGTCAGAGGGCAATTTTTTTGATATATCATGTAGAGGTAGATGGATATGATTCAAAAAAAGATGCAGATAGTTGGTTGCGAAAGAAGAATAACTCAGGTTAGTGATTGATATAAAATGTAAAGAGCAAAAAAGTTCTGTAACAAATTTATTTTTTTGTTGATTAAATTGATGAGATAACTGGTTGGTATGTAGTTATGAATTTTAATTAGTTGAGTAAAATGGTCTGGCCCCATTCAAACTGTTTGCTTGACCTCAAGCTCCGCAAGTCTTGTGGTTATTCAGGTATGTTTACATTCATTTGCCAATGTCGGTAGTATCACATTCAAATCATAAAAATAAGGTCTGGTAGAGAACCAGACCTTAAAATTCAAGTTTCTGATTGGTGCGGAAAGCCGGATTCAATCCATTTTATAGATAAGCCTTGATTTTTCTTGCTTTTTCAATTTGTTGCATTCCAAAATTACACAGTTTGCATCACAATCAAATCACATGTTTATTATATATCAAAAAAGTATGGATGTAAGCCTTTTTTTTGTCATCCCGATAAAAAAACAGGCAAGATTTGGAGCCGGTGGCAGTATGAATATCCACCTTTTTGCAATCATTCGCTTAAAAATTGGCTTTAAATTGTTAAATTTTATCGGGAGAGGAACAAAATCTGTCCATAATTAAAAAAGAAGTCTGTTTTGTTTGATTTTTTTATTCATCCTCATCTTCATCAGTCATTGGATCCATTGATTTAATAAAATTGCCGGTTTCTTTGTCTTTAATTTCAACAACAGTCCATTGAATGTCATCTCGGTTGAATTTAACTTCAATATTTTCGGATGCTTCAAAAACAGCTGCACCAATAAAACAATCTGTTTGATATGTATTTTGCAAGTGTTCTTCAAGGTGAGGTGTTAATCTGCAAACGCAAACCATACCAGAATCAGCAAAAAATTCAGGTTGTGTGACATTTTCACCATAAAGTCTGTTTGTCCAGTCGCCAAAACCTGTTTCGCAAACATAGGCAGGATAACCGGTTCGCATATATAGGCATTTTTCAACCAATTCATTAAATTTTGCCCAATCTCTGACGTGTTTACAGCATTTTGACCAAAGTTCATCATTTAATAAATAACAAGGGTCTGTCTCAACGTATTTAACCATATTAAAACTCCTTTTCGCTTGTTGTTTCATATACTTATTATGTCGTAAGCGCCTTAAAAAGTACGCAAAAAAACACTGGGATTGGAAAGAATTTAATGTGGCAAAATGTTTTCAGACCTGATATACCTATGAAGCGTAATCCAAGAACAGTCCATCAGTCTGGCTATTTCAGCTTTTGATACATTTTTATTTAATAGTTCTTTGATTTTTTTATCTTTCTTTTTTAATTTTTGGTATGAAAAGCCATAAGGACGTCCTAAGTGTTTGCCTTCATCTTTTAAGCGTTTTAATGAATTTTTTGTTCTTTCGGAAATAAGTTGTCGTTCAATTTCGCTGGCAATTGAAAAAACAACGGCCAGTAATTTGCTTTGAATATCAGCGCCTAAGTGATAATTTTCTTTCAAAGTCCATACTTGACAGCCTTTTTCAAGACAATTTTGTAAAATACTCATAACTTCCAATAAGTTGCGTCCCAGTCTGGATAATTCGGTTGCAATCAGAATATCGCCTTTTTTAAGACGCTTTAATAATTTGCCTAACTTCCGTTCATTCAAATGCTTTCGAGAGGATATTTGTTCTTCAACCCATTTATTGATCTGGATATTGTTTTCATTTGCAAAAGTTAAAAGTTCATGCTGTTGGTTGGCTGTATTTTGTTTGTCTGTACTGACCCTGATATATGCGTAAATCATCGTAAAATCCTTATAAAAGTTGTTAAACACCATTATAAGAACTACTAAAAATTGTTAAAAAATCACTGCTAAAAATAGACGCTATACATATATCACCGTCTATTTGATACATTGAAACAACACAAAAAATGGTTTCCCCAATTTTGCCCTTCTGGTCATTATATTTAATTAAATCAAGGAATACAAGCTTTTTCATCTAAACCACCGAAAAAACCTACAAAATCGGTGGTTTATGAATAGAGTATCAGACCAAATTGTGTCAAAAAAAAGGGTTGCAGATCACGGAGAAGTTTTTACAAATCCACGTGAAGTAAATGCGATGTTAGACCTTGTAAAACAAGAGACAGAGCGTATTGAAAGCCGTTTTTTAGAGCCAGCTTGCGGAAAAGGAGCTTTTTTGGCTGAAGTTTTACGTCGCAAATTAACTGTTGTTAAAAACAGGTATGCCAAAAGTCCATTGGAATATGAACGCTATGCTATTTTAGCAATCAGCAGCATTTATGGGATTGATATTTTGGAAGATAATGTTGACGATTGTCAAAATGAAATGCTGTCAATTTTTAAATCGGAATATAAAGCCGCTTTAAAACATGAGTGTTCAGATGAATGCTTAAATTCAGCTCGATTCATCCTTCAAAAAAACATTGTTTGGGGTGATGCATTGACTTTAAAACGTGTTGATCATCCGGATCAGCCTATCGTTTTTTCGGAATGGTCGGCTGTTAATGGTAAAATGATGAAACGACGTGATTATTCATTTAGCCAAATGGTTAACTGTTCAACTGAAGGCTTGCCCTTGTTTAATGTGAATGACAAGGGGGAGGATGTTTGGGCTCCAAGGCCGGTAAAAGAATTTCCATTAACACATTATTTGAAATTAGCAGAGGCAGAAAGAGAAGCTAATGATGCGGCCTAATCTTTATAATCCCGATGTACTGACCTGTTTAGCCAATTTATCCAATGATGAGGTGTTTACCCCACCACAACTCGCCAATCAAATGTTGGATATGTTGCCACAAGAATTGTTCGAAAGAAAAGAAACAACATTTTTAGATCCCTGTTGTAAAAGCGGGGTGTTTTTACGTGAAATTGCAAAGCGGTTGATTAAAGGGTTGGAACAGGAAATTCCTGATTTACAAGACCGTTTAAATCATATTTATACAAAACAATTATTTGGTATTGCTATTACTGAATTGACGGCTTTGTTGTCCAGACGTTCAACATATTGCTCCAAGCACGCCAATGGAAAGTATTCCATTTGTAGTGCTTTTAAGAACGAAGAAGGAAACATTCAATATGAACGGGTAGAACATACTTGGGAGGGTGGAAGATGTATCTATTGTGGAGCAAGCAAAAGCGAATATGACAGGGATAAATCGCTTGAAACACACGCTTATCAGTTTATTCATAATCCAAAGGAACTACTAAAAATGAAATTTGATGTTATTGTTGGAAACCCACCATACCAAATGAGTGATGGTGGTTTTGGAGCAAGTGCTATACCCCTCTATCACTTGTTTGTTCAACAAGCAAAGAAGTTAAATCCAAGATATTTAACAATGATTATTCCTGCCAGATGGTATGCTGGCGGTCGTGGTTTGGACGAGTTTAGAGATGAAATGTTGAAAGATGAAAGGATTAGGATATTAGTTGATTATCCGTCATCAACCGAATGCTTCCCTGGTGTAGATATTCAAGGTGGTGTTTGTTATTTCTTATGGGATAGAGATAATAAGGGTGAATGTGAAATTACCACTATATCCAATACCAACACATCAACAATGAAACGAAATCTTTTAGAGAAAGGGTTTGAAACATTTATTCGCTATAATGAAGCAATACCAATTTTACATAAGGTGTTATCCAAAAAAGAAAAATCTTTTTCTGATTTAGTAAGTTCTATGAAACCATTTGGTCTGCGAACCTATGTTTTAGGCGAACCAGAGAGTTTTGTAGGTGCAGTTAAATTATTTGCTAACAAATCCGTTGGTTGGATACCCAAATCTCAAATTTCTGTCAATGCAGGTTGGATAGATGAGTATAAAGTGTTTATTTCCAGAGCATATGGAATGGGTGAATTTCCTCACCCAATCATTAGCAAACCTATTTTAGGAGAACCTAATTCTTGTTGCACTGAAACCTATTTACATATTGGACCATTTGAAAATAAGAAAATTGCTGAAAATGTAATTTCTTATATTAAAACCAAGTTTTTTAGATTTATGGTTCTATTGGTTAAAAATACACAAGATGCACCAAGAAAAGTTTATAAGTTTGTTCCATTACAAGATTTTAATGAACCTTGGACTGATGAGAAGTTATACAAGAAATATGGTTTAACAAAAGAAGAAATTGACTTTATTGAATCAATGATAAGACCAATGGAGTAAATAACATGTCCCGTTCTGAGTTTTTTCCTACACGAATAAGTGCCAATCCAACCATTTATGCATATGAAGATACACATCCTCAGTATAAAGGATTGCTAAAAATTGGTTATACCATCAAAACCGCACAGGAAAGAGTGGCAGAACAATATCCAACACAGCGTCCTGGTGAAAAGCCATATCGCATTGTATTGGATGAACCGGCCATTAAAGAAAATGGTTCAACTTTTACGGATCATGATGTCCATCGGATGTTAAGAAAAAGTGGTTTTTCCAATCCATCAGGTGAATGGTTTCGTTGTTCTGTTTCGGATGTAATGACAGCCATTATTTCAATTAAAAAAGGATATGATGTTGGCGTTTCGCGTTCTTTAAGTTTTGATATGCGACCAGAACAAAAGCAAGCCGTATCAAAAACATTAAATTATTTTCAGGCGTTTAAAAAAGAAAATCCCGATAAAGTGCCCCATTTCCTTTGGAATGCAAAAATGCGTTTTGGAAAAACATTTGCTACATATCAACTGGCAAAAGCAATGGGTTGGAAACGTATATTGGTATTAACGTTTAAACCGGCCGTTCAAGATGCATGGGAAGAAGATTTAAAAACACACATTGATTTTGATGGGTGGCAATTCATTTGCAATAAGGGCAAAAAGAAAGATGAGTGTCTGCTAGACGTTGAAAATTTAGACTTAAATAAACCAATTGTTTGTTTTGGCTCATTTCAGGATTTCTTGGGTACAAATAAGCAAGGGGGAATTAAAGCAAAAAACGAATGGGTTCACGCAACAAACTGGGATTGTGTTGTTTTGGATGAGTATCATTTTGGCTCTTGGCGTGAAAGTGCTAAAGAATTGTTTGAAGCAGAAAGCAGAAAGCAAAAAAGAACAAGAATATGGGCAAGGTGTTGGTATTGAAGATTTTGATGAAAATATCATGCCTATAACAACAAATCATTATTTGTATTTATCTGGCACACCTTTTAGAGCCATAAACTCAGGTGAATTTATTGAAGATCAAATTTTCAATTGGACATATTCGGATGAACAAAAGGCAAAAAATTCATGGAAAGGTGAAGACAACCCTTATGCTGCATTGCCTCGCATGGTAATGATGACTTATCAGTTGCCTGATACAATTAAAGATGTTGCTTTACAAGGCGAATTTGATGAATTTAATCTGAACACCTTTTTTATGGCTGATGGAGAAAAAGACAAGGCAAAGTTCAAATATGAAAATGAAGTTCAAAAATGGCTTGATTTAATCAGAGGCGCTTTTGCCGAAACAACTGTTGATAATTTAAAATTAGGAGCACAAAAGCCACCAATGCCTTTTGGTGACAGCAGATTAAAAGATATTTTAACGCATACCTTTTGGTTTTTGCCTTCCGTTGCTTCTTGTTATGCAATGGCCAATTTGTTAAAAAGGCGTCAAAATACATTTTATCATGATTATAAAATAATTGTGGCGGCTGGAACAGAAGCGGGTATTGGTGTAGATGCATTAAATCCTGTTTATAAGACAATGGATAATCCTTTGGAAAGCAAAACAATCACTCTTTCTTGTGGAAAATTAACCACTGGTGTATCCGTTAAGCCTTGGAGTGGTATTTTTATGCTCCGAAATTCATCCAGTCCGGAAACATATTTTCAAGCCGCTTTTCGTGTTCAAACTCCTTGGGTGATTCATAATCCAGACAATTTAAATCCCAATATGAGAGAAATTATGAAAGAAGAATGTTATGTCTTTGATTTTGCTCCGGATAGAGCATTGAGGCAAATTGCGGATTACAGTTGTCGTTTAAATATTGATGAAAATACAAATCCTGAACGAAAAGTAGAAGAATTTATTCAGTTTTTACCTGTTTTGGCTTATGATGGCAGTTCAATGCGCCAAATTGATGCTGCTGGTATTTTGGATATGGCAATGAGTGGAACAACAGCGACTTTATTGGCTCGTCGTTGGGAAAGTGCCTTATTGGTTAATGTTGATAATCTCACCTTGGAACGCTTAATGAATAATAAAGAAGCTTTGTCTGCATTGATGAGCATTGAAGGCTTCAGAAATTTAAACAAAGATATACAGACTGTTATAAACAAATCAAATGCAGTTAATGACTTAAAAAAGAAATCAGTTGAAAGGCCATTGACAGAAAAAGAGAAGAAAGAACTGACGCAAGAAGAAAAAGAATACAAATCCATGCGAAAGAAAATACAAGAAAAATTGATTAAATTTGCCACACGTGTACCAATTTTTATGTATTTAACTGATCACCGTGAACGCACTTTAAAAGATGTTATTACCCAGTTGGAACCAGCTTTATTTAAAAAGGTGACTGGGCTTGAAGTCAAGGATTTTGAACTGTTAGTCAGTCTTGGCGTTTTCAATGGTGCATTAATGAATGATGCGGTTTATAAGTTTAAGCGATATGAAGATGCCAGCCTTGAATACACAGGTATCAATAAACATCAAGGTGAAAATGTCGGTCTTTGGGACACAACTCTTTCACCAGATGAGTATATTGTTGCGATGTAGAGCGAGTAAAAACGAAAAGTTACTCAAAGTAAACTTGAAACTTTTTTAAAGTAGAATAAAAAAATCATTGACATTTGAAAACTTTTACGATATGTTAAAAATATCCATAAAGGAGGTTTATAATGCCAGAAAAACAGATTGAAAACTTAGGAAAAAGGCTTGGTAATATTGCCGAATTGCCTGAATTTTTGCGATCACAGATCAGAGAAGGCAATTTAGAAGGAATCGAAGATCAAATATTCAATGTTTTGAATGAAGACTTGGAAGGACAAGCAACTCTTTCTGAGATTTTAGTGGCGCTTTATCGGCGTTATGGAGTTGCTGATAAAACGCGCGATGACATCACCAAGTCGATTTACAAAATTATGCGTCGTGGATTGATTCAGAAAACGGAAAATAGAAAAGGAGTTTATGAAGTGGTGTGCGAAAAAGATGTTAAAACAGATTAAATATTTTTTAAAAGAACTTGACAAGTATTTAATACTGTGCTAAACAAAGAAAAAGGGAATTAAATATTGGCGTATTTAACTCCCCCTGAAGGTGAAGTATATATCACCTTCGCGTATACGAATAATATAGCACTTCATCTTCGTCTTGTCAACAACTTTTTGACATGGGGTCAAAAAGGCGATGTTGATTGAACATTTAAATGGAGGATGAAGATGGATTCTTTCATCGATAAAACTTCTGAAGAATATGTGGAAATTTTCTGCCGTTATATTTATAAAAACGGTCGTAAAATTTATCCAAAAAATGGGAAATTATTCCATTTTTATATTCGTCGGAAATAAAAAAGTGGGGAGAAATCCCCACTTGATACTCCTTTATTTTAATATTGAAAGGTTATATTATGACTAAGCAAATTCACACTATGTTTAATAAAAATTCAGAGACTTGGTATAACAAAAAAGATGGAGCTGCGCGAGTTTCAAGCAGTGGATTTAAAACACAACTTGAAGCAATAATTTCAGGACGGAATATCGCATGTAATCAAGGGTTAGAACACGTAATCCATCGCCGTGATAATAATCTTATCCGAGAAAAAAATAGTTATGGAAAAGATCCATATCCACCAAAAGGATAATTTGTTTAATAAATTTAGAGCCTCGTTGAAAAACGGGGCTTTTTTTATATTAATTGGCAAAAAAAATGTATTTTTTTATTTTTTTCATTTTGGGGGCTCGCGAATGGCTAAAAACGCGATATAATATTCCTATAACATACGAAAAAGAAAGGATTTTATTATGTTTTGGTATATTGAATTAAATGGAAATATCTTGCCCACTCCATATAAGAGTATGAGAGAAGCTCTTGATGCTATCAAAGAATTGGAAGCCCGCATTGGTTGTGGCCTTTATGATGTCGTTTTACAATAATGATGGAAGGAGAAACGTTTATGTTAAATCAATTTCAAGCTTACTTAGTTCAAAAAGGATATAAAGAATTTTCAATTTCTGGTAATCCGTCAACGGCCATTGACTATGCTTGGAGAGTTGCTAAAGTATGTGAAAAAGAAAATTGCACCATCAAACAATTGGCTGAAAACATCAATACAATTTTAGAACAATATGGTTATTATGGTAAAAAATGGACTATTGGCAGACGAAGCCATGAATCATATATCAACGCCTTAAAACAATTTGCAAAGTTCGCATTGGCTCAAAGTATATAAATAGGTGCTTTAATGAATACAGATAAAATCAGGCAGTTAAATGATATATTGCGTAAAACGTTTATTGGTGGACAAGTTATGTTAACAACCGGTATTAGAGCCAAATCAGCAGAAGATCAAGCTGAAATATTGCAAAAAGTCCGTTTATTTAATGAATTTACTAAAGCAAACGACCCATATGGTGAGCATGATTTTGGCCGATTTACGCATAATGACGAAAGTATTATGTTTAAAATTGACTATTACAATAAAACTTATGACAGAATGTCTGATGATCCTGCTGATCCAATCATGACAAATCGCGTGCTTACCATTATGACCGGTGAAGAATATTAACTTTATAGTTTAATTATAATAAAAGGTTAAAATTTTTACTTGACTTTTTATAAAATAAGGTTTATAGTTAATATATAACAAAACCTTAAAGTGGGGCCTTCATGCAAGAATTGAAACAAAAAATCGCCGAAAATAAAGAAAAATTACAAAATCTTTTAAAAAACAAAGACAATCAAAAGACTTTGGATAAATGGCTGAAAACCGAACTCGCCTATACATCCAATGCGATTGAAGGCAACACTTTAACACGCAGAGAAACGGAACTTGCTATTGAAGAAAAAATAACGTTGGGTTCTAAACCAATTAATGATTATTTGGAAGCCGTTAATCATGCAAAAGCCTTTGAATTTATCTTGGAGGCAGTACAAAATAAGGTCAAAATAGATGAAGATTTTGTTTTGCGCATTCATAAAATCATTTTAACAGGGATAGATGATGTAAATGCTGGTTTTTATCGGGCTGTTCGTGTTCGTATTTCAGGTTCATCAACTGTCTTGCCAAATCCATTAAAAGTCCCAGAATTAATGAAAAATTTTGGAGCTTGGTTAATACAAAATGATAGAGACGCTTTAACCAAAGCCATTGAGGCACATTTTAAATTAGTGACAATTCATCCATTCGTTGATGGCAATGGCAGAACAGCACGCTTATTATTAAATGCCATTTTAATGGAAAATGGTTATGGGCCGATTATTATCCGTTCTATTGACAGAAAGCGTTATTTAACGGCTCTTGAAACATATCAAACAAAAGAAAACAAAGAGCCTTATTATCGCTTTATGTTGCAAGCATTAAACCGTTCTTTAAAAATGATGATAGACTTGTTGGATGTTAATGCCAAAGAACCAAGCAAAGATATGATGACGATTGCAAAATTTGCTACTTTATGTGAAGTCCCATCTTCCAGTATTCGTTATTGGATGAAAGAAGGCAAATTAAAACCAGCAGCTTTTACAGAATCAGGATATGCTTTGTTTGAAGAAGATCAAAAAGAAGATGTGAAAAAATTGGCAAAATAAATAAAACTCACATAAATCGCCATACGTCAGCGTTTTGGTTTTTGTATAGGCAAGTTAGTCAAAGAGCTGTTTTGCTCGCGTATGGCGATTGGGGATAACTTTATGCTTGTGTTATGCTTTTAGTATAGAAAAATCCGTAAAACATTTTTGGGTAAATGGCTTTTTTGTACTGTTTTTATTGCTGTTATACAAATTTTGTACAACAGAAGAAAAGCTGAAAGACCTTAATCCTTCAGCTTTTAAATTATTTTATAAATTGTTTATTTTTGGACTTTAACCATTTACGAACCAATCGGGAAGTTAAATAGCTCATCAGAAAATATAAAACAAGTGCTTTCAAAATGACCATGATAATTTACCTTTACTTCTTTTAAACAATACGAAACAACTTTACTTTTATCGGCATGCATTATATCCAAGTGCATTGAATAATCTGGCCATTTAAATTTGTTGATTGTATTATTTAATGCCAACCATAAGTGCCAAGCTTCAAACTGACCTTGATTAAAAATAATATGAAAATGCCATAAACCTGATGTACCTTTTTCAGTAAAACAAATAAATGGCAAATGATAATCTTTCCAATTACGCCCTAACAATTGTCTTTCAAAGTAAGCCATTGCAGGGCGTAAATAGTCTAGAACCTTGTCTTTACGTTCTGTTTTTAATTGATCAGGCAATTGAACCGTTAATAAGGCTGTTGGTTTATAGACATCAACAAGCCATTTAATTAAAGCCGTTTTGACGGTATATTCATCTAATTTGGTTCCTAATTTTTGCAAAAAAGGCTTGTATGAATGTATATCTGGTATGTTTTTGTTTTTTGGTCTGGTCCAATCACGAATAGTTGGATGATGGTATTTCATTGATTGACGGATGAGATGTCCGTTTTCAATGCACTTGTTTTGTCGTTGTAATGCTTTCATTTTGCTTAAATCAGAAACAAGCTTGTTTGTATTTTGAGAAGTTTTTTTATGCATGTTTTTTACCTTATATTTTTAATTTTAGTTATAAGATTAACAAAAGGAATCCAATAGAAACCCATTTTAATCCACATCATAAAAGTCCTCCTTTTCAATCCAATATAACGCCAAATCAGTCAGATATATTGCAATTGTCATATAATAGAACCGAATCTTTTAATGATGGATTGATGTGCGAATTTTTATTGTTATTTTTTGTTAAAGTTTTAAAGTAAGAAAGGAAAGGTTGCAAAATACAACCCTTCCTTTTGTAAAATTATGAAATCAAACTGCGAATGACTTCTAAACAGTGTTTAGGAGCCCAGCATTCCCCCATCATTTGACGAATGAGGTTATCGCTTGCCCATGTTGGGATAGGAAAATTATCTGGCAATCCTGTCACACGCAATAACTCCAATATTGTTAAAGGTCTGCACGAGTCATAAAGTGGAAGTCCATCTTTATCATACCCGATAAAATTACCTGGATGACAGGTCCGAAAACCTGAAATACTTTTGCTATCCTGCAAAATTGTATTACAGGCATCATTCCAATCACGTCTTTGAAAGGCACATTTAAAGCTTGCTTTACAAGGGCTTCCATCTTTATTACAAGGACGGAAAGGTGGTTTGTTATCCTGTGCAGACTTACCACTTGGGGTATGAGCCATAATCGCAATTTGGGATGCTGACCAGTTAAAAATGGATGCATCATGTCTTTTTATATTGGATTTTTGACCACATTCCAAGATTGGCAAATCACCAATTGCTTCTCTCAAGGTAATAATTTTATCATTTGGAGCAGCCAAATGACACTGTTTGTATTTATGCGCAATGATGATCGTACGTCTGCGATGTTGTGGAGTATTAAAACCTGCACAATCTTGCACACCGTGATCCACATAGTAGCCCATAGCTTTTAATGCATCGACAATTTTCATGCCGACGATTTTGCCATCAACTCTGACCTTCATCATTTGATCAGAGTTTTCGATAACAATCCAATCAGGACGCGTACGGCGGACAAATTCCAATACATACTTGTATAATTGCGCTCTCTTACTATTGGGATTTCTCTTTGTGTTTGCAAGTGTGAAATCACGGCAAACAGGAGATGCAATTAAGCCTGTACATCCTTTTTCTTTATGGAGCTTGATTAAATGTTCCAGAACTCCAGGCTTTGTGATATCATCACATACCATTTCAGTTTGTGGATACATTTCTTTATACCAGCGAGCTCTACGTTCAATAAGCTCGCATGATACAGCTGAAATCAAATTCAGCTCTTTTGCGAGATACGTTTCGTGTATCCCGCCGGATGTAAATAAAGATGTATAAAATTCTTGCCTTTTATTTATTTTTCTGTATAATTTAAAAAGTTCATACCAATACATGGCATTAACGTCTTTCATGCCCCATAATTATTATGCAATTCAATCCTTCAGGTGCAGGGGCAACGATCACAATTCGGAAAGGTAAGTCCACATGGCCCTTACATATTCCGGAATTGTTTTTTATCGCTAGATTTTGAAAAATTTTTATTTTTTTTGATAAGTTATTGTTATTTCAAAGAAATTTTTTTATTTTCTTGACTTTTTGAATTTAAAAATGTACAGTAAATATAGATAAATAAAGATTGAAAATGAAAAATATGAAAAATTTATTTAGGTGTCCTAATTGTGGTTCATTTGATTGCGTTAAAAATGGAAAAGTAATTCGTAATTGTATCGCTGTTGGTGGTAAAGCCAACGTACAAAGATATAAATGTAAAGTATGTTCATTTAATTATAGCCGCGATGAAAAGGGATTTATCACATTAAAGAAAAAATGCACCATTATAAAAGCATATTTTCGTGATAAAAAATTAAATAAAACAGCAAAAAATGCTGGAATTTCACGGGTCACTTTAGATGCTTGGTTGAATCAAATAATTAAAAATATTCAAAGAATAGACGAATTTAAAGAAAAATTTGACTTAAGACCAGATGAATTTGGCAAATTAAATTACTTTAAACAATGTATTGATAAAAAGAACTTAAAGCACCCATTAACGAAAAAACAAATAATTGAGCTAAGCTATATGCATAAAGAAGCTCTTTTTTTATTATTAAAATATAATCCCAAAGATACTGAATAAGCATGGTCTATCATGGCCTCATGCACGTAAAGGCTCTTGCAAAAAACAAGCCAATTAACGATGTTGCATTTATTTTTATGGCTGGGATATGCCGGTCAGGTGCTTTGGGATGGGTAGGTTGGTGGTGGAGGATGCCATATGGCATCTGGCTAGAGGTGTTTATTTTTTAGCCATAATTTCTTTCCATTTTGCAAAGTGATCTTTCAAAAAGTCATATTCGTATGTATCCATTTCTTTTTTTATTTGCTCCAAAGTAAAATTTGAATATGATTGTTGCATTGTATTATCACCCTCCCATCCAATAATTGCATGTATGTATGAATCTGGAATCTTAGCTGTTTGCATGGTAATACTGGCCGTTTTGCGAAAAGAATGGAAGTCAAAGCCATCTTTATCAGCCGTTTTTATACCGATCTCTTTTAAAAATGGTGTTAAAACACGAACTGTAAATTTATTGTTGTATTCTCCATTTTTTGTTGTGGCTTTTTGATTGATAAAATCGTTAGGCGTTGCTTTCAACTTTCTTTGTTTGCGTTTGATATAATCAAGAAAACCCAAGTCAAAAAGCTGCTTATGGATTGGTACTTTACGTTCAGATGCCTCATTTTTTAGATTCTTTGCCGGATGATTTGATTGAAAACAAATGCAATCAATGCCATTTTCATTAATAATATCAGCATACTGCAAAGTTAAAGCTGCATTTATTCTGGCACCAGTAAAAAGACCAATTAAGCAAGTCCAAAAGCAATCAGGATTTTTTTGAAAAAAGTCACGTTCTGGATTGAAAATTTCATATAATTGCTCATTTGTATATGGTAAATGAGGATTTTTAGCCTTTGTTTTCTTTTTAATATTGGGCATATTTAAAATAATATTTAAAGGAAAAGCTGACGGATACATATTATGGGCACATGTCACAAATTCTTTAATGTAAGACAACTGCATTTGTTTATTCTTGTCCGACATATCGCTTTTATTTATAAGGTGTTGTGTAATTGTTTGAATAATTTTTACATCATGAAAGTCAGCGTAAAGTGATTTTGGAGTCATATTCACAACCGTAAATATTTTATTCAATGCATTTATTTTTCGACGATTTGTATCCTTTTTCGTATTAGCCTTTAACAGCATCGCATCAATAATTTCTTGAATCGTGCATGTTGGCATTGCTGTCTTTTTTTGTTCTACAGAAGAAATGATTTTATCAATATATTCTTTTGAAATAGACTGATTTTGTTCCATATTTTCTATCTTATCTCTCGGATGTGAAGCTGAATATTTTCTGTTGTATTCTTCAATGAGCTCATCACGAATTTTAATTACTTCTTTTTCTGTTATATAAAAAGGACTTGCATTTACTCTTAATCTAAGTTCTTTTTCAATTTCTTTATCAAAAATAACAGCCATTTGTTTTATTTTCTCTCTTGCTTCATAATAATTGTCTGTATGTAAGGACAAGCGTTTATATCGTCTTTTGCCATTGACACGAGGAAGTTCCATTATACTATAAAATGTATTGTTTCTCAACCATAAATAAATTGGTTTCGCACCTATTCTTGCATCACACTTTGCACCACAGTTTTTCATTTTGTATTTCTCCTATCATTTCTTGTATTAAAATTTGATGCAAGCGCTTGAAAAACAAAGGAAAGTGTAAAATTAAAAATTTAAGAAAATTTTAAAACTATAAAACAAAAAGCCTTGGTTTTCCAAGGCTTTTAAATGGTGCGGAAAGCCGGAATCGAACCGGCACGGGGACAAGCCCCAACAGATTTTAAGTCTGTTGCGTCTACCAGTTCCGCCATATCCGCATATAACTGATAGCTTGTTCGCTAAGTAAGATATACGAAAAGAAGTTCCACGTCAAGCATTTTTTTAAATAAAATAAAAAAAATTGTATTATATTATTCGTAAAGAACAAAATAATACTTGTCAATTTAATTTAAATTATGCTATTTTTGACCTATGTTGATCGAATAGGAGTATACAAATGGATGAATTTAATAAGATCCGAGAATTATCGGAGGATATTGTTGGACGTAAAGAACCGGCATTTACTCAGACAGTTATTTCCCAGCCTATAGAATCGGAAGATTCAGACAGCTCTACCTCTGATGATGCTGGATTGTACCAATTTCAGGTTGATTACACAGATAAAATACCGACATTATCTTTTGATGACTTGGAAGAAAAAAGCATTTCATCCATGAAGCTTCATATAATAGCACTCAGCATTTTTGTTGGTATTTTAGTTGTTGTTTTAACAGGATTTTTCTTTTTTGGTGAAAATGATGAAGAGTTAGAAGAAATCGTTACGATTGCGGCAACTCCAGAGCCTGTTAAAGTTCGTCCGGAGCAACCCGGTGGCATGGTTATTCCGGATCAGGATAAACTTGTTTATAGTCGTTTAAGAGCGAATGAGGTTCCGACAAAAGTTGAAAAGTTATTTCCGGAACCGGAAAAGCCGGTCCTTCCAGATATTTTAATTGAACAGAATGCGCCGGATACACCTTTTGTTTCGGTAGAGGATATGAAGCCCGTTAATCCACTGGCTGAAGAAAAACCTCAAATAAAAGAAGAGACTCGACCGACGGTTGTCGAGCAAGCTCCTGCTGCACAAAAGAAAGAATCTATTGCTCTACCGCAAAAGGAGGAAAAATCGGTAGAAAAAGTTGCACAGAAGAAAACAGCTGCTAAAAATAAGAGTAATGAAAAGCCAGCTGGTTGGAGAGTCCAACTTTTATCGTCTTCCAACAAGAAATCGGTTGAGCGGGCGTGGCCAAATATTTTGCGTAAAAACAAAGCGCTTTTATCAGATATGTCTTATGATGTTGTTTCTGCTAAAATTGCAGGGAAGGGAACCTTTTATCGACTTCAAGTTGGACATTTTTCCACTCGGGATATGGCCGCAAGTCTTTGCTCAAAGTTAAAGGCTCGTGGGCAAGAGTGTGTCCCTGTCAAGCAATAGGAATAACATATGGAACGTCCTATCAAAGCAATTATTTTGGGGTGTAGTGGGTTGTCTTTAACCTCTGAAGAGGTAGAGCTGTTTCATAGAGAAAATCCGCTTGGTTTGATTCTTTTTAGTCGGAATATTCAAACACCTGAGCAATTGCGTCATTTAACAGATTCGTTTCGAAAGTGTGTTGGTCGTCCGAATGCTCCTGTTTTAGTGGATCAAGAGGGGGGGCGAGTTCAAAGGTTAAAAGCGCCGTATTGGAATGAGCTTCCTTCTTGTAAAACGTATGGAGAGTTATTTCGAACGGATCGGGATAAAACTGTTCAAGCTGTTCAAAAACATGCAGAAGCATTGGCGCAAGATCTTTTAAATGTTGGGATAAATTTTGATTGCTGGCCTTGTCTGGATATAGAAACCGGCGGTATGACTGATGCTATGTTTGGTCGGTGCTTTTCGGATAATTCTGAAACAGTTTTAACATTAGGACAAATAGCGGTTGATGCTCTTTTGAAAGCTGGATTAAATCCGATTATCAAGCATATTCCGGGCTATGGGCGAGCCACCGTTGATCCGCACAAACATTTGCCGATAGTAACGGCAGACTTATCTTTACTGGAGAAAACAGATTTTTATCCTTTTCAGAAAATTCGATCTGATGTTTGGGGGATGAGTTCTCATGTTATTTATACAGCATTGGATAGAGATTTTCCGGCTACACTTTCAAAAACAGTTATCTCTTATATTCGTCATCAGATAGGATTTAATGGCTTTTTAATCAGCGATGATATTGGAATGGATGCGCTGTCTTCTTTTGGTAATCATTCGGAAATAGCATGCCGGACGATACAGGCGGGTTGTGATGCTGTTCTTTATTGTAACGGATCTATAGAGCAGATGATTCAAGCGACTCAAGCTGTCCCTTATTTATCCGAAATGTCCTTGAATAGACTTCATCAGGCGGAGAAAATAAAATGATTTCAAGTTTTATTTATTCTTTAACAACGTGGATTATCCCATTGTTATTATGTATGATTATTCATGAAGTTGCACATGGCTTTGTTGCTTTGAAATTAGGGGATAAAACGGCTCTTTATGCGGGACGTTTGACACTAAATCCATTACCTCATATTGATATTTGGGGGAGTCTTGTAATACCTGGATTTTTACTGGTTTTAGGCTCTCCGTTTTTATTTGGATGGGCAAAGCCTGTTCCTGTTGATTTCAGAAACCTGAACCATCCCAAGCGAGATATGGGATTTGTTGCCGCAGCCGGACCTTTGTCAAATTTGATTTTAGCCATAGTATTTGTTTTGATTGGAAAACTGGGGCTTTCTCTGATTCCGACAGAGTCTCATTTATTTCACTGGTTTTTATTGAATATTCAACATGGAATAGCATTATCTTTGGCGCTTGCTATTTTTAATTTATTGCCGATTTTACCGCTGGACGGAGGTCGAATACTTGCTTCTGTTTTACCATATCCTTATGATATTCGTTATCAGATGACAGAAAAGTATGGATTTTTTATTTTATTCGGTGTATTATTTGTTTTGCCCGCCATAGGAATTAATATAGTCGGATTGTTTATCAATACGCTGTATCCGTTCTTTTTAGGGATTGTTGAATTATTTATGTGAAGGAGAAAAAATGTACGATATGAAATGGATCCGGGATAATCCGGAAGCTTTTGACACAGGTTTGAAACGCCGCGGATTAGAAGCTTTATCCTCTAAGATATTGGAAATGGATAAAGAATATCGTGCCATGCAAACGGCACAGCAAGAGTTACAATCCAAGCGGAATGCACTCTCCTCACAAATCGGATCTGTTAAAAAGCAGGGTGGGGATGTTGAAGCCATTATGAAAGAGGTTTCTGAAATCAAAAATAAAATGGCTGATATGGACGAGCAAGTTCGTCAAAAAGGACTTGAAATTTTTGAAACTTTATCAGCTTTACCCAATACACCGGACGCCTCTTGTCCCGAAGGGTTTGATGATAAAACGAATGTTGTTATCCGTCAAGTCGGGCAAAAACCAACTTTCGGGTTTACACCTAAAGAGCATGATGAGTTAGGCTTTGGTCTGGGAATGATGAATGTTGAACAAGCCGGCAGAGTATCTGGTGCCCGTTTTACGTATCTAAAAGGTCCTTTAGCACGACTTGAGCGTGCTTTAGGCCAATTTATGATTGACTTGCACACGACAGAGCATGGTTATACGGAAATGGAAGTCCCTTTAATGGTCAAAGATGATGCAGCTTTTGGAACAGGACAATTGCCCAAGTTCCGTGAAGATTTATTCCAAACCACGAATGGTTTTTGGCTTATTCCGACGGCTGAAGTATCTTTAACGAACTATGTTGCCGGTCGTATTTTGGACGAGAAAGAGTTGCCGATTCGTGTTACGGCATTAACGCCTTGTTTCCGGTCAGAGGCTGGTTCGGCAGGACGTGATACACGGGGTATGTTCCGTCAACATCAATTCTATAAAGATGAGCTGGTTAGCATTGTTGCGCCGGAAAAATCATTTGAAGAGTTGGAACGGATGACAAAGTGTGCCGAGGAAGTCTTGCAAAAATTGGGCTTAGCTTATCAAGTAGTTTGCTTGTCTGCCGGAGATATGAGCTTTACATCTCATAAAACATATGATTTAGAGGTATGGTTACCGGGACAGAATAAATATCGTGAAATTTCAAGTTGTTCTAACTGTGGTTCTTTCCAAGCTCGTCGTATGGATGCCCGCTTTAAAAAGAACGGAGAAAAAGGAACACAGTATGTTCATACATTAAATGGATCCGGTGTAGCTGTTGGTCGGGCTTTAATTGCAGTTATGGAAAATTATCAGCAAGAAGACGGCAGTATTGTTGTTCCTGAAGTTTTGCGACCATATATGGGTGGGCTTGAAATCATAAAACCCATAAAGTAGATTAACGATTGATATCACAAACAGGCGAGGGGATACACCCTTTGCCTGTTGTTTTTTAATCTAAAAATCAATATTTAAAATTAAAAAACTTACTAATAAATGATATAGAGTAGGGGACTTTCATCCCCCACCAACTTATTATATTATCGACAAATAGTATATCTTTGATTTTCTGTATAATAGGAAGTGTGGCGAGCTCCATTTTTATCTACAAATCCACAAGTAGCCTTTTGAAGACAATTACCGTCATCAACCCAAAACGGTTTATTTTTTTCCATCAGTGAAGAAAGAGTTGGGAGAGGAATGATATCACCATATGCGGGCGTGCTTGTATATCCTAAATCTTGCCAGTTTATCAAATGTAAGGATTTTTGAAGATATGCACCCAAAGCACTGCAAAAATCATTACTTTCATATAAACTCCACTGATTATTGGACAGATAAAATAGATTACCGTCAACCTCAATAATTTGATAGTCTAAAGGTTGACATTCTCCGATGGCGTATCCTGGTCCTCCCCAAACCCCACTTTTTTTAGAACCTTTTGTTGCACAAAATGAATCCGGATTGCAGTGTTCATTTTGTAGGCATTCCCCGCAAGCGCCACCCTTTGAGCAATATTGGTTTTGAGGGCAATCAGCATCTGTTAAGCATATTTCTCTACACCAATTACCGATATATCCTCCCAAGCATTTATAACCTGCCGGACAACAATTTGGACCACAGATTGTTGTTTGTGGTTTACAAACGCACTTTCCCTCAGAACAAATTTTTGTATCCGGACAAGTAATGTTATAACAGGCTGGGTCTATAGAAACTGAATTATTCATTTTATCATTAAAAATAAAACACATATCATTTATATCGCCAGAGCAGGTTGTTTGTTCATCCACAAAATTTTGTCCTATTTTTATGTTTGATGGTAAAGACCAATTTAAATTTAGTATTTGATTACAAACACCTTTAGGTATGTTTAGTGTGGTTAAAGAGAAAAAATTTTCATATCCGTTGTAATCGTTTTCAGCCAGAACTTCATATTTATTTTGAATCAGATCGACATCGCTTGTAGGGTGATATTCCTTTAAATTAATGCCGTTTTGTAACATACGTTGCTGAGAAATTGTTAAGGCTCGCTTGTGTATTTCATTGATAATATTATTTGCGTTCATTTTATCGATAGCATAATGATATCCCAAAATACCGCCGGAAACCAATATCCCGCTTAACGCCAAGACACCCAGCATTTCCACCATAGATTTACCGGACTCATTCTTGTTTAAATTATTTTTTGCGTTTTCAATGAATTCTTGATTTTCTTTTTGTTTCATTTGAGTCTTCCTTTCACTATAACAAAATAAGGGTCATTAAAATGTTATAGTTTTCCGATCTGACTAAAAATAAACAAAATTATCTGAAAATAAATAAAAAATAACTTGAATTACTCTGAACTCCTATGCTATAAAACAAATAACATTTTAATGACCCTTTTTTCGTTATTACAATATAAATTATGTTTTTTGGGGAAGGGAAGATAACTTGTCATACTGGCGGGTTGTCATATTTATAGAAAAATTTCTCAATCGATTTTTAGACAGATTGTCCTATTGTTGCTCGATTTGTTATCATCGGCTCGCTTAAAATCGATGTGCTGATAAGTATCAGGGTAGGGTAGATTTTTATGGAGTAAATATCTTTTATCGAATAATCCTTTGATTAAAAGACTCTATAAAAAGGATGAAACAATCTAATAAGATAAATATGTTAAAAGGTACTTTATTAACAAATTTTCCTTAAAGCAATAGATAAAACTTATCCACAAATTTTATCCACAGACTTATCCACATTTTTTATAATATATTGTTTTTAAATAATTTTATTATATTTCGTCCCATAAACTTTGTCGCATAATTTATATTATGTATAGAAAGGAGTAAAAAATGTGTAAGTATTGCAGTCATTTAAAAGAGTTAAGAGCTGAAGATAAAAAGCTTTATGAAATGCGTAAGAGGCTTATGGATAAGGCGTTTTTGCGTAAGGAGCGACTTTTGAGGCTGGCTTTGAATGAGTTGGAGTTTTTTGTTTTTGTTTGTTTATTGATTGACGATTTTAAGCGAGCTGATGTTGTTTCTCGTCTTGTTGATGATATTCAAAAGGAACTTGAAAGGCAGGTGATATAAATGGCACGTAGACGTATGTCTAGACGCCGTATGCGTCGGGTGTTTAAGGCGACATTACGTCCTCGTCGGATTACTCGGCGTCGTCGTGGAGGTATTAGATTTTAATGCGTTGTAGCAGGACAATTTTGATACGAAAGAAATCCGGTTTGTTGGTGCGTGTGCCGTGTGGTCAGTGCATCAACTGCCGGCTTAATCGTTCCCGGCAGTGGTCGTTGCGAATAATGCACGAGTCGAAGAAGTATCCAGTAAATGTGTTTGCGACATTAACATATTCGGATGACTATTTGCCGGCCTCCGGTTCTCTTCAGATTGAAGATTTGCAAAAGTTTTTTAAACGGTTTAGGAAAAATAGAATTGAGCGAAAGATACGTTATTTCGCGTGTGGTGAATACGGTGACCGGACAGGTCGTCCGCATTATCATATCGCGTTTTTTAATGTTGATTTTTCGGATTTTTCTGCGTTACGTCCTGCAAAAGGTGGTGGATTTCAATGTCTTTGTGCTGAGTGGCCTTACGGTCTGGTTCATATTGGCGAATTGACGGTAGATTCGGCGAATTATGTTGCCGGATATATTTTGAAAAAACAGACAGGAAAGGCTCGCAAGGTATATGAAGATTTAGGTGTTCAACCGCCCTTTTGTGTCATGTCACGTATGCCCGGCATTGGTCATGATTTTGTTGAAGAACATTCTGAAATGTTGGCTGATAAAGGATATGTCGTGGCTAAAGGTTTTAAGTATGCCCTGCCCCGTTATTACAAGAACTTTTTGGAAAAAGCAGGATTTGAAGAGAATTCTGAGGTAGCTCGGAAGCGTCGTGAGATTGAACTTGCCCGGTCTCGCAAGGCTAAGGAACAAGGCAAGGGATATTTGCAAGTGTTGTCGGATGAAGAAATGCAATTGGAAGCTGATGCGCGTGCAAGAGCATCATTATTTGAAAGGAATAAGGTATGAGTAAATTGATGCATATAGTGAGACAAGTTGTTTATTGGTCGTCGATTGTTGGTCCGATATATAGCTTGATAAAAGGCACTTGGCAAGGCTTTGTCGGTGCTGTTCAGAATATTCGCGAGGAAGCCCGTCTAGAGGCTGAGCGCGATAGATTTAATAATCCGGATACGTTTACTGTTGATTTGTCTCAGACATCGGATGCGTATGCGTTTGGTAATATGGTTGATAGTATGAAAGGAATGAAGAATGACAACACCATTTAATAAAAGAAACTTTTTTGATTTGACACATGATAGGTTATTGACATTTGAGATGGCTCAGTTGATTCCTGTGGATGTTGTGGAGGTTTTGCCTGGTGATACGTTTAAGGTTGGTACGCGTGTTTTTTCTCGGTTGGAGGCAATGATTGCCCCTGCCCTGGCTGATATTGATTTATTAGTATATCACTTTTTTGTTCCGTCTCGTATTTTGATGGAGGATAAAGATTGGGAAAGCTTTATTACCGGTGGTTTTGATGGCAAGACGACAGTTGTTTCGCCTTATATGGTATCGCCTGCAGGAGGTTATAAAGTCGGCTCTTTGGCTGATTATCTTGGTCTGCCGGTTGGTGTTGCAAATTTAAAACATTCGGCTTTTCCGTTCCGTGCCTATGCTAAGATTTATAATGAGTATTTTCGTGATGAAAACTTGATATCTGAAGTGGCATTGTCGACAGCTGATGGATTGGACGAAACGACTAATACAACGCTTTTGAATAAGTGTTGGGAGAAAGATTATTTTACGTCCGCCCTGCCCTGGCCTCAACGTGGTGACGCTGCGACTATTCCTATAGGAAGTCAGTCCGTGGTATATGGTGATGTTATAAAAGGAACTGGTTCACAAAATATTGCTGATTATGTTGGCAAGCAGGTAGCGGTATTTAGAGGTTCGGTATCGGGGTCGTCTGCGACTGTTGGTGAATCTGGATATGTTGATTCGTCTGCAAGTGTTAATGGTGTATCGTTAGTTACAGATTCTTCATTGAATCCAGTTACGATTAACGCATTGCGTGTTGCTTTCCAAGTTCAACGCTTTTTAGAAAAACAGGCTCGAGGTGGTGCTCGGTTAGTTGAAACGATATTGTCTCATTTCGGTGTTCGGATTCCTGATGCACGTATTCAACGTCCCGAGTATATTGGCGGTGCCCGTTTGCGGTATATGGTGTCGCCGGTTGAACAGACATCAGCAACTGATGCGACCAGTCCTCAAGGTAATCTTGCAGGTCGTGGAACATTAAATGCCGGAGCTCGGACGATAACGAAGTCATTTGTTGAACATGGATATATGATGACGTTGATATCTGTTATGCCTCGGACACTTTATTCACAGGGTTTGCATCGTATGTGGTCACGTGATTCTCGTTATGATTATTATTGGCCGGTATTTGCCCATTTAGGCGAACAGGAAGTGCGTAATAAGGAGATTTATGCTCAGGGCACGGCTGATGATGACGGTATTTTCGGTTATAATGATCGCGCCGCTGAGTATCGTCATATTCCATCGACGGTTGCCGGTCTTTTCCGTCCGGATCAGTCTTTGGAGTTTTGGACTTTGGCTCGGAAGTTTGATTCACTTCCCCAGCTGAGTGATAAGTTTGTTACTGCTGACCCATCGCAACGGATTTTCGCTGTTCAGACGGGCGAAACGTCGGCGAATCACATTATTATGCAATTCAGGAATGTGATTAAATCTTGGCGGTGTATCCCGAAATATGGTAACCCCGGTATGATTGATCATGATTAGGAAAGGAGTAAGTTATGAAAGAATTTGTGAATTCATTTACAGGTGAGGTTTTGCCGTTTGCAACTCGTTTTAATTCAGTGCCGGATCAGGGCGAACATTATGAGCTCGGCACGTCAATGACGGATGTGACGCAATATGAGCCGTTACAGTCATTGATTGGACGAATCGTCAGAGGAACAGTCATTCCTCGAACTGATATTTATTATGATGAGCACGAGGATGTTACGGCAACTCCCGGTTTTGACTTAGCGGATGCCGGTGAGATTATGTTAGGAGTTCAGGATGAATTTTCTAGTGCTGGTTCTGCCAAGCAAAAGGACGCCGGTAAGCCGGCGTCGGATAGCCCTGCTACCTCCCCTGCTGATGTCAAGCAGGATGTTGTAGAAACGTCTCAGACAGAGACACAAGCGTAAATGAGGTAAGTTATGCATAGCAAACGAGTCGGAGCGATAAACTTATATAAAGCGACGGCGAACTTTGCTGTGTATAACTTACAAAATGAAGCAAAAGAAAACAGTCCGCACAGTGCTTCTCTTGATGTAACTGTGCGGACTGACACCGAAAGGTGTAAGTTCGAAGATAAAAGGAGTAAAAAAATGGGTGAATATTTAAAAAGTAAATATGAACAATTTGATGAAATGAATGAAATGAAGATTAAATCGAAGTTGGCTGATTTTTTACAGCTGTATGATTTTGATGTTGAATCTTTGAGGAAATTTTTAGACCTTTTGGCTGAAATTGGACGGGAGTGTCCTGGTTCAATTTATTTTGATGATTTAAATGATTTATTTGCAAAAAAGGAGGATAAATAAATGGGATTAGGTGGAATTGTAGGCGGTTTAGCCGGTAGTGTGTTTGGTCCCGTCGGTAGTGCGATTGGTTATGGTTTAGGTTCGTCTCTTGAATCAAATTATTATTCAAATCGTGCATGGAACCAGCAAAAGGATATGACTTGGGAGATGTGGCATGCGAACAATGATTATAATTCGCCGAAGTCACAAATGCAACGTTTAGAGGAAGCCGGTTTGAATCCTAACCTTGTTTATGGTAACGGTGGAGTTACACATCAGGCTACAATGGCCACAACGCCGAAGTATCAGATGCCAACTGGTGGTGATATTCAAGGTTTAACGATGTTTCAGCAATTGAAGAATATGGAGGCTCAGACGGAATTACTTAAGGCTCAAAAACGTAAGGTTGATGTTGAAGCTAATAATACTGAAAATCCAGTTACGCCCTATCGTAATGCAATTGAAAGTGTTGTTGGTCCCGAACGTGCTGGTAAAGCCGTCGCAGAGTTTTTAACGCCT
The DNA here is from genome assembly GCA_949292205.1 of uncultured Alphaproteobacteria bacterium. Classification (GTDB taxonomy): domain Bacteria; phylum Pseudomonadota; class Alphaproteobacteria; order CAAHEQ01; family UBA3637; genus CALXZG01. Next base: position 136,159 of record CASEYR010000001.1, read on the forward strand.
TCCGTTATGAATCAGGAATCAAATGCCGAGAAAGTTCTTGAATCTTCCCTTTTGTTTAATGATACGTCATTTCATAGAGATGTGAAGGCTATGCGTTCGCCGGCTGATTTTAAGAAATTGGAAAAGAAATATAACTTGACAGGTAAGGATTATCGTGCTATTGCTGAATATAAAGGATGGTTAAAGCGTAAATGATTCGGTTTATTTTAGATCTTTTTCATTTGTTTTTTTGGCTTGTTGGCTTTATTGTCCTTTGCCTAATTGTGCGATGTGTTGTAGTGTAAATTTATATTATGTATACCAAATACAAAAAATAGAAGAGGGCTATTTTAAGAAATAAAGATAATTGATTATAAAAAAAAGAAAATTAGAATTAATCAGATAATCTTAAATCTAATAAAATAAAAAAAATGCCGTTATTAAAACGACATTATATATTTTTTTTGGCTAATCGTGTATTCTATCTTTAGCTATTCGATTAGGTACAAGATTACCGATATTATTGTTGATATTTTGCTCCGACATGATTTCGCTTACAACAGACAAGACCGAAGCTTTAAAATTATGTTCTGAATCTATGTATCGTACTAGTTTATCAAAGTGCTTTAAAATAGGTTCTGTTTCCTTATGAAATTGAGAAAGTCGCTTTTGAACAATTTTAGGATCATCATCGCTTCTGCGAAAGAGTTCGTATCCACATAAATCACACGTATTTTCCAATTTTGATGGTTTTAAAGTCGGATGATAAGTAGCCCCACATGAGCAAGTTTGACGCAAGCTTAACCGTTCAATCAATATATTATCCGGACAAGTTAAAGCATAAACCCGCACAATATGAATATTCGGTATTGTTTTTAAAAAATCAACTTGCCCTAATGTTCTGGGATAACCATCTAAGACTACATATTGTTTTTTGCGTTTCAATTCTGCCTCGACCAGTTTATTAACGTAGTCATCGGAAATGAGCTTTCCATCTCCGCCCATTTTTTTATTTCTTAAAAGAACCCCTATTCCCAAACAATGATCTTTAGGAATTCTCTCAGATATTGTTCCTTTTCCTACGCCAGGAGGTCCGTATAACAAGTAGACATCTATCATATATCTAGCTCCAATCCATCATAAACAGGGCGAATATAAAGAGGTAATTGACGGCACAGAGTATCATAGTCCATTCTGGTTCCCATATGAGTAAAATAAGCTCTTTCCGGTTGAATTTTATCAATCCATTTCAAGGCCTTATCTACATTTAAGTGTTTGTTTGTATCAGGTACGGTTGTGACGACCCCTAAAATCCATACTTTGATACCTTTCAAAGCATTGAACGAGTCTTCATCCATATCGGCGACATCCGTAGAATAAGCGAAATCACCGATGCGATAGCCAATAGAATCCCCTGCTCCATGATGTTGTAGAATCGGCAAAATTTCGATATCATTGACCTGAAAAGGTTCCAAAGGTTTAATGATGCGTAGGTCGAACACTGATTTACCCCGAGTATGAGGTTGAAACATATACTCTAGCAATCTTTTAAAGTGATTAGCGTCTTTTTCGGATAGGTAAACGGGTAGAGTTTCTTGATTTTCGTTTAAAGAAGCCCTTAAATCATCGGCCCCACCCATGTGATCATAATGAGAATGTGTATATAAAACAGCATCTAAGTTCGGTCGACCAGCCTCTAATAACTGCAATCTGACCTCGGGGCCCGAGTCGATTAAAATAGAAGTCCCCTTATCTTGAATCAGAATAGAGCTTCTCATTCTGGTATTTTTAGGATTAATCGGATCACACAAGCCAAAACCTCTACTCAATGAAGGAACACCAAAGGAAGGTCCGCATCCCAGTATTTTAATCCGCATAAAGCCCCTCCTCTTTAATTTTGAATAGATGGATAAAATTAGATGTTGTTATATGGTCTAATTCTTCCAAAGAGATTTCTTTTAGTTCGGCCAACTTTTTAGCCGTTTCTATGACATAAGCCGGTTCGTTTATCTTGCTGCGATATGGAACCGGAGCTAAATAAGGAGAGTCAGTTTCAACCAACAATCGATTACAAGGAATCATTTTAAAAACGTCACGTATGTCATCAGTCATTTTAAACGTGATAATACCGGAGGCAGAAATATAAAAACCTAATTCCAGAGCCTTTTCTGCCAAGCGTTGAGTCCCTGTAAAGCAATGCAATACACCGCCATAGCGGAGTAAACCTGATCGGTCAGCAGATTCTAGAATAGCGATCGTATCTTCATCGGCTTCACGAGTATGGATAATAATCGGTTTTTGAACGGAGTGAGCAACTTCAATTTGGCACTCAAAAGCTGATTGTTGAATTGCTTTTGATTCAGCCATATAGTGATAATCCAACCCTATCTCGCCGACACCGACAATATGTGGATGAGCCGTTATTTTTTTTATCAAGTCTTCATTTGTTGTGTAAGTTCCACTATATTCCGGATGAATTCCCAAAGAACCATAAAGCATCGGATACGTATCGAGCAATCTTAATAACGCCGGATATTCAGGCAAGTGACAAGCAACGGATAGCACCGTCTTTACACCGGCGAAGTTTGCGCGCCTTAATAATTCCGTAATGTCAACCGAGTTTAATCCGATATGGCAATGACTATCAATCATGAAGCACCTCTGCTATCTTAAAAAATGCGCTTGTTATGACTTGTTTTTTATCCAAATAAATCCGATCAACATCTATAAATAGTTGATTGATTTCATAGTATAAATCTAACCAGTTTTCTGCCAGTAATGGACCAACAATGGCATTTACCTGAATCTGAATCATCAACCAATCAAACAAGAAAATTTTAAATAATCGAAAAGCAGTTGGATTTTGGTTTAACTCATCGGCAAATGAATGAACGCTTTCTGATGATAGCTGTTCTATTGGCAGAAATAAAGAAGTCATTCTATTATAAAGAGTAATTCCATCATGTTCACAAATATCTCGAGCTAATCCCAATGAGCCGTTCGCTAAACGAATAATTGTCGCAGTATCTTGAATCATTGGAAATTTATTTGAAATGATTTGAGTTAGAGTACTGTCATCCATGGGATAGAGCGAGATATGACGACACCTTGATTTAATTGTCGGGAGCAGTTTTCCTAAGTTTTGAGAAAGTAAGAATAAAACACACCCGTCTGATGGTTCTTCAAGCGCTTTTAATAAAGCATTTTGGGCATTTTCATTCATCTGATCGGCCAGATAAATGATTAAGATACGCTTTTCATTTGACGATCCTTTTAAGGATAAAAATTGGATACCCTCTCGAATTTCATCAACGGTGATTTCTCGCCGATGTTCTAACTTGATATCGTCATTGACAGCTTTTCCGGCCAGAATATTTTTTTGAATGGCCTTTTTGGACTCATCCGTTAAGCCACACTCAATGAGTTTTATATTAGGATGAAATGTGCTTAAAGAGGTTATGTTTTGCTTTAATAGTAAAGAACAAGCCCTTCTAACAAAATCCTTTTTTCCAAATCCGTAGGCGCCTGAAATTAACCAAGCTCCATCAATGCGATTGGATTCAAATGCTTTCTGAATTTGTTCGAAAGAGCCTAACATACCCTTCTTTCCTGTATCACTTTTAAAATATCGGTATGTATTTCATCGATTGAACGTGTTGCATCAATGATAACATATCTGTTTGATTCTTGTGCCAGCTCGTGAAATGCTTGACGTAAGTTATAGTGAAATGACAAATCCATGGATTCAAATCGTTGCTCACTCATCTGAGATCCGCTTCTGATACGACTCCGTCGTATTCCCTCTTCTGGATCGATGTCCAAAATAAATGTCAAGTCGGGTTTAAAATCTCCCGCGATAATTTGATAAACGGTATTGATATGATGGATTGCTTTTGAATCTTTGCCATATCCATACCCTTGATAAGCCAGAGTGCTATCTAAAAAACGATCACAAATAACGATTGTTCCATCATTAATGGCCGGCCAGATTTTTTTTAATAAATGATCTCGACGAGCAGCCATAAACAACAACATTTCTGTAGTAGAATCCCATCTGTTTGCTTGTCCGTTTACGACCAACGATCTGATTTCTTCGGCACCAGTGCTTCCTCCAGGTTCTCGTGTCAATAGACAGGATTCTCCTTTTTTAGTCAGGGCCTCTGCCAACAATTGACATTGAGTTGATTTTCCGGCCCCCTCACCGCCTTCGAATGTAATAAAAAAACCTTTTTTCATAAACCTAGAACCAAGATAAAATAACAGCCTTTAATTTTCCGAAATATCCTACTTTTTCAACAGATTCCAAAGCGATTAAATCTGTTGTTTTCACCTGATTATCCGGACCGCGAACGATAACCTGTCCCAACTTTTGTCCTTTTTTAATCGGAGCACTAACCGGTTGATTGTAGTGAATTTCGGCCTTTACATCTGGTTCCGGCCCTTTCATAACAGTAACGGTTAGAGGATTTTTAACAGTTACAGGTACAGTTTGACTGGTTCCCAACCAAACAGGAATTGTATCAACAATTTGTCCCGGTTCATACATTGTAACATTTTCAAAAGCAGCCATACCCCATCCGACCAGCCTTTTAGATTCTGTCGAACGATCTTTCATACTTTTTAGACCGTTAATAACCATAATTAAACGACGTCCGTCATTCGCTTTGACAGATCCGGTTAAACCATAACCAGAGGCTTCTGTGTGTCCGGTTTTTAAACCGTCAGCTCCCTCAATTCCGTATAATAAAGGATTTCGATTTCCTTGCTTGATGCCATTATATTTAAATTCTTTTTCAGAGTAAATGGAATAGTATTCCGGAAAATCACGAATAATTGCCTGCGCCAACTTTGCCAAGTCAAATGCACTCATTTCATGTCCTTTTTGAGGTAATCCGGTGGCATTTTTAAAAGTGGCATTTGTCAGACCTAAATCTTTAGCTTTTCGTGTCATGATATCGGCGAATATCTCTTCACTACCGGCCATATTTTCGGCGGCAACGATACAAGCATCATTACCCGATTGAACAATAATGCCACGGATTAAGTCTTTAACTTTAACCTTTTGGTTAGGCTTTAAAAACATGGTAGAGCTACCACTTTTAGCTCCGCCTTTACGCCAGGCGTTTTCAGAAACGGTAAATTCGGTATCCATGCTTATTTCGCCGGATTTTAAGGCATCAAAAATCATATAAGCCGTCATCAACTTACTCATTGAAGCCGGAGGCATCGGTATATCAGCATTTTTATTCAACATGACATAGCCGGTTTCCGCATCCATTAACAGAGCATTTTTAGCAATCGTATCAAAAGCATAGGCATGAGTTGAAGCCAAAAATGAACCAGCTAAAAGGGTTAAAAGCAATTGTTTTTTCATAATTTACATCCTTCTTATTTATATTGTCTGACTTGTGCTTCAGGATATCCCGCCTGACGGACTTTGTCAAGTATCTCTTCCGCTTCTTGTTTATTTTTAAAAGGCCCTAATTGAACGGCAGTTAAGCCATTACGATTTTCTTGAATAATCGAGCCAATAGCTTCCAAAGACTGCTTCGCTCGTTTAATATTATCCGGATTACCGAAAGCGCCGACTTGAATGACCCAAGTTTCCTCTAAAAAGTCAACAGCCTTGCTTTCTGATTTTTGCAAGGTGTTTCTATTTTCAGAAGTTTTTTGTTTTAAATCTGATATGTTTTCATTTTTTTGATTAAGCGTATTTTTTTCTTCATCAGATTCCCCCTTATCTTGTTGAGATTTGTTGTATTCTTGATCTGACTCAGTTCTGATTTCTTTTGCTTTTGGTGAAGGAACTTCAATAGCATCTATTTCTGGTGAAACCAAATCTATGGGCTGATCATTGTTAATTGGACTGACTTCATTTGCTTGCCGGGTTTCGGATATATCCGGAAGTCCTTCTTCAGAGACAACAGGAGTAATCTGATGTTGGTTTTGTTCTTCCCCATAAATAGGAACAGAGGCGGCGTTTGGTTGATAAATGGGGGTATCACTCCCTAAGGGAATAATATCCGATTGAATACTGTCGCTTGAATCTGTTTCCATACGATGCTGTTTGATTAAAGATTCTTTTAAACGACGACTTTCATCCGGCAAAATATCCACTTGAACCAGAGTAGTTCCCCCTGCTCTAAACTCCAAGGCCGCAGCAGTTTTTTGAGAAACATCAATTAATCTGTTGTTAACAGAAGGCCCTCTATCATTAACACGAACAATAGCTGTATTTCCGTTTTCAAGATTTGTAATTCGCACTATGCTGGGCAGTGGTAAGGTTTTATGAGCTGCTGTCATCAAAGAATCATCAAAAACCTCACCATTTGTGGTTAGCCTATTTAAATCACTTTTCGTGTACCAAGCAGCCATACCGCGTTCACTATATGACATATCTTCTTTTGGAGTATACAAAACACCTTTAATTCTGTATGGTTCACCGATATAATAAATGCCTTTATTATCAGTCTCTTTATATTCTCCAAATGACCTGAACAAGAAACCATTGTCACTACAGCCTCCCAACGAAAGCAGCCCGACAATAATTGAAACAGAATAAATGTTAGCTTTAATCATAGATTATAACATCCTAATTTATTTAGTAATTCAATGTTTGGATATCCATCTTGATCCATTAGATTATCTCTTTGAAAAGAGCGAATAGCTTTTCGTGTTTTAATTCCTATTTTTCCATCAGGAGATCCTAGGTGATATCCTTGTTTATTCAGCTTTTCTTGCATACAGATAATAGAAGTGGTTTTAAATGGAACAAAATCTGCCGGAACGTCAATTCTAGGCATTCTGTTTTGAAGAATGTCCGCTAAAATACCAACGGATAAAGCATATAATTCCATATTATTCCAACGCATTAAAAGCTTGAAATTTGGATATGTCAGGAAGACAGGGCCTGATTTTCCCATTGGCATACGTAGTTGAGCTTTTGTATTCATTTCATTTTGAGGAAAATCGGCAATATATTTTGGTTTTATTCCCATTTTTTGCCATTCGTAGACGGTTTTTGTTTCATTTTGGTGTAACTTGCCCCAATCTGGTTTTTCGGGAAGAATAATTTCCCTTCCCCAAGGCTCATTTGGGGTCCATCCCATATGAGACAAATAGTTAGCTGCCGAAGAAAAAGCATCAGGGATATTACGGATAATATCTCGTCGTCCATTATTATCTCCGTCTACGGCATACACTTGAAAAGTTGTGGGCATAAATTGAAAGTTTCCGAATCCCCCGTCCCAAGAGCCTTTTTTGGGGGCAACAGATGGTTCTTTTTCTAACATTTTAAGATAAGCCACCAGTTCTCCTGTAAAAAAGCGCCGTCTTCTTGGGTGATAAGCTAAAGTTGCTAAAGAATCCAACATATCGGCGTTTCCCATATAAGATCCATAATTGGTTTCCATTCCCCACAAAGCGACAAGGTATTCCGGAGGAACGCCATAGTTATCCGAGACACGTCTCAACCAAGTTTTATATTTTTTCATCATTTCTCGTCCCCGCATGATGCGGTAATCCGAAACACGTGTACGTGTATAGTCAAAGAAGTTTTGTAAATACTCTGGTTTAGCCATATCTAAACGGATAGCCTGTGGCAACAGAGTCATTTGAGGAACATATGTATCTAAAGTTTGTCTGGATATTCCATTTTTTAGTGCTTCTTGATAAAAAATATCTTTCCAAGCAGTAAAATCATCTGCAGCCCAGACAATTCTTCCATTTATTACAAAGAAATAAAAAATCAAATAATATGCTGATTTTAATAAAATTTTCATATTTATCTCCTCTTGATTTCTTCATCATACCCTATTTTATAAAAAAAATCACTTGATTTTTTAATTTTTTTCTGGCATATATGAAACCGTTCTACTACGGAACACCTAATATTGTTTCTTTAAGCTGATGTTTTTTTTGAAACAGTTCAATTGGAGAGGTGGTCGAGTGGTTTAAGGCTCCGGTCTTGAAAACCGGCGTGGGGTTACCCCACCGTGAGTTCGAATCTCACCCTCTCCGCCATTTACGGAATACATAGATGTGTATTCCGTTTTTTATTTTCTTTAAAATGAATATCGGAATGACTATCTATGAAAAACTTCTTGGTTAAGTAGATTAATAAACATCATAAATTTTATAGATTTCCAAAAAGTCATTTTACCGGATTTTGACATTAATTTCAGTATTTTGACCAATAGAAATGAGTAGTATCCCAACGCCCACTCTTCCTTTGAAAAATCAAGCAAGGACTGAAAAGTTTTTATTTGATGACGCAAAAAGAGGCGTCTGTGAAACGGTAGTATTAAACGCTCTGTCGCGCACAGCATTAAACGACACCAGTCTTCGGTCGGATATCCAAAGCGCAACTCTTCTAAGTCTAAGAAAGAAGACAGTTTTTTCCCGCTGAATAATAGATTTTTGGCGTGTAAATCACCATGAATTACTTTAATCCATTTTGTTTTTTCTGCCAATTGTTCATCAGGAATACTTTCAAAAAAAGAAGATATTTTTTTTAGACACCATTTATGAATAAAAAATGCTTTCTGTTTTTTTAATTTCAGAACAACTTCCTCTTTTAAAGAGGGTAAATCCAACATGGGTAGTAAAAAGGGATATATTGATGCAGGGCATTCATCAAAAATATGATAAGCTTGGACAAGAGATTGACATGTTTCCGTGGAAAAATCATCAGCATCTAATGCATGTCCATCTTTATATTCAATCAAAATACCATTCATTCCGTTAAATTTGAATACGGGGGATAGGATCTTGGGGCTGAAAGAAGTTTGTTCAAATGCGGTTAGATTGGCTATTAACCTGTTTATTTTCTCTTCACTTTTATTTTTTAATAGCTTACAGAATATACGTCTATTTTGTAATGTGATAATAAAATTATATGAAGCGGCTCCAACGGCAACCTGTTGAATGGTCATAGGTTCATTTGGTACCAATTTGTTTTTGACTAAAAACGCTAAAACATCTTCTTTTTGCATTCAATCCCTGCTCTCTCATTATAATGAATACAATTATATGTTATATCAAAAGAGCAGAAAAATATAGTTTTTTTTATATCTTTTTTCGAATACTGGGTTATTTTTCTGATTTTTCTTTTTTTTATTGCATTTTGATTCAACCTTCATATAATTTAATGCTATGAAAAAAATATGGATATTTCATTGGGGTTTTAAGAAATTCTATGCATTGGCTATCTTAACGGCAGCTCTGTTATTTATTAGCTTGTCAGCTTTTGGAACAACCGGGAACATAGTTAACGATTCCTTTGCTCAATCAAAAAAATGGTTAGAAGGGTACGTTTACTACGATCATCGCGTAACGCTCTACTGCGAAGCTCCATTTAATGCCGAAAAAACAATATTGTTACCGGAAGGTTTTATTGCTTCTAAATTTGCATCAAGAGCCAATCGAGTTGAATGGGAACATGTTGTGCCGGCTGAAAATTTTGGTAGAACCTTTGAAGAGTGGCGAGACAGTAATCCGATTTGTCAGGATATAAAAGGAAAGCCTTTTAAAGGACGTAAATGTGCTGAAAAAGCCAATCAACTCTATCGCTATATGCAGTCTGATATGTATAATTTATATCCTGCCATAGGGGCTGTTAATGCTGCTAGATTGAACTATAATTTTACACAATTTCAAGAAGATATCCCATCTTCTTTTGGTTCTTGTTTAATGAAGATTTATGACCGAAAGGTAGAGCCGCCTCAACAGGCTCGCGGAGTCATTGGACGAACTTATTTATATTTTGAAGATACCTATCCACGATATCGTATGAGCAAAGCTCAGCGTCAGTTAATGGAAGCTTGGAATAAACAATATCCTGTTACGGAATGGGAGTGTATTCGATCTTATCGTATTGAAAAAATACAGAAGAATGAAAATAATCGCGTCAAAAAGCCATGTCAGGATTTAGGGCTTTGGCCACAGGAGGAGTAATATGTTAACAATAGGTTGTCATTTATCGGCAAGTAAAGGTTTTTTACATATGGCAAAGGAAACGGTTGCCATTCAAGGTAACACGTTCCAATTCTTTACCAGAAATCCACGAGGTAGTCAGGCTAAATCAATTGATTTAAAGGATATTTCTTTATTTCAAGCTTATGCAGTTGAACATCATTTTAAACCTATTTTAGCCCATGCACCCTATACACTGAATCCCGCTGCTGAAAATCCTGAAACATATGAATTTGCCAAACTTGTTTTAGAGGATGATTTAAAGAGAATGGAGTATTTGCCCGGAAATATGTATAATTTTCACCCAGGAAGTCATGTTGGTCAAGGAACTGCTATTGGTATTTCACGGATTGCATCTATTTTAAATGATGTTTTAAAGCCGAATCAGACAACAACTGTTTTGTTAGAGGCTATGTCTGGAAAAGGGACAGAAATCGGATATCGTTTTGAAGAGTTAAGACAGATTATTGATCAAACGCAACTATCTGATAAATTAGGAATTTGTTTAGATACTTGTCATATTTTTGCAAGTGGTTACGACATTATCAATCATTTAGATGATACATTGAATCAGTTTGATAAGGTAATTGGGTTAGACAGATTAAAAGCCATTCACTTGAATGATAGCTTAAAGCCCTTTAACAGTCGAAAAGATCGGCATGAAAAAATAGGGAAAGGCGAAATTGGCTTAGAGGCTATCGTAAAAATCATCAATCATCCGGCGTTAAAAGACAAACCCTTTTATCTTGAAACGCCACAGGATGATTTAAGTGGATATGCTAAAGAAATTCAAACACTTAAAGAACTATATCAAGCCCAACCAGATACCAACTTGGGTATTATACAGAACAACGATTAAGTTTAAATAAAAAGCAAAACAACTCCAGAGGAAGACAGGAACCATCAACCATCCGGAAAGTTTTGAAACAGCCCCGAAAATTGTTATTGTTTTATAAATAAAATACAGCATAATCAATATGATAATTAATCCAGCAATTGGCTCTTTCAGATAGAAGAACGAAAATGGCCAAATCAGATTAAATGCCAACTGAAGGACGAAAGGTCTTGGAGTTACTCGATTCCAGACCAAAAAGGCGGATATAGCCATCAAGAAGTATAATATCGTCCAAACAATACCGAACCACTTCCCTTCGGGTGTGAGACCGGATAAAATAAGCGAGTTATACCATTCAAAAGCTTGTGGCGTCATAAATACAGATCCGATATAGCCGACAGCATTTGTTAAGCAGAGTAAGAAAAAAAGACGGTATGCTTTTGATAGGATTTTATGTGTATCCTTTGTATGTTCATTTTTTGTTTTTGTAATCATTTTATAATAACCTCTTGTATTAAATCAGTTAAATGTGATTCAATCATTTTTAAGTCACGATTTTCGGATAAATGATGATCACTTCCCTTTAATAAGGTAAGCGTTACGTTCTCTGATTTCAATGCATTCTTTGTCCGAATAATCTTATCCAATTTGACGCGATTATCTCGATCTCCCCATACTATCCGAACAGGACCGATATATTCAATCCCTCGGTCAAGCATGGATAACTCTATTCCGTTTTTAAATAAGTCTTGAGTCAAGCAAAATCCTTGAGTATCTGGACTGGGACCGATGATATCTCCCTGATTTAAAGCTTCTTTTGCTATGGAAGGAAGCAGTTCGTTCCAAATATCTTGTGTAATATCAACCGCAGGTGCCAAAGCCAAAACACCCAATACTCTGTGTTTTAATTTTTCAGCCAGCAAAAAACCAATCCATCCGCCGATAGAGTTTCCAACAATAATCATAGGTATTTGGGGTAAAGTTGATAAGATATCCATAACGTCTTTTAATCCATGACCAACCGTGAAATCAGCAAGTGTTCCTCCGGATTCGCCATGTCCTGTATAATCTATTGAAACATAATGACATCTATTCCTTTTTGCTGTTTCCAAAATGGTATCGGCTTTTTTACTCTTTCGATGGGCTGTCCATCCGTGTAAATATAAAATCAAGAGATCTTTATCTCCGGTTTCCCATGTATAGGTTAAATCAGGTTCATTTTTCTTGATAATTTAAAATCTGACATTTTTTCTTGTATCCTCTTCTAAAATAGGTATACTGGACATCATAAGGAAATACAAGAAAAATGTTCTTTTTATCCCAAATAAGTCAGTTTATTTTAAATATACTATGTCCTTCCAGATGTCCAATCTGTCATGAAGAAACAGATGAACCGCATTGTTTGTGTCCGAATTGCTTTAGTCAGTTGCATTTTATTACAAAGCCTTGCTGTGCCGTTTGTGGCAGACCGTTTGAATTTTCTCCTTTCGGAGAAACAATTTGTGCTGCTTGTATGAAACAAAAACCCTCATTTAAAATGGCTCGCTCTATTTTACTTTATGATGATTTTTCAAAACAACTGGTCCTTGCTTTCAAACATGGTGATCATACTGAATTAGCTCCTTTATTGACAAAGTTTTTATTGTTGGCGGATAAGAAAATTTTTAAAGCCGATGTGATTGTTAGCGTCCCACTGCATCCTTCTCGCTTGATAGTCCGAAAATATAATCAAGCCTCTATCCTTGGAAAAGAGTTAAGTAAACAGTTGAATATATCGTTTTATCCAACTGTTTTAAAAAGAAATAAAAGAACGAAGAGTCAAGGGCATATGACCAGAAAACAAAGGCAAAAGAATTTGATTAAGGCTTTTTGTTTATCTCGTCCTGAAATTATCAAGAATAAAATAGTTTTACTAATAGATGACGTTATGACAACCGGTGCAACCGTGAATGAATGTGCTAAGGTGTTAAAACGTGGCGGGGCAACGGATGTTTATGTATTAACCGTATACCGTGCTTTATAGCAATAAACTACTTTTTGAGCGCTTTTTGGATCTCTTTTTCAATAATACGTTCCAACATTTCCGGAAAACGCGTATTAAGCCATTCTGTTATTTTTGATTCTAAAGAGGCGTTTATTGCCATCTCACTCACTTCTACGGGAGTTTGTTCAATCGCCTCTTTTGTCGAGGAAGATTTTTGCTCTTGAAGCTGAGATAACTTATTTAATACCTGTTGAGCTTTCTCTTGAACGGATTGTGATAAATCTGTCTTTGAGCTCTGTTGATCTGGGACATCATAGCGCATCTCCGGTGTTAATAAAAAGTAGTCAACAGCAGATGTTGCTTCCTTTTTGTTCGGTGGTTCAGGAAGATGAGAGCCTGATATTGCTTGCATATCCGCTAACAACATTTGACGGATTTCGTGAAGAACAACCTCCATTGGGGGTTGTTCTTCGGGGCCTATTTCTTCCTGATCATAACTCATTAAAAGTCATCCTTTTTTAATCAATAGAATAACCAAACCACTTATTTTTAACATCTTCATAGTAGACTTTCGGATCGTATGTTTCAACATTCAAGCCTAATCCGCGAGGATTCATTTGACCGATAGCCGACATCAAAGTAAAGGCCGACACAATCTCTTCCCGATGAGCTTTAACCAATGACACCTGATTATCCAAGTGTTCTTGTTCGGCATCCAAAACGTCCAACACTGTTCGGGATCCGACATTAGCTTCACGGATAACCCCTGCTAAAGCGATTTTAGAAGCCTCAATTTGCTTTTTAATGGATTCAATTTGAGCCCGTGTCGATTTATAACTTTCCCAAGCACTAATTGTTTCTGCACGAACATCTTGAGATGTTTTAGCCCATAAAATCCGATACTTGTTTTCCAGCTGTTTAGCTTCACGAACATCAGCATATTCTTTTCCTGATTGAAATAATGGGATAGACAGATTGGCTGATACTTGCCAATAATCAGATTGATCAATGGAAATTTGTTCCTTTTGTTGACCAATAGCTCCATTTAAATTAATGGAAGGGGCTAAAATACCTTTCTTGGCTTTAACGTTGGATTGAGCTGCTTTGGTTGCATACTCGGCAGCTTTAATTTTAGGGTTGTTAGCTAACGCTTGCCGAATCGCCGAATCCAATGTTTGTGGCAAGTTAAGCGCAAAATTTTCAACGTCTTGTAAATCATTCGGTTCAATACCTATTACACTGAAAAAATTAGCTTTTGAAACTTGAAGTTGGCCTTCGGCTGCGATTCGGTTGGCTGTTGCCCCTGAGAGACGGGCTTCTGCTTGTGCTACGTCTGTGCGAGTCAAGTCCCCTGCCCGAAACCTCTTTTTATATGATTCCAAATGCTTGGCTAAAACTTTTTCATTATTAATTTGTAAATCTAGCACAGCTGTATCACGAATGACATCCATATATACAGCGGTTGCGTCTAATAATGTGACTTGCTCAGTATTCTGCAAATTGGCACGCCCCGAACGAACATTACTCTTTGCAGATTCAACCGAATTAACCGTGCTTAATCCAGAAAAAACGGGTTGAACAAAAGACAACGAGATATCTGTCGGATTTAAATATTTTTTCTGATCCATAGCTAAAAAGCTGTTGTCATATGTGTTTTTATTATATGTGCGACCAACACTGCCATCTGCTTTTACTGTTGGACGATATCCTGATTTTGCCTGTGCAACCGTTTCATCTATTGCCTTTAATCCAGATCTTTCAGCCGTAATGCTGAGGCTGTTTTCATAGGTATACGATAAAATATCAGATAATGTATCTGCAAATGCGATAGATGACACTGAACACAAAACAACTGTTAACCAACTAAATTTATTTAACATTTTCTTTCCTCACTTTAAAATTTATGATTTAGAATATGCTATTTTTAAAGAATTTTCAAGTATTATTATTTTTTTTCTTGACTTTGCTTTTTAAAATGTGTAAAAGACATCTTGTCTTGATTGATGGCCGGTTGGCAGAATGGCTTATGCAGAGGACTGCAAATCCTTTTATACTGGTTCGATTCCGGTACCGGCCTCCAAAAAAGACTATTTACAAAAAAAAGTAAAAAAGTAAAAAAAAGTGTTGCAATTTTATTTTTTTTGATGTAAATACGTAATTGTTGTTCCAGCGTAGCTCAGTGGTAGAGCAATCGGCTGTTAACCGATCGGTCGTAGGTTCGAGCCCTACCGCTGGAGCCAGTTTTAAAGAGGCGTTCGATGTCAATTTTCGGACGTTTTTTTATTGTAATATTACTTATCTCTTCCTTTAGATTTGACAATTCTTCAAAAAGAATCCAAAGTCATTTTATCGTGATTTTTTTTATTTGATCGTCATATATGATTAAGATATGCAATATGGTTGACTTTAAAATCACAGACAACAAAAGCGCTCAAATATTTGAAGCGCTTTTGTTATACATGCAAAAATTACATATTGCGTGTCCTGAAATTCCCCAAACAGTCATTCACTTTAGATTCTATGAAACGATTAATCTGATGAGCAATTTTTTCAGATATTTTGGGTTTTGAAACTTCTTTTAACAGCCGAATACGTTCGTCTGATGATAACTTTGAAAAACGCGCAACAAAAGACCCAACCCTTACTTTATCCAACATGGAAATCTCTTTTTTTTCAGGATAAAAAACTGCCACTAACGTTCCCATGGATATATTTTTTTGATCCAAATAATTTTTTAAAGCCAATGGGATGCTTTGTCTGACTGATAACGGATATTTCCTGAGTTGTTCCAATAAAATATGATATTCTAAATTCATTTTTTGCTCCATAAACATTGTTAAAAATTATACATCAAAAAAGAAAAAAATCAAATAATCAAAAATATACAAAAGCATACATAAAAAAGAAGTAGCTTGTTATTCAAAAATAAAATACATATCTGTAATTGTGCGGTCGGTTTATATCGTTATCAAAATATGGTGGGTGCGACAGGGATTGAACCTGTGACCCCTACCGTGTGAAGGTAATGCTCTCCCGCTGAGCTACGCACCCAGATTCAACGAGCTTCTTTATACATTTCTTTCCCCAAAATGTCAAGACCTAATTCAGAAAAATTTCTCAACCGTTAGAGCGCCTGTTCTGAATGGTCGCAATTAACGTCGGGGAAAGTGTTTTGGGCGTCAAATCATTATTTCTACTTGAAGCTAGCTCAGATCTGACCGTTTCATCATTTTGAACTATATTCGCCAATAAGGGCTCCTTTCCTGCCTCTTTTTCTAATTGCGCCATCAGTTTTTTATTTTGTGATAATGCCACAAGATATTGGTTTCTTAGAGACTCTTTTCCTTCTGAAACGGCTTTATCCCCCTCTTTTGTCCATGTATAAACAGCACTATTGTCATTTTGTTGATGTCTTAACATATCAATCATGGCAGCCGCCTCAGGTATAGACTTAATCTCACCGTATGGAGACGTCAAATCTTGAACAATATACTGTTCTAAAACAGGTTCAACGATGGCATGTGTATCGTGTTCCATATAACCTGTTTTTTTGTAGTTTTCCTCCTGTGCTTTTGCGGAAAAACCAATACTGGAAAGTGTGAAAATATCTTTCAATCCATCAACAACAAAGTTGCCGGTTTCCCCCATTAAATTATTTTTATCTCGGAATGCATGCGACACTTCTGGAACAAAATCGGAAACATCATTGATATAGATGTATCCACGACCTCCGGGGGAGTAGTTAGAACGTCCGTGATCTAATAAGCTTGCCGTCCAAGAGTTGTCATCTTTTGTGTATGAAATACCCGGATTTCCTGCGGCCTCCAGGACGTCGTAAATTCGTTCTTGTAATTCTTCTTTTCCTCCTGTGGCTAATGGATTTGAGGAAAGATATTCTGCAGCATCCGCTATGATTTTTTGCTCATACTCCGTATAAGGATTATCTTTTGGTAATTGTGGGGCTTCGGATTTGCTGGAAGCTTTCTTTTGAGCCCCTATAACATCGTCATAGTTAAAATTTCTCTTACCGTCTTGCGTTACTAAATCTAACGTTTTCATAACGTATGACATATCGGGGCGAACTTGCGTTTTTCGTTTCTGAAGAGAAGCATAGGCTTGGGAAAAACTTGGCTTGTTGCTTGTATCATTTTCAACCTGAGTCGCAACTGGGGTGTCTGATTCCGCCTCTGTCGTCGTTTCTGCACGAGCCTCTGTTCCGGCTAATCCTGCCGTAATGCCTGCCGTCAAAGCCGCCGCTTGGACTGTTTTCTGGACGGATTGCTTTAATGTATCACGTAATCCCATAATGTCCTCCAATATCGGTCAAAAAACACTAAACTTTTATTTTTTAATTATAGCAAGCTTTTTCTTTTTCGTCAAGTTGTTTGAAATTTATAAAATCATTCTTGAAAAAAGAACAGATATAATGTATATTTTGTGAACAATTACTTTGATAAAAGGAGATACGAGAATGCAAAATCAAAGTTGGGATGATATTATCTCTCAATTTGCCTTGGGACAACAAAGAATTTTAAGTTTTTTCAGCAAACTGGTATCTACCTACCCTGAAAATAAGAGACAGGAGATCATACAATTAATTGGAGAAACGGCTGATGAAATGGAGCATCATGGATATTATAGCTCTCCTTATCATAGCGATTTATCCGAAGGATTAAAAAAATTACTTGGTCTATCTTCACATACGGCGGAAGCTTTTATGATGAGTTATCAATTGGCAACTCCTGCCATTCGGAAAAATTTGAAAAATGAGATTGGACAGAAATCCGAAAAAAATGTCTGTTCATCTTCTTTGCTAAGAAATCAAAGGTCTATTATATATCGTTCCATTCTTAAAAACAAATTAAATCGATATGCCGATAAAATCCCCTCTTTGGGCGACAAAATTTTATGGGTACAAATGCCTCCTTTAAGAAGTCTGAATCATAAAGATATAAATAGCAACCATCCTTTACAAGCTATATTTTTCCGTTTAGCACAGCTACCCGCATCAAAAAGACACCAAGTGAGAAATCTGATTCTGAAGAGTCGGCAACTGACTAATCTGTCAGGGATTGACAGAGGTATTTCATATCTGGCACAAAAAATGCTACCTATATTGGATATTAGTCAGTTGGCAAGATATCCGTCTAAAAAACAAAAAAAGCATTCTTTGAAAGTAAAGAGGTTATATAATATATTAAAAATATTTGGATTCCTTTTGTTAACACAACATCCTCAAGATCAAGATGACTGGATGAAAACAATGGAAATAAAACGTCAAAATCAAATCAGAAAACTATTTTTCTATAATAATTTAAAATACGGACATTATTGCTGTTGTGAATAATTATCAAAAAAGACAGGAAAGCCTCCTGTCTTTTTTTGTTTTTTCCCTTGATTTTCAAAAAAGGATACGATAAAATGCCCTCATTCATTTTAGAAAAGGAAAAATCATGTCTCAATATAAAGAAATAAAAGCGTTAGATGATAAATTTAACTCGGCCGCCATTGAAGAACGAGCCGTCCATTTTTGGGAAAATAATAATATTTATGCCTATGATAAAACGGCCTCACGCGAACAAACGTTTGTGGTCGATACGCCGCCACCGACTGTATCCGGATCTTTACATATCGGACACATCTTTTCCTATACGCAAACAGATGTAATGGTTCGCTATAACCGTATGAAAGGAAAATCTATTTTCTATCCTATCGGTTGGGATGATAATGGATTGCCGACGGAACGGCGCGTCCAAAATTACTATAACATTGCATGTAACCCTGCTCTGCCCTATGATCCGAACTTTAAACCTGTTCATAATCCAAAAGCAGAAGGCGGACGGCAGGAAGTGTCTCGGCAGAACTTTATTGAGGCTTGTGAAGAGTTAACACGTGTTGATGAGCAGGCTTTTGAAGATATTTTCCATAAAATCGGACATTCGTATGATTGGAGCTTGAAATATACGACTATTGGTCCAAAAGCGATTGTTGAATCACAGAAGTCTTTCTTGGACTTAGTTGAAAAAGGAATGGCTCGTTCTGTTGAAGCTCCGACAATGTGGGATGTTACTTTCCAATCCGCTATTGCTCAGGCTGAAATAGAGGATCGGGAAACGGCCGGTTTCTTCCACGATATTCGTTTCCGTGTTGAAGGATCGGACACTACCTTTACAATTGCCACAACACGCCCTGAATTTTTACCGGCTTGTATCGCAGTTGTTGCTCATCCTGACGATGAACGATATAAACCGTTCTTTGGTAAAAAGGCTATCGTTCCGTTGTTTGATATTCCTGTTCCGATTATTCCTTCTGAACATGCAGAAATGGATAAGGGAACCGGTATTATGATGGTCTGTACATTCGGAGACGCTGCCGACGTTGCTTGGTGGAAACAGTCCGGATTACCAATTAAACAAATCATTGGTTTAGACGGTAGAATTATTGATCAGGAATACGGACAGGGTAATTTTGTTTCTTTGAATGCGGAAAAAGCAAAGGCATATTACGATCAAATTATCGGACTTAAAGTCAAAGATGCTCGGGCTAAAATTGTTGATTTTCTGCGTGAGTCCGGAGACTTATTGGCTGAACCTAAACCGTTAATGCACCCTGTCAAGTTCTACGAAAAGGGGAGTATCCCGTTGGAGTTTGTTTCCTCTCGTCAATGGTTTATCAATATTTTAGATTATAAAAAAGAGCTGTTGGAATTGGGACGCAAAATTAAGTGGACGCCGGCTCATATGCAATCACGCTATGAAGCTTGGGTTGATGGCTTAAATCAAGATTGGTGTATCTCTCGTCAACGCTTCTTTGGGGTTCCCTTCCCTGTTTGGTACAAAGTTAAAGAAAATGGAGAAATCAATTATGATGCTCCGATTTTTGCCGAACGCTCTCAACTTCCAGTCGACCCGATGACAGATGTCCCAGCCGGATATGCTCCGGAACGACGAGGCGTTCCAGGGGGATTCGTCGGAGATAAAGATGTGATGGATACGTGGGCAACCAGCTCTGTCACTCCGCAAATTGCTATGGCTCATGCTCCGGAAGGACACCACTTGTCTATGCCCTTCGATATCAGACCGCAGGCTCATGATATTATTCGGACTTGGGCTTTCTATACAATCATGAAGTCTTTTGCTCACACAGGGAAAGAACCTTGGCATGAGGCTCTTATCAGTGGATTCATCTTGGATCCGGATCGTAAGAAAATGAGTAAGTCCAAAGGAAACGTCGTAACACCGATTGACTTATTAATTAAGCACTCTGCCGATGCTGTTCGGTATTGGGCTGCCAGAGCAAAACTGGGGATTGATACGGCTTTTGAAGAACAAATCATGGAGCAAGGGCGTAAATTGACTATGAAGATTTTTAACGCCAGCAAGTTTGTCTTTATGATCTTGGATAAGTCCGGTGTTGCTTTTTCTAATGATTATCGCCGCCATATTACGGCTTCGGTGGATAAAGCTTGGGCTGCTCGCCTGGCCGCTGTTGTTGAAACTGCTAATAAATCCTTTGAGGCTAATGACTACGCTTTTGCTTTGGAAATGACGGAAAAATGCTTCTGGGATTTCTGCGATAACTATCTGGAACTGGTTAAAGGGCGTGCTTATAGCGATCATGCGGACTCAGCCGTTGCAACATTGATGTTGACAATCGATGTTTTAATGCGGTTGTTTGCTCCGTTCCTGTCTTTCACAACAGAAGAAATTTGGCAGTCTCGTCCTTGGGGGCATGACGAAAAATCCATCCACGTTTCTTCTTTCCCTCAAGTTTCTGAATTAAAAGAAATTGTCGGAGATCAGGCTGTTTATGATAAGGCCGTTGCTGTTTTGAACTTAATCCGCAAGGAAAAAGCCGAACAAAAACGGTCTTTGAAAACGCCGGTGATTGAATTAACTATCCAAGGAGATTCAAAAACAATTGATTTGGCAAAAGAGGCTGAAGAAGATATTCTGAATGCCGGTAACGTGAAAGTATCTCCTAATTGGGTATCCGGTGAGAATCTGACTCTGGCTACTTGCGTTTTTGGAGAAGACGAAAAGAAACAAAAATAAATACATTCTAGTATGTTATGATAACTCTCGGATAAGATTCAACTTGTCCGAGAGTTTTTATGATTCGAACGTAACACTACCTGCGTAAGCAGGTAGATGTAGACATACCAGCCCAGCCGTTAGGCTTGCGAAGCTTTTGGGCTGGGCGAACGTGGCGAACGTCGTTCGGAACAGATAACACCACTTGCGTTAGCGAGTGGAAGTTTATTATATTCAGTAAACTTGCTTTATTTTGTTAAGGCATATCTTTTAGAAAGACAAACCATAAAACAGCAGCTATTCCTAATAAAAATCCACCAAATATTTTTAAATCGGCTATTTTTGCATCAATGATGTTTTGACTAATAAAATCACGCATTACTTTTGGAAAAAAGAAAAAAGCAACTCCTTTAAAAATAAGCCACAATAACAATGCATATAATAGTGTTTTCATGCTTTTTCTCCTACTACGATTGGAATATATCATAGAAATTAAAAAAAATGAATCAAAAAATATCACCTTATGTGGCAATATAACTTTTTACGCTCAATTAAAAACAAGTATTATGCAAAAAGAGCTTGACAATTACTCTAAAATTGAATAAAAGAAATACTATCATTTTTGCCGCTGTGGCTCAGTGGTAGAGCACACCCTTGGTAAGGGTGGGGTCGTGAGTCCGATTCTCACCAGCGGCACCATTTTTGATATTTCCGCCAAATAGGCGGATTTTTTATTTTTATACAAGTAGTTATTGAGTCCCTGAGGATTTTAAAATTGGCGATTTTTGATGATTTATCGGACTTTTGAGAAAATATTCTAAAAATTTTGCAAATTTAATTTTTTTCTAATTTACACAACTTATGATAATGTATAATTACTTAGAAATCAAAAATCTTTTGATTGGATATTATCCATATCATAAATTGATAAGAGTTTCTCTAACCTACTTAAAGCAGGTATGATACAATAAAGCTCTTTACAACTCACGGCCTCTAGAAGGGAAAATTTTTATTTCTTTCAATGATTGAATATGTTTTTGAGTAAGTTGTTTTAGAAACGATTTCAAACCCTTTTGAGGCGGCATAACAACTTGAAGCATTTCACCGGATTCTTGAGATAACAATTCTTTTCCCAATACTTCTGTCGTTCGAATAGATGAAGAAGAAACGTGTTCAGACAACAATTTATTTTGTATTGTTATTTTTGACTCCGGTTTAATTAAAGAACGAGGAATTTGTGTTCCTGATAAAACTTTTGCCTCACAAATACTCCATTTTAATTTTTCCGGTTCTAAAAAACAAAATATATCTTTTTCCTTCAAACAATTAAAACCTGCTTGTTTTAACAAATCTTGATGTGAGCGTGCCCAAATCGCAAAATCAGGATATCTGTTTTTTGATGTGAGTAAATTGTTTAATTCATCTTTAACATCAGATGAATCCGTTGTATTTTGCAACCGTTTTAAAATATCATCGGAAATATTAAGAAGATCCAAGGTCTTTTTCTGTTCATCTTGACTGATAGAGGTCTGATAAAGAATACTGCCAACCAATGAAGTATCTCGAAAAACAGAATTTTTAGATAAAATGTCCGACATAGAAGCATAAGCATTTATCGCTTTTTCTTTTCGCTTCGTCCAATACATCCCAATACCTAAACGCGAAGAACCTCCACCCGGAAGAGTTCTGACATGCGAATAATCAAATCGTTCAAATAATCTTCGAGAACCATGATATAATACTAAATCTTTTTGCATATAAAACTCCTCCGATCAATATATTCAGTATATCACTACAACAAATAAAAAACAAGGCAGTGCAGTAAAAAATAAAAATATATCAATAATCAATTTATATTATCATAAAAAGAGTCGCCCTAACCTCTTAAAACCTCATAGAGTTTAGTCCGATAATTTCATAATATTGCGCACCATTTTTGATATTTCCCCTCTTGATTTGTCGAATTGCTGGTTTTACATATAAGCCGGTTCTTTGATGTGTTTTATTTTTTTTAGATCATTATATACGGGAGATTTATATGAAAAAATTACTAGTCTTATTATTCTTGTTGCTGTTTTCTAGTGCTGCTTATGCAAGAAGCGGATGTTGTTCTCATCACGGAGGTGTGTGGCTGCTCTAATGGTCGTCAGGTGTGCTGTGATGGTTCTTTTAGCCCCTCTTGCAGATGTTAAGAGAATCAAAAGAAAATTTTTTGTACTAAGATAGAAATCCTCTCTTTTTTCTATTACTAAAATACCCCTCTCATCAAGGGGTGTTTTTTATTTAAATCCGTTCGGGAGATTTCTTATTCGTTAAAGATCATTGTTTGATTTATTATTGACAAAAAAAATTGCTGTGATAAACTGAAATATAGCAGTTGAAAATTTTGATACAGGAGAAGTATAAAATGGATGAAGCCCTAAAAAATACCTTAAAAGATCTACAAAAACCAACAATGTCTTTGATTTCCTCTTTTTATCAAATGCCTGCTGATATCAAAGAACTTTTTGTGGATATGTTATCCATTTATGAGGCTAATCCAACCGAGGAAACGGCCAAGTTACTATCCGATAAGATTATGTCCAGAGATACTCCTGAGGTGAAACAAGAATGGATTAAAACACAAAGCTTAACCGTCTCTCCTGAAAAACGTCAGGCGGCTGAGGAAAAACACTTGAACCATATGCAGGCTGTTCCTAAAGGTGTTCCTGCTTCCGGTATGGTTATGGTGGGGTTGAATCTTATCAACCGAGATGATAAAAATGCTTTGATGGATGCTCAAGCTGCTGCCAGAATACTGGGCGCAATTCAAAATCCTAACCAGTTTATTAACCAAGATTATTCAACGAAAGAAGCAACTAAACTGTCTTCAGAGGATTTTCAAGCCCTATATGGCGACTTACTGATTGCTCCTGCTTTTTTAGATAATAACTTTGCGTCGGAAGCTCAAAGAATGGAAGACCTGGCTAAACTGTATATTATTCAAAAACATTATCATCAGAAGTCATCTTCAACCGTGGCCGATGTTAATTTAGATCAACTATTTCAGTCTTATGCCGTTGATGTTCTATCCAATGTTGCTTTGAAAATTTCGGATAAAAGTGTTGCACAAAAAATTTCTGACTTGGCTTCTTCATACGGCAATAAGGAAAAGGTAATGGCTTCAAAAATCTATAACCATTCTTTCTTTAATCAATCTGTCGTGGAAAATAAAACACCTATCGATAGACGTATCAAACATCGCGTGGAACAGTTAAAAGCAGCAGAATGTATCCGATTATCACAACTTCGCGGACATCTGCAAAATCGATAAAAGGATGGGAGTAGATTTAAAAATCTACTTCCCGTATCTTGTGACGTACCAGTTTACAAATTTTTGTATACTTCCTTTTGCACCGAGTTTTGAGTAATACTCTTGAACCTCATCTTCGGAAAGTTCACAAAGGTTTTTATTATACTCTTTCAGGTAGATTATCTTCCACAACTCGGACCAAGCAAATGGAGATTGTATGTCTACCTTCTCCTTGGATATTTCAAATTCATCACCTTCACGTTCAAACTGAAAAACCTCTCCGTTAGAATCAACAAAGGTAGTAGAACTAATAAACTTAGCGGATCTATTCTGAATGCCTTGCATTAATCTTAGAATGCCGTCGACTCCGATACTGGTTATGATATATTTTGTATAGACACCCGGAAAACCATTTAACTCTGCAATAGTCAGACCCCCATCCTCAACTAAAACCGGTTCCCGTAATATTTTATATGCTTCTAACGCTTTAAACCGAGATACCTCTTGAACCGTATCAAATTGGGGCTCCATAATATTTAGGTTTTGAGAGCAAACCATGACATCATCTAAATGATTTGCCTTTAAAGAACCTTGCAGTGATTTTACTTTTGCTTGGTTTGATGTTATCATATTGATTTTATTCATACAAAAGTTCCTTTCTAGGTAATTATAGCGTTCTATAAATACTAAATATCATTCAAATCCGGACTTTCTGTAACTAATTTTTGAATCTCTTTTGTTGCTTGCTTGACAGATGCCACAACTCCTGGACCGGCAATGCAGCCCCCACAACAGGCCATCACTTCAACCAAACATCCTTCGGCTTTGCCTGTTTTGGCATATTGCTTCAGTTGCTTTATTGTATCCCTTGTGAGTCCATCAATTCGAACCGGACACACCTCGCACGTATGGAGTGATTGAACGGCTCCGGCCACACCGCCTATTAAAGCAAATCCCCTGCCCTGTTTAGATGGTTTTGATGTTTCAGATTCGACACAATTAGCCGGAGTAACCTTTTTGACATCAAATAACGCTGTCAACTCTTTTGCATTTAAAACAAAATCGACTAAATCATCATGCAAACCTTCTTCCCTTTTGGCCATGCAGGGGCCGATAAAAACCGTAATGGCAGATGCATCCCGTTTTTTGACTATCTCTGCCGTATAATGCATCGGAGTTTTGGTGTTTGAAACAAACGGCTTTAACTCCGGAATATGTTTTTTGACGGCCTCAAAATAAGCGGAACAGCAAGAGGTTGTCATAAAAGAATCGCCTTTTTTTAAGCGCTCTGCCAATTCATTTGCTTCATTTCGAGTCGTAACATCAGCACCTTCGGCAACCTCAATCACATCGGAAAAGCCAAGCTCTTTAACGGCAGAAAATAATTGTCCCACCGATACCCCATACTGCCCCAAAATTGACGGCGCTAACATTGCAACAACCTGTTTTCCAGAACGAATGGCCTTTAGAACATCTATAATCTGACTGCGTGTTTGAATTGCTCCAAAGGGACATATCTTTGCACACTGACCACATTCAATACATTTTTCAGGATTTATAGTGGCAGTATCCGATTCGTTCTTAGCTATTGCCTCAACAGGACAAACGCCTATACAAGGGGGCTCTGTTTGGATAATCGCATGATAGGGACACGATTTTGCACAAATACCGCATTTTTTACACTTATCTCGGTTAATATGCGATTTACCGTTAATAAACTCTATTGCCCCGAAAGGACATGTCGTGCATGGACGTGCCAGACATCCTTGACACATATCCGTGACAATATACTGTCTATCCGGACAATGATGACACAGAACTGATGCTACTTTTAAAACAGGCTCTTCCAACTGTGTTCGAGCTAAAGCTTTTTCTGCAGCCTCTTGCAGGGATAAACCACTATTCACATCTTCACTCAAAACCGCCACAACCCGAGCCGAAATCAGTTGTTTTAAATCACTTACCGATAATCTTGTCCCAGCCAATGCTTCCGAGGCAAGAGTGTCTGGTATTTTGGAAGTGGAAGACACAAAATTGTCCGAAAAAAAAGCTTGGATTACAGCATATAATGTTTTTTGTTCTAAATCAATCGTGTAATCCAAGCGTGGCATTTCAAACTCCTTTTTGATAATTATTCTGACTTTTTCTTGTTTTCTGCCAGAAACTGTTCCAGCCAGTGAATGTTATACTGACCATCAATAAATTCCGGATCAGCAATAATCTTTTGATGTAATGGAATTGTTGTCCGGATTCCTTCAATAACAAATTCCTCTAAAGCTCGACGAAGTCGCATCAAAACACCATTCCGCGTCCGACCATGCACAATCAATTTGGCTACCATACTGTCGTAGTTTGGTGGAACTGTATAACCGGCATACATACCCGAATCAACACGAACATCCAATCCTCCGGGAACATGCCACTGCCCGATTTTTCCAGGCCATGGAACAAATGTTTCCGGATCTTCGGCATTGATCCGACATTCCATTGCATACCCGTTAAAGTGGATATCTTCTTGCTTATACCCTAACACGGCTCCGCTGGAGACTCGGATTTGATCACGCACAATATCAACGCCTGTTACAGCCTCGGTAATCGGATGTTCCACTTGAACACGCGTATTCATTTCCAAGAAATAAAATTGTCCGTTTTCATACAAAAACTCAATTGTGCCGACATTGGAATAGCCCAGCTTTTTCATTGCATTGGCGGCAATCTCACCAATTTGCTTACGCTGTTCCGGATTAAGCGCCGGAGATGGAGATTCTTCGAGAACCTTTTGGTGATTCCGCTGGAGAGAACAGTCACGCTCTCCCAAATGGACAACGTTTCCGTAGTTATCTCCTAAAATCTGAATTTCAATATGACGTGGTGTTTGCAAATACTTTTCAATATACACAACATCATTGGCAAAAGAGCTCTTTGCCTCATTCTTTGCCAGCGTAAATGCATCTGCCATTTCAGATGGATTATGGGCCACTTTCATCCCTTTTCCACCACCGCCGGCAGCTGCTTTGACAATAACGGGATAACCAATCTTTTCGCCCCACATGAGAGCGTCTTCAACCGTTTTAACCTCCCCTTCCGATCCCGGAATGACCGGCAATCCGGACTCGATAGCAGCTTTCTTTGCCGTCACTTTATCACCCATCATCCGAATCATCTTGGGGCTGGGACCGATAAAAGTAATACCATGAGCTTCAACCATCTCGGCAAATTCAGCGTTCTCTGATAGAAATCCATACCCCGGATGGATTGCATCAGCACCCGTCATAATGGCTGCCGAAATAATAGCTGCTTTATTCAAATAGGAATCTTTAGCCGGTGCAGGACCAATACAAACAGCCTCATCAGCCAATTTGACATGCATGGCATTTGCATCAACCGTTGAATGAACGGCAACCGTCTTAATTCCCATTTCTCGGCAGGCCCGATGAATCCGAAGGGCGATTTCTCCACGATTGGCTATTAAAACTTTTTCAAACATGATTAGCCTACATTAAACAACGGTTGGTTATATTCAACAGGGCTACCGGATTCAACCAGAATCTCGGTAATCGTTCCTGCCTTTGTTGACTTAATCGGGTTAAATGTTTTCATAGCCTCAACCAAACAAACCGTTTGTCCAACAGAAACTTTGTCACCCACTTTTATAAATGCCGGAGAGTTGGGATCTTTAGATAAATAGACAACACCAACCATCGGTGAAACAATATAGTTTTCAGGCTTTTTCTGCTCGGCCGGAGCTGCAACAGGAGCGGCTGCCGGTGGAGGAACGGGAGCCGGTGGCGGTGGAACCATCACTTCATGAGCCGAACGCGGTCCAACAACACGCAGATATACACCGTTTGCTTCATATTCAATCTCGGATAACCCGTTATCATGCAACAAAGTTGCTAATTCTTTAATTGCTTGTTTTTGTTCGTTTTCCATAATTCACCTCTTAAAAAATAAAATCTAGGAATTGTTTTACCTTAAATTCTTATAAAATGCAAGTCTTAAAAAAAGAAACTTTTGTGACGAGAATTGAGTAGCCCCCATCTCTCTTTTTTTTGATGTTGTGATGAAAAACGCTTGAAATGGGGGGGTAAGTATGCTAGGCTCGGTCATTATTAACAATGTTATGGGAAAGAAAATGACAGTAACTTATGAAGAACTTGCTCGTGGAATTGAATCTATTATCCCCGAAAACGGATTGAAAGAAAAATTGGCTATCGCCGAAAAGGAAAAACGCCCTCTAATTATTAAATTCGGAATGGATCCAACCGCTCCGGATTTACACTTGGGACATGCTGTTGCTCTGAAAAAATTGAGACAATTTCAAGAAGCCGGACATGAAATTCACCTATTGGTCGGTGATTTTACGGCTGCTATCGGCGATCCAACCGGACGAAATACAACAAGACCTCCTCTATCACCCGAGGAAATTAAAGTAAACTCAAAAACTTACATTGACCAGATGGATAAGGTTATCGACACCTCAAAAAATGTTAAAATCCGTTTCAACGGAGAATGGATGAGTAAGATGACTTTTTCCGATATTATTAAGTTGTTGGGAAAGGCGACGCTGGCTCAGATGTTACAACGCGATGACTTCAGTAAGCGGTTTAAAGAGAATATTCCTATTTCTATGCATGAGCTGATTTATCCGTTAATTCAAGGATATGATTCCGTTGCTATGCACGCTGATATCGAATTTGGTGGCAGAGATCAGCTGTTTAACTGTCTTGTCGGGAAAACATTACAGGAAAGCTTCGGACAACCGGGGCAAGTTGTTATCGGAATACCTTTATTGGTTGGGCTTGACGGACAAATGAAAATGAGCAAATCCAAGGGAAACTATATCGGATTGACAGAACCCCCTAATGATATGTTCGGAAAAGCCATGTCTATTCCTGATGCTTTGATTCCAGAATGGGTGGAATTGGTTACTGATTGGACTCCTGAAAAAAAGGCAAATGCTGTTGCCGATTACAAGAATAATACAGTCAATCCAATGGAAATTAAAAAGAAAATAGCTTTTGATATCGTGCGTCAATATCATAGTCTTGAAGACGCCGAAAAAGCAGAACGCTTTTTCTATACACAGGTACAACAAAGAGGATTTGAAACAAAGGAATTCCAAGAGGTTAAAGCTTCTGATTTGGGACTTAAAACACCTTGTAGCTTGGTTGATTTCGGCGTGGCCGTCATGCAAGGGCAAAGTAAATCTGCCATTCGTCGCTTGATTGAAAGCGGAGCCGTTGCCATTGACGGTGAAAAAGTAACGGATATCGGGACAACGGTAACCCCGACAGAGGATGGAATTAAAATAAAAATCGGGAAAAGAGGATTTTTTAATTTAAAACCGTAAACAGAGGGTTGTCCTTGTCCGAAATAGTGTTTATATCCAGTTATAGATTGTGAGGGAAAATGTCAGAAAACAAGGGGAAAATCGTTGCAATTAACGGAAGTGTTGTTGAGGTATCATTTGATAAAAAACTGCCTTCCATGTTTAATGCTTTGACAACCGGCGATAATAACGGATTAGTTTTGGAAACACAAGGGTATATCGATGAACATACCGTTCGCGCTTTGGCTATGGGGGGAACTCAGGGATTATCTCGTGGCATGGCCGTTACGGATTTGGGACACCCAATTGAAGTTCCTGTCGGTGATAAAACGTTGGGACGAATGTTTAACGTATTCGGACAAACCATTGATGGAAAAGAAGAAATAAAAAATCCAGAGCTGAAATCAATCCATGCAGAGCCTGTTTCTATGGATAAATTGGAGGTTTCGTCTCAAATTTTTGTCAGCGGTATTAAGGCCATTGATTTGCTGGCTCCGATGGAACGGGGCGGAAAAGCAGGCCTTTTCGGAGGTGCCGGCGTCGGAAAAACCGTTTTGATTACCGAAATGATTAATAACATGGTTGGCCGTTATGAAGGGGTTAGCATCTTTGCCGGTATCGGAGAACGCTCTCGTGAAGGAGAACAACTGTATCGTGAAATGCAAGATGCCGGTGTTCTAAATAAAACGGTGATGATTTTCGGACAAATGAACGAAGCCCCTGGCGTTCGTTTTCGGGTGGCTTTATCCGCTTTGACGATGGCCGAGTATTTTCGTGATGAGAAAAAGCAAGATGTTCTCTTACTGATAGACAACATCTTTCGCTTTATTCAAGCCGGTTCCGAGGTTTCCGTTCTATTGGGGCAAATTCCTTCTCGTGTGGGATATCAGCCCTCTCTGGGAACGGATATTGCCGATTTGGAGGAACGTATTTCAAGCACAAAAGATGGCGCAATTACCTCTATTCAGGCTGTTTATGTGCCGGCTGATGATTTTACGGATCCTTCGGCAACGCATACGTTTGCTCACCTGTCTTCAACGATTGTCTTGTCTCGTTCACGAGCAGCTCAAGGTCTTTATCCGGCGTTGGATCCGCTTAACTCTAGCTCAAATATGTTGACGCCTCTGATTGTCGGAGAAAGGCACTATAAAGTTGCAACCGAAGTTCGCAAAACACTGGCTCAATACGAAGACTTAAAAGATATTATTGCTATGTTGGGATTTGATGAACTCCCAGAACACGATCAACAGACTGTTCTAACGGCAAGAAAGCTGGAACGCTTTTTAACCCAACCGTTCTTTACAACAATGCAATTTACGGGTATGGAAGGAAAATCGGTTAACTTGGAAGATACCATTTCGGGCTGTGAGCGCATTTTGTCCGGAGAATTTAATGATTTAACGGAAAATGACTTTTACATGATCGGAACGGTTGATGAAGCAAGAAAGAAAGGGAAAAAGGCCTAATTGATGGAAATGCGGCTAAAGGTTTATTCGCCCGTCGGGGTTATCTTGGAAACACCTGTGACTCAAGTCGATTTTGAGTCAATAGACGGTTTTTATACCTTACTCCACCGTCATATGGATATGGTTTCCGCTCTAAAGCCGAGTATTTTATCTTATAAAACGAATGGTAATCAACTTTATATTGCTTGTAATCAGGGGGTCTTAGTTAAAAAGGGAGAAGATGTTTCCGTATCTACAAAATTGGCTATTATGGGAACGGATTTAAAACAGCTGCAAAAGACAATAGAAGTTGACTTCAAGGAAATGGAACAGCAGAGAAAAGAAGCCAACCTTACGATGGCTCGATTAGAAATCGGGTTAACAAAAGGGCTAATGGCTTTAAACAAAAATAATGGAGGCAGTGATGGCGGAATTTGATGAAGAAAACCGAAAAACAGCCACTATTTTAATCAACAAGGCTAAGGCTATGGAGCATCGTCAATCTCGTCTTCTATTTTTTAATGCCGCCTTGTTGGGGGTTTACGGATGGCAGTTGTCCATACCTGTCTTATTAGGCGTAGCTATCGGTCAATTTTTAGATAGAATCTTCCCCTCCTCTGTTTTTTCATGGACTCTCAATTTCATTTTTGTCGGTTTTGTTGTGGGTATCTTTAATGCTAATCGGTGGCTTCATAAAGAGGGAACGGTTCAAATTATTAAAAAGAGATACCGTCAACAATTGGCAGAACAACGTCAACGGAGTAAAAAATGAAACATCACATTTTTCATATGCCTTTACATGAGTTATTAACGGTTTTCGGAATAGGTGTCGTTTTAGGTTTAATCTATATGTACCTGTTATGGTTAACTGTTCAAACATTGCCAAAAGTTAAACATAGAGGGTTATTCCTTTTTACATCCGCCGTATTACGTATCTTTTTACTGATTTTCGGTGCTTTGGCTCTGTCACATGAGCATGCCGGTCGTTTTATCTTGATTTTCTGTGGTGTTATAGCAACTCGTCTATTTGTTCTTCGTTTTACAAAAATGGGGGCTTACCACGCTGTTGAACAAAAAGAGTTAACCTCTGCCATGAATCCTCAAGCGTCTGCTCAAAAAGGAAAAAATAGTTCTCGAAAATCTTCAAAACGAAAAGGAAGCCGTTCAAAATGAATGAAACCATCATGCATATCGGAGAACTATCTGTAACGGGAAATATCCTTCTTTCCGTTGTGGCGGTTGTCATTTTATGTGTAGCTGGCTGTCTTTGGATGAAAAATTATTGGGGACGAGTTTTGTCCGTCTTCTTAATCATATCAACTTGGTGGAGCGCTTTGGACCTGAACGGCGTATCAGCTAGCGGAGAACTGGCTCTGGAAAATATTGATACCCTTCCGATTGTTCAACTTTTCGGCATCACTATCGGCGGAACAGTCTTCTTTTCTTGGATTGTGATGGCTGTTTTAGTCCTCTTGTCTTGGCTGACAACTCGAAATTTAAAAACAACTGTCAGTGTTTCTTCGCTACAAACCGCAATGGAAATGATTGTGATGACTATTCGTTCACAAATTAAAGAAGTAAGCGGTGATAATCCGGCTCGCTATATGCCGATTATGGGGACTTTCTTTTTATTTATCGGATTAAGTAACTTACTGACGATTATTCCTTGGTTCAGAGCACCGACAGCTTCTTTGTCAACGACTTTAGCTTTTTCTTTGTGTGTGTTCTGCGCTATGCCGATTTATGGCATTCACAACCAAGGGATTTTGGGATATCTAAAAAAATACATTGATCCAACCCCTATTATGTTACCGATGAATATCATTAGTGATTTTTCATCAACTTTCTCATTGGCTTTTCGTTTGTATGGCAATATGTTAAGTGGTGCCATCATTGCCTCGGTTTTAATGATGTTAGCTCCCTTTTTAATCCCGTTGCCTTTACAAATACTCGGTTTAATAACAGGGACGATTCAGGCGTATATCTTCTCATTGTTGGCTATTGTATACGTCTCATCAGTCGCTCCTAAACAACCATTTATTGATAAACTAACATATTAACAAGAAAGGAGAAAAAAAATGGATGCAATTACTTTAATCGGAGCTATGTCTGTCCTCGCTGCAGGATTATGTATCTCTATCGGCGGTATCGGACCCGGACTTGGTGAAGGAAATGCGGCCGCAAGTGCTTTGCGGGCTATCGCTCAACAACCGGATGAAGCCGGCACAATCACCAGAACGTTATTTGTTTCCATGGCTATGGTGGAATCAACAGCTATTTACGCATTCGTTGTTACTGTTTTAATTTTATACTTCAATCCGTTTTGGAACTACGCTGTTGAAATGGCTGCCAAGTAAAAGGAGACCGTTATGGGATTCAGCTGGGTTACATTCATTGCCCAAATTGTCAATCTATTTGTTTTAGTTTGGTTGTTAAAGCGTTTCTTGTATCAACCAATCGTTGATACCATTGCCAAGCGTCAGGCCTATATTAAGGATAAAGTCAAAAAGGCTGAAAATGCTGCGGAAAAAGCATTGCAAGAGCAAAAAGCTCTGGCAGATAAAAATGCTGCTTTTGAGGCTGACAAACAAAAACGCTTGGACGAGGCTTTGGCGGAGATTGATCGTCTTAAAAAAGAGCAAGAAGATCGTATCTCGGAAGAGTTGAAAGCTAAACGAGTCAAAATGCAAAGCGACTTAAATCGAGAAACGGCTTCTCTGCAATTGGAAATTCGGAATTTGATGGCTCAGCAATTCTTGGAGTTATCTCAAAAAGCAATGGCTGATTTATCGGGATTATCTCCGATTGAACAGGCTATTTTGCTCTTCCGAAAAAAAATTGAAAAGCTGAACTCAAAAGAAAAAACAAATATAAAAAAAATATCTTTAAAACAAAAGATTATGTCAATAAATATTTCTTCTGCTTTAACAAAAAAAGCTCAAGATGAATTGTTGGCTTTTATCCGAAAAACGTTTGATTTGGACTCGTCCGTTCGTATCAGCATTCAAGTCAATCCAGACTTAATTCTTGGTGCTGAAATGATAACGGGAGATGTGGCGGTTGAATGGAACTTAAAGTCATATCTGGATGCTTTTACGGGAAATCTGAATACAGCTTTATCGGGGTTAATCATTAAGGAGTAAGAGAGGCGAATATGTTACACAAAGCGTCTAGGGAAGCAGAACAGGCAATTAAAGAGGCTATTCAAAAAACGCCTTTGGATTTAAAAGTATCCGAAACAAGTTCAATCATATCTATCTCGGCCGGAACAGCGGAAGTTTCGGGCCTTTCAAAGGTTCAAATGAACGAGTTGTTGACCTTTAAAGATAACACAATCGGTATGGTTCAAACCTTAATGCAGGACAGAGTCGGTGTCGTCTTTTTGACGAATGCCGATCACTTAAAAGCCGGTGATAAAGCCAAACGAACGCATCGCGTGTTAGATGTTCCTGTCGGAGATGCTCTGTTGGGACGTGTCATCAACCCATTGGGACAGCCCTTGGATAATAAAGGCGCCATTCCGACAACGCAAACTTATCCGATTGAACGAGAATCTCCTCCGATTATGCATCGTGCTCCGGTGGATACACCGTTACAAACGGGACTGAAAGCGATTGATTCTTTTACGCCCATCGGACGCGGACAACGTGAATTGATTTTAGGTGACAGACAAACCGGAAAAACAGCTATTGCTTTGGATACAATGATTAACCAAAAAGAATCCGGTGTTATCTGTGTCTACTGCGCTATCGGTCAACGCGCTGCAGGAACGGCTCGTGTTATTGCCGACTTGGAAAAATACGGCGTCATGGAAAACACAATCGTTGTTGTTGCCTCGGGTGATGATGAAGCCGGCATGCAATTTATTGCTCCCTATGCGGCAACTTCTATCGGCGAATATTTTATGGAAAAAGGAAAAGATGTCTTAATTGTTTATGATGATTTGACGGCTCATGCCAGAGCTTATCGCCAAATGTCCTTGCTATTGAGAACACCTCCGGGACGAGAGGCTTTTCCGGGAGATATCTTCTATATTCACTCTCGACTCTTGGAACGGTCAACACACTTACGTCCGGAGTTCGGTGGTGGTTCCCTCACCTCTTTGCCGATTGTGTCAACCGAGGCTGGAAATATATCCGCCTATATTCCGACAAACATTATTTCTATTACCGACGGACAAATCTATCTGTCGACTTCTTTATTCCAAAAGGGGATTCTGCCGGCTATTGATACGGGACGTTCCGTTTCTCGTGTCGGTGGTGATGCTCAATTACCGGCTTATCGGAGTTTGGTCGGTCCATTAAAATTGTTTTTCTCACAGTTTGAGGAGTTAGAGTCCTTTGCAAAATTCGGGACCCAAATGGATCCTGAAACGGCCGGACGGTTAAAACGCGGAAAAGCTATTCGGGCCGTTATGCAACAAATACAATATGCTCCTTTACCAGCTGCCGACCAAATCGCTGTCTTTTTGGCTACGAATGAGGGATTGTTGGATGATGTAGATGAACGTCAAAGTGCTTTGGCTCAGAAAATTATCATCCATGTTTTACATTCCAAATTCCCTAAGGTTATCACCAGTATCGTTGATAAAAGAGAAAAATTATCAAATGATATAAAACAAAAGCTGTTAGATGCTTTCCGAAAAGCCTTGGCAAATGAAAAAGGATTAAAAACAGAATGACTCTGGAAGCTTTAAATAAACGTATCAAAACAACAACGGATTTACGTGACATTGTCAGTACAATGAAAATGCTCTCGTCCGTTAGTGTCGGGCAATACGAAAAAGCTCTTGCCTCTTTAAATGAATATGGGGCAACGGTTCGAAAAGCTTTCCAAGGTTTATTAAAAGATGACTCCTTTATCTATACACCTAAAAACATTAAAACAAATCGCCCTAAAACAATTGCGGTGATTATCGGAACAGATAATGGTCTTGTCGGACGATTTAACAGAGATGTCCTAACTTTTGCAAAACGCAGTTTAAAAGAACGAAATTGCCTAGAGGAAACAGTAGCTATATGTGTCGGAAAACGTATCGGTTTAATGGTACAATCAGCCAAAATGTCCGTTGCGACAACGTATCCGATTATGAACTCGTTAAAAGAAATAGCTTCAATCGCCTCTATGGTTTTGATTAAGTTGAATGAGATAATCACTAAACAACGAATTGATCAAGTATTGGTTTATTACACTTATCGTTCGACCGGAGAACAGCAACATGTTGTCGTTAGACAGCTAATGCCTTTGCCGGCCGATGATTTAATTGACTTGAAAAAGGAAAAATGGGATGGACGAACACTCCCCTTAATTACGGGTGACAGAGAGGCTTTGTTTTCAGCCTTAAGTCATGAGTATTTGACCGTTATTTTGGCTCATGCCTTAACCGCTTCTTTGGCTGCAGAACATTATACGCGTATGGTGAATATGCAACAGGCAGAAAAAAATATTGATGAATCCTTGGAAAATATGAATTTAGAGTATCAACAATTACGACAAACGAATATTACCGATGAATTAATTGATATTGTATCCGGGGCCGAAAGTATGAAAAAAAAGAAAATAAATCTAAATAACCCTTTATAACACTTGACAATAGAATAAAAAAAGGATAGTAATTACTATATTATCAACAAGAAAGGAAATATATATTATGATCAAATCAGAATTAGTTACTAATGTTGCAGAAAAAAACGATTTAACCAGAGCTGATGCAGAACGGGTTGTTGCAACAATTTTGGATACAATTAAAGATGCCTTAATTCAGGGAAACAGAGTTGAATTGAGAGGTTTTGGTGTTTTGTCTGTTCGGACGCGCAAGCCTAGACTTGGCCGTAATCCTAAAACAGGCGCTCAGGTTCAGGTTGAGGGAAAACGTGTCCCTTTCTTTAAGGCAGGCAAGTCTGTCAATGACGCCCTAAACAAAAAAGCTAAAAAAGGCGCATAAGCTATGAACTGGATTACCAATCTGACGCGACCGACGGTCAAGAAAGTTAATATTCATGCCGATATCCCCGATAATTTCTGGGATAGATGCCCAGGGTGTGGGGCAATGCTCTTTCATGAAGAGATAAATAAAACAGACTATGTTTGTCCACGGTGTAATCATCACTTTCGTTTGCCTCCGTTGCGTCGGTTGGAAATGATCTTTGATAATCAGGAGTATACTCTGATTCAATTGCCAAAAGTCAAAGAAGATCCTTTGCATTTCTGTGATTTAAAAAAATACACTGATCGCTTAAAAGATGCCAGAAAAAAAACAAAAAGCGATGATGCTATTTTGGTTGCCCATGGTAAAATAGGTGGAAAACCGGCTGTTGTTGGTGTTTTTAACTTTAACTTTATGGGCGGTTCAATGGGAACTTATGTCGGTGAAGCTATTGTGACAGCGGCTCAATTGGCCTTGTTGCAAGAAGCGGCTTTAATTTTAATCCCTGCTTCCGGTGGTGCCCGTATGCAAGAAGGAATGCTTTCCTTGATGCAAATGGCTCGCACAACGGTTGCTGTAAAACGACTTAAGAAAAAGAAGTTACCATATATTGTCGTTCTGACAGATCCAACAACCGGCGGTGTAACAGCTTCATTCGCTATGTTGGGGGATATTACTTTGGCCGAACCAGGTTCTGTTATTGGATTTGCAGGCGCTCGGGTCATTGAGCAAACTATCCGACAGAAATTACCGCCAAACTTCCAAAAGGCAGATTATTTGTTAGATCATGGCATGATTGATCAAGTTGTTCCGCGTAAAGATTTACGAAAGAAATTGATTCAAATTTTAGGATTATTACTAAAATAATAAAAAAAACTTGTTTTAAGCAGAGAATATCCTATTTAATAAAAGAAGGGTAGGTTTTAAGATGGAAAATATTTTATTTTTTGATACAGATAAACAACTGCGTGATTTTGCTGAAGATCACCCCATTGAAAATGTTAATATGGTGTTTTTTGATAAAGGGTTGAATGCGATATCCCCAAAAGTATTAGAGCCATATTTAGATACTCGTATTATTTCAGGCTTTATTCACTCGGAAACATTATCCAATGATAAATTGGATTTATTTCCAAACTTAAAGTTGATTGCAACACGTTCAACAGGCTTTAATCATATTGACTTGGAATATTGTAAAAAAAGAGGGATTTTGGTTGAAAATGTTCCTTCATATGGTGCAACAACGGTTGCTGAGTTTGCTTTTGGTCTTTTGCTGGCTCTGGCTCGTAAAATTATAGAATCAAAAAATGATATGGCTCATAATCGAATTGAAACATCTAATTATATGGGCTTTGACCTGATGGGAAAAACGTTGGGCGTTATCGGAACAGGCTCTATCGGACGTCATATGATTCAAATTGCTCAGGGCTTTGGAATGAAAGTTATTGCTTACGATCCTTTTCAAAATCCAGCATTAAAAGATTTATACGTTTCGGATTTGAATACGATTTATCAAGAAAGTGATATCATTTCTTTACATGTTCCTTCAACACCAGAAAACTATCATATGATTAATGAAGCCGCTTTCAATCAAATGAAAAAAGGGGTTATCATTATCAATACTGCCAGAGGAGATTTGATTGATACTCAAGCCCTGTATTTTGCTTTAAGAAAAGGAATTGTCGCCGGTGCCGGTTTGGATGTTCTGGAAAACGAAGACTTTTTGTTACATGATGAAGTAGCTACTTCCCCCAGAATGAGTGATAATGATTTTCTGTTAGATTCGGCAATGAATTTAAAGCTGTTGCAATTTAAAAATGTTATTGCAACCCCTCATATTGCTTTTAACTCTATTGATGCCATTAATCGTATTAATGCAACGACTTTTGATAATATAGCTAATTTTATCACTGGTAAAATAACGAATAATGTCATTAAATAAACAATAATTGTTATCTTATTTAGCCCCTGCTGAAAATAGCAGGGGCTTTTACGATTTGAACGTAACACTACCCGCGTAAGCGGGTAGATGTAGACATACCAACCCAACCGTAAGGCTTACGGAGCTTTGGGGCTAGGCAAACGAAGTTTGAATAGGCTAATACCACTTGCGTTAGCGAGTGGAGGTTTATTTTTTGAGGATGAAAAAACAGGGAATATTTTTATTCCCTGTTTTTTTATTTATTAACGAAGTTTTATATGCACTTCCCTTAGTTGTTTCTCTGTAACAGGTGCCGGTGCATGCATTAATAAATCTCGAGCCTGTTGATTGAACGGGAAAGCAATGACTTCTCGAATATAGCTTTCATCCGTCATTAACATAACTAAACGGTCAAATCCAAAGGCTGCACCACCGTGTGGCGGAGCGCCATATTGGAAAGCATGCAACAATCCGGAAAACTTCTCTTTTACAACCTCCGGACCATAGCCGACAATCTCAAACGCTTTGAACATAATATCCGGACGATGGTTACGAATAGCTCCGGATAAAATTTCATAGCCGTTACAAACCATATCAAACTGATAAGCTCTGATTGTCAACGGATCTTGATTCAACAGCGCTTCCATTCCGCCTTGCGGCATAGAAAATGGATTGTGTGAAAACTCTAAAACACCGGTTTCTTCATTCAATTCATAGAATGGGAAGTCCGTAATCCAACAAAAACGGAAAGCATTCTGTTCAATTAAATCTAACTCTTTACCCAATAAAGTGCGAACTGTTCCGGCAAATTTGACCGTCTTGCTTCCCTTACCGGAAATGAAGAAAATGCTATCCCCTGTTTGAGCCCCTGTAATATCAATCAATTTTTGAATCCGGTCGGCATCCAAATTCTTGGCTATTGGTCCTTTGACTCCTTCTTCTGCCAATGTCATATAACCAAGTCCACCCATTCCTTGTTCAACAGCAAAACCATTCATCTTGTCAAACCAACTACGTGGTTTTGAAGCTGTTCCTGGGGTTCGAATGGCACGAACAAATCCACCTTGGGCAACCATATTTGCAAATAATCCGAATGCTGCCCCCTCAAAAACTCCTGATACGTCTTTGATAACCAATGGATTGCGTAAATCCGGTTTATCCGTTCCATAGGTCAACATGGATTCCAAAAACGGAATTCGCACAAAAGATCTTTCAGAAAGAGTCATTTTGGGTGCAAATTGTTTGAATAAATCTATCATCAAGTTTTCACCGACTTCAAAAATATCGTCCTGTGTTACAAATGACATTTCAAAATCAATCTGATAAAATTCACCGGGAGAACGATCTGCACGACTGTCTTCATCCCGAAAACAAGGGGCTAATTGGAAATACCGATCAAATCCAGACACCATTAAAAGCTGTTTAAATTGTTGAGGAGCTTGCGGTAATGCATAAAACTCTCCTTTATGAACCCGAGATGGAACCAAATAATCGCGGGCCCCTTCCGGACTGGATGACGTCAAAATCGGTGTCTGAAATTCATAAAAACCCATATCCCACATCCGATCGCGAACAAACTTCGTCATTCTGTTACGCAATAAAATATTCGCATGTGGCTTTTCCCGACGCAAATCCAAGAAACGATAAGTTAATCGTTGCTCCTCTGATAAATCCTCTGAATCGGCAACAATTTGGAACGGCAATGTTTCTGCTTCAGATTGAATAACAACAGATTCAACAGAAACTTCAACCTCACCCGTCGGCATTTTAGGATTAATTGTATTGGCATCACGTAAAACAACCTTACCTTCAACCGTAATAACGGATTCAGGACGGATTTTTTCAAGTGTTTGAAAAACCGGACTGGCTGTATCCAAAACACACTGCGTAATACCATAATTATCGCGCACATCCACAAACAATAAGTTGCCATGATCTCGTTTCCGATGAACCCAGCCTGACAGTTTAACAGTCTGCCCCGCATCCGAAGCACGCAGAGCGCCACAGGTATGTGTACGATATTGATTCATAAAAAAATCTCCTAATTAAAAAAATTCAACGGCAGTTAGCCTACAACAATTTCCTGCCAAATGCAAGACAAATCAAATAAAAATCCGGATAAAAATTAAAGTTTGTTGAAGAAGTGTATGTAAAAAGTATCCAATCCCTTTTGGACCATAGCAAGCAAAAGAAAATAAAATACCGTAAGAAATTAAATTGGCCCCAGGTAAAAACAATAAACTGAATAAATATCCGGCAACTTTAAAGTCTGTTTGCTTGGGATGAATCTCAAGTAATGTTGAGGCAATATGATATCCTGTCATAACACCAAATACCGCCCAATACTGATTAGGCAAAGGCTCTTTAAGCCAATCATAAAAAAAGCTTCCCATCATAACTAAAACGGCAAATGTCGGAAAAAAATAGGGCGCTAATGCAATCAACCAATTTCCTCGACCTTTAAATGAAAAAGAACCTCCAACACCCTGATTTAT
Organism: uncultured Alphaproteobacteria bacterium; assembly: GCA_949292205.1. GTDB lineage: Bacteria > Pseudomonadota > Alphaproteobacteria > CAAHEQ01 > UBA3637 > CALXZG01. Next base: position 177,373 of record CASEYR010000001.1, read on the forward strand.
CTCTATGTTCTTTGGTGAATGGAATGTTAATACGGCAAATAACATATGTGTTGCTTCATGTTCAAAAATAGACAGAAATGAACCATAAAATCCAGACACCATAAACCATGCTACAATAACCACAAGCATTGGCAGGAAAAACCACGCCAAAACAAGCCGATTTAAACCCTCTTGGAGAATAAGCACATCCGTTTTAAAAGCCGGTAAAAGCAATAAAACCATTAGGAACGCTATCGGCCATTTCAAAAAATCTAAAACTTTGTTAATCAACTGTTGCATTATTAACCTCTTGGATAGTAATCTGACCGAACAGTGCCGTATCAAAAGCCGCATAGACTAATTTACGATTCTTAGCGTAACGGGTTTCATTAAAGTATAGATGAAGCGGTGGTGAAGATTTATCCTTCATTCTATTAAAGAACCATCCCTTTTTCTTACCGACCAGAATATCAACAGTTACGGTATAATACTGTAATTTCAAATCATCAGAATAACCAATTTCAGAACCGGAAACAATCCCCTCATATTGAAAGGTAATCTTGAGTGTTCTTTTTCCATCAAAAACAATGTAGTCTTTTGTCTGTGGATGGTTATCCAACAATCTATCTAAAAAAACAGAGGGATAATCCAACTGATTTTTTTTATCATTAAAGGTTAAATTACGGCGTTTAATACGATCTCCATTAATTGTTTCCATATAAGATTCAATGACTTTTGGTTCTTTGTTTTTCCAAATTCCTCGGCTGTTAAAGACTGACTCTGAATCAACCAAAAAAGACAATAACCCACGCGTTTGGGTTGTTAGCCGTATCTGATATTCCTGAGGTGTTGTTGTATAATCAACCGTTGCATCCATAAGATGCATCCCTGCCCCAAAAGCTTGGTAGGAAACAACCTCGGCCCGAGCCGAAATTGAAAATAAAAAACAACATAAATATAAAAAAAAGATTTTCATTTGCACTTCCTTTTGATAAACTAGCCTAAAATAACAAAAAAAGAAAGGAATATTTACACATGGAACAAATTTTTGTTTTGGGATTGCTATTTATTGTCTTAGCTTTGGTTCTCTTGATGATTGTTAAAATTAATGCGTTGGAAAAAACACCCTCAATTAATGGAAACTTAGAGCGATTGGAACGAATGATGCATTCAGACACCAGTGATTTACGACGTGAGTTGGGTCAATCTTTGATTCAATTTAACGATTCTATTCGTCGAACGGTTGAGGAGCGTATGGATAAATTACGATCTGAAAATACAGAAAAATTAGAACAAATGCGTGCTACCGTTGATGAAAAATTACACACCACTTTAGAAAAAAGGTTGGGTGAATCATTTGCTTTGGTTTCTGAGCGATTGGAAAAGGTGCATCAAGGATTGGGGGAAATGCAAACTTTAGCGACTGATGTCGGTGGATTAAAACGCGTTTTAACCAACGTTAAAACGCGAGGGACTTGGGGGGAGGTACAACTTGGAAATTTATTAGAGCAAATGCTTTCCCCAGAACAATTCATTAAAAATGCTCACATCAAAGAAAACTCTTCTGAGGTTGTTGAGTTTGCCGTAAAATTACCGGATGGAGATGTTTTAATTCCGATTGATTCCAAATTTCCGATGGAAGACTACGATCGTTTAGTTCAAGCAGCCGATCAGGCCGATGCTTCTTTAGTGGAAAGTGCTTCAATTGAGCTAGAAAAACGCATTAAAACGGAGGCAAAAAGAATCTCGGATAAATATGTTTATCCTCCAAAAACGACCGATTTTGGTATTATGTTTTTACCAACCGAGGGGTTATATGCCGAAATTATGCGCCGTCCAGGATTAGCTGCCGAAATTCAAAATAAATTCAGGATATCTATCGCAGGACCCAGTACTCTGGGCGCTTTCTTAAACTCACTTCAAATGGGATTCAGAACACTGGCTATTCAAAAAAGATCCGGTGAAGTTTGGCAAGTTCTTAATGAGGCAAAAACAGAGTTTGAAAAATATGCTCTGTGGGTTGAAAAAGTCAAACGAAACATTGAACAAGCTCATAAAACTTTAGATGAAGCTGAAACACGGACAAGAGCCGTCAATCGAAAACTACGCTCGGTTGAAGGAAATATTCAAACACAAGCTCCTCTAAATCAGGTAGCGACAAATTTACTTGAACACAAAGAAGATGAGAATTAGTTTTTAGGTGGATAACCAATCGCCTGTGTAACAATAACAAATTCTTCTGCCGGCAGGTCAAGGGCTTGAGCTATTTTCACCTTTTCACGTGGCATTCTAACAACTGAATTTAATCCGGCAGAGACTGCATACAACCCGACATTCTGATAGGCAGAACCTGCATGTAACGGAGAGTTTGTTTTATCACTGCCCGTATATACTAAAATTAACGGGACTGTCTTCATATAATCCTGCGTTACAAACAAAGAGCGAACATCTGTTTTTGAAATTTGTATTAATTCATGAGTTACAGCTTGATAAAGAAAAACACCGTTTGGTAATATCGCATAAACATTCATATTTTGGCGATTCATAGATGTTGGAATCGTTCTCTTGTTATCACCCGATATTCCAAATGCCACAAATAAAATATCTGACAGTGTCTGATTATCTGGTACTTGAGAATCAAACTGACGAATAGAACGACGTTCACGAATGGTATCTAACAACGGCTTTCCACCCTGAGCTATAGGGGGCGGCAATTTTATATTTTCTGCATAAACAATCTTCGATATCAAAGAAATTCCCAATAAAAGAGCAAAACAGATTCTCATAAAACAACCTCCTTATCTTTTATGATAGAGCGTAGTTTAAGGCAGTACAATAAAAAAATCAAGAGTTATTAAGCTGAGCGATCAGAACGCGATCTCAAAAGAGTAAGTTTTTCTCTATTTAAATCCTTTAATACAAAATTTACAGAAGGATATTTTTTTTGTAATATATCATACTGAATCTCTCTGCGAGATAACGTATTATAACGATAAACTATTTTTCCGAGAAAAGTCAGTGTCTTTATCAGATCCTGATGAATACATGTTGGAATCCGATCGTTATTTAAAGACATAACTTGCTGTCCCGAATGAACACGCGAACGAATTAATCCATTTTCTCGTAAATAAGCGGGTATTGTTTGTATAGCCCAGCCATATAATTGCAATCTAGTAAAATTAAGATTAGGTCTATCTATTATACCATTCTTCTTTTGAGCCGACATACCAGATCCAAGAGATGATGTTGTTTCTTGAATCATTCCTTCAATATAACCACGCAACTCAGGTGTTAAACGAGCCATTTCTTCCTCCTTTTGATACTTCTAATGATATATCATAAAAGAAAAAAAGTCAAGATCTTTACTTGTATGCTGCCCGTCGGATACGATCGTTAATTGCTAATCCTAAACCAACTTCCGGAATGGGGGCTATCGCAATTCTTGGAAACACAGTCTGTTCATCTGCTTGATGCAAATAATCAAATAAATGAGAGGCTGCCTCATTTAAATCCCCAGAGTGACTCAAATTCAAGTGCGCTTCTGGACCGATTTCACCAAAACCGATAAAAAATTCATCGGCTTCCGGATGTATCGCATTGATACGCAGTGCATGTGAAGGGGCATAATGCTTTAACATTTGACCGGGAGAGCTTGGCAATTTCGGATTGCCATGAGAGAGCAAAACGGGCTCATGTAAAAATAATTCCAAGTCTTCTTTTGATACACCACCCGGACGCAGTATTACTATGTCTTTACCCGTTACATCAATGATTGTTGATTCTACACCGACGGAACATGCCCCTCCATCCAAAATCATATCAACCCGAGTACCTAAACTTTGCCAAACATGTTCAGCCGTTGTCGGACTAATCGTTTGTGATCGGTTGGCTGAGGGGGCAACTATTGGTACTCCTGCTGCTTGAATTAAAGCCAAAGCAACGGGATGTTTGGGCATCCGAACGGTTACCGTGGGTAATCCCGCACACGCTAAATCTAACGATGAAGACATATCTTTTCTTTTTAATACAAAAGTTAAAGGTCCCGGCCAAAAATATTTAGCTAAAGCTATAACACGCTCGTCAGTTTCAGCATATTGAGATAAAAAATCAATCTCAGATATGTGAGAGATCAGCGGGTTAAATGTCGGCCTATTCTTAGCTTCAAAAATACGGGCAACGGCATGGGCATTATATGCCGAAGCTCCCAACCCATAAACCGTTTCGGTTGGCATAACAACTAGCCCGCCTTTTTGTATTATGGAGGCACCTTGTTCAATATGTTCCGGAGTTGCATCAAAGATGTATTCATTTTTCATTTTGATCCTGCTTTACTATTTGATGATAGCGATTATCTGCTTCCTTCTTAAACTCCTCTATGCCGTAATTATCCCAATCTAGAATAAGCATCTGGTCATCATAGCGAACGATAGAGGCAAAATCTTTTCGGTTATCAAATGCGCGATAAACACGATATGGACTAATTTGAATCAAATCTGCCACCCAATAACGATGCGTCGTCGGAATAAAATTAGTCTTATAGGTTGTATCTTTTTCTAAATCAGGATGATATTCTAAAATATCATACTGATCTATCCGTTGAATATATGATTTTAGCTTTTCAACTGCTGGATTTTTTTGAGCAACTCGATTGATATGCTTCATTAAATCCTCATCAATTACGAAGAAGTAATTACTATATTTTTCAGAGATATAACCTGATAAAATTTGTTCACGAACCGTATTAATTAACTCATGCGTCTTTCGTGAAGGGCGATTCAAAAATCCATAATTAATGTTTTTGTGATTTTTAATTGCCCAGCGCCAAATCCCTGCATAATTCAAATTATGTGCAAAAATAAAGGCATTGTCATATTGATTTGCCAAACGATCCCACTCTTTTGATTTTAAAGGATAGATATATGGCGTTGTATTAACAACAAAACTCTGTTTCATTTTATAAGTCGGATATAAATCCCAAATTTGAATTAACAATATTATCGGTAAAATCAACCATGCTTTTTTAGGAAAGTGAACACCGACTGTTTTTATTAAATAAAATGCTAACAGATACCAAACCGGCCAGAAGAAACGACCTGAGTAGCGAAACACACTACCTAACCAATCAATAACGCTTCCCGGTTTATAGTCTAAAACAACAGTGTTCCCAAATTTTATTTGAGATGATAAGGCAAAAAGAGTGAAGCCAAGCAATAAAAGAGATAACATCCAATTTTTTTTCAGGTTTTCACGTCGAAATAAATCTTTCACATACGGGAAGAAAAATAACAATAGTAGTAACAAACCAAATCCGAAATAATTATCGGCATCAAAATCTGCTTTTGGGGTTAATTTATTAAAAACTTGCGACTGACTCCAAATCGGATTGAATAATGCAGTTAAATTCAACCCTAAACTACGCCATCCACCGCTGGCAATCTCTTGTTCGGTTGTCATCATTCCCAGTAAATAAAACCAAACCAAAAAGACGGCAGCAAGCATCATAATACCCTTACATAGGGTTTTCAAGGAAACTTTTTTTTCAACAAAAACTTGTTTGTAAAACAGGAGCGCAAAAAATCCGGCTTGCATCGGTAAAAAATAGGGACAAGTCAAAATCCCTAATGAAATTAAAACAGCCATATAAAACCATTCTTTATTTCCCAACCGATTATTCATCCACATCAAAATAGCAAACAATAAAATAAAATGCGGCATCAAATTAATATGCACAAAAACACGCATCATCATAATCGGTGCCGATACAAAAAATAAGGCACCTATCGTGATTAACCATTTGCTTTTAAAAGCATGTCGAAAAATTAATACAGATACATATGCCTGTAAAATATATGAAATCAACATCCAAATCCCGACAAATTGTACCTCTGGGCTTAAACCAAAAACAGTGTGCAACAATTTAAAAATAACAGATAAAAGCGGTCCTCCGTCTGTTCCATGCACCGAAATGCCATAAGGATATGCTAAATTCATATGTGTGAAAATCGGCCAGCGCCACTCATCCATTCGATAGAGAACGCTCCCCATATATGAAACTGAAAAATCTCCTCCTTTAGAAACAAGACCAATGTTATAAATATCTAAAACGCTCAGACCAAAAAGCCAAAAAAATCCCATCAAGGTGATAGTCATCGTTAGGGCGATATCCCAATTACCTCTTAGCCAGTCCGCCATTTTTAAAATTCGTTTTAATATCGGATCCGGCAATTGATAAAATCTGTCTTGGATAATATTTAGATAAGTTTTTTTGTTTTTCATTTTAATCCTTTATTTTTAAAGTCGTTTTTGATACTATATACTGTGGTCTGTGCTTTGTTTCCATAAAAATCATACCAATATATTCGCCAATTACACCCATAACAAAAAGCTGCACCCCACCTAAAATCAAGACAACCCCCATTAATGAGGACCATCCGGAAATAACAGAGCCATTAAATAAACGCATATATAAAACATATGCTGTAAATAAACACCCCAAAAATGCAACAAATAGCCCCAAATAAATAACAATACGCAATGGTTTTAAACTAAATGAAACAGCACCTGTTGCCGCCAAAGAAAGCATTTTTCCGAAAGTATAACTGCTTTGTCCATTCAACCGCTTGTCCGGTGTATAAACTAATCCTTTTTGTGTAAATCCAATCCAAGAAATCATACCCCTCAAAAACAACATTCGTTCGGGTAAATCTTTAATTTTATCAACAACTTTTCTATCTAACAGCCGAAAATCTGCCGATCCTGCCGGCAATTTTAATCCAGTTAAAAAATTAAAAAAACGGTAAAATAGTCGAGAGGAAAATTTCTTAAAGAAAGATTCATTTTTTGTTTCTTGACGAATTGTATACACAATATCATTTCCATTTTCCCACTCGCAAATCATTGTGGGTATCAAGGATACGGGATGTTGTAAATCTGCATCCATTGAAATCACGCAGTCCCCTTTTGCCACATCTAATCCTGCTTTTAAGGCATACTGATGACCAAAATTACGTGTGAAAGAAATAAAATGAACATTTTGATCTAAATGATGCAGAGTTTCCGCAACGTGTTCCGTTTCATCAGTACTACCATCATTTACAATGATGATTTCATATAGCCCTATTCTTTTTAGAGCGACCGTTAATTGCTGAATTAAAACAGGTAAATTATCCTGTTCATTAAATGCCGGTATCACAACAGAAATCAGTTTTGGTTTCATGGTATCTTTCCTTTATTTTTTCTTTTACTTTATTCATAACCAAAAGTAAAGAAAAAAAACGGCTCCTAAAAGAGCCGTTGCTATTTTCTGTGTTAAATTAAGCCTCAGGCCACTCTGTGGCTTTTTCCTCATTGAATTTAACCCACTTTTCATCAGCCTCATCAGATGAGCTGATAGCACCTTGCGGGCATTCTGAAATACAAACACCGCAATCTATACACACATTTGGATCTACAACAACTTGTGTTGAGCCTTCACGAAACGCTCCGACAGGACAAACCTCTACACAAGATTTACATAAAACACATGAATCATTTACAACTGATGGCATTTTTTTCTCCTTCTAAAAAAAATCACAATCTGTTCTTACTCGTTTTTAAGACGAAAAGCAAGTGTTTTTTTATTTGACTTTCTAAATAACATATTTTAGTATAACGGAACCGGGATATTGAAAGGAAAAATATGACTGTTTTATATCAAGTTGGTGATAAAGATTCTCGTCCATGGGGAACATGGGAAGTGATTGGCGTCGGCAAAAACTATATTGTAAAAAAAATTTGCGTTGAAGCTGGACAAACCTTATCTCTACAAATGCATCATTATCGAGATGAACACTGGATTATTGTATCCGGAACGGCGGAAGTTACTTTAGATGAACAGATATATGAAGCACATCAAAACACCCCTATCTTTATTAAAGCAGGGCAAAAGCACCGTATTGCGAATAAAACAAAAGATCCTGTTGTTTTTATTGAAGTTCAAACAGGTAATACACTAGATGAAAGTGATATTGTTCGCTTTGAAGATAAATATGGTCGACAAACTTTGTAAAGTAAGAATAAAATAGTTTTAAAAAATATATAAACCAAAATCTGAATTTAATCTTCTACATTTCAGAACGAAGAATGGACGGCAATCCCCACATTTTTTCTTTTTGATCAATAGGTTGATGTAATAGAGCATAGCGGTTAATCATTATTCCCAATGGGTTCATCAATGAAGGCGATCCGTTAAATCCGGCACGAATAAACACTTTATATCGTTTTCGCCCTATGTTGTTTTTTTGCTTACACTCTAAACATTCTCTGGTATTATCCGAACATTGACATAATGGGTTAAACATATCCGGTATCGGCATATCAAACACCTCAAAAATCCCCTCCCACATACCGCTGGGGGTTTGCTTTAAATCGTATAAATGAACATCTTTTACTACTTTTTTTGAGCGAGACTCATTAAAGGCATTCACATACTCTAGAGAAAATTGTTTATAGACATTTGGTGATGAGTAGACTGAAACAGGTCCTCCCCTACCCCAACGTGATTCTTGAACTTCTTGATCCCAAACCACACTATGGCGATTGATAACATAATCTCGTAGTGCAGACTCCATCATCAACTGTAATGCCGATACACTAATCCTATCATGTTCCGAAGCCTGTATTACTTTACGTTCGGGATCTATCATATATAAATTAACCACTTTTTGATTTGCGACAGAAACATCTAACCGTGCGGCTAAATAAACAAAAATACCAGATAAGGCAAGCATAATCCCCATATTTAAAAAAGTCGCTACAGCAAGAATGCGTGTCGTTCTTAAATAACGACGCTCGGGAATTGCAGAAATTTGAATCCGCTCTGGATATGCTTCTAAAACATCTGTTTCGTCCGTACCTTCGGTTTTCTTTCTTTTAAAAAACATACGCCCCCCGTTTAATCTTCCAAGTCTTCCTGAATGGCGTATCCGCCGATTCGTCGCATCATCTGAATATCATTTTTATGTCGTGCTTGGAATAAAATCATACGATCATCTTCCATTGTAACATATCCATGTAATTCTATGGCAAACAAATAAATCCGAGACAAATTATATGCCGGCCAAACTCCATCTACGGTAAAACCAACGTCTTCTAATAGCTTTTTTAAAGATGCCATACTAGTTTGACAAGACATTTCTATTGCAAACAGCGATTTATCATTGCCCGTCGATTCAGCGGGAACGGTTGAAACAACAAAAGCCTCATTACTATGCAAATAATCCTTTGTTTTACCAAAAGGAAGTCGTGCCACAATCGCTAGATGCTTGTGCTCCGGAGAAGATAGCGCCGTCCACCATGAATCCTCAGATTGTTCAAACAAAGGTAAGACAGCTACACCTGCCCCCTTTGTGCTAATCTTTTGAATAGCCTGTGCCGTTGAAATACAGGATAAGTAACTAGCATCTGACCCAAAGTAGTTTTTAGCTAAATCCATCATCTCGTGCGATCGCTCTTTCGTGTAAACGGCAATACTAAATGGATGACACATCTGAGCCCCTGCCGAGATAATTTCACGCCAAATCTGAACTAGAGCACGTGAACGAATAAACTTTTGTTTCTGCTTGAGAAGACGCCTTAAACTGAGCGCTTCACGATCAGGATCATATGATAACGTCCCTTTCGGCAGATGACGTGTTGCATACAATTTCTCACTAACCCGAAAACGGTCCTCTAATGCTTTCAGAATAGAAGCATCAATTTCATCCATTTGCTTTAAAAGAGAGTCAACAGATTTTCGGGTGTCCGTCATCTTAATTCCCCTTTAAATTACGAGACATAGAGATATCAATTAAAATCGCTGTCGTTGTATCCGTTTCAGAAGTTAACCGAATCGTAGCAATTCGATTATCTTTTAAAAATGTCAGAAAACTGTTATCCGAACGAACCGCTGTCATTTCTCGCCAACCGGTTTTCGGCATCTCTTGCAAATAAAAATCAAATAATCCCGATTGCGCATATGGTGCCGAAAAAACCAAACGACCAATAAGTGGCTCACTACCAAATAATAAGGTCTTTTTGGAATCCATAATCGCTTTTTCCGGAACCGGAATCTCGTGTAATTGAGCGTAATTCGGAGCCGTCAAATTGCTTGAAAGATAAGTATCCGAAAAATCCGCTCGTTCATCGGAAGTAGAACAACCCGCCACCGCAACTGTTATTATTAATCCTAAACAAAAAGTAATTATCTCTTTCATGTATCTCCTTTCTGGTTTTACTCAGAATAATACTTTTCTCAATAAAGCGCAAGAAAAAACAAATTCTTCAGATCGTCCTATTTCTTATTTTTCTTTTGCCATTTCGGTATCCTTGGTTTGTCTGCATATGGATTTTCACGTTTACGCATATGAATGCGAATAGGAACTCCGACTAATCCAAACTGTTCTCGAATACCGTTTGATAAGTACCGTAAATACGATTCGGGCAGCTGATCCGGATTACTTGAAAAAATAACAAATGTCGGAGGACGCGCATTAACCTGTGTCATATACTTCATCGGAATACGACGACCATTTCGAGCAACCGGCGTTGGATGAGCCTCTGTCATTCGCTTTAAAAAGTCATTCATTTTATGAGTCGATACGCGCTTATTCCATAACTTATAAATATGGAAAACAGACGTCATCATAGGCTCAATTCCGTATCCGGTTTTTGCCGAAATTGTTACAATCGGTAATCCTTTGACTTGTTGCAAAGAACTTTCCATTTTTTCCTTTAAATCAGAAAGCACTTGCCTTTGATTTTTGACCGAATCCCACTTATTTAAAGCGATAATTAACCCTCGCCCTTCATCCAATACTTTAGAAGCTATCATTAAATCCTGACGTTCCATCGGTTGATTGGCATCTAAAACTAAAACAACAACCTCGGCAAAATCTATTGTATTACGCGTATCCGCTGCCGAAATTTTTTCCAAATCATCTTCTACTTTACCATACTTACGTAATCCTGCTGTGTCGGTTAATAAAATCTGATTTCCTTTCCATTCCCAAGGAATGGTAATCGCATCACGCGTTACACCGGCTTCGGGACCAGTCAACAACCGCTCCTTTCCTAACAACCGATTAATCAATGTTGATTTTCCGACATTCGGACGACCGACAATAGCCAGTTTTAGCGGTCTGTTTTTAGGAGAATCATCTGATTCTTGTTCTCCCTCTTCTACTTTTTTTTCAACTTTTGGAAACAAAGGTTTTAAAAGCGCATATAGCTCTTTCATACCCAATCCATGCTCGGCAGAAACAGCCAAGGGATCGCCTAGCCCCAACCGATAGAAATCTGCCAACATATGCTGTTGCATTTTTCCTTCACACTTATTTGCCAACAAAAAAACAGGCTTGTCAACTTGGCGCAACTGATTAGCTAGCCGTGCGTCTAAACGCGTCATCTCGCCACGAGCATCAACCACCATTAAAATAATATCTGCCTCAGCCATAGCCATCTCTGTCTGTCGCCACATCGCCTCTGCCAACGATGTTGTTTCTTCTAACCCTGCCGTATCAATCAGACGAAAAGATAAATCTGATAAAGTGGCTTCGGCCTCTTTTCTATCTCGCGTTACACCGGGGCGATCATGAACGATTGCTAAACGCCGTCCACACAATCGATTAAATAAAGTTGACTTTCCAACATTCGTCCGTCCGACAATCGCAATTGTTTTCATTTTTTTATCCTATTCATAAAAAAGCATATCACCGTCTTGGGTTGTTAAAATCAGAGCACCGTTTGCCGTAATAGCCTCACCGAACAAAGCCTCTTGCTTATCTCGGCGAACTTCTTTCCCTGATTCTAAATCAAAAAAAACGACATCTCCTGATGATGATGTAACAACAGCATTATCACCAACCAATAAAGGCCCCTTCCAAACCATTTGTTTATCCGTTCCGAATAACTTTGTCTTCCAATAAATGTGACCTGTTTTTTTATCCAACGCCATTAATTCATCTTGATTGGAAATCATCAGTAAAACATTTCCCGAAACGACAGGTGTTTCACGTCCCCCAACCTCAGCTGTAAATATGGATTGACCGTTTGACAGACGGTAGGCCCCAGTCTTACCGGCATTGCCGACAATATATACAATCCCGTTTTCAATAACCGGAGATGCCGTTACATGAGGCAAATCTAAGAACGGATTAAAAGTTCTTGCAGTCCACATTGTTTCCGTCCAAAGCATTACACCGGTTTCTATATCAAAAGCATTAACACGACCGCTTGTTGTCGGCATCACAACGACAGAACGGCTAATTGCCGGCACTCCCATTCCAAAAAAGTTTGTTGTTGTCGGCTCCCCTTTGTATTGCCACAAATCAGAACCATCAGATACCTTCAAAACAAATAAATCATTATTGATAGATGAAACAAACAGCTTTCCTTTGTAAACAATCGGAGCTGAACGTAAAGGAGCATTTAACTCTCTTTTCCAGATAATATCACCTTTCTCAGAAACGGACACTATTAATCCATTTCCTGCAACTGCGAACAATCGACCGTCATCCCATGCCAATCCAACACTTTTAGATATCGTTCCTATAACTTTTGGTAACTTTATGCGTTGTATCTGTTTTCCTGTCGATAAATCGGTTACTTGCAGATTAAATGAACTATCTAAAGTATAAACTCGCCCACCAGCAACAACCGGAGTGGCTATTGTAACGGCATCTGATTCAACACCATCTCCAATAGAAACAGAGCGTGTCAATTTCAAATCATCAGACAAAAGAACTCTGCCACGATTATTAGCAGCATTCCCATAAGCCATTGGCCATGATTGACGAGCCAACGCCTTGGACAAATTCATACGCATCGATGTCGTAACGGGAGTAGCCTCTTGAGTAAAAACAACACTTTGTCTACCTTCGGTCGGTGCGATTGCTCCTTTGTTTGAGCATGCCGACAGAAAAAGAGATAAACACAGGATTGTTGCTAATCGTTTCATTAAGATCTAATCTCCATCAATAATCCGTTTAGTCGCTGTTTTGTTGGGGAGGAAATCTGTTTTTTTAGGGCTTCTTCTAGTACCTGAATGGCTTTTTCCGTTTGATTTTCCCGAATATATAATAATGCCGATAACTCTGCCGCCGAAACCGAAAAGTCGTTATCACTTCTCATCATTGGCTGTAACATACTTTGTAATTTAGAGGCATCTCCACTCTCTAACTGATGTCCGACAACAGCTAGAGTCGCTGTGTAGCGTAATTGAATCGGTGCTTTTTCATTACTTGCTAATGCAGATAAAATAGATAAGGCTTCATCTTGCCGATTAGATGCTAACAAAATACCCGCCGCTTCCATTTGAGCCAAATACTGATATCCCGTTTTTCCTTCTTCTGAAAGCAATTTCAACTGGGTAATTGCTTCCTCAGGCTTACCGGTATAAGCCGAAAACAATGCATTTTCATATTGATCCGACTCCCCCAATCGAACTTTTTGCCACCAAGAACGATGAACTTCATATCCTATTGTCGCCAGTAAAACTGCAGTTATACCACCAATAATTACGAATCGATATTTCTGCCAAAATTGTATCAATTTTTCTTGTTGCAGTTCTTCATCTACCTCACGTTCAAAAATACGTTGTTGAATCTTCTCAACTTCATTTAGGGCAGTATTTGTTTTATTTTGTTCTTTTTTCATGACTCATTTCCTTTTTTTACATAACAGATGCTTGTCTTATAGCAAAAAAGCAACCATTTCGCAACGTTTTTATTTTTCTTTTTTCGGTAATTTACCTAAAATCGGCAAAATGATAGCTGTCGGCAAAATATTTCCCAACCATGCTCCGAAAGCCATTACGAACGGAAATGCCAAAACGGCCGGATTACGTGTCAATCTTCTACGAATGATTTGGGCTGCTTTTGAAGCCTTCATTAAAAATGGCATATAAAATTCATTTTTATCCGTTAAAGGTGTTTCTATAAATCCAGGACAAATAACAGTTACTTTGATGTTATAGGGTGTTAGAGTTCCTCTTAACGCCTCACCCCACGCTTTGACACAAGCCTTGGACGCAGAATAAGCCGGGCAACTGGACATTCCGCGATAACCGGCCATAGAACTGACAATTGCTATTTGTCCGGCCCCGCCTTGCTTCATCAGGTCTATCGTCGGCAAGACCGTATTCACTACCCCAAAGATATTCGTCCCGAAAATTGTCCGTGTACACCCTCCATTCTCCGGCGTTCCCAAAACTCCGCCTGAAACACCGGCATTTGCAATTACCAACTCTATCGGGCGAATCGCATAAGCTTGCTCTAACGCTGTTTTAGTGGCTTCTTCATCAGTTACATCAAAAGCAAATGTATAGACTTCAGATCCTTTATCACGACATATGTCTGCTGTTTGATTCAATCGATCGCGACTTCTGCCACATAAAAATAATGTTATTCCTTTATCCGCATAAGCTGTGGCCAGCTCTCGACCAATACCGCTGGATGCCCCTGTAATAAAGATAGACTGCGGCTTTTTATAACAGTCGGGATGAACAATCTTTTGAGTCATAATGGTCTCCTTAAAAAAATTTAAAAATCTTTCATTTTTTCTCTTGACAATTTATTCTAAATGAGTATAATGCAAATGTCTAGCAAAAAAAACACATGCCTCTGTGGCGAAATTGGTAGACGCGACAGACTCAAAATCTGTTGATGGCAACATCATGCTGGTTCAAGTCCGGCCAGAGGTACCAAAACATACAACCGTTTCGATTGGGATGGTTTTTTTGTTGTTTTGCAAGTGTTTGTATGGGTTCGATGAACACCCCTTTCGAAAGTGCTAAATTTCGTAAATCATCGAACTCTTAAAATTAAATCCATTATCCATCAATAGCTTGAAAAAGTTTCAAGTCCGATAAAGGTTCCAAGAATTAACAGAAACTTGAAATAAAAAAAGACCGAATCAATATTGTATATGACTTATTTATAAATATGAACGGCATAAAATAAATTAATATCCATAGAGGATATTTTAAATGGCCACCACTTTTCTTGTCGATTCGGAAAAGCATAACGGATAATGGCTATTAAATTATTAATGGCATTTACATGTTCTAAAGCCATAAATAAATCATATTCTTGCAACCCATTTGTATGTGCACGGTTTCTGGCTGATACAAAACGTCCAAAACGCCAGGCAACACCCGGATCACATGGTAATAAAATAGAGATAACTCCCCCCGGCTTTAAAACGCGATTCCATTCTTTTAAAACTTGCTCTGGGTGGTGGAGATGTTCTAAGACATGGGCAGCAATCAAACGATCAACACTATCATTTTCAAAAGGAAGTTCCGTGTTACCCTGTTCACATAATTGAATCTCAACTTTGGGAAAAGTCTTCTTTTGTAAATGAGAAATAACCTCTTTGTTAGAATCTGTCATAATATACTTTGAATATGTATGCCTGACAAACGGCAAATGGTGACCCAATCCAGCACCTATTTCTAAAACAGTTTCAAATTTATCTTTTTCACCAAAAGCCGATTCCAATAATTTATGAGACTGACGCATACAAAAAGGCATCAAGCCTTTTCCATAAACAGCCTCATTATAGCCATTAGCGTAATAATCTGTAAAGTCTGGAAATTCTTTCATGTTATTCTCTTTATTCATTCTAATTACTCTGCTTAGAGATGAGTACTTCATCCCCGATGCTCAATTATATTTTTCCCCTGTTTCAATTAGATACCTTTTCTGATTTGACATAAACTTCCACTCGCTAACGCAAGTGGTGTTATCTGTTCCGAACGACGTTCGCCCAGCCCAAAAGCTTCGCAAGCCTAACGGCTGGGCTGGTATGTTAAAACATCATAAGATAAGATGGATCATGTCTCTTTTGACTCCTCATGATTGATGGTTTAAATTAAATATAGAAATGAGTATATAAATACTTTTTTTAAAATGCAAGCAAAAAGTATTATCTCCTTATTTTTAGAGTTTTCAATGACATTGATTAAAAACACGCGGTACATCCCTATACAATATCCTTTAAAGGTATATCCATAGCGTTATAGATATAAAGTTTTACAAAAATAAATATTAAAAAACTCCAAAAGAGTATCTTTTTCGTTTTTCAGGAAAGATGATTATAAGGAGATTTACGAATTGTGATACCCGTTAAAATCAATCCGAAATGGTTTTTTTTATTGTTTTACAATTGGTTGTGTGGATTCGATAATTACCCTTGTAGAAAGAGTATATAGCTGTAAATTATCAAACTTTTGGGGTGTGTTTTTTGTAAAAAAATAAGTGGGATTAGCTTAAAAAAGTTGATATTTTTTTTATTTCTTGTTAAAATTGACTACCAAGATTTTATTACATCAAATATCACAAGAGGCACTATGAACCATTGGACAGAACTAAGTATTGAATACGCAAATCAGAAAAGTTACTTAGATGATCTTTTCTCTGTTTATCCAACTATTCCAAAGGGTATTAGGGATATTAACCAGTTGATGTGGAACAAAGTTGAAACTTTTGTAATGAACGGAATAATGAGGAACTTGTAACTTCTTGTCATAAGGGCAGGTTTAGATGAATTGTTCAAATTGTGATTGAAAGGAAAGGCTTTCAATTAAACGATATAAATCATCAATTTCTTTGAAATGATTAGCTCGGTATTCGCAAAGCACGCTGTACCAAAAATTGTAACCACTCGTTCAGAGTGGTTTTTTTGTATTAGTTGGATATCTGGTGACATACTACCGCTTGGATTCTAGTGACATACTACCGCTTGGATTCTGGTGACATACTACCGCTTGCCACATCTATATAAAAGGAATCTTTTGACAATCTATTTCCTTAACACCCCATTTCCTTGATTCCGTTGCCCAATTGGCTGACGTTAAGTTAATATCTTTTGATTAACTATTATTAAGCAGAATTTTCATAATCTGCTCTTTTCTGACAAATCGTATTGTTGAAATCCGATCGTTCCATAAAAATGGAACTATAACAAATTCTTTTTAATAAATGAATCTAAACATCACAAATCTATTGACTTTCAAAATGGTTTATGACATTATGAAAAAAAGTATTAACGGGGAGTATTTTGTTATGCGTAAAGAACAAATCAGTATGGAATCCGGACGGAGTATGGTTGAGGTCTTGGGTGTTCTGGCTTTGGTCGGATTACTGACGATTATGGGAATTATCGGCATATTCTTTGCCATTGACAAAAATATGGCTAATACCATTGTTCACGATTCAAAAATTGCTTTTATGGAGATGAAAACGCCGTCAACAAAACCCTCTTTAGAGTGGAGCTCTATTTTATTCCAGCCGGTTTCCCAAAAAACAATGACCGTTCGTCGTGATTTTTTAGGGCGAGATTTTGTAAAAGCCGACAATATAGACCAAGGCGTTTGTAGACAAATGCTGAGTATGCGGGTTGAAAATGTCTTGAACTTTTACAACTTGGATAATACCGAGATGACTTCGTGTCTTGAAACAAATGATATTATTATAGATTGGAATGGATTTGGTCCCCCTGCCGTTTGTCAAACCGTGTCGGATTGCGATGTTCCGAATGAACCGCCTTTTGAAGGAATCTGCTCTGATCAGGGACAATGCCAAGCTTGCCCCACCTATCAAAAACCAAACGCGAATCGCACAGCGTGTGTTTGTGATCCGGAACAAGCCGTCACTTGCACCTTAAATCAGGAAAATTGGTGTTGCGGTCCGGATTTGATTTGTGGCGATACTGTCGGCGAATGTATTGAGTCAAACTATACATGTGCCTATAACTTTTACCCGAACGGAGCACCCGGCACAATCTTTTACACAGATTGTAGTTATGTCGTTTCCGATCAAAACAATGTGTCGGAATATGGCGGGGATTGCACCTATGTCATTCAAGAAACCGGAGATTCCAACAAGTGGGTAGACGGCACGGGAACAGAGCAAACGATTTACAAACCAGCCTCCGGCAATCGTTTTGCAACAGCCGGAAAAGGATGTCCCGCCAATCAATATTGTGCCGTTTTATGGGTTGACGATGACGGCGTTTGGAAGGCCGGTGAAACCAAAACGGCTCCTAACAATGCAACCGGTGTTTTATGGGGAAAATGTCAAATGTTATCTTCCTATGACCAAACCCCTATCACAAAATACAAAAACGGTTACGGCTTGGTAACGGTTAATCAGGGATGTCCGGCAGATCAATACTGTGCCGTTTTATGGACGTTACAGGAATGGACACCCGATATACAAACGCCAAAGGCCCCCAATGATGCAACGGGTATTTTATACGGGCGGTGCCAAATGTTATCTGCCTATGAACAAGAACCGTTATCCAAAAATGAAGCCGGAAACACCCGTTATCAAGTGGTTCAGGGATGTCCCGCCAACACCTATTGCTATCTGAATTGGGAAACGGATACCGATTGCACCACCGTTTCCAACGATAAAACAGGGACAATTTATGGGGCCTGTGCCCAACTGAACAGTCGAGGAACTTGCCCGTATGAGAAATAATGAGGTTCTGCCCATTTACATAGAGGCCTATAACCTAACCCAGGATATTTTTAAGAAAACCGTCAAGTTTCCAAAAGAATACAAATTTTTACTGGGAACACAGTTGAACGAGGCATCAATAGAGCTATGCTGCCTGATAACCAACACCGCCAGAGCGGCTCAAAAATCAGTGTTGTTGGAAGGTATTTTAAACCAGTTGGATAAAATAAAAATTGAATTCAGACTCTGTGCGGATTTTAAACTGTTAAGCAACCAACAACAGGCATCCATAGCCACACGTTTAGAGAAAATAACGGGACAAGCGATTGCCTGGTTGAAAAGCGAAAGGAGGAAACAATCCATAACAAGTATGCCGGAGTCAGGAACAACTCCGAGTTATCCTGAGTGAGCATTTTATTTTTTAATTTTAAAAGGGTCGATCACCGCCTTTTGATGGTAAACACAATAGAATCGACTGGTACCTTGGGCGAAGTCCCGAAAACAGGGCGTGCCCAGTGCAAATAATGCATATAACGTGAATCTTTCTTCCGGTGCGGTCAACAACAACAATCGTGACAACAACAACACCGCCCTCTGCGTTGGATTCTGAGCTTTTGAAATTAAAATAGCATGATATTATTATGGAACAACTAAACTTTTACGATTTAGTATCTGATTTAACATTACAAGAGGTCTTTCAGTCCTATTTGGATTGTCGTCGAAACAAACGTCGTAGTTTGTCTTCTTTGCGTTTTGAAAGAGAATACGAACATAATCTGATTCGATTGTATGATGATATTATACGCCGACGTTATCAGAGCCGCCCCTCCAAGGCCTTTATTGTGGATAAACCAGTCCAACGAGAGGTGTTTGCCGCCGATTTTCGGGATCGGATTATCCACCACCTAATCATCGGGTATTTAATGCCCGTGTTTGAACGTATTTTTTTAAATGAATCATACAGCTGTCGCGTCGGAAAAGGGACTCTATTCGGTATTCAATCCTGCGCTCAAATGATGCAAATTTGTTCCAATCATTACACAACGGATTGTTATGTGTTAAGGCTGGATATTCACGGCTTCTTTTTTCATATAGATAAACGTATTTTATATCGAAAATTGAAACAGTTAATCGATACGCAATACCATCATGTAAATAAATCGACCATCTTGTTTTTAATCCGAGAAGTGTTGCGCGATAATCCGACTGAAAATTGTAAAATCAGCGGATCTAAAAGCGCATGGATTGGACTTCCAAAAACAAAAAGCCTGTTTTTCAGCGGCCGAAACAAAGGACTTCCCATCGGTAATCTGACCAGCCAAGTTTTTGCCAATTTTTATTTGAATGATTTTGACCATTATGTCACTGGGTTGGATAAAGATTTGTTTTATGGACGATACGTCGACGATATCGTCATTATGCACCCCAGCCGGGAGTATCTGCTTCAAGTCAAACAACACATCGACACTTATTTAAGGCAAGAGCTGGGGTTAACATTACACCCGAAAAAGGTATCATTACAACATTATGCCAAAGGGTTCGCCTTTGTCGGCGCCTATATCAAACCCGGACGCGTTTATCCTGGCAAAAGGTTGCGTCGATCATTTTATTTAAAGATGCAACACCTGAACACGTTATGGGAAAACAACACACAAAAAATGAACCGAGCGTTGCTTGAAAAGACGTTATCAAGCATCAATTCTTATTTTGGGTTATTAAAACACTTTGACGCCTGGCGGATCAAATTAAAGGGATGGAATATGTTAAACGAACAAATCCGAAGTGTTTTTCGAACAAATGAACGGTTAAACAAAGTCTGGATAGAGCCCCAAACAAAACGCCAGATGATTGATGATGCCCGAAAAATGTTCACAGAGCCACTCAGGTATCCCAAGAAATATAAAAATCTTGTCCAAAAATGGAATCGCCTGTCACCGGAAGAGGCACTCAAATCTTGTTTAGGTCCTTCTTACATCACGATACCAGAAGACGAAAAAGAATCCACTTGAGATGCATTTGCATACTGTAATGCGATTGGAGAACGTTTGATTGACGCAACGACAGAGTGTGTTAAAACGATGTGGACAGGCGAAAGTGGAATTGGGAAAAGAGGAAAAGACCGAGGATAGCAGGGAAATAAAAACGGCCGCTTCGCGGCCGAGACCTGTCCGCCGGGGACGTCGGACAGGAAAAAAAGTCTGCCATAAAAGGCAGACTTAGTTAAAAAAATGTTAATAAAAGCTCAGAATCCAACGCAGAGGGCGGTGATGCTGCTGTCACGATTGCTGGTGGTGACCGCACCGGAAGAAAGATACACGAAATATGCATAAATTGCACTGGGCACGTTTTGTGTCCATACCAAAGCACTTCCAGTCTCTGTTAAATTCGGGCACCCCGTTGTTCCGGTTGTTTTAATACATTCCGTTGTTATATCAATCAGCTGTCCCCCGATTGCATCACACCAAGCAAAAGCACTCCACCAATTCATATTAGTATTACTTTGACAATAACGGGTGCCGTCCAAGCCCGTCACAACGGTTCCACTACCCCCCGCGCATGATTCGGCAACCGCCGATGTTGACAACAAAACAGATAAACAAATCATCCCTATGTATTTTTTCATGGCAATACTCCTTTGCTATCCCCTATTCTATCCAATCCACCGCCGTATTGCAAGTATTTTTATCACGACATACACAAAAATTCACACTTCCTTATCAGACTCATCCGTATCTGACCCCCAGAAAGTTCCATTTTATGCCCTATGTTGATTTAACATACTAAAAAATTATCAGCGTCCTAACTTTTCATACCGTTGAACCAATCGGGTATATTGGTCTTTTGTATACCGATGTTGAATGTTAGAGCGTGTTCCCGCAGAAGCAGAAAGCGGACTGACAACCCGCCAAAAACCATTTCCATCTAACCGAAAAACCTCTCCCGTCAATGTTTTGGGAATAACACCTGATTTATCCGTTCCCTCTGCACGAATTGAATCTGATGTTAAAGCCGAATTTTTAAAAAACGTCATCCACTCTTGCCGAGTCATCGCATGATTATCAGATGGTGTATAATTTTGTAAAAACTCTTTTTCAAATATACCACTCGGTAATTTCTTTTGTTGACGCGCTATTGCCAAAGCCTCTTTTACAGCTGAACGAATCCCACGTTTTTTATCTTTTTGAACGATATCTAAAATAAAATCAGATTGGGCAAAAATTTGATTAAACTCAACCGATCTTGCCCCGATGTTATTATCATCAATTTCGGCAGAAAAGCTCTGTTTCGGATTGCTTTCAACCCGTTTAACGTAGTCATCAAATGCTTTTTCCCCAGGTAATTTTGTATCGCCATTACATCCAACACCCAACAAAGACAGTGTCGCCATTGATAACGCCGCCGCCATTCCTTTAAATGATTTCTTTAACTCTGTCATTCGTCATCCTCCTTTTCATTGACCTCTTTTTTGTGAAACTGTGCCATATATAGGGCTTCATAGGCGCCTTTTTTCGCCAATAATTCTTGATGAGTCCCCTCTTCTACTATATGACCTTCGTTAATAACCACAATCTTATCCGCATTCTGAATCGTGGATAACCGATGCGCTATGACCAATACCGTTCTGTCTTTCATCAGGTTATCTATCGCTTGTTGCACGATCGCTTCGGATTTGTTATCTAATGCCGATGTCGCCTCGTCCAAAATCACAATCGGCGCATTCTTTAAAAAAGCTCGGGCAATCGCAACACGCTGTTTCTGTCCGCCGGACAAAAGAGTTCCTCGCTCACCTATATCCGAATCCAATCCTTTTTCAAGACTATCAACAAAATCGTCTAAACATGCCATCTTTAATGCTTGACGAATCTCGTCCTCGGTCGCATCAAACTTGCCTAAAATCAAGTTATCGCGAATCGTTCCGGAAAATAAGAAATTATCCTGAAAGACCATACCGATACTATCTCGTAAAGACTCTAACGTTACATCCCGAATGTCGTGACCATCAATTTGAATAGAACCGCTATCCACATCATAAAATCGCGGAATCAAGCTGACAATCGTTGATTTTCCGCCGCCGGAATTACCGACAAAAGCTACTGTCTGTCCTTTTTTAATCGTTAAATTGATATCTTTTAAAACCGGTGTTCCGGGAACGTATGAAAAATCAACATCTTTAAACAGAATCTTGTTCTTCAGACTCGGCAAAGTTATCGCATCCTTTTTGTCCTTAATCTTTATCGGTGTTTCTAAAATTTCAAAAACACGCTCTATCGCCATAAAAGACAGTTGAACCGCATTGAAGTTCTTGCCTATGTTCTTAATCGGCGTATACAGCATTAACATAGCCGTCATAAAGGCAACAAAATCACCCGCCGTAATCGTCTTGCTGGTAATTAAATAGCTACCATACCAAATTGTTCCCGCTATACCAATCGCAATAATGATATGCATCATCGGTGACAGCCACGCTGTCCGTTGGATGTTCTTAATAGATAGCTTAAATGCTTGATTTAATGTATCAAAAAACTTCCTTTTTTGGTGTTCATTTAAGTTGTAGGAGGCTATCGTTTTAGAGCCTGCATGTGTTTCATTAAAAGAGGTTAAAACAGCCCCTCCAACCACGATTGAGCGAGCAACAATATCTTTTATCTTTTTGCGTATCATTGTCAACGGATAGAGTGATGTCCCTAAAACAACAATCGCTATAACCGCTAATTGCCATGAGGTATATAACAAAACACAAATCAATGTAACTGATGAAAATATACGTGTTGTAAAAACTCGAACATTATTTAACAATCCCGTACAGGCCGTATCCGCGTCTCCGTTAAAACGCATCATAATTTGTCCAGATGCATTTTTATCAATATAACTTTGATCAATTGCCAATAATTTGGTATACAACTTCTTCTTAAGCTCCATCGTTACCTTGCCACCCGTCCAAGCACTTAAATATGCCGAACCATAATCCAATGCGGCTTGCAACACTGTGAAAAAGATAACAAATACCGGTATAATCCACAAAGGCATATTAAAGGGAGTTGTTCCACCTTGATCCATAATCACGGTATCCATAAAAGGCTTTAACGCCAACGCAATCACTGCATCCAATGAACCAATCGGAATTGTGATTAAAATAGATAACAATGAACGAAACCAGAACGGTTTTATAAACGGCCACATCCGTGAATAGTTCAAAATAAAACGATTATTTTTGAATTTATACGACAACTTACGAAACATCTTTTTCCTTTATGTGTGTATATAACTGACGGCAGTTTACCAGATATTAGCCTTAAAATCAAGTATTCATTTTAAATGGGCCCTTGGATGAGCATGCTCGTAGACTTCTTGCAAATGCTCCATCGTTATCTCGGTATAGCGTTGTGTCGCCGATAAAGAAGCATGACCTAACAGCTCTTGAACCGTCCTTAAATCTCCCCCTCCTTGCAATAAATGCGTTGCAAAGCTATGACGCAACGCATGGGGTGTAACCGTATCCGGTAAATTTAAAGCGCGTCGTATCAATCGAACATTCCGTTGAACAACTCCTGGATTCAACCTATCTCCACGCGCTCCGACAAACAAAGGAGCTTCTGAACGAGATAAAGGATGCATTTTTAAATACGATAAAACGGCTTTGCGTACAGCCGGCAAAATCGGGACAATCCGTTGCTTGTCCCCCTTTCCTGTGATAACCAAAGTATCTGTATGAGATTCAAAATCTTTTTTGTTTAATCCTAATGCCTCTGCTATCCGCAAACCACACCCATACATCAACGTATAGAGGGCAACATCTCGCTTGGCCTCCCACGTTTCTCTCGCCATATTTTGAGCCGCATCCAAAAAACGAGCTGCATCCGTAACAGACAAGGGCTTTGGCAGTGTCTTTTGTGGGCGAGCCGAACGAATTGCCATAATCGCCGTGTTTTCTAAAATCTCGTTCCGTGTCATATACTTGAAAAAGTTACGAACGGCCGATAACCCTCTGGCTATGCTGGATCGGGCTATTTTTTGATTCGATCGCCATACTAAAAATGATCGAAAATCAGAAACCGTTAATTTTTTTAAATCTGCAAGTGATATTTGTTTGTCAAAATGGTCACTTAAAAAAGTCATAAACTCTTTCATATCTCTCTGATATGATTCGCCTGTTTTTAAAGCCAGTCGTCGCTCTGATAAAAGATTTTTATACCAATCTTCTATCACACTCGCTAATTTTGGCGCACAAGTTTGCGATATTGACTTGTATTCCGTTGTCATTTTATGTATCCTAGTCCTTAGACCTACCAGCATAAAGGATATTGTGAAAAAATGCAACGATTATCTGTCTTGTTTCCGACACCTTTGGGGTGCTATGATTATAAAAGTGAGCTTTCTCTGACTCACGGTCAATTCGTAAAGGCTCCGTTCGGACAGAAAACAATCGTTGGCGTCGTTTGGAATCAAGATCCGAATTTCTCTATTCCGGAAAATAAAATTAAGGAAATATCCAATATCGTTGATATCCCTGCCTTGCCTCAACAAACAATTCAGTTTGTAAATTGGGTGAGCAAATATACGCTTTCCCCTGTCGGAATGGTTTTAAAAATGGCTTTGATTCCTGATCCGGAAAAAACAAGTAAAAAGCCAATCTCATTTTTAGAGCCGAATCCAAATCCTACAGACATCTCTTTTTCAGCAGACCAACAAGCCGCCATCCAATCGCTAAATGCTAAAATAAACAATGGATTTAGCGTTTCTCTTCTTGATGGGGTTACGGGTTCCGGAAAAACAGAGGTCTATTTCGAGTCAATTGCCGAGGCCTTAAAACACTCCGGACAAGTCTTGGTGTTACTACCCGAAATAACACTTACAAACTCTTGGCTCAATCGTTTTGAAAAACGCTTTGGCGTCAAGCCAGCTGTTTGGCATTCTGCAATTACTCAAAAACAGCGAAGAGATACTTGGCGTGCTGTTTTAAAGGGAGAAGCTCGCGTTATTGTCGGCGCTCGTTCCGCATTATTTCTGCCCTATCAAAAACTCAACCTGATTATTGTTGATGAAGAACACGATGCTTCATATAAACAAGAAGATGGAATTTTATATCAAGCACGAGATATGGCTATCGTCCGTGCAAAATTAGCCGAATGTCCTATCATCTTGGCTTCTGCAACGCCCTCTGTTGAAACTTACTGTAATGTTTTAAGCGGAAAGTATGACCATATTTCCCTGCCAGAACGTTTTTCCGGAGCAACTTTTCCCGACATTCGCATTGTCGATATGCGTCAAAGAACAAAAGGAGAAATATCTTTTATTTCTAAAGAATTAAAAGAAACTCTTTCAGAAAAACTAAAAGATAAAGAGCAGAGTTTATTATTTATCAATCGTCGAGGATATGCGCCTTTGGTTCTGTGTCGTGCTTGCGGTGAACGCTTGCAATGTCCACACTGTTCGGCATGGCTGGTAGAACACCGCCAAAAGAAAAATCTTCAATGTCATCACTGTGGATATACACGCAAAATCCCAACCGAATGCCCTGCTTGTCATGAAAAAGACTCTTTAATTTCTTGTGGTCCGGGGGT
This sequence comes from uncultured Alphaproteobacteria bacterium, assembly GCA_949292205.1. Lineage (GTDB taxonomy): Bacteria > Pseudomonadota > Alphaproteobacteria > CAAHEQ01 > UBA3637 > CALXZG01. The sequence continues at coordinate 203,393 of CASEYR010000001.1, forward strand.
AGAACGTATTTTTGAAGAAACAGTGCGTCTTTTTCCTAACGCTAAATGCGAAATGGTAACTTCGGATACTTTGGCAAATCCATCTGTTTTTTCAGAGTTATCTCAACGAATGATAGACGGTGAAATTGATATTTTAATCGGCACTCAGATTTTAGCAAAAGGACACAACTTTCCCAACCTGACTCTTGTCGGTGTTATTGATGCGGATATGGGGCTTGCCGGAGGAGATTTAAGAGCTTCGGAAAGAACGTTCCAACTTTTACATCAAGTGATGGGGCGAGCCGGACGAGATCAGAAAAAAGGTATGGCTATCTTACAGTCATATAATCCGGAAAATCTGATTATTCAGGCTCTACAAGCCAACGACAGAACGCGTTTTATGAATGAAGAAATAGCCTCTAGACAGCTATTAAAAATGCCACCGTTCGGACGGCTGGCCGCTATTATCGTCAGCGGAAAGAATCAAAACTTAACCTATCAAACAGCTTTACAGCTGGCAAAAACGGCTCCCTTCTTGAAAGAGGTATCTGTTTTGGGACCTGTTGCGGCTCCGTTAGCTATCTTGAGAGGGAAATATCGCTTTCGCTTACTTATTAAAACACCTAAAGACTTTAAATTGCAAAATATGTTAAAAAGTTGGTTGGAACAAAATCAATTTCCTCGTTCGGTTGATGTTCGCTTGGATATTGATCCATACAGCTTTTTCTAGGAGACTCTGATGAAAACAAAAAAATATAAAGATTCTATTCAATCAAAAATCACCCGCTTGATGTGGATTGTTTTTTCTCAACTTATCTGGATTATACCTGTTTTATACCTTGCTTACTATGTAAAAGAAAACTTGTCAGATTGGGTTAATTTATATTTCGGTGTTGAAGTTGCTCAGAAAACAGCTGAGGCCTTAGCGGTTCGAGCCGAAATACTAAGTGAACCCGTCATTATGAATCCGTCAACTATTACAGCCTATGTTAAAGCTGCTTTCGCCAGTATGAGTGCAACAACAAAAGCTTTCAGCTTATCATCTATCGCCGGAATTACAACCTCTCTGGGGACTATCCTCATCAACATCATCAGCTTTATTGTCATCATCTATGGATTGTTACGAATTCGTAAAACATATCAGCTTCAAACACACGATACGGCTCTGGTTCATCATATCTGCGATGAAATAATGCCTGAACTAGAGGCTATCAAAAAGGAAATACTGCTGTTACGCCAAAACAAAGACTGCGATAAAACAGATATCCGAAGAAACTATTGAAAACGAAGAGCCTCAATCGGATCTAGTTTCATTGCTTTAAACGCCGGCATCAAACCGGAAACAATACCGACAATAACGGCAACCGAAACAGAAATAATAACAGACCAAACAGAAATCGGGACTTCTCGCCCAAAATAATAGCCTCCAATTTGAGACAAAATAACTCCCAGAAACATGCCAACGAAACTACCGATAAACGAAATCAAAATAGATTCTGCTAAAAATTGAAACATAATCCATTTATTCGGAGCTCCTAAAGCTTTACGTGTGCCAATCTCTCGGGTTCTTTCCGTTACGGAAACAAGCATCATATTCATAATACCGATACTACCGACAATCAAAGAAATAGAAGCTATCGCCGCTAACAACAACGACAAAATCAATCCAACACTACGCACCTTTTCAACCATTTCAGTCATTAAACGAACCGTAAAATCATTATCTGTTCCTTCTTTTAATCGATGACGCGCACGCAATTGATACTCTATCCGATTGGCAACAGATTCCATACGATCTTCACTGGTCACCTTAACAAAAGCAACATTTGAATAGTTAGGACGCGGAGAACTCCTTAATCGCTGACGCAATGTCGTTGCCGGTGTTAAAATAATGTTATCTTGATCATCCCCCATCAAACCGTCCCCTTTCTCACGAAGAGTCCCGATAACGGTAAAAGGTTGTCCTTTTAAGCGTATCGTCTTTCCTATCGGATTTTGAAGTCCAAATAATTCATCTACTATCGTTTGCCCGATAACAACATATGGACGACCGCTTTTCAAATCTCGCTCGCTAAACATAATACCGTCTTCAATCTCCCAGTTGCCAACGGTCAAGTATTCCGGTGTCGTACCATAAACATTAACACCATAGTTATTGGAGCCATAAACAGCTTGAACCGCTGCATTCACAATATACGAAGCGGTTTCTATATCTTTTAATGAACGTAAAGATTCCACATCATCAAAACTGACACTGGGGCGTCCTCGCCCACCACGAACACCCCCACTGACCGTCTCGCCGGGTCCGATAATAATTAAGTTTGTTCCCATGGAATCAAAGGTTTTTGTAATCTCGTTTTGAACCGTTTGTCCGGCAGCTACCATCAAAACTACGGCAGCAACACCAATCATAATACCCAACATCGTCAAAAATGTCCGCATCTTATAGGCGGTAATGGATATCCATGCTTCACGTAAAATCTGACCGATCATTCTTCATCCTTTTGATATTCTGTACGCAACCCATCATAGATTTTTTGACCATCTCCGATCTTTATCATCCTTTTTGCATAATCAGCAACATCATCTTCATGGGTAACTAATACAATCGTAATTCCTTGCTTGTTTAAATCCGTAAACAAATCCATAATCTCGTCCGATGTCTTACTATCCAAGTTACCGGTCGGCTCGTCAGCAAAAATAATCTTCGGATTATTTATCAAAGCTCGAGCAATAGCTACCCGTTGCTGCATACCTCCCGATATCTGTGTCGGTAATCGATCTTCATAACCATTTAATTGAACTTTATGCAGCATACGAACGGCTCGTTCATACCGCTCTGCCTCTCCAACACCTTGATAAATCAACGGCAATGAAACGTTATCTGCTATTGTTCGTTTCATTAGCAAATTAAAGTTCTGGAAAACAAAACCGATTTCTTGTCCCCGAATATTAGCCAATTCCGCATCTGTTTTATCAGAGACAGCTTTTCCTGCTAATTTATAAACACCACTTGTCGGACGATCAAGACACCCCAAGATATTCATCAGTGTTGATTTTCCAGATCCGGAATGACCCATAATTGCAACAAACTCGCCGGGCACGACATCAAAAGAAACATGCTTTAGAACCGACTGACTCATACCCCCTGGCATAAAATATGTCTTACATATATCTTGAACTTCTATGACCGGTTCGACCGTTTGCTTCAACTTTTCCGCCATTACCGCTTTTTACCTCCGGAAATGTACTCGGTAATAACTTTATCACCCTCTTTTAAACCGCTTGCAATCTCAATCCATGATGTATCAGACAAGCCCTTCGTAAAAACTGTCGGAACAATCTGACCATCCACCAAACGATATACCATCGCTTCATTTTGCTTTAACTCTATCTTCTCTCGCGGAATGAATTGACGCACCAAAGCATTCGGCTTATACTGTAAAACTGCTGTCGGCAAGCGAGGAACTCCGTGTCTTTCTTCAATAACTATTGTTACGAAAGCCGTCATACCGGGCAACAACTTGCGTGAAGAGTTATCTACTTCAATCACAACCGTGTACATCACAACATTAGATTCTTCTGTCGGAGACAATCTGATTTGTTGAACCGTCCCATAAAATGTGTCGGTCGGGTAAGCGTCAACCGTAAAGGAAACAGGCATCCCTGATTTAATCATACCGATATCTGCTTCGGCAATACTCGCCTCTATCTGCATCTTAGACAAATCTTCTGCTACCGTAAACAAAGTCGGTGTTTGTAAACTAGCTGCAACAGTCTGTCCTTGCTCTATTTCCTTGGATATAACCGTTCCGGAAACTGGCGATAATATCTGAGCATATCCGTAATTTTGCTCGGCCTTATTATAATCTGCTTGAGCCGTTAAAACATCGGCATCTGCTGTTGCCAGCTCAATTTCTGCTTCCTCTAGTGAGGCTTGAGCAATCAACTTATCCTTATATAACTTTTCAATACGAGAATGATTCAGCTTAGCTATTTTCTGTTTAGCTATAGCTAAATCCAAACGAGCCTTTGCATCATTCTTGTTCTCAATTAAAACAGAGGTATCTAATTGTGCCAATAATTGCCCTTCTTTAACCTCATCATTATAATCAGCCAAAACACGTTCCACAATACCCGAAACCTGAGTTCCGACAGAAACCGTATTAATCGGTTGAATCTTACCGGAAGCTGTCACCTCTTGTTTAATATTTCCTTTAGCAACCGCAGTCATTTCAAAATTTTTTTCTGATAAACCACTGTCGCCAGAGCGTGTAAAATAAAATCCCAAACCACCCAAAACAACCAAAACACCTATTGTTATCCACGTTTTTTTACCCATTAAAACCTCCCGATGGCTCGATATAAATTAGCCTTACTTGTTAATACAGAATAAAATGCCACGATGACCTGTTGTCTGGCCGTTGCCAATTGAGAACCTGCCGTCAATAATTCCAAAATACTCCCTCGACCGACTTGATAAGAAGCAAAGGCCACCCGTTCATTTTCCAAAGCACTTTCCAAAGTTTTACGACTGATATCATAAGAATCAACCGATGTTACATAGTCCTGATAACTGCTCCAAACATCATTACGAACGGAGTCTTGGGTTTCAACAACAGACAGTGCAGCCTGGCGATATTGATACTTGGCTTTTGCGATGTTGTACATATCCGAAAAGCCATTAAATAACGGAATGGAAAGTGTTAAACCAACAGATGTTCCATATTGATATAAATTATGCTTTTTCCAATTATCATTATATCCGGCTTCGGCACCAAAACTCAAAGAAGGCAGAGCCCCCGCCTTGGCAATATCTATCCCTTTTTGGGCGGCCGTCATATCACTTTGCTTACTTTTCAGCTCAGGACGAAGTGTCAGGGCGGTGGCCATCAGTTCCTGAACCGTCTGATCCGTTTCAAGCTTTGTAATATCTTTGTCCTTTGGAGGACGTGATACAGAAAGAGGCGTATCCGGTGACAAGTTCAATAAAACAGCCAACGCTCCTTGTGCTTTTTTCAGTGTATTATCAGCCTGAACAACCGCCAGTCGAGATTGCTCATAGCTGGTTTTAGCCAATAATTTATCACTGGCCGACACCAAACCTAACTCAAACCGCTTAACCGACTCTTCATATGACTTCTTAAAAGAGGCCTCGCTGGTTTTTGAACTTTTTAAAACTTCTTGGGCACTTAATAAATCAAAATAGGCTTGATTAATAGCCAAAACCGTATCATGCAATGTCGCATTATACGTAAATTGTGCCGAGTCCAAATAGGCTCGCATTTGCTCGGCTGTAGCGGTTCGTCCTCCAAAATCATAAATCAACCAAGACAAGGCTACATTACCCGAATAAGGATGTCCCTTCTCCGAGTCCCCCTCCTCTTGTCTTGAGTAGTCTTGTGAAATACTTCCATTGACAGTTACATTTGGTAAATACGCTGATTTCGACTGTCCATATGCCGCCTCTGACGCTTTAACAGACATATATCCTCGACTTAAAGTCGGATTATTACAAATCCCAATTTGAATTAAATCGGGCAAAGTCAACTCTCCCGTTTTTAAAGGAGTATCAATACAACCAGAGGGGGCTTCGGCTAAATAAACGGAAAACGGATCCATTTCCGCATGTGCAAATACAGAACTCATTAAACATAAGGCAAACAATATTTTTTTCATAGTAACACCCCGACATATTAATACCTCTTATCATAATTCAAAAAATAGAGAAGTTCAATCCATTTTACAATCGGAAAACAAAAAAATAAAAATGTTATTGATTTTTTAAAAATTTTTCACACAAGAAAAAAAGAGAAAAAAAATATAAAAAAACATTGTATTCAATTCAGGAATTGGGTATAAATAGCTTATAAGGAGAAAATAAATGCAACAAAGTTTAAATCACAATATTCAACAGCTAACAGCTTTACTGAAAAATGCCGAAAATAAAAAACTGCTATGGGAAGAAATGCAAATTATCTCTAAAAAAGCGTTTGAATTACAGGATGCTATTATGGCGGATTTAGATGAAATTGAAGCCTCTGAAACAGATATTACAAAAATTCAGGCTGCTTTTGCTGCTAGAGAAAGCATCTGGGATATGATGAAGCAAATTACCGATCGAGAATTAGCTTTAAGGGAAAAGACGCACCACAAAGAAACGCCTGAGGAACGTGAAAAAAGACATCAAGAAATTTTGTCTGAATCCGAAGAGCATCACTGCTGTTGCGGACACCATCATACAGAACATGAAAAGTGTGATTGCCATAATCAGGATAAAACTCAATGTTGTCAAAAAGGGAAAAAGACATGTCACAAGAAGTAAACTCTCTATCATTTGAAGAAGCTATGACAGAGTTAGAGTCTGTCGTTCGCCAACTGGAAAGTGGAAAAATTAAGTTGGAAGAGGCTGTATCCGTTTATGAGCGTGGCGTCCTGTTGAAAAAACATTGTGAAGAAAAACTAAAACAAGCAAAATCAAAAATTGACAAGTTGATCATTGGCGAAAACAATACAATTATCGGGCGGGAGGATTTTGATGAGCAAATTGGAGACTAAGCTTGCCGAAACACGTCAAGTTATGAATGAGTTGTTAGATAGCCTGTTGCCATTGCCGAATGGTCGCGAAAAAAGAGTTGTGGAAGCAATGCGTTATTCTGCCATCAGCACAGGTAAAGCATTAAGACCTTTTTTAACTCTGACTGTTGGTGAAATGCTGGGGACTTCAACACAAACCGCTTTAAGAATCGGTGCTGCCATTGAATTATTGCATACTTATTCACTTATCCATGATGATTTGCCGGCCATGGATAATGATACGCTCCGTCGGGGAAGACCAACAAATCATATCCAGTTTGACGAAGCAACGGCTATTCTAGCCGGAGATGCCCTTCAATCTTTGGCTTTTGAGGTTTTAGCCTCCCCTGAAACACATCCAGATGCAACCGTAAGAACTCGTCTGGTATCAGAATTGGCTCGCTCGGCAGGCATGAATGGTATGGTTGGTGGACAAATGCTGGATCTTATCGGAGAAACAACCGTTTTAGATCTGTCCGAAATTGAACGGATGCAGGCTTTAAAAACCGGCGCCTTATTGTGGTTTGCGTGTATGGCACCGGCTTTAACCGTTCAAACCTCATCGGAAGAGAGAGAGGCTTTGGCTCAATATTCAAGAGCTATCGGATTACTGTTCCAAATTACGGATGATATTCTGGACGTTGAAGGTGATACTACCGCTATGGGAAAAACTCTGGGAAAAGACTCAGAGGCGCATAAATCAACTTTTGTTTCCATTTTAGGGCTGAATAAAGCTAAGTCCTTAGCGCGTAGCTTAACAGAACGAGGACTAGCAGCCATATCCATTTTTGGAAAACGAGCAGATATGTTAGCTGAAACACTTACTTTTATCTTGGAGAGGAAACGTTAAAATGCCAAAAATGATGACACCCTCTCAACGAAATGATTTTTGGGAAGCCCTAAATAAGGCTTACCCGAATCCCAGATGTGAATTAAACTGGACAAATCATTTTTCCTTGTTGATGGCTATTATTTTATCAGCTCAAAGCACAGATAAAAATGTCAACAATGTCACAGCAAAACTCTTTCCGGTCGCTGATACACCCCAAAAAGTTGTTGAGCTTGGTGAAGACGGAATGAAAGTATACACCCGATCCATCAACTATTTTAATAACAAAACAAAACATATTATTCAGTTGGCTCATATTTTACTAGAGCAATATCAGGGACAAGTACCGACAGATTTTGAAACACTGATTACTTTACCCGGTGTGGGACGAAAAACAGCCAATGTGTTCTTAAATATTGCTTTTCATGCCCCTTATATCGGTGTAGATACTCATGTTTTTCGTACATGTCACCGCTTAAAAATATGCTCTGGAAAAACACCGGCAGAGGTAGAGGAAAAGCTTCAAAAAATCGTTCCGACATGGTATAAACCGGATGTCGCTTTGGCTTTGGTTCTACATGGTAGATATGTTTGTACGGCCAGAAATCCCAAATGTTATGAATGTCCTTTGTATGATGTCTGTTATGCTGAGGAAAAAAAGGGAAAAATAAATAAATGAAACTAGGTCAAATTATAATATATGCCTTGTTGGCTATCATGAGCTCTAATATCGTTCTAGCTCAGGTTATGACTCCCAATGTACTTTTTAATCCGAATAATCCAAAAATTGTGGGAAAAACAACAAATATTACTTATCAAGGAACACCTGCTGTTTTAATTGAGCCGTCTCAAAAAAAAATACCCCCCACACACAATCCTGCAGAATCAATCCCTCCCCCGCAATTAACACCAAAGAATATCAACATCCCTATCAGGACACCCTTCGGTCATGACAGAACGGCGGCTTTTATTGATCATGCAACGGATTTTTCTTTTTTAATTCAAATACTTGATAACAAAAAAATACAAATTGAAGAACAAATCCAATTTGTCAGCACAAAAGAAGGACGGATTTTTTCTCGCACTTTTCCAAAAAAAATAACCCATCCCGACGGAGATACGGTTTCCCGAGAAACTAAAATAACAAAAGCGCTGATAAATAATGTTCCTATTTCGCTAACCCAAAATGAAACAGCGGAGTTATTAACTGTTACATATGAAAAACCGCTTCCTATCGGAATTCACAGATTTATATTGTCCTATGTGATTGAAACAAAAACAAAACAAAATCAATCTATTTCAGACATTTTAATCGATTTAACCGGAACGGAATGGCCATTAGCAATTGAACGTTTTTCAGCTCTGGTCTTATTTCCCCAAAAAACAACCATATATCAAAAAGAGTTATTATTCGGAATTAACAATGTTTCTATTCCAGACAATGTGTTAGTTCAGGTAGATGATACCGGAAGTATTTTATATCAACTAACTCGTCCTTTACCGGCATTTGCCGATGTTCGTCTTCATATTTTAACAGATTCAAAATCACTGCCTCAAGCCAAGCTATCTTTTAAAGATTTATCATCCGCCTATGTTATCTGTGTGATTTTTAGCATTGTATTATTGCTGTATACTTTTGCTTCAATCTTTGTATGCAAATATAAAAAATGGCAAAAACCGCTGACTAAAGCAAAAAGTATATCGCCTTTTCTATGGAAGATCGGTGCAGGATACTCGCTACCAGAACAAGATATTATTGAAATTAAGCATATCTTAAATCAACTCAATAAAAAATCTTGGTTCATTAAGTGTGCAGAAAAAGCTTTTCAGCACGTATTATCAAAACATATCTTTCTAATCCTTTTAAAAGGAGCTGCTTTTATTCGATTTAACATTGAGTATATTATCGGTATTTTACTCCTTATCTGGGCGACAAAGTGGATTGCCGAGTATCAAGATATCAGTCTATCCAATCATCTGATAGCGTATTTTGGACTAATCGGTTTTCTATCTGTCGGCCTGATTCACTATTTTGGGACACGTATTGAATTGAACAGATTTAAAACTGTGTTGCAAGAAACTTTATTAAATACGCCCCAGGGATTAAATCTTTCGGTTAAAGCTATCCCAACCTATTATATACTTAGTTTATGCTTGGGATTTGGTCATGAATGGCGAGATAGGTTAATCCAGAATAATCCCAACTATATTCAACTAACTTTTTTACGAAAGGAAACAAAATGAGAGCGCATATTATTTATACTTTATTGGCAACGTCCTTGTTATCTGTCCCGACTTTCGCTCAAGAAGAAACTATCGGTGTTCAAAAACAAACAAATTTGGACATTGTTATCTATAATAATGATCGTGCTCTGGTTAAGGATACTCGTCTTGTCCCGATAAAACAGCAGATTAATAACATTGCCTTTTCTAACATTTCCGGACAAATTATTCCATCCAGTGTCTTGTTGACCGGAGCCGGCATCAAATTTTTAGAAAATAATTTCAACTACGATGTCTTGTCCTATGAATCTTTACTGCAAAAATCCATAGGAGAAACCGTAACATTGGAATATATGAACCCTAAAACAGGAAAAGCAGAAACAAGTGAAGCTGAGCTATTAGCCATTAACGGAACGAGTCCGATTTTAAAAATAAATGGAAAAATAGACAGTTCTTATCCGGGAAGAATCTTATTTAATCAAATCCCCGAAAATTTAAGAGTAAAACCAACTTTGGTTATGACAATTTCATCGGATAAAACAGCTCAACAAAATCTAACTCTTAGCTATCTAACACGCGGTCTATCCTGGGATGCTAACTATGTGGCTCAAATGAGTCCTGATAACCAAACCATGACATTAACCGGTTGGGTTTCCTTGACAAATAACTCGGGAACCGATTATAAAAACGCTAATCTTCAAGTCGTTGCAGGAGATGTCAACTTGGTTCCGGACTATATTGCTCGTCCCAGAATGATGATGAAGGCTAATATGGCTATGGATAGCGTTGTTATGGAAAGTGCTGCCGGAATGGCTCAAGAGAATATCGCCGACTACCATCTGTATACACTGCCACGCAAAACGGATATTTTATCGAACCAAACAAAGCAAGTTTCTTTGCTTTCTGCCGATAGTGTAAGTATTCAAAAAACATATACTTTCGACAATCAACTACAACCATATAGTGAAGTAAAACAGGTAAAACCCCAAATTCAAATTAGTTTTATAAATACAAAACAAAATAATCTGGGGATTCCTTTACCTAGAGGTGTTATTCGTATGTATCAATCCGATAAACAAGGACAAATGATTTTCATCGGAGAAGATCGAATCAATCATACAGGAAACCTTGAAAAAGTCCGCCTGAATATGGGAACGGCTTTTGATATTTCGGCTGATGCAAAACAAATCAAGAAAAATCAAATCGCAGACAACATCACGGAAAAAACGTTTGAAATTACTTTGAAAAACGGAACAAATTCAAATGTTACCGTTGATATTATTGAAAATTTCAGAGGTGTTTGGAAAATCCTATCGGAAACGCAAAAATCATCTAAGCCAACAGCTCATCAGGCAAAATGGACTATTTCTATTCCAAGCGAGAAAGAGGTCAAGTTGACTTATACGGTTCAGGAAAAACTACCAATGCCAAAAACAAGACCTATTGGAGTTAGTCGCTAATGCCGAAGTCAATTCTTTATTTATTTATTACAGGAGTTGGATTGCTGATAAACCAATCTGCAACTGCGAAAGAATCTGCGGTCCAAGCTTTAATTCAACATATTATCAATAATCAACCGATTTCGGCTGATTTATTGGTTAAAGCAACAAATGAAAAGGAGCAACCGGAAAAAAAAATTGATGCTTTTTTGGCTTCTTTACTCAAAATACCTTTTCAACAACGACAATATGTTTTTCCGGCTATTTTTGAATCTCCATTTATTCCGAAAAAGGTTAGGACTCATCCGGAAGTAGTAATTTGGAAAGGTGCCGTTCCAACAAATATCGCCCCACAACTTTCTGATTTTTCAAAAAAATATCTATATGACTTAAATCCTCGTCTATATATTTTATTATCGCCGGATGCATATAAAATACCCGATCAAGAAAATAATTTAAACAATCTTAAATTATCCGAAAAAGTCAAAAAACTAGAACCTTCTGAAATTGGATCATTTAATGGATACAAACCTATTGAAACGTATTTTAAACTACCTAAAGCAATACTTAAAAATCCACAAAAAGGAGAGTTATCATCAGAATCAATAAGACAACTAGCAAATGGGTTTCAAACACTTAATCTCTTTTTGACAACAAGAGCCGACGCCAAACAATTTCAAAGATCGTTAAGCTTGTTGGAAACTTTTTACTCTGACCCTGAACAAAACCGAATCAATCCGATACAATCTTTAGTTGACAGAATACGACTATTAAAACAGGGCGATGAGTTGGAAGCTTTATTTGCAAAATCTTCTTGGAAAAATGCCGATGAATTCGCCAAAACGGCAGATACTGTAGCTAAAGCCTACCGCGTTCATTTTTTGAGTCTGCCTATGGCTTTTGCCTTTCAAAAAATAAAAGGGAAACAAGAACCTATGAGCTATGCGGAACGTGTTCTTTTGACAACGGCACTGATGCATGAGGCTCTTCCCGCCGATGTTCGCTTGACAGAAAAATATTTAAGTGACATTTATAACACTTTTTCTCAAGCTGGATATGGATCTGTCTTAATGCCGGTTTCAGTTGACTTGGAATCAGAAATGACGTATATTAACCAGTAGGATATAAAAGGAGTGATTATATGGCTTGGACCGAAGATAAAATCAAACAATTAAAAAAATTATGGGCTAAAGGCCGAAGTACTATAGAAATAGCAAAGGAATTAGGAATATCAAAAAACTCCGTTGTTGGAAAAGTACACCGTCTGGATTTAACTAATCGTCCCTCACCTATAAAAAAGAAAACGGATAAATCACCTGTCATTAGGCATGCTCCGAAAGGGAAATGCACTTTGATGGATCTAAAATTGAATACATGTCATTGGCCTATAGGAGATCCGACAGACGCAGGCTTTCATTTTTGTGGAGAGCAAACCGTAACAGGCAAACCATATTGCTCGGAACATTGTAAAATTGCCTATACATCACTAAAGGAATTAACTGATCAAAATACAAAAAGTGCCGACTTAATCGCCGGTAATAATAATCAGGATTAAATGATGGTCAATCGCCCCACGATTTGTCTGATTGATGGTTCGGGATATATTTTTAGAGCATTTTATGCGTTACCTCTTATGACGCGTCCAGATGGAGCGCCTGTCAATGCGGTGTATGGTTTCACAAGTATGCTGATGAACCTTAGTCAAGATAATATATGTTCGCATATCGTGGTTGTATTCGATGCCAAACGACGTAACTTCAGAAATGAAATTTACTCTGCTTATAAAGAAAACAGAAAGGAAACACCTCCGGATCTTGTCCCTCAATTTCCCTTAATCCGTCAAGCCTGTGAGGCTTTAAACATTCCTTGGATTGAGATGGAAGGTTATGAGGCCGATGATCTTATCGCAACGTATGCTCGTTTGGCAAATGAGAAAGGTTGGGAAGCTCGGGTTATTTCTGCGGATAAGGACTTAATGCAGCTTAAAAAAGAGCATATATCCGTCTATGATCCGATGAAAAAAAAGCTTATTACGAACGAAGATATTCTGCTAAAATTCGGTGTAACTGCCGATAAGGTTACGGATGTTCAATCCTTGATGGGTGATGCCGTGGATAATATTCCGGGAGCAACCGGTATCGGCCCAAAAACAGCAGCTCAACTAATCAACCAATTTGGATCTTTAGATAATTTGCTGGCTCATTTAGATGAGATTCCTCAGGAAAAAAGACGCGAAGGCTTAAAAAGAGATAAGGAACAAATTCTCATTTCAAGACAGTTGGTTGTTCTAAATGATCATGTGCCTGTTCAGACAGAACCGGATGAGTTCTTTATTCGTGAGCCAAATATCACTGCCCTTTCTGAATTTTTAAGTGAAAATAATTTTAAAAGCTTATTGACTCGTGTCCAAAACTGGAGCGATAAAAGAACAAAAATTGTCGGAAATTGTCAGCTTGATATGTCTTTTGAAGAGAATCAAAATTATTCTACTCTTGAAAAAAAAGCCGATGTTATCAAACCTCAATATACTTTAATTCAAACAACAGCAGATTTAAAAAACTGGTTAACAAATATCAAGGACAAGGTTGCCATTGATACAGAAACGACAAGTCTAGATGTGGCAGAGGCTCGATTGGTTGGCTTTTCCTTAGGGGTTGAAAACGGAAAAGCGTGTTATGTTCCATTACGTCACGGAGATTTAAATGAGAATTTTTCAACCGATTTGTTTGATTTTCAAAATAAAAACAGACCAAAACAAATTGATGTGAAAGAGGCTCTTACTCTGTTAAAACCCATTTTAGAAGATAAAAATATCCTTAAAATCGGACATAACATTAAATATGATATGCATATTTTGGCTTGCGAATACGGTAAAGAGTTTAAAATAGATCCTATTGATGACACTATGGTTATGAGTTCTGTTTTGGACGGAACAACCCATGGGCACGGAATGGATGAATTATCGGATTTATTTTTAAATCACACAACAATTAAATATACCGACATCTGCGGAACAGGACGATCTAAAATCACTTTTAATGAAGTTCCTTTAGAGCAAGCCTGTACTTATGCTGCCGAAGATGCCGATATTACGTTCAGACTGCACGCCTTGTTTTCCGAACGCCTTAAAAATGAAGACCCTCAACACATTTATGAAAATATTGACCGTCCCTTGATCTCAATCCTGTTTCGTATGGAGCGTGCCGGCATTTTGGTTGACAGACAACACCTATCTTCCCTTGGAATTTTATTTTCAAAAAAACTTTCTATGTTAACCCAGAAAATATATCAGCTCGCGGGAGAAGAGTTCAATATTAACTCTCCGGCGCAATTAGGTGTCATTCTCTTTGAAAAACAAGGTCTTGAGGGTGGAAAAAAAGGTGCTAACGGGGCTTGGACAACAGATGTAAAAGTGTTGGAAAATCTATCATTGTCCGGTTCGAAACTGGCTCGAACTGTTTTGGAATACCGCAGTTTTGCGAAACTTAAAAGTACTTATGTCGATTCTCTGCTGGATTTATCCTTAAAAGACCCTCGTATTCATACCTCATTTTCACTAACAGCCACTAATACCGGTCGTTTGACCTCTTCGGAACCAAACTTACAAAACATTCCTATTCGGACAGAAGATGGCAAGGAAATCCGCAGGTCTTTCATTTCTCGCCCTGGGTATCAGCTGATTGCGGCTGATTATTCTCAAATTGAACTCCGCCTGATGGCCGAAGTTGCTAACGTTAAATTGTTAAAGGAGTCTTTTCTTGAAAACGAGGACATCCATGCCAGAACTGCCTCTCAAATATTTCATATTCCGTTAGATGAAATCGATTCAGATACTCGCCGACGTGCAAAAGCAATCAATTTTGGCATTATTTATGGCATCTCGGCTTTTGGTCTCTCTAATAATTTGGGAATTGAACGAAGTGAGGCAAAAAAATACATTGACTCTTATTTTGAACAGTACCCTGAAATACGGTCCTATATGCAACAAACGGAAGCGTTTGCTCTTGAACATAAGTATGTTCTGACCCCTTTCGGACGCAAGTGCTTTATTCAAGGGCTGGATAATGGAAAAACAAGGAGTTTTGCCTTGCGTTCTGCTATAAATGCTCCTATTCAGGGAGGGGCTGCCGATATTATAAAAAAAGCAATGATTGCCATTGATAATCGATTATCTTCGGCCGAATTAGATTGTACTTTGTTACTACAGGTTCATGATGAGCTCATTTTTGAAGTTCTTGAAAAAGATGTTGCAACAGCCTCTGCCCTTATCAAGGAAACGATGGAGAAAGTCGTCCCTTTATCCATTCCTTTGATTGCAGATATCGGGATAGGCAAAAATTGGAAAGAAGCTCATTAGAACAAAAAAAACGCCGAAAAAATCGGCGCCTGAAGACAATACGATATATAACATTAATAGTCATCATTCAGAATAATTGTCGTTGTCTTTTTAGATGTCTTTTGCGGTTGCGCCGTCTGAATATCCGGAACAACGGAAACGATCGTATCATAAAGACTTTTTAGTTCATTTGTATATAAATGATCTGCCTTGGGTAACATACGATACACCACATTAACAAAACGATGAGTATCAAGTTGTTCAGCTAAAGCAGAAACACTATTTTCATCAACAATAACATCCTTTCCCCCTTGAACAATTAATCCGGAAGCCGGACAGGGTGATAAAAAAGAAAAATCATGTGTATTCGTCGGCGGAGTTACAAAAGTAAAACCTTTAATTTCAGGACGACGCATTAAAACTTGAGCCGCTATCCATGCTCCAAAAGAATAACCGGCAATCCAACACTGATTAGAATCCTGACCCATATTTTGAAGCCAATCCAAAGCTACAATTGCATCACTTAACTCTCCCGCACCGGTTCCATCAACCTCCCCTTGAGAATAACCGACACCACGAAAATTAAAACGAAGAACAGAAAAACCCATATTGACAAATGCTTGAAAAATAGTGTATGTCACACGATTATTCATTGTTCCACCTTGAATTGGATTAGGATGTAATACCAATACCAAAGGTGCTCGCGGATTTTCGGAGCGATGAAAGCGCCCCTCTAAACGACCTGAAACTCCATTAAAAAACACTTCCGCCATTCAAAAACTCCTTCTACTTAATCTCATAAAAACAGATAAAAATCCATTTTTTTTGGCAGTTTATAATATTTTTTAAAAAAAAGCAAGATTTTTGTTGACTTTCTCTAAAAGAAGCGGTATAAATACACTCGGTTATGGCGAAGTAGCTCAGATGGTAGAGCAGAGGAATCATAATCCTTGTGTCGGGGGTTCGATCCCCTCCTTCGCTACCAGTTTCGGGAACAGCCTTTTAAGGCTGTTTCTTTGTATCAAAAAAATATTTGAACATAAAATCCTTATTACGTATCCGACCTTTCCTTACTTGTTAACCTTATAATTTATCATAAAATATTTGACAACGCAAAAATGTCGTCATATACTGATTTCCTATGATATATTTGATGTATAAAAAAAGTATTTGACAAAAATATAAATTGGGCGTATACTTGCTATTATAAGGGATATGTTTTAATATCAAAATAAGGAGAAAGAACATGAGTTTAAAGGATAAATTAAAAAATAGTTTTCGTGGTGCAACCATGGCCGGTGCCGCTTTAATAGCCGGGGCCAGTTCGGAGGCAAAAGCCGGCTGGACAGACTTCTTTTCAGCAAAAGGAAATGCCGGAAATTTGATTGAAGCAATAACCTCAACTTCAAACTCCTCCCAAATTAAAGCTGAATATCAGGCAAAGATTCAAGAAGCCTATATGGAAGCAGCATTGAAACATCAACAAAATGAAAATAATTTTATTCGCGACATGACGAATGCTGTCGGAGTTCCCAACAGTGCCGGATTAGCCGCTATTTTTCCTAATTTTGATAGATGTCAACAAGCCAGAACATTGGACGAGTTTAAACAAACATACCGCGAAGAAACGGAAAAATATGTTAAGTTGATCAGATATATGCCTGGAAAATTGAGAACTTTTTTGACAAGCCAGATGAGTGCAAGTAAACGTGGTAGCAGTCAAGCCGTTCGACATATTAAGCAAATGGATAGAAAATTGGATAGCAATGCACGATGGGGAAGCAATCAATTCAGAGGAATTAATATCGGAACTATTTGGGAAGAAAGCTCACGCACCGCTGATTCCAGAGTATCCAAAGGCTTTCAAATTGCCGGAAATGCGGGAAGTGCTTTAAGGGGTGCCATCGCCTTTGGTGATGAATCAACTTGGAGTGCGGAAGCCGGACATATCATGAATTTTAATCAAACAAAATATGGCGATATTATTGTAACCCAATCTTTGGTTGAATGGTTGAAGGCTGAAGCCGCTAAATTACCGGAAACGGCAAAGTATGGTTATGATTTGGCAACTCGTGCCGGTGATACAGCTTATCAGCAGGTGATGGTTGCCGAAATGAATCTTCCGAATCAGGAGTCTGTCATAGATAAAAAGTTTAACTCACTCTATGAGCGTCAAGAAAAAGAGTTAATGACAATTGCTTTGGATACGCAAAAGCTGTTTGGTAGCTATAATATTCAATTAAATCGTGAAAAAATGCTTCAAACAACAGGCTTTTTAAGCAATGCAGCCAGCGGTATCGGCGGATATATTAATTCTACAAGAAGCAGATAAAAAGGATTAGACAGATGACTAAAGAAATTCAAAAATTATTATATTTATCTATGGCGATAACAGTTGGAATGGGTGTAACGGGTTGTCAGTCTCGTCGAACCGCTCCCCGTGAAGAAGTCTTAAATCGTTCGGCTGATATTATGAGTAATAAAGCAGAAGGGCAATCGTATGTCTTCTATCGTGAAACTGAACGTGGTTGCGAAACCTATGTCCAAAATAAATATACAACTGACAATGATAGACCCGTTACAGAGCATTTGGTAGAGCGTCCGGATGGAACATTTACTTTCACCAGAGAAACGAATGCCGGTATGCAAGGAGAAATGCAAATTCGCATGCCTCAGTTAAGACCTATCTTTCCCAATATTACAGAGCGAACACTCTGGCAAATGAGACAGGAAATGAGTCGTTAGTATGAAGAGCCTTGATAACATCAAGGCTTTTTGATAATATCATTTATCAGTAAAAATCTAAAACATTATTCATCATGTATCTTTGTATTTTATTGTTGACAAGAGATTTATTTTTTACTATAGTTTAAATCGTTTTTGAATGAGGAGATGAATATGCTAAAAAATCCAAAATTTTATTTTATTGTTTTATGTATTTTAGTTGTTCTGACGGGAACGGCTTTGTTTGTTGTTGAAAAACAAAAAATGAATCTTCCGCAAGATGATACAATTTTAACATTTCAGCACCCAAATTGGACTGATGATATGATTTTAGAAGGTGAAAACAGAATTTATCGTGCCTCTATGCCATCTGAAACAGCATCTATTGTTGAAAAGACCGGTAATTCTTTTACTCTGGCTTGGGATAATTGGGGAACGGAAACATTCATCAAACAACCGGATGGAACTTACATTTTACAAAAATAAAAGAAGCCATCTAAGATGGCTTTTTTTTACGGAGAATTACTTATGTTAGGGGCGATCGTTGGAGATATTATTGGATCTTCCTATGAGTTTAATAATATCAAAAGTAAGAAATTTCCATTATGGATAACTCAGTCAAAAATAACAGATGACTCTATTTGCACGCTTGCCGTTGCAGATAGCCTTCTGAATAGAAAGCCTATTGTCAAAACCTTACAATCATGGTGCCGACAGTATCCGGTCGGATATGGTAAAAAATTTCAAGAGTGGATTGACTCCCCTTCCCCAAAACCATACAGAAGCTGGGGAAACGGAGCTGTGATGCGTATTAGTCCTGTTGGCTTTTTATATGAGAATCTTAAAACTGCACTACAAAAAGGATGCGAAATTACAAATATTACGCATAACCATCCTATGTCGCTAAAAGGTGTTTGTGCTTATCTAACAACTATGTTCCTATTAAAAAAGAAAATATCTCCCATTACGATAAAAAAAATAATACAAAAGAAATATCATTATGATATGGATAGGTCCGTAGATGACATCAGAGAAACATATAATAAATTTTATGTAAACTGTGATAGAACCGTTCCTGAGGCTATTTTATGCACTCTGAATGCAACATCATTTGAGGATGCTATTCGGAATGCTGTTTCTTTAGGCGGTGATAGTGATACTATCGCTTGTATGACAGGAGCTTTAGCGGAGATACAATTTGGCATTCCATCAGAAATATCACAAAAAACCCTATCTTATATGGATGAAAAGATGAAAGCTATTATAAAACAGCTTTACCAACAATCGCCCATTCAAATCAACTCGCAAAGAGTTAATCTTTTTCATCCTATCAACTATCACGGTAGATAGTATAATTATCTTTATATGAGAGATAAGAGGAACTTATCAAAAACGACTCAATAATAAAAAATCATCTTAGACTGTCGGTTGATTTAAGAATACTCCATCTTCTATCGGCAAAAGAGGAGCATCGGGAATATAAACCGGCTCTACCCGATCAACTCGACTAAAAGAGGATCCTTTACGACAATCTGTTAAAAATAAACGAATAGCCTCATCAGGCCCTTCTGCCATAATTTCAACAGATCCGTCTATTCGATTCCTCACCCATCCGGATAATTCTAAAGATAAGGCTTTCCGACGAGTCCAAGCCCGAAACCCAACTCCTTGAACTCGACCAAAAACCCTAATATGAATAAGCATTATTGAAGAACCTCGGACAAAGAATCCATCAATTGTTTTTTAAACTCTTCTTGCGGGGAAAGAATCTCCGGCTTCGGTTCTTCTTTTTCTTCTTGAATCAGTTGAATAGGATAAGATCTTTCTTGTTGTTCTTCTTGTATCTGTCCAATTGTCTTGCGTCCCAATACTTTTTGACACAATAGATAAGGAACAGACTCCTCTGTTGTTTTATTTTCAAGTTTAATGCCTTGTTTTTCAAGCTGTTTTTCAATCAACTTTTCCATTCCGATTTTAGCCGCACTTGTTATCACTTCCTTTTCATTCAGAGCTGCTCGCGGTTTTGAAAAAGTACCCGTGATTTTAACAAACTGGGCTGCCGATAACACCTTATTAACAGATTCTTTTACCTCATTTAGAGAGGGAATCATCGTTAAATTCATTTCTTCTGTTTTTAAATTAACATCTCCCCCCACTAAAAAATTAGCTGTTGATGTTTCAATGGCAACATTATTATCACTTTTAATTTCACCATTCTTAACTCGTAAATTAACAGCCCCACAAATAATACGACTTTCTTGATCTGATGTTGAAAAAGAAACAGGACTTATCTTACTCTTAAAAATACCCATATTTGCCGGAAGCGTATTAAACCATTTATTGACTATTGTACCTTGAGGAACTTCTAAAACAATTTGTCCGTTCAATCCAGCCATAAATGTTTTTACGGAATTACCTTTTGAAGATAAATCAATGGAAAAATCCATAGTAGCATCACGTACTATTGTTTTTAGTTGTTTAAGTTTATTTAAATCAAGATTTGTTCCAGTCAGCTGAACAGTTAACGGAGCAAGCTGTTGCATTGCATTTAGGTATAATTTTCCCCTTACATCACCATCCAACAAGGTCATTCTCAAGGGCGTAATGTTTAAAATACCATTTTTCAGCGTTAATTGACCAATAACCCCAATGTATCCAGAAAGCTCATCACTAACCGCCATATGAGGAAGATTAAACGAGATATTAGCATCTAGGGTGTTTAATTTTGATAAATCAATCGGTTTATCTTGAATAAGACTGTCTTCGGAAGATTTCTTGGCAACAATCTTCACAGACTTATCTTGATCCTTATCCGAAAGCACATCTTTGACATCAAAGTATTCAGAGGCTATCGTTAAATCAATCTGAGGTTTGCTTGTTTTAAGAGAAATCTGGCCTTTAATTTGAGCATCAGAGCGATTTGCTAAAAACGAAAAATTATTTATCGTAATTAACTTATCTACCATCTTGAGGTCAAAACGAGAGGAAAATGGTTTTAAACCATAAGATGATCCCAGCTTAGAATCAGTTAAGGTCAAACTACCGGTCAAGGCTATTTTAAAGGCTTCTGTTATATCAGATACACCACCCAAAAAATCAAGCTTTAATTTATTTTCTCCCAGTGTTAGAGTTGTTGCACCTATCTTAATCTTTGACACATCTCCTTGTAAAACAGTTGAAATATCAAAACGTTGTTTTGGAATCAAGCTATTACGAATATTTATTTGAGATAACGTTTGTCTTAAATCCATTCCGCTTAGATTAACATTCAATAAAATATTTTTAAAGCTATTTGTATCTCCGATACTTCCGGATATTTTTGCCGTTGCATCAAAGGCAGTAATCTCTAAATTAAATAAATAGTCTGGTTTTTGTTTTATCAGATCCAAAATATCATTAACTGTTCCAGAAATTTTAATGTTTTTTCCATTATACACTAAGGTAAGAGAAAACACCTTGAGTTGCTTAACAGAAATATCCACAATAGAAAAACTTCTGCTCACTCCATTTCGTGATACGGACAAAACCAAAGATTTTGCCGATACACTATCTATACGCATTTGAGACAACCACTCATCTGTTGTATCATCCTTTCTTGACACAACGGGCTCCGTCTTCTTTTTTTCCGATGAATCGGATACAAATGTCCAATTATTACGCCCATTATTTTCTGCCAGATTTAACATGACTGTTCCCAATGAAAAATCACGCACCTCTAGCTTTCTTGAAAACAAAGGGGCAACCGCCAGAGTTGCTTCGACAGCATCTATGGTTGCAAAAGCTTTTTCTGATTGAAAATTATTCGGATTTTCTATACGAACCCCTTTTATTTTTATAGTTGGAATCAAAGATAACTTCATTTCCAATGAATCAATTGTAACAGGTCTTCCGATGGCTTTGCTAGCCGCTTCAACAATTATCCCCTTATAACTGTTCAAATCAAAAGTCAAAAAGAAAATCGCAACTCCGAAAATCAAAAGAACAACAAATCCAAGAAAAACTTTCAGAAATATTTTCATTTATGACTCCTTAAAAAAATAATCAACTGAACGAGAACCATCCTTTTCATCAAAACCCAAAAAGGAAAAACTATCTTGCATATGCGGAGGTAATGGTGCTGTCACCTCCAATACACCTTTAACAGGATGTGGTACACGAATGGATCGTGCATGAAGGTGCATCTTATTGTTATTTGTTAAACCCAGTGTAAATGAGCGATCTCCTCCATATTTTCCATCACCGACAATCGGAGTATTCAATACTTGTGCCGCATGCACACGCAACTGATGGGTCCTCCCCGTCAAAGGACTCATTTCCAACCAAGCGGCTTTTTGCCCCAAAAAATCAACAACACGATACAACGTTTGTGCCCGTTGCCCATTTTCAAAATCTATTTTTATTTGCTCTCCGCCGCCGACACCAGATAACTTTGACAAAGGAGCATCTATTTTTCCAGACAATAATTTCGGCTTTCCGACAACAATAGCCCAGTATATTTTACGTGCTTCTTTTGTTTTAAAGGATTCCGCCAAGCGTGCTGCCGAATTGGCTGTTCGCCCCAGAACCAAAACACCCGAAGTATCCCTATCCAAACGATGAACTAAACGTGGTTTTTCATTTTTGCCAAATCGCAGAGCATCCAACATACCATCAATATGACGTTCGGTTTTTGTCCCGCCCTGAACTGCAATTCCCGCCGGTTTATTTAACACAATCACATCATTATCTTGATATAAAACCAAGGACTGCATAAACGCTATATCAGATTTTGACAAATCTTTAGGAAGGTTTGATTTTTCAGAAATATTTAATGGAGGTATACGAATTTCATCCCCCACAAACAGATGGCGTGAGGTTGTCGCTTTTTCACCGTTTACTTTAATATTTTTTCCACGTAGCAACCGTTGCAACTGACCATTCTTTAAATCCGGATAGTATCGCGAGAACCAACGATCCAAACGAATATCATTATCTTGTTCTTTCACCATTATAAATTGAACGGCCATTGTGCCCCCTTACTTATTTTTTACTTTTCCCATATTCAACATAAAAAATCAAGTCCTATTTTGTAGATTTTTGAAGTTTTTTTCGCAAGCTGACCCAATAATCTATTCGTTTCTTTAATTCTCGTTCATATCCTCGCTCTATAGGTCTATAAAATGTATGACGAGACATTCCGTCCGGAAAATAATTTTGTCCTGAAAAACCATCTTTGGTATCATGGTCATATTGATATCCTTTATTGTATCCCAAATCCGACATTAATTTAGTCGGCGCATTCAGAATATGTTTGGGTGGCATTAGAGTTGCTGTGTTTTTAGCAACTTGCCGAACCTCATTCCATGCAACCTCAACACTATTAGATTTGGGGGCTGTTGCCAAATAAATAACCAATCCGGCAACAGCTAAATCACCCTCCGGAGAACCCAACCTCTCATAAGAATCCCAGGCAGAATGCGCTTGAACTAATGCACCGGGGTCTGCCAATCCAACATCCTCACTAGCAAATCTCATTAACCGACGCAAGATATATTTCATATCTTCTCCTGCCTCTACCATACGCGCAAACCAATACAACCCGGCATCAGGATCAGATCCTCTTAATGATTTATGCAACGCTGAAATCAGATTATAGTGCCCTTCTCTATCCTTATCATAATTCGGAAGTCGTCGTTGGAGAAGTTTTTCCAAAGCTTCCTTATCTAAAATTTCATCAGAAGTAGCATATTGAAAAACACTTTCTATTAAATTGATAAAATATCGCCCATCACCATCTGCTAATGCTTTTAAATACTTTTTTCCAACCTCATCTAATGGAATCGGATGTCCAATTAAGGCCTCTGCTTTTTGCAAAATGATTTCTAAAGCATCATCATCCAGTCGATTTAAAACAAAAACCTTAGATCGACTCAACAAAGCTCCATTTAGCTCAAAAGATGGATTTTCCGTTGTTGCTCCGACCAAAACGATCGTACCATCCTCAACATAAGGCAAAAAACCATCTTGTTGTGACCGATTAAATCGATGAATTTCATCTACAAATAATAATGTCCCTTTTCCTAAACGACGGCGATTTTGGGCCTCTTGAAACACTTTTCTTAAATCAGCAACTCCGGAAAAAACTGCAGATAAGGATTCAAAATATAAATTCGTTTCTTGTGCTAAAATACGAGCAATCGTTGTCTTGCCACACCCCGGAGGTCCCCATAAGATAAATGAGCTTATCTTCCCCGAATTAATCATACGGCGAAGCGGACCTTTTTCGCCCAATAGATGATCTTGACCGACAACGTCAACCAATTTTTGTGGTCGCATACGATCCGCCAACGGCTTATCCGATAAGATCTCAAACAACGTGCTCATAAAGAAATTATACTCAAAAATAGCTATTAAATCAAACAAAAAGATTATTTATTTGGCACAATAGACACTTTATCTGTTCTAACTATTTTTATAAGAGGATATAACCCCAGCATAAAAATACACAGATAAACAATAAACGATGCTTGAACAGAAACACCGTCAAGCAAAAATTTAAATAAAATTAAAAATAAACCAGCGACAAAACGCCCAATCATATTATTAACTGAGGCAACCGTTGAACGAATATCCGATCCAATCAGCATATGAAGTCTGGAAACACTTGCCAACGTGAATGTTAACTGAAAACCTATTGCCACACAAATAAAGGTCAATAATGTCATACTAACCCATAAAGGCGGAGTATTTAAATGGGCTAATTCTATTGCTATTAGAAATGAAATAACAAATAAAACAAATGTTAATTGACCAAATGCCGGCAATCTAAAATGCTTCATCGTATCATTTAAAAAATAGGAAGCTAATGCACGTACCAAATGATTAATAAAATAAATAACGCCAAAAAGACCGACAGGAATAAGAGCAACTTTCATTAGTGGTTGAAAACTCCATACAAAAACCATGGTTGTTCCTGCCAGCAATCCGGAATAAAACATATAATACTTAATATCCGGATTGGATAAGGCTTCTTTTGTAATACGAAACAAGTCTATATATTTTTCAGACATTGACCTTATTTTTTTCTTGGCGGAAGGAACATTTGGCAAGAAAAACAAAAGACCTATTGCTATTGTATTATAAATCATTTCAATCAAAAGCAGAATCAAAAAGCCATAATCTCTTCCAAAAGATGACAACGACCATGCGGATAAATACTGATAAAAATAAGCTCCAAGAAGTGAAGATATAGCCGTTCCCGTTGACATAAAACAATTTAGACGACCATACTGTTTCAGCATTTCAGAGGTTTTTCCTCCGGCCTTTAGATAGTCGTATACATACCCATCTGCAACCCCTGCGTAAAATGATTTTGATGCGGAATACAGAATCTCACCCGCTAAAATAATCCAATACCCATATTGGGCAAAAAAGAACCATAAAACCAAACGTAATAAAAATAGCCCATAAGATAAGATCAAAATATTTTTACGCGGAAAAATATCCCCTATATAACCTGCCGGAACCTCAAACAACAATGCCGTAATTGAAAAAATACCTTGAAACAAAAAGTAGTCACCAATACTTAATCCGTTTTGTTGATAGAACAACAACAAAACAGGTAGCATAAAAATCTGAGTCTGAAAAAACGTAGACCAATTAAATATTTTCAGGGCATTATTTTGCATGAAAAACTCCTCAATATAAGGATTGAGTCTAGAAGATGTTATTTATAATGTCAAGATGGTTTTTTGTTTTTTTTATAAAACTCCACCGCTTGATATCGATGGAGTTTTATCCCAATATACCTATTAGTAACTATATACATTTATTGTAGACACACCTTTTAGATCCACATACTTCATCATAAAAACACAATCGAATAGGGGAACCATCTACACAGTAAAGATTATCACCTATACCTATCCCTTGTTCTTTCCCTGTACACAGACTCTGATCCATTTGTACACAATAACCAGCTTCACACGATTCCGTATTTAAACACGTCCAATCATCAACGCATTTTGTCGTCGTTTCTTCCTCTGTACCAATATAATCCTCTCTATCAGAGGTATCTGGTGTTAAGCTAGTGTTTGAATCGGGAGCTTCTCCAGGTTCACGATATAGACCGTTATTATTCTCCGTATTCCCCCATGAACTTCCACCACTTTGAAATGCATCTTTTTCAAAAACGCAATATGTTTGGGCCAAAGCCGTAATATCATCTATACCACTCTCTGTCGGAGCCGTTTCCCCATAAGTCATTCTAACAGTCCACGACTTATCATCGGAATCCAGAGCGATTTGAACCGGTGCCTTTTGTATTAAGCGAATTTGTGGAGTCGTATCATTATCCTTAAGAGTGATACTATTATTCTCTGCACTAATCATACTGGCATTCACATTATGAGCATCCGGCGCATTAACATAAAATGTATGATTATGCGATCCGGTTCCGACCCCCGATTCTGTGCGACCCTCATAACGATCATTTCCATTATACGTATATGTTAAGTTCAATTCAGCCCCTTGTATATATTGAGACCACTTCGTCGGTGTTACGACAATTGCACGAGAATAACCCTGCGGACATTCCGGCTTAGGCACAACCTCCTCTGTGTTACCACCAGCGGAAAAAGAAAGAGATTGAATATCCTTTGCGATATAGTTCGGCAAAATCTCGCTTAATTTAGCCCCGCCACGTGCCGTCAAACGAACATCATTTAACAACGACACATTTGCCAAATCCAACTTATAAGATGTTTTCGTTCCATCTGCTAACGTTACTTGTTCATTAGATAAAATCTGTCCTCCACCAATACGTAATGTCGGCAAATAAACATTTTGTTTAATATCTCCGTCAATATATTTTCTTTCATAAGTTGTAATAATACCATTACCACCATCAATGCGAACTGTTTCACCACCATTTGAATCACGCGCAATCACTTGCCCCGCAGCATTTAAAGTTAACCGTTCCGTTCCATCAATATTATAGACCCGAATTTGCCGACTGGCATCACTTTCCGAATCCGTTTCAATCGCCACTGCTTGACGATTATTTTCATTATCGCGCCCGACATATAAATTCTTTTTGATATAAACATGTCCCGCACTGGATTTATCCGTATCCGTGTTTGTAACCGTTCCGACCCAAAACAAAGGATCACATTTATCGGTTCCTGTCTTAACGGTTCCCGGGCCGTAAATTGTATCTCCTTGAGATCGATTTTCAGCATTTAAAAAGGTATGACATAACTCTGTCCCGTTCGGATCCGGATTACCTTCTTCATCACATAGTTGAATACAATTATCGTTACTGTTACCGACCGAGAAATATTCACTGCTGTGTAAGCGACGAAAGGCTATAGACTCCGGCACAGCCACAGGAATACGAGGCTCATTCTTAATATCAGGTTCCGGCACATAAACATCTATCCCAGTTAAAACAACGGGAATACCTGTCATTCCCCCTGAAAGAGTGGGACACATATCACTTCCATCACATGGCAAACTCCATCCACCCATTGTTCCATCTAATGTACCATCGCCACTATAAATACCACCATCAGAACCAATTAAATTAGCAACTCGGGCAGCTTGAGTTAACTTCATGGCTTCCGGCAAAGGACCATCTGCTCCGGTCTTTGGAACAATAATGCCATAAAAATACTTGCGTCCACTGACCCGATACCCATACAGAAAGAAATGATACATATCTAGTATATCCGGATTACCGTTAAAATCAGCATATCCATCCGGAACAAAAAAACGAATCTGAGCTCGTAATTGATCAGAAGATGAACATTTACGTGGATCATCATCCCCAACGACACAGCTTGTTTCAAAAACAGCCTTATCCGCATTAATATAGGCCAGAAAACCTTCCTTCAGAATACGCATCTCTGTCGCCATATTAATACTGTCCAGTTCTTGATTTCGTTGAATCACCTGACGAAACAATAAAGTTCCCATTGTCCCCAGCAATGCTAAAACAGCCAACACCTCCACCATAATTGCTCCGCGCTCATTTTCTCTGTGTTCCATCATATCATTCTCTCCTGATTTTACATCTTATTCAATTAAATACCGAATCGCTTTTTATCTGCCCGATAGTTATTTTCTATTTGTGTTTCCGTTAACGCACGACGATAAATTCGCAAATGCTTTAATGTATTATTTGAATTAGACACTAAAACAACATTTGCTAATTTCGGATCTGCTAATGTCTTTGCAGCTGTATTTCTAATGGCAGAAACACCATTTACATACAACTTTTGATAGCTTCCTGTTCCAATATACGTGAACGACAACAGGTTCCCTCCTGTCGTCGTAGATGTCAATCCATCTACCGTCACAGAACAATTTCTGGCATCAGTAGAACCGCTACATTGAAAAGATACGGGCACATTTCCCAATAAAATGTTTTGCTGTCCATTTGTGCCCGTATCCTGAAGAATACCGGAAATTGTATACGTTGTTTCAGAAAAACTTCCGGAATCGGGAGATAAAATATCGTAAGACAATACCCCCTTCAAAGGAATTGCGTTTCCGGATGAAGATGATCCATATCCCGTATTATTGATCTTATCAATCATAAAAGCCAATCCATCTGTGTCATAAGGATTATTGAAGGGAGATAAACAAAATAAAATTCCGGTCAATTTGTTAGTACAAGCACTTTCAGAACCACAGGTATTTAGACCAACATTTCCAGTTTCAGTTGAATGTGCCATATTTTCGGTAATCGGGGTTGGAACAACGTATTGCACCGCATCACCAACAATATCAGGACGCCGAACGACTCCGGTTAATCGTTGAGTTGTATCAATAGAATAATAGTGATCATCCGCGCCATAACCACCTACCGCATATAAAACGCCACAAGATGCCGAACCACGAGTTCGTCTTAAAATAGCTTTACGCCACGTATCTAATCGTGTTGTCCGAGAACGCCACCAATCAGTTTCATCAAACATATTCGGAGGATAACCATATGTCAGTAAATATTGCTTCCCAGACGGACAATCCGTTATACTGTTTAAGTCATTATTTAAACAAACCAAGACACTGGTATAATGCCCCACACTGTCAGCAACAAGCGGATTCGGAGTCAATTTCGTTTCACAGGAGCCAGCATTTCCTTCGGAACAAATAGCATAGATATCATGACTAAATTGAGCATCTGAAGTTAGACGACGCATCCCCCATGGCAACATAGATTGTAACCCATCAAAAGGCATCAGATTAAAAAATTTAGAATTAGCTTTCATACTGTCAGACGGATGCCATTCAATCATTTGGTACATATAATCACGAAGAGCCTGGTGCTGATTTACAAAAGATGTGATTGCATACTCCGCCTTACGCAATTCTTGATCATACTGATCATTTCGCGGAAAAAACATGTAGGTCATAATACTGGCGATAAAAACCAAAACACTTGCCCAGAAAACCATATCAACGCTCCTTTGAGTTTAGTTTAAGACCTTTTCTTTTTTTTAGCAAGTATAAAATCAATCGCCTTTTTAAAAAATAATTTTCTTTTTTGTTTGTTAATACTTTATTTACATCTAAATGATACAAATAATTTATGAAATTGTTTTTTTTATTTTTATCTTTTTTTAAAATAGGATCATTCGCCTTTGGGGGTGGATATACGATTGTGGCTTTAACTAAATCTGAGTTCGTTGAAAAAAGAAAATGGCTAACGGAGCAGGAGTTACTTGATTTTTTAGCGCTTAGTCAGACTTTACCCGGAATTATTTCTGTTAATTTTGCGGCTTTTTTAGGAAACAAAAAAGGGGGATTCATTGGGGGTATTGTTTCTGTTTTAGGAATGGTTCTTCCTGCAGTTATTACCATTCTGCTTTTAGCACACTTAATTGCGGGAGCGGATAATCATCCTATTTTTCAAAGCGCCTTAAATGGGGTGCGAATAGCCGTTGCCGTTATGATATTGAATTTGACTATTACTCAAGCAAAAGGGGCTTTAAAAAGTTGGTGGGGACTCTTGTTGGCAGTCTTTGCTTTTATTTGGATTTTTTTCAAATTATCTCCCGCAATTCCGATCATTATTGCCGGATTCGTCGGATGGATCCTGTTCCAGAGAAAAAGGGAAATATTTAAATGACCTTCTTGATTTTATTCTTTAAGTTCTTTTACATCGGCTTATTTGCTGTCGGAGGTGGCTTTGCCATCATTCCCTTTCTGCAAGATCTGGTCGATGAAGCACATTGGATCAGTCAAAATGATTTATCCAATATTATTGCTCTGGCAGAAATGACGCCCGGTGCAGTTGGCGTCAATATGGCGACCTATACAGGTTTTGCCCTGATCGGTGTTCTAGGAGGAATCGTTGCAACCCTAGGATTGATTACGCCCTCCATTATTACGGTTGGATTGATTAGTCGATTCTGGCAAAAAACAAAAACACTTCCCCCTGTTATTTCCGTTTTTAATGCTGTTAAAGCTGCAGTAATTGGTTTGTTGGGAAGTGTTTTTATGACCCTCTTTTTATTGATTTTTCAAGATGAAAATACTTTTGTCTTGGATATCAGAAAAATAGGTTTGTTTATCGCAACATTTTGCACCGCATTTTATTTTAAGATCAATCCGATTCTTTATATCATATTATTAGGTGTTATCGGCGCCGTTATCGGTCTATAGATGTTTCTTTTTTAAAACATCAACAAACGGTTTATCTGCCGGACAGAAATCGTATTTATCCAAATCCTTCGGTTCAACCCATGCAATTTGATCATGTGCCGTCATACAGGTCGTGTGCGTTGTTGAGCTTCTTGCCCAATAGGTATTTAAATGGACGCCCCCAATATCAGGATACTCGTAAATAACATCCATAAAAAAATCCCCAACCTCAACAGGCAAACCTAATTCTTCCAGAAACTCTCGTTGAATACAATTAACGGCTGTTTCCCCCTGCTCGATTTTGCCACCGGGAAACTCCCATAATCCTCCTTGTTTACGCTCTTTCTGACGTTGAGCAATTAAAATCTTATGATCATGAACAACAATAGCCATTCCAATTTCTATCATGGGAGTTTACCTCAATTTTAAAATTTAAAAAACAATTACCTAACATAGATTAACGATACTTTTTCATTTCCTCATCAATCCATTTTTGAGCAAATGGCAGAACCTCATCAATTGAAATTAAGCCATTCTCATCTGTTCCTCGAACTTTGTATTCAATCATTCCTTTTTCTAAAGCCCGAGGAGCAACGATAAACCGCAACGGAATGCCCATCAAATCAGCATCCGCAAATTGAACGCCGGCAGACAAACCGCGGTCATCATACAAAACCTCAAAACCAGCCGTTTCCAAATCAGCATATAACCGTTCGGCAACCTCTTTGATTTGAGGATTCGCCATACCCATCGCATTCAATTGAATCTGCCATGGCGCAATGGACAAAGGCCAAATCGGACCATAGTCATCGTGGCGTGCCTCAATCACGGAACCTAATAACCGCCCGACACCAATACCATAGCAAGCCATAATCGGTGTCTGTTCTTGTCCCTTTTCATCCGTATAGGTCATATGCATGGATTCGGTGTATTTCGTGCCTAATTTAAAGATATTTCCGACTTCAATCCCTCGAGAAATACGCAATTTTGCCCCACACTTCGGACAAATATCCCCGTCTTTAACAGTTGCGATATCGACAACCGTAGCGTGCGGGATATCTCTGGCAATATTAAAATTCTTTAAATGCCACCCTTCTTTGTTTGATCCGCAAATTAAATTGTAACCATTCGCAACAGAAGCATCTACAAAAACTCGGCACTTGACTCCGATGACATTTGCAAATCCGGGAACAGCTCCTGCCTTTAACACTTCCTCATCCGTTGCAAAATTAAACAAACAACGAACGATCTTTTGTAACTTTAATTCATTAACCTCTATATCACCCCGAACAACAACGGCAAAAGTTTCTCCTTTTTCACTTGTATAAAAAACCGTCTTAGCCATTTTTGTTGCAGGCATATTCAAAAACTTTTCCAAATCAGCAATCGTTTTTGCATTCGGTGTTTCTACTTCTTCCAGAGGCTTCATCTCTTCCGGTTCTGCCTTGAACTGGCACGTCGCAACTTCGCTATTAGCGTAGGTATGACATGCATCACACACAACTACACGATCTTCTCCGGCATCAGTCAATAACTGATATTCATGTGCAACCTTTCCTCCCATCATGCCTGAATCTGATTGAATAGAAACAACTTCGGGAACACCGCAACGCCTGAAAATCGTATGATAAGCCGCTGCACATTTTTCGTAATAGTTATCCAAATCTGCCCATGATGTGTGGAAAGAATAAGCATCTTTCATCGTAAACTCCCGAACACGAATCAATCCGCCCCGAGAGCGTGCTTCATCACGAAACTTGGTTTGAATCTGATATAACATAAACGGATAATCTTTATAACTAGTCACTTCGGTACGTGCCAAAGCTGTAACAGCTTCCTCATGCGTCATACCCAGCAACATATCATGTTGCGTTCTATCTTTAAAACGTAACAATTCGGAACCAACACTATCCCAGCGTCCGGATTCATCCCATAACTCACGAGGCATAACGACAGGCATTTTGACCTCTTGCCCATCAATTTTATTCATTTCTTCACGAATGATATTTTCAATTTTTGTCTGAACCCGAACAGCCGGCAATAACAGAGAATAAATGCCGTTAGCAACCGGACGCATATAACCGCCACGTAACAAATAAATATGGCTGATAAGCTGAGCCTCCGCCGGTTTTTCTTTGTGTTTTTTAGAGATCAGACGACTGACACGCATAATGATAATCCTTTCTTAAAAATCTAACGGGATAGAAGTATACTCCTTTCCAAATCTAATTTCAAGAGGAAGAAACAATTTCTGCCAGCTTTTTAATGATATTCCGAACACCGGTCAAACGATCGGTTACTTTCTCCCAAGGACGCATCACAATCATTTTTTGATCCGGACGAATCCGAATGGTTCCCATTTGAGTGGAAATATAAGAAATCAACCCCGCCGGATTCGGGAATGTGTTGTTATGGAAAGAAATACTCGCTCCTTTAGTGCCTGCATCCAATCGTTCGATATTAACAGTTTTAGCTAAAATCTTTAGTTCAACTGTCATCAGCAAATTATCTACCTCGACCGGATAATCACCAAAACGGTCTATCAGCTCGGCACGCAATGACTCTACCTCACTTAAATCTGTCATCTCACTGATACGATGATACAGTCGCATACGAACATCTAAATCAGCAATATAAGTATCCGGTATTAAAACAGGCAACCCAACCGAGATTTGCGGAGAATAATCTTCTGAAACAATATTTTTTGCATTATTCCCTTTTTGTTTGAGTGTTTGTATCGCATCTGACAACATCTTTTGGTATAATGCAACACCAACCTCACGTATGTGTCCGGATTGTTCTTGCCCCAATAAATTTCCGGCACCACGAATATCTAAATCATGACTTGCCAGAGCAAATCCCGCCCCCAAACTGTCTAAGCTTTGCATAACGGATAACCGTTTTTGTGCCGTGTCTGACAGTCGTTGATGCGGCGGTGTTGTCAAATAGGCATAGGCGCGAAGCTTGCCTCGCCCGACCCGACCTCGCAACTGATAGAGGGCGGCTAACCCAAACATATCTGCACGATAAACAATCATCGTATTAACAGACGGCATATCCAGACCCGATTCAATAATGCTTGTTGCCAATAAAACATCATACTTTTTATCCGCAAAAGCTGTCATAATACCTTCCAACTTGCCGGCTGCCATTTGTCCATGCGCTTGGACAACGCGAATATCCGGAACAATTTTAGATAAAATATCGGCAACCTCCGCCATATCTGAAATCCGAGGACACACAAAAAAACTCTGACCTCCGCGGAAGTGCTCTCTTAAAATTGCCTCTTTAATAATAACCGGATCAAACGGAGTAACAAATGTTTTTACCGCTAATCTATCAACGGGAGGTGTCGCAATAACAGATAGCTCTCGAACTCCCGCCAACGACAACTGAAGCGTTCTGGGAATAGGCGTTGCCGTTAACGTCAAAACATGGACACCTTGTTTTAATTCCTTTAAACGCTCTTTGTGAGCAACTCCGAAATGTTGCTCTTCATCCACAATAACCAAACCCAAATTTTTAAATTGAATTCCTTTAGCCAAAAGAGCATGTGTGCCGACAACAATATCAACGACTCCCCGCTTCATTTCCTCATGTATTTTTTGTGTATCGGCATGAGAAACTAAACGAGACAATCCCGCTATACGAACCGGAAAACCTTGAAAGCGATCAATAAAGTTTTGCGCATGTTGTCTGGCCAACAAGGTTGTCGGAACAATAACAGCAACTTGATATCCGGCCATAACCGCCAAAAAAGCAGCACGCATGGCGACTTCTGTTTTACCAAAGCCAACATCTCCGCAAACCAATCTATCCATGGGCTTTCCGGAAGCTAAGTCCGTTTCTATTTCCTGTATTGACCGCATTTGATCGTCCGTTTCGGAATACGGAAAGCGCGCACAAAACTCTTGATACAACCCATGCGGAGCCAAAATCCGACCTGTTTGATTCAATGCTCTTTTTGACGCAATATCAATTAGCTTTTCTGCCATGACAAACAAATCTTTTTTTACGCGCTCTTTGCGTGTCGCAAAAGCCGTTCCGCCCAGCTTATCCAAACCAATATGATCTGCATTTCCATAGCGTGACAATACATCGGCGTTTTCAACCGGAACAAAGAGTTTGTCACCACCTTCATATTCTACACATAAACAGTCATGCGCTGCTCCGGCAATTTGAAGCGGTATAAGGGCTGTAAAACGACCGATACCATGTGTTTGATGAACCACCAAATCTCCGGGATTAAGGGTACTTAAATCCGCTATAAAGTCCGTATTTTTTCGTTTTTTGGGCGTACGAATAATACGATCCCCCAGCATATCCGTTTCTGTAATAACAATAAAACGATCTGTTGAAAACCCCTTTTCAAAAGGTGCCGTCAAAATAGCCGGCGATTTTTTTAAAGCCTCGGAAAAGCTTTCTGAAGCATGCAGAGGAATACCTCTGTCCCGCAACAAACCCGATATTCGCTGACTTGATCCGCTGGTCGCTGCCGAAACAACAACCTGTCTTTTTTCTTGTTTAATGAAGTCGGCAACGGCATCAAAAACATCTTGCTTATCCTGAACACGAATATCTACAAAATCATGTCCGGGACGACCGCCTTCATCTTGCCCTTCGGCTTCCACAAACGGAGAAATATGAAAAGTTTTACTTGAACAAACAAAATCATCTATCTGTTTTTTATCAATAAAAAATAAATCAGGCGGAATTGGTTGATAAACACTTCCAAATGATGAACCATCCGACAACGCTTGGCAACGAGCTTCATAATATTCTAAAATTTGCTCTCTTCTTGAAACAAAAGCATCTAGCGTTTGAAAATCTAAAACAACCGTTGCATTTGGAACATAAGTCCAAAACGGAGCCAATTGTTTATGAAATAACGGAAGAAAATGCTCAATCCCCTGAATATATCGCCCTGCAGAAACAGCTTCATAAAAAGAATCATTTTCTTTTTTATCAAACAAAACGCGATACTGACTACGAAAATGGGAAATACTATCCGGTGTTAATACAAATTCTGCCATCGGTTTTAAAACAACTTGATCCATCGTGCCGGTTGTGCGTTGGGTCATCGGATTAAAAGAACGGATGGAATCCACCTCATCTCCGAAAAAATCAACACGAACAGGTTGTTCAAAACCTCCGGGAAAAATATCTATTAAACCACCGCGAACAGCAAACTCCCCTACCTCCATAACCGTATCGGAAGAATGATAACCGTTCTCAAGTAAAAAACTCTTAAGCGTATCAAAGGGCAAACTCTTTCCCGTCCCAATTTCCAAAACTGAATTTTTAAAAAAATCCGGTGGCGGAACAAGTTGAAGTAATGCCGATGCCGTTGTTAATACAATCAACGGATCGGTAAAAGAGCAACGTGTCAAATTAACCAGCGTATCAATTCGCTGTCCGACAATTCCCGACTGCGGAGATGTTCTGTCATAGGGAACCGTATCCCATGTCGGAAACGTAAGTGTCCTGATTTCAGGTGCTATCAAAGATAACGTATCCCGCAAAAAAGCCAATCGCGTCTCATTCGTCGCAACCACAAGAAGAACTTTATCTTCATTAACTAACTTTTTGAAAACAAATGGTTCAAATCCAAATGGAACACCGGATAAACGTGTGATTGAATGGGTCATTTTTTACCTAAAAAAAGCTGATACCGACAGAAAATAAGCGTTCGGCTTCTTGCACATGCCCTCGTTCAACAAAGAGAAAAACCGTATCCTTTTCTTTTACGATAAGGTCCTTATCCGGCAACATAAATAAATCTCCGCGCAAAATACCTCCGATAACAACACCTTCCGGCATTTTAATTTTACCGAGATTATTTTTTGTAATGCGAGAGGTGGCTAATGCCTCAATCTCTAATAACTCCCCTATTCCGGACTGAATAAAATAATCATCTTTGACACGCCCTTTACGCAAATGCTGTAAAATAGCAGAGACCATAACGGCATTCGGATCTATAGTCGTATCTATCCCCAATCCGGACAGAACGTTATTATAGAGTGGATTATGAATCAATGCACAGGTTCGATCTATACCGGCTCGTTTGGATATCAATGATAATAGGATATTACTTTCATCTGAATTTGTTGTAGCTATACCTATTTTATAATTTTTTAAATTAAGCTCGTCAACAAGAGCATCATCCAAAGCATCTCCATTAATAACCAGAGTTGATTCCAATTTTTCTGCTAAAAAGCGGGTTCGCTCTTCATTTTTTTCAACTAACGTGACATCATGTGAAACAGTATCACTTTCTAACTGCTTGGCTAATTGAAAGCCAACTTTACCGCCCCCATAAATAACAATATAGCGCGGAGATGAGCCTGTATAGCCAAATACATCTAATACTCGAGTTAAATGAGCATTTTCTACTAAAAAATAAACATCATCACCGGATTTAACCGTTACACTATCCAAAGGCATCAGTTGAAAACGACGTTTCACTGCCATAATTCGAACATTTGCATCTTGAACCATTGCTTGGATTTCGGCAATCGTTTTACCGGCCAACGGAGATGTCTTGCGACACTTAAGTCCGATAAATTTCACTAATCCCCCACCCATACTTGCCATATCAACAGAGCCCGAGATTGTCAAATTATCTACAATACGACCAGCCGTTTCAACTTCCGGAGATAAAACAACCTCAATGGACATAGACGCTAAAAAAGCCTTATATTTTGAAGAGAGGTAATCAGGTGAAGAAATACGAGCAACTCGTTTAGAAATATGAAACAATGAGTTCGCTATACCGCAAGAAACGATATTCGTTTCATCATTTCCCGTAACTGCCAAAAATAGATCGGCATGATCTGCCCCCGCTTTATCCAAAATGGACGGTGAAGATGATGAGCCAACGACGGTTTGAATATCCAGTTGCTCGCTTAAACTACCCAACATATCGGCGTCTTTATCTATTAGAACAATTTCATTGTCTTCGGCTCGCAAATACTTAGCCAACGCAACACCGACTTCGCCGGCTCCTGCAATAATCACTTTCATTATATCCCCCCAAAAAAAGAATATACCATTTTTTTGACCTGACTCACTTCTCGTTCAGCATACACGCTTTGACAAAATGCTGCAACTCCTTTTTTCCCGCGAGCATACCATGCCAAGTGTTTCCGTGCCACAAAAATACCATGTGCACCATAATAATCCAACAAAAAATCCAAATGTTGGCAGACTAAATCTGCTGTAGGATAGTGTGTGGAAATACCTTTTTCAATCTCGGACAAAATCCATGGTCGTCCTAAGGAACCTCGTCCCACCATAATCCCGGCCGCTTTAGTCACTGATAGGGCTTTTTCAGCAGACACTCTGTCAACAATGTCTCCATTCACAATAACCGGAACGGAAACGGCTTGTTGAACATCACGCACAATATCCCACCGAGCATTACCGCTATATCCTTGCTCTTTAGTTCGTCCGTGAACCGTGATACGTTGAGCCCCTGCCCGCTCTAAAACTTGCGCAAAAGAAACTGCGTTTATGTTTTTGTCATCCCACCCAATACGGATTTTTGCCGAAACAGGTACGGACACAGCATGAGATACAGATTCGACCAATCGAGCGGCCGCATCCGGATTTTTTAACAGAGCCGCCCCGCTACCATTGGAAATCAACTTTTTAACAGGACATCCCATGTTGATATCTATACCAACCGCGCCCATTCCTTCAGCCATCTGAGCCGCATAAACCATCGCCTGAGGATTAATTCCAACCAATTGAACAATGATGTTCCTTTCATCGTGAATATCCATCATCTTTCGTGTTGCCGGATGATTACGATACAGTGATTCAACACCTATCATCTCTGTCGTCAACAGATGATTTCCAAAAAGCCTTACCATCTTGCGAAAAGGCTTATCCGTTACACCTGCCATCGGAGCCAATATAATCGGTTCTATCATGGTGTTTGCCCCTTCAGCTGCATCAAGCGTTCTAAATCAGGTGAGACTCTGGTTAAATCCGACTCACTCGGAAATAGTTGTCGCATGGCTTTTGCCATCCAATCAAACGCTTCTGCATATTTTTTTTGCTTCTCTAACAGGTGAGATAACTGAATCTGTGCCGGAACATAATCCCGCTCTGCCGCGCGATGATACCAAAATAAAGACTGTTCCATATCTTCTTTGACCCATTTGTTTTCTGAATAAATACCACCTAACTTCATACAAGATTCCAAATGATTTTGCTCAGCCGCTTTTTTATAGTACTCTAAAGCTTTCTTCAAATCCTTTGGCACCAATTTTCCCTGCTCGTAAATCTGAGCTACCAAAAACTGACTGTCCGGATCTCCGTAAGAGGCAACTTTTCCATGCCACGCCAAATCCCAATAAGGATCTACATACTCCTCGGCATACAAGCTCGGAGCTCCCTTTAACAGCGTCAAATCAGACCGTAACACTTGCGCATTTGACGTTACGATAACACTGCAAAAACAAAATAATGCTATATAAAATACTTTCTTTTTCATTGGAATTATGATATATCAGATTTTATTCAAAAAGGAAAGAGTAAATGACAAAACACGTAACAATTATCGGTGCCGGACTTGCCGGAAGTGAGGCAGCTTATCAATTACTGAAACGCGGATTTCATGTTCATATGATTGAGATGAGGCCTAATCAATCAACACCTGCACATACAACATCTCTGTTCGGCGAACTGGTTTGTTCGAACTCACTTCGTTCGGATGATGCCGAAACAAATGCTGTCGGACTACTACATCAGGAAATGCGACGATGTGACTCCTTGATTATGAAATGTGCTGACAATAATTCTGTTCCTGCCGGAGGTGCCTTGGCCGTCAATCGAGAAGGTTTTTCAAAACAAATTACAGAAACACTTAAATCTTTTGATAATTTTACGTTAGAAACAAAAGAAGCTGACTTTCCAAAAGAAACAGATACCTCGACAATTATTGCCACCGGACCTTTAACATCTGATAAAATGGCACAACAATTACAAGATATTACTCAAACGGATTCACTGCACTTTTTTGATGCTATTGCTCCGATTGTCTATACGGATTCCGTTGATATGACAAAAGCGTGGTATCAATCGCGATATGATAAAGGAGATGGAACAGATTACTTGAACTGTCCTTTATCTAAACAGGAGTATAACGACTTCATCGATGCTTTGTTATCCGGAGAAAAAGTCCAATTTCATGAATGGGAAAAAAATACACCTTACTTTGAAGGATGTTTGCCGGTAGAAGTTATGGCAGAACGAGGTCGACAAACACTATTATTTGGTCCAATGAAACCGGTTGGCTTGTCTAATCCACATGAAGAGGGACGACGTCCCTTTGCCGTTGTTCAGCTGAGAAAGGAAAACAAACAGGGAACATTGATGAATCTTGTCGGATTTCAAACAAAACTGACTTATGGGGTACAGAAACAAATTTTCAGAATGATCCCTGCCTTGGAAAATGCGGAATTTGCTCGTCTAGGAGGTATCCATCGAAATACCTTTGTTTGTGGACCCAAGGTATTGGAATCTAAGTTAGAGTTAAAAGGTTATCCCAATATCAGATTAGCCGGACAACTCACCGGTTGTGAGGGATATATTGAAAGTGCCTCTATCGGTCTTTTGGCCGGACTGTTCACGGCTCTTCCAAATTTACCGATACCGCCGGCCGAAACGGCTTTGGGTGCTATGTTAAGACACATCACGGTCGAAGCGGAAGAAGATTCCTTTCAACCAATGAATATCAATTTCGGATTATTTCCTGAAATAAATGATCTTGATGAACGAGGTAAAAAAGTAAAAGGAGCAGACCGAAAAAAACGCTACACGGAGCGTGCTCGTACCTCTTTAACAGAATGGCTTAAAAACATAATTTAAAATAAAAAAGGCTTTTTAAAAAGCCTTTTTTTGTAACTAATAACTCCAAACTAAACAGAGTGCAATAATCCGGTTTGACACCTTCCAAATGATCCGGATGAATTCTTGCACCCATCTCATACTTCCACTCAAAAGAGTCATTATTTTGTGTGTAATAAAAACCCACATTATACTCACGTGCTTTCGGCTTTAAAGAAACATCAAATTGATTTCTATATACAAAATCATCATAACCATCTCGACCAACCAGCAGATTAAATGAGGCGATTCCCCGGCGTATGCGAAGATGAGGAGACAGCTGAATTCCTGCCATCCTCTTGTCCATACAGTATCGGATATCCAGAGCAAAGCTATCACTGGTTATCCGATTGAGAGAAACCAAGGAGTTTGTCTAGGGAATCACACTACGACCATAGTGATACGTGTCCGACAAAGTTAAAGACTTTATAGGACTAATTTCAACGGCTGCACCCGTAAAATATGTCTGAGTTGTATCTGTTTCAAACATACCTGAACCATTCAAGATCAATGCCACTCTAAAAGATAGCGATATCTTTTTATTCAGCTTAAATTGATGCTTAAAAAAAAGAAAACAACCGTCCAACACTTATCTGTATCGTACTCAGCCAGCGAAACATTT
This sequence comes from uncultured Alphaproteobacteria bacterium, assembly GCA_949292205.1. GTDB lineage: Bacteria > Pseudomonadota > Alphaproteobacteria > CAAHEQ01 > UBA3637 > CALXZG01. The sequence continues at coordinate 244,642 of CASEYR010000001.1, forward strand.
ATCTATCTTCTAAAAAGCTAACCGGACACCAGCATTCATATTGAACCGTGTATCATTCTCAATGAACTGTGTAAACTTGGCATATAGTCCGATATTTTTGTAATCGTATCCAATTTCACCGCTGACCAAACCGCGATTACGTCCCAAAGTCCAATCTTCAAGCTCATAACTACCAGACATACCCTCTATTCCCATCTCTTGTTTATAGGGCTCTGCCATTTCATGGTAATAAGCTCCACCTACTTTGAACTTTAATTTTGACAAACGACCAACCGACATATCTTTACTAACATAAAGACCAACTCCCGCTTCAACAGAGGTCAAATTATCTGACTTGAATACAGCACGGATGCTTGATTCATTTTCTGTATGACCTTTTGTATGCCAACCTAAAATATTAAATTCTACAGCCGGCTCAATCATTAATCCCGCAATTTCTATCGGATAACGAACCTCATTCGTAATACCATATAACCATTTTTCCGTCTTACCTTTTGCCGATTGACTATCAAGCGAACGTGTATAATGACCGTTACCATAGCCAAAACGCGGTATGGAAACTAACCGGAACCCTCCTTTTTCATACCCTATCGGCATAAAGGCTTGATACAATGTTTCCGTCCGATCCGAATCATTCCGATAGTCACTGCTGTATCGAGTAACACCCAATCCTAAACCAAATCGGAAATCTCCGAACATTTTATCCGTCAAACCATAACTTGAATCTGCATTGGATTTATATCCGGTCAAACCCGATTTGCTATCTCGATGTTGATATAAGTGATCATACCCGACTATTGACCGATTTTCTCCTTTCTTAGCGAACAATGCATCATTCATTGTTCGGCTGAGACTCCGCAAAACCGCAAAATCCTCGTAGGCAAAATTAGTTAATGTATCTGTTCCGGAAGATCGATTCCAAGCATTCAACAATGCCTCTTTTGTTGACGCCGCTTTCAATGTATTAAATAAATCTTCATTATTTTTTAATGCATAGTTATTTTCAAGAAAATCTGCTATCTTGTTATCATCGATAACATCGGCAAAGGCTTTACGCGTCATCACAATGTCATGTGTCGTTTCAGAGGTACTGTTCAATGAGGCATCAAACAAAGCTGATGATGAAATCAGAGATAAATCCGATACTTTATCTGAAATAATTGCATTTGACACCTTATATTCAGATTCAAATCCTTTCGAAATAATATCTGTTGCTAGGTTTAAATCACCCGAGATTTCAGAGGCCTTAAAACTACCACCGTCCGACAGAGTCACTTTACCACCGAAAGAGGACAAGTCCAAAGCTGTCGTAGATGAGATTTCGGAAGGGTTAAACAATTCCGCTCCATTCAATTTAATCGCATTACTGGAATTAGAATCACCGTCAATCGTGATAGTTCCAGCATTGGTCACTTTTGCTCCTTCCTCACCATAAATACCATACGCCGATTCAAAACCCGAAATGGTAATACTGCCATTGTTGACAACGGTAGAGCCCGGTTTTGCATAAATCCCGATAGCCAAACTACCGGTATTATCGGCTTCATGCTGAACACCATCCGAATCCGTAAATGAACCATGGGATAATGTAATGGAACCGAAGTTAGAAACAGAGCTGTTTGAGTCTGCATACATTCCAACAACAGTCGCATTATCTGATGAAATAATAGAAATGGAACTGTTAGAGTTATTATTGGCGGAAGAGTCAATATCACCATTAGCAAACATACCGATAGCGTTTCCGGCATTTGCTTTTTGAATATTGATACGCCCTGTCGCACCATTACCATAGGCGTTATATAGATCCACATTCGTTAATCCGTACGCCGTCACCATTCCCCGAACACGACCAATTCCGATATGTGTAATATCAATCGTTCCTGTGGCAGTTGCAGATCCCGTTCCTGTCGCAACCGCATATGCATTATAGGCAAATGAATTTGAATGAGTGCCAAGCATTATCCCCGCAACATATGAACTATCCGAGAAAAGTGAAATACTTCCTATTGCGTTTGCATTTGGTAAAACGGATAAACTTTTACTATTTTTAGAAATAGCATTATACAGGTGAGCTCCTGACATCCCATACAAAGAGGATTCATGGTTATACGCTTTAACATCTATCTGAGCAACAGCGTTGGAGCCACTATTAGCATACGCATTAGAAATTACAGACGTATCAGCAAAAACAAGTGGAAGGGTGGATAACCCATAGATAAAAGAAGAAGAATTACGACTGGTAATAAAAACCTGCCCTTCCGCTCCGCCTATTTGAGCGTTTGAAAATGCGTTGCTAGATCCACTCAGTCCTTTAATAAAAGCATCTCCGATACTATTAATTGTGATAACACCTGTGGCTTGAGCGACACCCTCAGCCACCGCATTATAGGACTTACCTCCACCATTTGACAAACCTACGATACTTCCTTTTCCCTCATGATCAATTGTAATCGTCCCTTTTGAAATTGGGGCCGCATAACCGTTGACACCGCTTGCCATGGCATTCTGAATATTATCACCTTCTATACCATAAACCTCAAGATCTGCTCCCCCTTCACGTATAGTCAGAGAAATATTACCTGTTGCTTTTGCCGCGGTTTGTTTATCCGTTGTATTACCGGATGTTATTGCTAATGTATTAGCATTATTACTGCAACTGCCGCCAACGCATGAAGAATAGTATCCTGTTACTGCTCTGTTTGATCCTGTGCTAGAAACAGAGATACTTCCAATCGCCTCACCTACTTCTTTTGCCAGAGCATTACTGCTTCCTCCGTTCTGAGCAACAATACCTGCATTTCCGATACTTGTAATTTCAATGGTTCCCGTTGCCGTTCCTTTATTCGGAGCATATGCATTGTAGTTGACAGAACTGGCGCCATTCGCAAGTCCTTGTATCCAACCATTCCCTTCGGATGTTATAGAAATTAAGCCTGTTGCCGTTCCGCCGGGATATTTCCCATCATCAGTACCAGCTATCATTGCGTTATATGCATATTCCCCCCCCTTTATTCCGACAATATTTCCATTTCCTTTATTATTGATGATAATTTTTCCATTTGCCGAACCAGTCTCAACTCGAGCATTAAATATATTTTGCGGATTAGCTATGTCCTGATCCGAATACATGCCGGTTACATTACCATCACCGTTATTCGTAATGTCAATCGTGTTATTGTTAATCAATCGACCATCACGCATTCCCCAAACATCTGCATATTTATCATTATTCAGAGTAATACCAGATGTATTGACAACTTCCTCGGCAACACTAGCATCACCCATTTTACCGATAACATCTGCCGATTTTGCTACACAAGCACCAGTTGAATCCCGTCCAAAACCTGACTTGCAAACACATTGATCTTTCAATTGCTCTTCGTTTGTTGGACAAGTTAAAGCTACATAACAAATCCCTGAAAAATCAACATACCCTTCATTACAGACACATGTTGTTCCCTGTTGCGTTGAATTTTCCGGACAATCTTTATCCGCATAACAGGTTCCATCCCAGTCTACATAACCCGAATTACAGACACATTTGCCCGAAGCTCCATCACAGGAAGCATTACTACCGCAACTTACACCTTCACACAAATCGACCTCTGGAGGAACATCGCAGTTTTCCCCTTTGTATCCGTCCGTACAAACACATGCACCGGTATCAGGGCTACATGTCCCATGACTACCACATGACACTCCGGCGCATTTATCTTCTTCTGCAATCTGACAGTTTGATCCACTATATCCCTCTTCACAAACACATAGACCAGTTTCAATACTACATCTTCCATGAGAGCCACAGTTCACATTATCGCAAACATCTTCCGGATCCGGTACATCATTTTGACATAAAGATCCGCTATATCCCTCATCACAAATACATGTTCCGTCTGATGTATCACAAACACCATGCGCTCCGCAACTTACATTCTGACAAAAACCATACGGATCAGATGTAATTGTCCGACAATCTTCACCACTATATCCGGGTATACACTCACATTGTCCCGTCGAACTGACACAATAACCAGCACCACAGCTCTTATTAGCACACAAATTTTCCGTATCAGAAGTCGGTGGTGTTAAGCAATCTGAACCACTCCAACCACCTATACAAATGCAAGACTGCGTTTCTTCGTTACAGACACCCATTCCACAATTTGCTTTATCACAGAAAGAAAGTTCCTCCTGAAATTCACAACTATTACCAGTCCAACCCTCATAACACAAACATTCTCCGGTCAAGACATCACATGACCCATTACCACTACATGTTTTTCCAGAACAAAGACCCGGTTCTAATTCTATCTGACAATTAGCTCCTTCATAGCCATCATCACACAAGCACAAACCATTGTCGGGATCACACGATCCATGACCACTGCAACTAACCCCCTCGCATCTATTAAAATCGCTTGGTGGCACTTGGCAATTCGCCCCCGTATACCCATCTGCACATGAGCAAGATCCATCCGTTGGATTACACGTTCCATGTACTCCACAATTGACGTATGCACATTTATCTGCTGGAGGAACTTCACAATGAACCCCACTGTATCCATTGTCACAAATACACTGCCCCGTAAAAGGCCAACAAGTTCCATTATCTCCACAATCAACATTATTACATAAGTTCAATGTTTCACATTTTCCTGTCAGTGGATTACAAAATTCTCCCGAAGGACACTCTACCCCTTCACATAACTCTCCAACTGCAGGAGGAATTTGACAATTTGTTCCTGTGTATCCATCCGTACAAATACACACTCCATCTTCCGGATTACATGTTCCGTGCTCTCCACAGTTTACTCCGACACATAAATCAGGCTCTTCTCCACCATCTTCTACGCTACAATCTGCTCCTGTCCAACCCGGACTGCACACACACGAAGCTCCCTGCTGTGTTCCGTTAACACAGTTCAAGGTCGCATAACATTGACTTGTCCCATAATGCCCGTAGCCGGAATCACACTCACTGCAAGTACTTCCCGTATACCCTGTATCACAAATACAGGTATCCAAACTTTGATGTCCATTCGCTCCACAATCAAGTGTTCGATAGCAAGCGTCACCAAACATTGTGTAACCACTATCACATACACATATATTTGCTTCTTGATGTTGATTTAAACCACAGGTAAGCTTTTCATAGCATTGGTTCCCCCATTTTATCTCGTTTTCAGCACATGTAACATCATCACTTCCGCTACTACTTCCGCCGCCACCGCCGACTGCTAATGCTATTCCGCCGCCAACTACGGCAGCGACACCGACTCCAATAGCCACTTTTGCACCGACGCTTAATCCCGCTTCCTCCGCAACGAGAGCTCTGGGAGCTTGCGTCGTTGCTGCTTTGGCCGCTTTAGCCGTAGAAACAGATTTTGCCGACACAGCTTTAGCAGAAGAGCTACCGTAAGCTATCTTCCCTGAGTTCACCCCTTTAGCCCACTGAGTATACGATGCATTAAACTCTTGAACTTTCTCTGCCGGTATTTTTGAAATACAGGGATTTGAAACGCTGGCTCCGTTTTGTTTTAATATACTAAACGTATAATAGTCTTTCATCCACACAGACCGACAGAGTGCCGTATTTCCATATTGATCCAGCGCATCTAAAGATTGACCTTGCGCTTTGATTGATCTAAGCGCAGTTATATTGCCGGTTTTTGCATACTTATATATCTGTGTTGCTCCGGCTAATGTTTGAGAAAAGGCTTCAACATTCCATACTACCGTAGAAAACGACAGTGCGACCATAACAATATAACTAACAACTTGACGTAGCATTTTTAACCCTCCTTACTTTCACTAACGGAATTAACAAAAAAAAGTATTATGAATCAAGATATTATACAAATCATTAAACTGCTCTTTATCATATAACGGCCCACACTTCCCTTAACCTCCGACGACAAAACCAGATTGGAGTATACTAAAATCGTATGTTATTGTCAATACTATTTTTTGCAAAACGATAATGCCTGAAAACATTATCTCACTTATATTTTTACACACCTGCGGGTAATCATGCCACACCAATGATACCAATCAATTTATTAAGTTCGCTGATATCTAGTAAATATTTTTTAAAAATTTCTTTTTGCAGAAAATAGCTTAATCTTCTATCGGTTCCGTTAAATCCTCTTGCAAATCATCCAATGAATCAACTTCTATTTTTTGTTTCTGGACAACAGGAACAGCTAGCGGAACAATCTTTTCCCACTCCTTTTGGATTGGCTTATCCGTCAAACATTCCAAAACCCATATATCATAAATAGGATGTTCCATTGCCGATAGAGCCGGATTGGAAGAAAACATCCAACCATTAAAAACGACTTCATAAGCCTCATCTTTATTTTTTTCTTCAATAACTAAAAAAGCAGCATTCTCGGGAGTTTCTTCAGGAGGCTTTTTCAAACACCGTTGAGCCGTTATCTTTAAATTACCAAAAAATGCCGGCGTATCAATATCTGTTTCCAGCGTACTTGTCCGACCTGTTACTTTATCAACACCTCGCAACAAGACCTTAGGGGCATCTATATCGGCTCCGTAGACCGTGATTGAGAAAAGCGAACAAAAAATCAGAAAAAAGAGCTTCATAATCAACCTACTTCGTGGACAAGAAAATAAACTCAGAGATGTTATCTTCCAGAGATTTATAATTTTTCGTTTGCAAGATGCGGTCATTCTCTTTTAATGATTCAGAACTCTTACCCGGTTCTAAACGAACGTACTTATCTCCCATAATCCCGACATCCGAAATAGAAGCTACCGTATCAATCGGTAATTGAACAGATGGATCAATACTCATATACACATCTGCCGTATAATCATTTTTATTTAGCGATGTGGATAAAACAGAGCCTACTTTGATACCGGAAATTCGAACATCCGATCCAACCTCTAGCCCGCCAATCTTTGAAAAATTAGCAGATACCGTATACCCATCTACTTTACCGATATCAACGCGAGAGGCGGCAAAAAATAAAAAAAGACCGGTAAAAATCAGAACACCAAAACCTAAAATCGTTTCTACTGGATTTTTTTTCATTACAAAATCTCCTTAATCTTAACGTTCGGCCACAGGTTGATGAGCAGCCTCTTTTTCTTTCTTATTCTTCATATACACATTTACTTTTTCTAAAAGCTCACTTAAAATCAAAGAATCCTGTGTATATTCAATCGTATCCCCGCTTTCCAACATATTTTCATCTCCTCCGGGGAAAATTTCAAGATGCTTACTCCCCAACAATCCATCTGTTTCAATGCTGACTGAAGAATCTATCGGAATAAAAACTGGTTTATCAAGCGCAAAATTAACACGAACCTGATAACCATCTGCTAAAGATTGAGTAATAACTTTCCCGATAGGCATGCCTGCCATACGAACCTCGGCACCATTCATCAAACCATCCGCTTTTGAAAAATGCGCGTATAGGTGAAATCGATGACCTTCAAACTCTTGAACGGAACGACCATGAACAAATAATAATAACATCCCAAGCAATGCCGTTAATATAACACCAACCCATATTTCTTTATTTTGACGCATAATTATTCCTTTTCCTCTCGTCATATTTGACAGGATTATCTTGCCATTGTCAAGTATTCTTTTAAAAAATAAGATTAACAGATTGACTATAGGCATATTTTATCCTAATCTTTATTCTGTTATGAAATATCTTTTTCTATTTTTGTATTTGACTTTTATATGTATTGGGATTGTGAAGCCGACATTGGCACTCTCTGTCATCCGAGATACGGAAACGGAAAATACCTTACTGGGATATGTTCGACCGATTTTTAAAGCTGCCGGACTAAATCCGAATAATGCTCAAATCATCATTGTGAATGATCCAACAATCAACGCCTTTGTTGTGGGCGGACAAACTATTTTTGTCCACACCGGATTGATTTTAAAAGCTAAAAATCCTGACGAGCTTGTCTTCGTTCTGGCTCATGAAACCGGACATATTGTCGGCGGTCATGTTGTTCGCGGATACCAAGCCCTGCAAAATGCTCAAACAAGTGCCTTAATTTCAACCGTTCTAGGAGGACTTGTCGCCATAGCCGGAGGTCGTCCCGATGCCGGTGTTGCCGTTATGATGGGAGGACAATCTTCTGCTATGGGATTATTTACCCAGTATCGACAAACTGAAGAAAGCTCTGCAGATAGAACTGCCGTTGATATCCTTAAAAAAACAGGTTATTCAATGGCTGGCTTTGAAGGTATTATGAAGTCTATTACCGCAGATGAACGCCTGAATAGTAATGCGGAAAGTTCTTACCTAAGAACTCACCCGATAACTCAGACTCGTATCGCTGATTTAAAACGATTTTTAGACAATCCCCTCCCTTTACATCAAGATATTGCGTTTGATTTGATGCGTGCAAAATTAAGTGGTTTTCTATTAAACCCAGAACAAACCAAACGACTATATAAAGGAAATACTCTTGTTGATCAATACGCATTAGCTATCGCATCATATAAAGATCATAACTTTACAGAGGCTTTTTCCCGTTTGGATAACCTCACCAACATAAATCCTGAAAATCCATATTTTCACGAGTTAAAAGGACAATTCTTATTTGAAACCGGACAACTCAAAAAAGCAATAGAGTCATATAATCAAGCAAATAAGATTTTACCAAATGAACCATTAATCCAGTTATCATATGCTCAAGTTTTACTTGAATCCGGTGAAAAGGAAAACATCATAAAAGCAGAAAAACTGTTAAAACCATTATCTCAAAAAGAACCGAACACACCTATGGTTTGGCAACTATTGGCTAAAGCTTACGACAGACAAAACAAAAAAAATGAAGCCCTGTATGCCATGGCAGAGTATTACAGAACCATCGCCTCTTTTGATCAAGCTAAAAAACAAGCACAAAAGATTTTAGATACATTCCCTGAGGGAACAGCTACACGTCAACATTTACAAGATATAATTGATTTGTAAAATAAAAACTCAAAAATAAATATAATAAAAAAAGGGACATTAAACCGTTACGGAAAGAGATAGCACGAACGGGACAGATAAGTCAAGAGAAAAAATAAAAAGATTAAAAGACTTGTAT
>CASEYR010000002.1 GCA_949292205.1 uncultured Alphaproteobacteria bacterium
TACACCATCCCCTCCCTCTTGTCAACACCTTTTTTGTTCTTTTTCCCCATTTTTTGCTACTTTTTTATATATCACTGTTTTTATTGATGCTTTTTTTGAATCAAAAAAGAAGAAAAAAGAAAATACTTTCATTTTTCTCCCCCAAAAGACACATAAACCAAGAAAACACACCCTATTTAGATACGATTAAGCCTTCTATTTTTTCTTGTAATTGTCGACGCAAATCATCCGTCATATCAATTTTTAACTCCAGAGCTCTCTTATATTGATATAGAGCTTCCTGAGAACGCCCCAAAGCCATATAAATATCACCCAAATGACTATAAGCAACAGCACTATAGGGAATCATATCCGTCGCACGCTCCGCCAAAGCCAATGCCTTTTGATATTCTTTTTTATAATAATAGCCCAAAGCTAAACTATCCATAATATGAGGATCATCCGGCATTGATTCATTTGCCTTTTTAACCATTTCAAAAGCCTGATCCACATTTTTTTCTCTTTCCAGCCATGAATACCCCAAATAATTCAGTATCAAGGCATTATTGGGATCTACACGCAAAGCGTCCAAAAGAGTTTTTTCTGACTTTTCAAAATCGCCCATTTCATGATAAACAGCGCCCAACTCAAATAAAGCCCGTCCCAAGTCCTCGGCTTGATTGCCTTGACGCAAGACCAGAATCGCCTGATGATAAGAGCGAATAGCCTCGGGGTAGTATCCCAGCTGAAAATAGGTTTCGGCCAACAACCTCTGAACCAAGGGATTTCCTGTATTTCGCAATCCAATATTCTTCAAAACAGGCAAAGCACTTTCGTAATCTTCCTGTGCCATCAAGTTAATTGCCTTTTTAAACAAAATGATATCGGAGGGATTATGAACACGATCATACATTCGATTAGCGGCCCGATACCCCTTGATTGATTCAAAAACCTCCGCCCCCCAAATTTTTGGGATTGTCGCATCAGGATCCAAATACAAAGAAAGTTCATTAAACATCAAGGAAGTTTCCTCAACCCCCAAAGGCCCCAAAGCAACCGAAACATCATAAAACACAACCGCCAAACCAACGGCCGGTGTTATTTGAGTTGTTTCAGTCAGTCCTTTAACCACATCAAAAGCCGCAGACTGATCCATCATGGCTTTTTGAAAGTAATCATAAACTGATTCCCCTGACTTCCATAATCCCTGCTTTTCATAGAAATCCTGTGCAAAAACAAAAGCAGTCAAAGACGGAACACTAAACTGTGTTAATTTTAAAAAAGCATCATCTGCCGCGGTCATATCCCCAAAATAGCTGTTTAATAGTCCCGAATAATATAGAAACAGGGGTTTCATTTTAGGATCTTGATCCAATTCAGCTAAAGATGAAAAAGCTCTGTTTTTATCCCCCGATCCGGCCCACAACCAAGCCTTCACAACCGGCAAAAGGATTGAGTCCAAGCCATAATCAGTCTTTTGTTCCACAATATTTCGAGCTTTTTGATAATCCCCGTTTCTAACGGCAGCGGCAATTAAAACGTACTCAGCCAACAACTCCGGACGATTCAGTGTTGCAATCTCATGAACTAAGGGCATCATCTCATCAAACTTCCCCTGCATGATATTTAAGAAATAGAGCGACGTCTTAATTTTTTGATTATCCGGATCTCCGACTAAAACACGCTCAAAATAATGACTTGTTTTCTCATAATCTTGATTTTTCTGAGCCATATATCCCGCCAGATAAGCCCCGTAATAATTACCATCTTTTGGTAAAACAAGACTCGGCGACTTCACTTCTTTTTCAAAATCGGCGTTCAATTCCTTACGATGCCACAACCCCACCGTCAAACCACAAGCCAACAGACAACAACAGATGCCACCAACAACCATGCTTTTTGCTATTTTCACAACCGCCTCACTTCTATCCATTTTAGATCTTTCCTTTTAATTGGTTTTATGGTATCATAATTGCCACAGGTTGAAAAGAGAAAATGAATATTCGTCAAAAAATACTTTGGCTTTTGACCGCCGGTGTGACGGAAACAATCGGAGAAATCCCCAGAAATCGCTTCATTTCGGGCTCTACTCCGACGCCAGATAAAAAGCCCTCCGCACTCCGGACTTTAGATCCAACCGATATTGCATCGGAACAGGCGCACTTACTGGCAGAGAAAGCAACTGATTTAGCCGAACTGTATCGGCTACGCGCCACATTCAATGAATGCCCACTCAAGAAGACCGCAGCCCACACCATTAACGGACGGGGATCATTATCTCCCAGAGTGTTATGTCTTACGGAAGCACCGGATACAGCAGATGATAGGATCGGCATTTTATTTGCAGGAGAGGCCGGTATACTCTTGGATAAAATGTTAGCCGCAATCGGATTGAATCTATCTCAAAACACATATGTTTCATCGCTCGTTCCTTGGCGTCCACCGGGGAATAGGAACCCGACCGAATCGGAACTGGCGATGTGTCGTCCGTTTTGGGAAAAGGAAATAGAATTGCTCCGGCCACACATTATTTTATTGTTAGGTAGCGGAGCGGCTTCTGCTCTAATCGGCATAGATAGTTTGCCAAAGGCACGATCTGCTTGGCATGACTACAAAGGGATTCCCGTCTGTGCAACAATTTCACCGACAGTTCTTTTAAAATCGCAAATACACCGAAGACCCGCTTGGGAAGATTTAAAAAAACTAAAAGCACGACTGGATAATTAATCGCGTTCTTTCAAATATACCGGGCGAGTACTACCTTGTTTTAAGGATTGTTTTTGTTCAAGGTAGTTTGTCCAAGCCGTTTCAATATTGTTTTGATTCGGATACAGGCTAACGAATCGTTTAAAATCTTTGAGCATTGCCGCCAAAGCAACCGTATTTAACCCCTGTTTTTGATACACATTCATCTGTTGACGAAACCGCCAATCTGTCCGAGTCAAAACCGCCCGCAGAGACACCTGTTTTTCCTCCACGGAAATCTGTCTTATCAACCCTCTGATAAAAACCGCTTCTTTACAATAAGAGGTATAAAACATTTTTGGATTTTGCTGTATCTGACGCCAAGGATCTAACTGCAACCGACGCTCATAATCTCTGTTGGAAAGCATAACCGTTGTTGCCCCTCCTGCTAACACAGTCAAAATCATAAAAAACAGAACACCTCGCTTCATTGAATACAATCGCAACAAATCGCGACGCCTTTTTAGTTCCAGTCGACGTTTTTCCATACTATCCAATTGACCTGTCATATCTACCAACCGTCATAGATTCCTATTTGTTCAGGATATCACCGAGCCCCTATTTTGTCAAGTTATTTATAAGAAAGCGTTTCGTCGTGAATAAAGCAAAGCTCAACGCCGACGCTTTTCAGCATTTCCTCAGCCTCGCCACCGGCTTGATAGCGATACTCGGCAACGATGCGTTTAATACCGGCCGAGATCAACAGCATAGCGCATGTCCGACAAGGAGCCAACTTACAATACAAGGTTGCACCCTCAACAGAAACACCCCGCCGAGCCGCTTGGCAAATCGCATTTTGTTCGGCATGAATTGTTCGCATACAATGAGTCGTTTTTGTTCCATCTTCATGCGTAACGGTTTTCAACAAGTGACCGACATCATCACAATGAGGCAACCCCGGCGGAGAGCCGACATACCCCGAGCAAATAATCTGATTATTTTTAACAATCAGGCAAGCGGTCCGTCCACGATCACAGGTTGCGCGTTTAGCCAACGCATGCATAACCTCCAAGAAATAATCATCCCAAGTCGGTCGTTGATATGCTCCGGATATTTTATCCATTTTATTACCCCTCCAAGATATAGTTATTCCTCAACCAAGACGCCGTTTTGGACGCTGACCCGTCTATCCATCAGGGCCGCCAGCTCCGGATTATGCGTTGCGATTAAAGCGGCCAATCCGGTTTCACGAACCAGCTTAATCAATTCGGAAAAGACACGATCGGCGGTTGCGGGATCCAAGTTTCCGGTCGGTTCATCGGCCAACAGCAAAGCGGGATGATTCGCCAAAGCGCGAGCAATAGCGACACGTTGCTGTTCTCCGCCGGACAGCTGACCGGAGCGGTGCGTCAATCTATGAGCCAACCCGACACGCTTCAATAAAGCCTCCGCCTCTGCCCGAGCGTCTTTTTGATTTTTACCGGCGATCAGCTGAGGCATCATCACATTTTCCAAGGCCGAAAAATCGGGCAGTAATAAATGAGCCTGATAAACGAATCCCATGGTATCCCGTCGCAGTAAGGTTCGCTCTTTATCGTTCATTTTTGAGGCATTTCGCCCCTGCACGATAATTTTACCTTTTGTCGGAGTATCCAATAATCCGGCGATATGCAATAATGTTGATTTACCCGAGCCCGAAGGACCGACCAAAGCGACCACTTCACCGGCATTGATTTGTAAATCAATCCCCTTCAAGACACGCAGAGCCGTTTCTCCACGACCATACGTCCGTTCAATTTTTGATAATTCCAAGACCGTATTATTCATATCTTAAAGCCTCCACAGGATCGGTACGGCTTGCCTTCCATGAGGGATAAAGCGTTGCCAACAAGGACAGGATTAAGGACATAACCGTCACGACGATTACTTCATTTAAATCCACTTTAGCGGGTAGATGAGATAAGAAATAGATTTCTGCCGAAAACAACTCTTGTCCCGATAGCCCCTCTAACCATGTTTTAATAGCGTCGATGTTATAGCTGAACGCCAAGCCCAAAACAACACCGGCCAACGTTCCGACGACACCGACCGTCAAGCCGGACATCAAGAAAACCCGCTGAATACCGCCCCGAGACATCCCCATTGTTCGCAGGATAGCAATATCTTTCGCCTTATCCTGCACCAACATAATCAAGCCGGAAATCATATTAAACGCAGCAACAATAATGATAAGAGTCAAGATTAAGAACATAACGTTTCGTTCTACTTCTATTGCATTAAAAAAGGCCTGATTTGTATAGCGCCAATCGTAGACCTGAGCGCGATCTCCCATTTTTTCGAAAGCCACATTAATAACCTGATCCAAGCGATTCATATCAGAGACAAAGACCTCCAGATGAGAGACGTTTCCATCGGTTTTGAAAAAGTGTTGAGCCTCTTCCAAGGGCATAAACATAAAGTTATCATCATATTCGAACATAGCCGTATCAAATGTTCCGATAACGGTGTATCGCTTCATTTTAGGAATAGTACCGAAGGCAGTAATGTTACCTTTCGGGGAGATAAGCGTCACGGAATCACCGACTCGCACCCCCAACCGTCTGGCCAAGCGATACCCGACAATCACCTGAGCATCGGCAAATTCATTCATCGGCAATCCGGCATATTTATTTTTCAAGATAGGGCGACTTTCAAAATCTTCAGCACGCATACCACGGATCATGATGCCCGAGCTATTATCTCCGGCGGAAGCCATAACCTGCCCGTCCACAACCGGAACGACGGCGGTTACACCGTCAATACCCGACAGAGCGGTCATTCTGTTTTCATAATCATCCAGTTGAGCCCCCCAAGCGGGATACACACCCATTTGTCCGTTCAGGCCAAGGACACGCCCCATCAGTTCGGCACGAAAGCCGTTCATAACGCTCATCACGATGATTAAGGTGGCAACCCCCAACATAATTCCCAAGAAAGAAAATCCCGCGATAACGGACACGAAGCCGGTTCTTTTACGAGATTTCAAATATCTGAAAGCCAAAATACGCTCTGTTTTAGAAAACATATAACTCCTTTTTAACCAATAATCATCTCGAAACTATACACTGATTTAGAACAAAACACAATGCTCTGATTTTAATTTTACGTTTATGATTTCATTCTCCCCCAAAATATCAAACTGATAATGAATGTTCTTTTTCTTGACTTTTCGTTAAAATTGCCCTATTTCTGTAGCATATAATTTTAAACAGTCTAACGTTTAGGTAAGGAACTCTATGAATTTAAAGAATCTATTTGGATCGGCAAACGATCGCTATCTTCGAAAATTTAAAAAAGTTATCTCTCAAATCAATGGGTTGGAAGCGGAATTTGAAACACTGTCCGACGAGGATTTAAAGGCCAAAACAACCGCTTTCAAAGAAAGATTAAAGGCAGGGGAAACACTGGACGATTTATTACCCGAAGCTTTTGCAGCGGTTCGTGAAGCAGCTAAAAGAACATTGGGCTTGCGTCCCTTTGATGTTCAACTTTTGGGCGGTATCGTTTTGCATGATCGCAAAATCGCCGAAATGCGGACGGGAGAAGGAAAAACTTTGGTGGCGACACTACCCGTTTATTTGAATGCTTTGACAGGGCAAGGCGTCCATGTCGTGACGGTCAACGACTATCTGGCCAAACGGGATAGTGAGTGGATGGGACAAATCTATCGCTTTTTGGGTATGACCGTCGGATGTATCACGCATGAAATGAATCCGGAACAACGCAAAGCCGCCTATCACTGTGACATTACCTATGGCACGAATAACGAACTTGGCTTTGACTATTTGCGGGACAATATGGCAGACTCGTTGCAAGAGATGGTGCAACGGCCGTTTTACTATGCCATCGTGGATGAAGTGGACTCGATTTTAATTGATGAAGCGCGGACACCTTTAATCATTTCGGGACAAGCCGAAGACTCCTCCGAACGCTACAAAACGGTTGATAAAGTCGTGGCCGGCGTCCGCCCCGAACACTATGAAAAAGATGAAAAGCATAAAAACGTGACCCTGACCGATGCGGGGGTTGAGTTTGTAGAAGAAGGCCTGCACAACGCCGGTATTATGCAGGGCGGCCTGTATGATGTTAACAACGTCGCTTTTGTGCATCATGTGGATTGTGCTTTGCGGGCTCACACCCTGCTGACAAAAGACGTGGACTATATTGTCAAAGATAACAAGGTTGTCATTATTGACGAATTTACAGGACGTATTATGGAAGGACGCCGTTACCCCGGCGGGCAGCATCAAGCGGTTGAAGCCAAAGAGCATGTTCCTATTCAGCCCGAGAATCAAACCGTAGCGGTGATCAGTTTTCAGAACTATTTTCGGTTATATCCCAAATTGGCGGGCATGACGGGGACCGCCATGACTGAAGCCGGCGAATTTGACGATATTTATCGGCTGGAAGTCATCGAAATCCCAACAAATAAACCCTCCGGACGAATTGATGAACAGGATGTCATTTATCGCACGGCGGCTGAAAAATATGACGCGATTATCAATGAAATTATTGCCGCTCATAAACGCGGTCAACCGATTCTGGTCGGAACAACGTCCATCGAAAAATCTGAAGAATTGGCTGAATTGTTAAAAAAGAAAGCCGATTTTCCGTTTAATGTCTTGAATGCGCGCCATCATGAACAGGAAGCGCAAATCGTGGCGCAAGCGGGACGCCCCGGTGCCGTCACCATCGCCACCAACATGGCCGGCCGCGGAACGGATATTCAACTGGGCGGTAACTTTGAAATGCGTCTGATCGAAGAACTGGCTAAAAACCCCGATGCAGACAAGGAAGCCCTCTCCCAAAAAATCAAAGCGGAAATCGCCGAAGGGAAAAAAATGGTCCTGAAAGCGGGAGGCCTGTATGTTTTGGGATCTGAACGACACACAAGTCGTCGAATCGATAACCAGTTGCGCGGTCGTTCCGGTCGTCAGGGCGATCCGGGGCTCAGCCGTTTTTATGTCTCATTAGAAGACGACCTGATGCGCATTTTCGGGTCCGACCGAATCGGGCATATTTTGCAATCTATGGGCATGCCGAAAGGGCAAGCGATTGTGCATCCTTGGATCAGCAAAGCGATTGCCAAGGCGCAACAGAAAGTGGAAGGAGCTCATTTTGATTCACGTAAACGCGTTCTAAAATACGATGATGTGATGAATGATCAACGCCATGTCATTTATGAACAACGCAAAGAATTAATGATGGCGGACAAAGTGGATGATGTCATTCAGGATATGCGTGATGACTGCATTCAAAATATGATTTACATGCTGGCCCCCGAAAAATCCGTTCCCGCGGATTGGAATGTGGATGAATTACGCCTGAACGCCAATAATCTGTTGGGTCTGGATGCGCCGTTTGCTTCGTGGGTAGCGGAACCGGGCATGACCCCTGAAACCATGGTGGAACGCCTGAAAGATATGGCAAACACGGCCGTCGCCGCCAAAATGGCACCGCTGCCTCCCGAATGGCAACAGCGCATTAAAAAAGGCCTGTTGCTCCAAGCAATTGACCAAAATTGGAAAGAGCATTTGCAGATGTTGGATTTATTGCAAAACGTTATCGGGCTGCGTGCCTATGCGCAACAAAATCCGTTGAATGCCTATAAACAAGAGGCGTTTTATTTGTTTGAAAATATGCTGGGACGTGTTCGGGAACAGGTTACGAAATCTCTGTGTTTCGGGGAATTGCCCGCGCGGTTGGCCATGGCGTTGATGTCGGCGCAGGCAGCACGTCAAGCACAACAGGCTCAAGCCTCATCGCCCGAACCTGCCGACACACCGAAGGAAATGGAAAAGGCACCCATCCGTGACAATATTTCACGCAATGCCCCCTGCCCCTGTGGTTCAGGCAAGAAATATAAACATTGCTGTGGCAAAATAGATTAGTTTATTTTAAAAGCAAACAAGGAAACACATCGTTCAAACGATGTGTTTTTTTATCTTGCGGATGAACAAAGCCCCTCCGTTCGGAAGGGCTTTTAAAAGTGCAGACTTTTATCCGCTATTTCTTTTTATCTTTTGCCGGCTTATTATCTTCAAACAGCGGTTCTCCGTAGTAAGCCTTCAAGAATAATTCCTTGATTTCGGGAATCAACGGATACCGTGCGTTGGCACCGGTACATTGATCGTCAAAAGCCTCTTCCGACAAAGCGTCCAGTCCGTCCAAAAACGCCTTTTCATCAACACCGGCTTCCTGAATGGAATGCGGAATGTTGACTTTGTCTTTCAAGTCTTGAACCGCCTCAATTAAACGACGCACTTTACCGTCCACATCATCGGCGGCGACACCGTCCGTCAAGCCCAAGATATCGGCTAATTGAGCATATCTCTGGCTCACGAAAGGATAGCGGTATTGAGGGAACAAGCCCTGTTTTGTTGGTTTTTCGGTTGCATTGTATTGAATGACATACGGCAACAACAAAGCGTTGGCCAAGCCATGAGCGACATGATGATGTCCACCCAGCTTATGAGCCATGGAGTGGCACAACCCCAAGAAAGCATTAGCGAAAGCCATACCGGCCAACGTTGCGGCGTAGTGCATTTTTTCGCGAGCCCTGGGATCTTCAGCACCTTTTTCATAAGAGCGCGGTAAATACTTAAAGACCAACCGAGCGGCCTCAACTGCCTGACCATCTGACAAGTTATTTGCCATAACGGATGTATAGGCCTCAATCGCATGCGTCAAGACGTCCACGCCTGAGGCAGCGGTTAAACCTCTGGGCATACTCATAGCCAAATCCGGATCAACAATAGCCATATCCGGCATAATAGCATAGTCCGTAATCGGATATTTACGGCTGGTTTTATCATCCGTAATAACGGTGAACGGCGTCACTTCGGAACCGGTACCGGAGGTTGTCGGGATAGCGACCATTTTAGCCTTGCGTCCCAATTCAGGGAACACGACGACCCGCTTACGAATATCCATAAAACGCATAGCAATATCTTCAAAAGCCAGCTCTGGATGTTCATACATCAACCACACGATTTTACCGGCATCCATAGGGGAACCACCGCCGACGGTAATAAAGACATCGGGTTCAAATCGTTTAACCTGCTCCAAGATTTTACCGACGGTAGACAAATCAGGATCCGGCTTAACATCATCAAAGACCTGAAAAGCCATTCCGTTTGCTTCCAAGATTTTACCGATTCTGGCGGTATGTCCGATTTGAGTCATTGTTTTATCGGTAATAATGAAAGCACGTTTATGCCCCTGCAGTTCGGCGAGAGCAAAATCCAAACACCCACGTTTAAAGTAGATTTTATGAGGTGTTTTAAACCACAACATATTTTCCCGCCGAGCGGCAACAGTTTTTGTATTCATCAAGTGTTTTACTCCTATATTTTCACTAACGGAATTACCGCCCCAAGATCCGCACCCCAAGGTTAATGAGGGAGCCAGACGGAAATTATACACATCACCGATAGCGCCTTGAGAGGCCGGCATATTGATTAAAGTACGACCGGTTGTCATTGTTTCGGTGAACAAATTGATATGCTCTTTATTGCTCTCATCCGTATACAGAACCGAGGTATGACCGGCACCGCCCAAGACGATTAAGTGTTGAGCCATTTCAACGGCCGTTTTAAAATCAGGCGCCTTAAAGAAGCCCAGAACAGGGGACAATTTTTCATGAGCGAACGGATTATCATCTGCGACCTGATCGGTTTCTGCGATTAAAATTTTAGTCGCTGGATCAACGTGGATACCGGCCATTTCGGCAATTTTAGCAGCCGGTTGTCCGACGATAGCCGAATTTAATTTACCGTCGACAAAGATTGTCTTCTTTAATTTTTCTTTATCCGATCCGGTTACAAAGACACATCCGCGTTTAATAAATTCGGCTTTAACCTGTTCATAGACGGGTTCCTCAACAACGACGGCTTGTTCGGAAGCACAAATCATACCGTTATCAAAAGTCTTACTCATAACGATACTGCTGACAGCCATTTTAATATCGGCAGTCGTATCGATAATGACGGGCGTATTTCCGGCGCCGACGCCGATAGCGGGAGTCCCCGAGCTATAAGCTGCCTTAACCATTCCGGGACCGCCTGTTGCCAGAATCAAGTTAACATCTTTGTGACCCATCAAGTATCCGGTAATAGCCGGAGAAATCGTATCCAACCAACCGATGATATCGGCAGGAGCTCCGGCCTGAACAGCGGCGTCCCGAACGATGCGAGCGGCCTCACAGGTGCATTCTTTTGCCCGAGGATGAGGTGCAAAAATGATACCGTTCCGAGTTTTCAAAGCGATCAGAGCTTTAAAAATAGCGGTAGAGGTAGGATTTGTTGTCGGAACGACGCCGGCGATGACACCGACCGGCTCTGCGATTTTCTGTAATCCGCCGTCTTTATCTTCGCAAATAACCCCGCATGTTTTAGCATCTTTATACGTATTAAAGATATATTCTGCGGCGAAGTGATTTTTAATAACTTTATCTTCAACAATGCCCATACCCGTTTCGGCGACAGCTTGTTTAGCCAAAGGGATTCGAGCCGAACAGGCAGCAACGGCAGCCGCCTTAAAAATAGCATCAACCTGCTCTTGAGAGTATGTTGCAAAAATCTGTTGAGCTTTTTTGACACGTTCAACGATTGCGTCAACTTGTTTCATTTCATCATCTGTTAATTCTGACATATAACCTCCGTTTTTCAGATAAATAATGTCAAAATTATAAAGTATTTTTCACAAGACGCAAGTATTTTTTACAAAAATATGACAATCCTTATATTGTTTCAACCGGCATTGACAACATTTCAATATTTTCCGAAGAAGGCATAATCTGTCCAAAGGGAGCTGTTTTATCGCCAAACTCCATCGGGGCCGGACTCACTGTTTGAGGTATACGATTTGGTTGGATTTGAAAAATCTCCAACAACCGCTCATTTGTCCCATCTTCATTCAAGCGAAAACGACCATCAACACCGTTATATCCTGCTTCAAGCGTTAAATTAGACTGAGCCAAAGCCCGTCTCTCTGCCAGAACGGCAACCAATGAAACCGCATCATAGGATAGGGAGCTCAAGCGATTTGGTTTATATCCGAACAAGCTATTATAGCGAGAGCTAAACTTATCGGCCCGAACTCCGGTAATTCCGGGAAAGAAAGCACCGGATAAATTTCTGTCACGAACGGATTGCCACGGGGTTAAACCATAAAACGGAACAACCGCAGGTGTCACATCATAATAAGAAAGTAAAGACACAACTTGTCGTAACCGAACACCATCATCAAAAATCAATAAAGCATCAAAATCCAATCTATCTTGTATGGGTGTATTCAGTAAAATCTGTTCTTCTTCCGTCAGATCTTTCTTTTTAGGATCAATCGGTTTAGGCACAATTCTAAGAACGGCGGGGTCAAAGTTAATTGTTTTCGGATTATAAATAGACACTTTTGAAACCATCATACCGGGACAACGATTAACCGACTCCATTAAGGTATTTAAAGCCAACTCGCCCGTTTTATTTTCAGGACTCAGAACGGCAACTCTGGCCTGTCCCGAAGCACACATAAACTGCACCAATCTATTCACTTGATCGGAAATCAAGACACCCATGGTATAAACACCCGGCTCCATTAAAGAATTATCCGATGTAAACGAAATAATCGGAACATCAGGAGATTCTTTTTTTAGTGCTTTCAACTCATCGGCAAAGATCGGACCAATAATAATATCGGGATTTTGTCGTTCAGCCTCCTCCCAAGCCTCCGTAATCCCTGATGCTGTTCCTTTCGTATCAAAAAACATCAACTCTAATGGACTATCGGGATGTTCATATAAAGCCATCATACCGGCGTTTCGGAAAGACTCTCCCATAGAAGCGTTTCTTCCGCTAAGTGGCAACATCATTGCGGCGCGAACGGGGCGCCGAATAGGCATATCTGTCTGCATCAATTGTTTCGGTTCATCGTCCCATAAAGACGACCGAGGCGAAAAAGACTGGCACCCCCAAAGCAACAAAGACGCACAAACAACACAAAATATCCGTAATTTCATCTGCAAAAACCTTTTCCTAATGCATTTATTATGTTATACTCTTTCTGCTCAAAATTTTCAAGAGTGAAATGAAAGGAACATCTATGTTATATTTGGTGTCGACCCCCATCGGAAATTTGGGAGATATATCAGAGCGCGCTCGACAAGTCCTGCAAACAGTTGACCTTGTCGCCTGCGAAGATACCCGAACAAGCGGACAACTATTTTCTCTGCTGGGAATAAAAGTGACAGCAACAACACCATACCACGAACACAATGCCGATAAAGCCCGCCCAAAGTTAATTGAAAAACTCAAAAAAGGCGTTCATATTGCTTTGGTATCTGACGCAGGGACCCCGTTGATATCAGATCCCGGATACAAACTGGTTCGCGATTGTTATGATGCCGGCATCTCCGTAACGACCATACCGGGGGCAAATGCCGTTTTATCTGCACTTCAATTATCAGGATTGCCATCTGATGCCTTTTATTTTGGGGGTTTTTTACCACCAAAATCAAGCGGACGACAGCACATGTTGAAAAACCTCAAAACGATACCGGCAACACTGATTGTTTATGAAACACCTAATCGTCTGGAAGAAACCTTGACAGATATTTTAAATGTTATGGGAAATCGTTTTATTGCCGTAGTTCGTGAAATTACAAAAAAATTTGAAGAGGTCAAGCGTGGCTTAGTATCAGATTTAATAGAAGATTATCATTTAAATGGCATACCGAAGGGCGAGCTGGTTTTAGTTATTGAGCGTGCAACCAACACTCAATCGGAATGGACCGAACAAGCCATAGATAATCTGATTCAAGAAACATTGACCAATCATTCAGTTCGAGATACAGCAGACATCGTATCGGGAATAAGCGGATTACATCGTAAAACAATATACAATCGGATATTAAAGATTCAAAATGATAAAGAATAAGTATAATAAGCAAGGGCACTTTGCCGAAAAGCTAGCTATGTTCTGGTTAATGCTGAAAGGTTGGTGGCCGGTTGCACTCAATTTTCGCGTTGGCAAAGGAACCGGAGCCGGTGAAATCGATTTAATCATGGTCCGAGGACGAACAATTATTTTTGTTGAAGTCAAAAAGCGAAAAACATTGGTTCAAGCAATGGAGGCAATTACGATTCAGAATCAGATTCGCGTATCCAAAGCGGCCGCAGTTTTCTTAGCCGGTCATCCCATATATAAGACCTATCAAGCACGCTTTGATGCTGTGTTATTAAGCCCGAAACGCTTACCCAAGCACTTACCAAATGCATGGAGCATTTTATGAAATTATGCCTTATTACCGTTTTACTCTTTTTTTTAACAGGCTGTCAATTCTGGGGAACACTGGCAAACGGAGCGCATAAAGCATACATCTTTTGGGCAGACGACCGTTCATTTTCCGATGATCTGACAGACATACGAATCAACTTAGAAATTCGTGATGGGTTAGCACGCCAAAAAGGCAGTCTGTTTTTTGACATTGAAGTTTCGGTTTTTGAGGGAGAAGTCTTACTCAACGGAGCCATTCCGGATATTGATTTAATTCAACAAATTTTAACCGTTGTTTGGTCGGTCAAGGGCGTTCGGAAAGTCTATAACTATATCCGAATTGCAGAACCGTTAAGTGTTGACAGGGTTGCCACCGAGGCAGGTATTGCCGCCAAAATACGAACGGAATTAGGATTAACAAATGGAATTGAATCCAGCAACTATAAAATCACACTGGAAAATGGGACGGTTTACCTGATGGGCATTCAATCATCACCACAGGAGTATGCCTCTGCATTAGCGGTTATCAAAAACACAATAGGTGTTGAACACGTTATCTGTCTAATGCGCAAGCCGATAGAATCATAGCATCATCCCTGAAAAAAACCCCGCTTAAAAGAGCGGGGTTTTGCAACGATCGTTCTATTTAACAATCTTTGGATCAAACTCTCCGGAAGCATAGCGTTTTGCCATATCCGCCAAAGAAATAGCTTTAATTTGTGATGCATGCCCTGCGGCACCGAACTCTTGATACCTGGCTTCACAAACAGCCTGCATAGCATCCATAGCCGGTTTTAAGTACTTACGCGGGTCAAACTCTTCCGGCTTTGTCGTAAAGACTTTACGAATGGCCCCGGTCATTGCCATACGCAAATCAGTATCAACATTTACCTTACGAACACCATGTTTAATCGCTTCTTGAATTTCTTCAACGGGAACACCGTATGTCTGTGGCATCTTTCCGCCGTATGCGTTAATTATATCTTGTAAGTCTTGAGGAACAGATGATGATCCATGCATAACCAAATGCGTGTATGGCAATTTTTCATGAATCTTCTTAATTGTATCGATAGACAAAATGGCTCCGTCCGGTTTCCGTGTGAACTTATAAGCCCCGTGACTTGTTCCGATAGCAACCGCCAAAGCATCCACATGAGTCTCTTCCACAAAACGAACGGCATCATCCGGATCTGTCAACAGTTTAGATTTATCAATAGCACCATCAAATCCGTGACCGTCTTCTTTTTCACCTTTGCCGGTTTCCAAAGAACCGATAACGCCGATTTCGCCTTCAACGGAAACACCGACCGCATGGGCTACTTTAGATACATCAGCTGTAACACGGGCATTATATTCATGTGTAGCTGGTGTCCCGTCCGGCATTAAAGAGCCGTCCATCATGACTGAGGTAAAACCATTTGTCATAGCGGAATAACAAACATTCGGAGTTGGACCGTGGTCTTGGTGTACACAAATCGGTAAGTCGGGATACATTTCGACTCCGGCCATCATCAAGTGTTTTAAAACGGCATCGTTTGCATATCCGCGCGCCCCTTTGGAGGCTTGAATAATAACAGGAGCATCTACTTTTTTAGCGGCTGCTAAAATAGCCAACACTTGTTCCATATTATTAACATTAAATGCCGGAATACCATAACCATATTCAGCAGCATGATCTAACAGCTGTCTTAAAGAAACCAACATATTTTTTCCTTTCTGTTTTGATAATTAAAACTGTGTGGAATCATACCACACATCCCTTTATGAATCAAGATAAAAAAACAACCGGAAAAACCAAAGATTTTCCGGTTAAAAAAGCGCTTAAACACGACTTCTTTCGGCATGCATCTCGTGCAAGTGATTAACCAACGGTCTTTTATAAGTCACTAACCGAGTTTGTAATCCCTGTGCTTTGGCTTGATTTAGAATGGGAAGAGTATCATCAATCAAAACCGCATTTTGAGGATCTACATTCATTTTTTTACAAATGATAGCCAATCCTTTTTCAGATTGCTTTGGATTAAACCAATGACCATCAAAAGTATCCTCAATGGAAAAACACGGGATTCCAATTTTCTTTGTATCTTTATTGAATAACGACATCAAAACATTGTCCAAATGCTTTTTGCAATTGTTTGTAAAGATGCAAACAGGCATTTTTTCTGCCATTTTTTGAATCGCTGACAACAGGTTGGGATTAGGCAAAATCTGCTTGTAATCCAAATTCTTAACCATTGTTTCGCTAAAGCGAGCGAAATTGATCATATTATTCTCGGATACTTTCAGCAAAAAATTCATCAGGCCCGGATGGGTGACACGCGTTTCCGCACTGGCTTTTTCATAAGTTTCCGATGTAATTCCGAATGTTTTCATTGTCTGATACAAAGCCCGTTTCATCATCGGCAACGGAATATTCCCGGCTTTGTAGAGGGTTCCGTCACAATCTAAAATTAATAATGATTTCTGTTGAGTCATATTTATCCTTTCTAAAAAACGAACGGGTTATTATATACCTGAAGTTTTTTTTGTCAAGAGAATCTGAACTAAAAAAATCACACGACTTTTATTCAAAAAAAAAGAAGCGGATTTTTTAGAAAAATTGACAAAAATTTTGCATAAAAAAACAATTTTAGGTTCAAATTATTATAAAAAACGGAACAGATCCGAAAGAATCCTATCCCACAAGAATTGCGTCAAAAAGAATACTTGTCTAAAATATCATTTTATGCTATATCTGGGTATGCTTTTCAACTTTTAATGGAGTTTTTATGTTAAAACAAGTCGTGAGCGATCGTTCTTTTATGCCTTTGTGGGTATCTCATTTTTTATCAGCCGTTAATGATAGTTTTCTTCGAACTGTTTTTTTATTTTTCGTTACATATCAGATGACTCAGGCAGGCACGGCTTTTTTAATATCGGCCGTTATCTTGTATGCCTTTTGTTTTTGTGTCGGCAGTATTTATGCCGGTCAGGCTGCCGATAGAATATCCAGAATCCGCTTTTTGGTCCTAATTCGATCGGTTGAAGTCGCTGTTATGGCTCTGGCTTTGATGAGCTTGTTTTTGGACTCCAGAGTATTATTAACTTTGATTTTAGCTTTGTCAGGAATGACTCGTTCTTGTCTGCGTGCCGCAAACTACTCCTTAATGCCTCGGATTATGAATAAATCTCATTTGAATGCAGGTAACATTTGGATGAAAATATTAAGTGTTATCGGTTCGGGATGTGGCGCCCTGTTGCTGATTTCTGTTTTAAAATTTGAAGCAGCTTATTATATGATTTGTGGATTGGGTTTCGTTTTATCATTGGTGTCCTTATTTATCGCAACACGCTTGCCAAAACAGGAGCCTGCCGATGCGGAAAGTAAGTGGATTTATAATCCTTGGCGTGCTTTTGACTTTGTGGCTCAATCTTTGAAGCATAAGTTTGATCAATGGGCTTATATTGTCGGTATCGCTTGGTTCTGGATTTTGGGGAGTTTGATCTTGGTCTTTTCCGCAGAATATGGGCGAGATATTTTACAGGCACGTTGGTCCGTTGTTCTGTTTTTAAGCGCCGGTGTATTTACATTTGGCTATTTGATTGGTTCTTCCTTGTATGCTCGATTGAGTAGACGCGGAAACTTGTTTTCGTATACGGTTTGGGTCGGTTTGGCTTTATCATGTGTTTTAATCGATCTTGTTTTTGCCGGAAAGGCTGTGGCTTTGAATTCGGTAGACAAGGCTATTACCGTCTTTAAATTGTTGACAACGGATCTGGATTATTGGCGAGTGGTTATTGATGTCTTCTTGTTAGGTGGTTTGGCGGCTATGTATATTGTCCCATTCTATACGATGATTCAAAAGACAACGCCGGATAAGCTGTTGGGACGAATGATCTCCTTCAGTAGTATGGTGAATGCCCTAGGTATTGTCGTCGGTGCGATCTTTGTAATGGGCTTGCATTTAATCCTTTTTGATTTGTTAGATGTTGTCTTTATTTTTGCCGTAGCAAATATATTTGTATCCATTTATATGGTTCGACTGTTGCCGGTTAATACTCGGCGACACGTTTTTAGAATGGTTTTAAAGGGGCTGTTTAATGCACGTATAGACGGGCTTGAAAATTTGAAAAAAGCCGGTCGTCGTGCTTTAATCGTTACAAATCACACATCGTATCTGGATGTGTTGCTGATTTCAACATTTATTGATCGCAGAATTGTTTTTGCAATCAATGATCGCTTGATTGATAAGACATTAGTTAAGTTTATGACAAATTTGGTTGATGTTCGTCCACTGGATCCGACAAGTCCTTTTGCCGTCAAAGATATGGCTGAGGAACTGCGGAAAGACGAACTTTGTATGATTTTTACCGAAGGGATTATTGAAGGCGGTAATACGCGTATGAAAATCTATGAAGGAGCGGCTATGATGGCAGTTAAAGGAGAGGCTCCGATTGTGCCGATTCGGATAGACGGAGCTTGTCATACCTTGTTTTCTAGGGTATTGGGAACAAAAGCCGATTTTAGGTTATTCCCCGAGGTTCACTTGACGGTTTTACCACCCGTCCAGTTTGACTATCCGGAGGATATGCCAACGCGTGAGGTACGTGAAAAATCAAGCTCTCGCTTGTATGATATCCTATCGGATATGACTTTTGACAGCTATGAAAAAGACAAGCCGGTTTTTGAAGCCCTTACGCGGTCAATGGCTATGGTCGGTCGCTTCAAGCCGGTCATGGAAGATACGGAACGAAAGCCTGTGAAGTTCTTCGGTGTTTTCATGAAAGCTTTTATCTTGGGACGCTTAATTCATCGGGCTATTCCGGAAGAAACTCACGTCGGTATCATGGTGCCGACTTCGAATACCTGTGCCTTGACGGTTTTTGGGTTGCACGCTTTCGGTAAAATACCGGCGATGATTAACTTTACCTCGGGACCAAAGCAAGTGATTGCAACCTGTCAGACAGTTGGGTTAAAAACCGTTGTGACGGCTAAAAAAGTTGTCATGCTGGCTAAGTTGGAAGGCTTGGTGCAAGCTTTGGAAGAGGCGGGTATCCATATCCTCTACTTGGAAGATTTACGCCCGACTTTAACAACGTCGGATAAATTATTCGGAGTTGTCGCAGGTTTCTTCCCAGAGTGGGGATATCGCAGAACGTGTGGTCATCGGGTTCAACCGGATGATCCCGCCGTTATTTTGTTTACTTCCGGTTCAGAGGGAATGCCGAAAGCTGTTTTCTTGACGCATCGGAATTTGTTATCTAACGCGTATCAGATTCCGTCTCGCATTGATGTGTTACCAACAGATGTCTTTTTGAATTGTTTGCCGATGTTCCATTCTTTCGGCTTAGGCGCCGGAACAATTTTACCTCTGCTGGTCGGTGTTAAGACAGTTCTGTATCCGACACCGCTTCACTATCGGATTATTCCGGAAATTTGTGCTTCAACAAAAGCAACTATCTTTTTCGGAACAGATACATTCTTGTCCGGATATGCAAAATGTGCCAATCCCTATGATTTTAACAGCTTGCGCGTTGTCGCTGCCGGTGCCGAAAAAGTTAAAGATGAAACACGTAAAATCTGGGCTGAAAAATTCGGTGTTCGAATTTTGGAAGGCTATGGTGCGACAGAATGCTCTCCATTTATTTCGGTTAATACATTCTTGCATCAACGTAAAAACTCTGTCGGACGTTTCTTACCCGGTATGGAGTATCAGGTGAAGCCGGTCGAGGGAATCAAAGAAGGCGGCGAGTTATGGGTTAAAGGCCCGAACATTATGAAGGGTTATATGCGTTATGACAAGCCGATGGAGCTGGATCCACCGAAAGACGGTTGGTATGATACGGGAGATATCGTCGAGGTAGATGCCGATCGTTATATCTTTATTAAAGGACGGTGCAAGAGATTTGCCAAAATTGGAGGGGAGATGGTATCTTTACTGGCTGTTGAAATGATTATTGAAAAGAAGTGGCCGGGCTTTATAACCGGAGCCGTTAACATTCCGGATCCCAAAAAGGGCGAGCAGATTGTTTTGATTACAACCTGTAAGGATATTAATCGAGATGATATGGTGAATGCCTTCAAAGCTGCCGGAGCAACGGAATTAGGGATTCCGAATAAGGTTATTGTGACAGATACACCGCCCTTGTTGGGAACGGGCAAGTTTGACTATGTTACGGCAAAAGAGCTTGCCGTTCATGAGATTTTAGGCAAATAAACACTCTGTTATCATCTAACAAAAAAAACAGGTGATTAACCACCTGTTTTTTTTATTAAATAAAATAGCCTTATTCATTTATTTTCTGATGATATGAGTGCATAGATGGAGTCGCATAACAAGCTTGACTGATTACGCGTGATTTTTCCATTGATTCTGTTTTAGACAGCTTTATTTGTTTTTGTCCATTCTGAGGTCGGGCAGAACAAGCAAGTTTTTTTTGAACACAAGACTTATACGCTTGAGCAAATTGATTTGAATCCGGCATCATATCCTGTTCTATCAAACGAAACCTTAAATCACCTGTTTTCCGCCATGGCGTTTTAATATTAAAATGAGATAAAATATCCTTATTAATTGCAATCCAAGAATCCCCAAACAAAATAGGAATATTAAAAACACTGGCCAAGCAACTACCTGAAACGAATCTGGTTTTTGTCATATCCGATAATGCGGACATATCCGTCTTATCTCCAAGAGCGGAAACAGGCTCCGTTATCATGCAAATCGGTTCTTGAACAAATGTATGAACAACATTTGCTGTATGCCGAGTCAAAGCAACAGAGGTCTCCATCATTTGAAGAGGAACATCTGCAACAGACTCCACAGGGTCGGTTGGAACCCGCCCGATAAGAGTCGTCGGCAAGTGTAAGGTGAGAGTGTCATTAATGGTAGATGTTACCCCGCCAATACCGGCTACAAGAGATCCGCCCATTTTGACCAAGTGACGCAGTCCCCATGGTAACTTCTCCGATGAAGATTCCAAAGCATTTCCGGTTATGCGGATACCACTGCCGACCAGATTAAGTGGGGCATGAATAGTATAGCGACAAGTTGTATGAATAGCTTTTTCCCATCCGGAAACAGCCCCACATTGTTCTTCATTTCGTTGACGAATAACATCATCAATAGATATTTTGTCAATTGTCGCTCCCTGACATAGATTTACTTTTTCATTTTGACATTTTTCAGCCAAAGACCTTAATGACAGTTGCATGTCTGGTTGAGTATCAAAGAGCAATGCCTCCCCCCGATAATAGACCGTTGAGGTATCATTTTGTAGCTGATGAGCACTAATATCCGGCTCACTCTTTTGAGTCTCTGATTTAAGAACAGACGAGGAAAAAGCCGCAAAAACGGCGGCCAAAATACGACAAGACAGTAAAACAGATTGATTCTTCACCCTATACTCCTTTTTCATTTATTATAGCTGGATTATTTTTTTTGTCAAGTATATTCTAAAATTGTCATTTTACATGTTGCTACAATAAAGAAAAGTTGTGTTAAAAGAAAACAAAAGACATTTATCGACATCTAAGGAATAAAAAACCGTTTTTTCTTGACTTTTTGGGAAAAAACAGGCATTCTGTTCGGCAGATTTGAGTAAAGGAGTTCTAGCAATGAGTTTTAATGAACAAACAATCAAAACGATTGCCAATTTGGCTCGTTTAAAGTTCCCGAAAGAGGATGAAGCCAAGTTTATGGCTGATATTGACAGTATTTTAAATTGGGTAGAACAGTTAAAAGGGGTTGATGTAACGGGTATTGAACCACTCGTTTCCGTTTCTCCTCGTGAAAACGCTATTCGCTCTGATGTTGTGACGGAAGGCAATATCCAATCAGAGCTGATGGCAAACGCCCCCGAATCGGTTCAGGGCTTTTATGAAGTACCCAGAATGGTGGAGTAGACAATGACGGAATTAGTAAATTTACATATCTCGGAAGCTTTAGATTTATTAAATAAGAAAGAAATTTCTTCGGTTGAGTTGACAAAGGCTCATTTGTCCGAAATGGAAAAGGCTCGCTTTTTGAATGCCTATATTACCGAAACGCCGGAACGTGCTTTGGCGGATGCCGAAGCATCGGATAAACGTCGGGCAAACGGGGATTCTTTGGGCGCTTTGGACGGTATCCCTATCGCCAATAAGGATTTGTATTGCACCGCCGGAATTCGGACAACGGCTGCTTCAAAGATGTTGTCGCATTTTGTACCGCCGTATGAATCAACGGTAACTCAAAAATTGAAAGATGCCGGAACGGTTATGTTGGGAAAAGTCAACACCGATCAATTCGCTATGGGCGGATCAACAATGACCAGCTATTTCGGAGTTACCAAAAATCCATGGACGGATGAAAAAGGGGAATACTCATTGGTGCCGGGCGGATCTTCCGGCGGTTCGGCTGCGGCTGTGTCGGCCGGTCTTTGTATGGGGGCAACCGGTTCTGATACCGGTGGCTCTATTCGTCAGCCGGCCTCTTTCTGCGGTATCACGGGTATTAAACCGACTTACGGACGGTGTTCTCGCTATGGAATCGTGGCTTTTGCTTCCTCTTTGGATCAAGCGGGTCCTATGGCTCGTTCGGTCAAGGATTGTGCCTTGATGTTGCGTGAAATGGCCGGAGCTGATGGGCATGATTCAACGGTTGCGGAACTGCCTGTTCCCGATTTTACGGCTGCTTTGACAGGGGATATTCGGGGTAAAAAAATCGGTATTCCGAAAGAGTATCGTCCGGATGGCTTGAATGCTGAAGTCGCTCGCGTTTGGGATAAGGGGATTCAGTTATTACAAGATGCCGGTGCCGAAATCGTGGATATTTCCTTGCCTCATACAAAATATGCATTGCCTGTTTATTACATCGTAGCATGTGCCGAGGCTTCCTCTAACTTATCTCGCTATGACGGTGTCCGCTATACCGAACGTGTTTCCGGTCATACTTTGGACGAGATGTATGAAAATACACGGACAGATGGATTTGGTCCGGAAGTTATTCGCCGTATTTTGTTGGGAACTTTTGTTTTGTCCGCCGGTTTCTATGATGCTTATTATACACGAGCTCAACGCGTCCGTCGGTTGATTTATGAGGATTTTAAAAAGGCTTTTGAAACGGTTGACGCCATTGTCGTTCCGGCAGCTCCGACACCGGCTTTGTCTTATGAAGCTATGAAAAATATGAGTCCGGTTGACACATACTTGGGTGACGTCTTCACAACGCCGAGCTCTTTGGCGGGTGTGCCGAGTTTGTCTTTGCCCGTCGGATTAAGCAATACGGGACTTCCCATCGGGTTACAAATTATCGGAAAGCACTTTGATGAAAACACCGTTTTTCAAGTCGGTGATGTTTTGGAAAAAGCTGCGGGATTCAATTTAATGCCGCATCGCGTGAAAGGATAAAAAAATGTATACGATTCATGGAAAAACAGGTGATTGGGAATTGGTTATCGGATTAGAAGTCCATTGCCAGATTTTATCAAAATCAAAAGTCTTTTCGGGAGCCTCTGCCGAGTTCGGAGCCGAGCAAAATACGCACGTTTCTTTTATCGATGCGGGCTTTCCGGGGATGTTGCCCAAAGTCAATGAAAAGTGTATTGAACAGTGTGTCAAAACAGGCTTTGGCTTGAATGCAAAAATCAATAAGTATTCTCGTTTTGACCGTAAAAATTATTTTTATGCCGACTTGCCACAGGGATATCAGATTTCTCAGCTCTATCACCCGATTGTGGGCGAAGGTTATATTGAAGTCACGACGGATGAGGGAACTCGTCGTATCGGGGTAGAACGGTTACACTTAGAGCAGGATGCCGGAAAGTCTATTCATGATATGGTTCCGGGAAAAAGTTTAATAGACTTAAATCGGTGCGGTGTCGGCTTGATGGAAATCGTTTCTAAGCCGGATATGCACTCGCCGGCCGAAGCTGGTGAATACCTGCGACAGTTGCGCGCTATCGTTCGTGCTTTGGGAACTTGCGACGGTAATATGGATGAAGGATCGATGCGGTGCGACGTCAACGTTTCCGTTCGTAAGGTCGGAGAAACGACTCTGCGTCCCAGAACTGAGGTTAAAAACGTGAACTCGGTTCGCTTTGTGATGCAGGCGGTTGAGTTCGAGGCAAACCGCCAGATTGATATCTATGAAAACGGAGGAACGTGCCAACAGGAAACACGGTTATTTGACTCGGTGAATGTGGAAACACGTCCGATGCGCTCTAAAGAAAACGCAAATGACTATCGGTATTTCCCTGATCCGGACTTGTTACCTGTTATCTTGACGGATGAGTATATTGAAAACATTCGTCAGAACTTGCCGGAATTACCGGAGGCTAAGAAAAAACGCTATGTGGAAGAATTAGGGTTAACTCCGTATGATGCTTCTATTTTAACGGCTGATCACGAAACATCTGATTATTTTGAAACAGCTATTCGTGGTCAGGATGCTAAAAAAGTGGCAAACTGGGTCATGGGGGATTTATTCGCCTACTTAAATAAATCCGCCAAAACAATTTCGGAAAGCCCGATTAAAGCGGAAGATTTAGGGGCTTTGGTCGGTTTGATTCAGGACGGCACGATTTCCGGTAAAATTGCTAAAGAAGTCTTTGAGATTATGGCTGAAACAGGAAAAGCTCCGGCCGTTATCGTTGAAGAAAAGGGCTTGAAGCAGGTTTCGGATACCGGTGCTATTGAGGCTTTAATCGCAGATATCTTGTCTGCAAATATGGATAAAGTGGCCGAAATTAAAGCCGGTAAAGACAAACTGAAGGGGTGGCTTGTCGGACAGATTATGAAAGCGTCACAAGGAAAGGTTAATCCGGCCTTGGCAAACCAACTGCTCAATAAAAAGCTGGAAGAAGTTTAATAAAGCGGAACAGGCACATGAAGCAAATTGAAATGTTTACGGACGGTGCCTGTTCCGGAAACCCCGGTCCCGGAGGCTGGGGGTGTATTTTACGCTATCGGGGACGGGAAAAAGAACTCTCCGGCGGTGCTTTGAAAACAACGAACAATCGGATGGAAATGACAGCGGTTATTCAAGGCTTAAAACAGCTGAAAGAACCGTGCTCCGTTCGGTTAATGACGGATAGCAAATATGTTTTAGAAGGTGTAACCAAGTGGATGTCCGGTTGGATAGCCAACGGATGGCGGCGAGCAGATAAAAAGCCTGTCTTGAACGTTGATTTATGGCAAGAGTTAGCAGATTTATTATCACGACATCACGTCGAGTGGCTTTGGATTAAAGGGCACGCCGGACATCCTGAAAATGAACGAGCCGATGCATTAGCCGTTTTGCAACGAGATTTATTTAAGTCGCATCAGCAGTCACAGTCTGACTTGGCAACCGATCTATAAACCAGAGTAAGTTTTTCAACGTCATCGGTTGAGGCAGAACAACCTCACGTCCGTCCGCATAAACCAAGACATATAGTGGCAGTTGATTTGTTTCGGCATGTTGTATTAACTGCTGAGCTTGTTGAGAACGACTATCCAACCGTAATACGGATACATTCTTTTTTTTTAAAAGCTCTTTCAAAACATCATCATTCAAAACAAACAAGGTATCAAAAGAACACCGCAGACAGACAGGCTCATTAATTTGTATTAAAGTTAGCTGGTTACTTGATTGATTAGACCTATCTGTCGGCAAAAAATAATATCCGATTAATCCCAACAAAAGCCATCCTGATAACATCAGATACGGCAAACGAATAATAATGGCATAAGCGAGATTGGATTCCTTTCGGATTTGCTTAAAGAAGTTTAAAATTGAGGAAGCCTTTTCATAAAAGAGTTGAAGCGGGATCATTAAACAAGCTCCCCAATAAATAATCAGGATCAATCGGGATGACCAAGCAATTTCAGACAAGACATCCCAAAAAGGTTTTGGCAGTATCACAAACAAGACAACAGCCCCCCAAACAGAAGGAACGGGACGATACAGCAGAAAGAACAATAAAGGCAACAACACCCAAGAAGCTATCGGATACCGAATCAACTCGGACGGGAACAATCCCGATAACCACAAGATTCCCAAAAGAAACAAAGATACAACAGCACTTCTCTGATATAATTTGATTAACGATTTATACGCCCCCGAATTTAGTTGATGTGGGAAAAGCCAGAAGGACCAAAACGGAGACATTAAAAACACCAAAAAACCGGAAAGTAAAGCCACGCCAACAGGTAAGGGAGTCGGCAACAACGGTAAGGGGTGTGCTTCAATCGGAATCTCTATCAGATAAGAAGATTTGTTTGTTTTTGCCAAAACCGGTATTTTACCTCCCTCCTTCAAGATATTATTATCAACAGGAATAACGGTAAAAGCCACCTGATGACCACTCAATCGCATCTGAGTAATTGTTGCTTTTTGTATAGCCAAGGGCTGTATTAAAGCATAAGATATTTTTTCCGGAAAAAATAATTGAACACGCAACGTATTGTCCGAACGCAAATAACTGCGAGCCGATACATTCATTCGTTCGGCCGGCAAAGCCACAGTCTGTAATTCCGTTTGCAGTCGTCCACACCACCCTGTCGGATACCCCTTATCCGGTGTTAAATGAAGACTATCTGCCACACTTTTAACCTGACACGTTCCGTTTTTGGAACAAACCGTCAAAGTTGCAATCCAATTAAAATCAAAAGCATTCATTTGGGGGGGGATATTCAAAACAACCGGAATAACAACATCTCCCGTATAATCCGCAGTCCAGCTATCATCAACAGAAACAGCAGGCTTTAACGGAATCAAAGGAATTGCCTCAATCAAACTCGGTGTTTGGATATCCACCTGATAATTTTTCAAAATCCAACCCTTATTCAAAGAGATATTGATGCCGGTCAATAACGCATTCGCCCGTTTAAAACCGGTTCGGCAAGAAAGCGTACGTATTTTTCCGAAAGAAAAAAGTTGCTCTTGAGAGATTCCAAGAGAAGCCTCTTTTAATGTTGTTTTAAAATCCTCTGAAATAGCAGACCAAGGGGAAGCAAAACCTTGAACCGAACAGATGACAAGCAGACAACAAAGAACATACCCGACTATAAAAAAACGTTTCATAGCCTTATTCTATCAAAAAAAAGCTTGATTGTCTTGAAAAAAATGAGTAAACTGTGCCCGTTATTGTTATTTTTTCAATGGAGGATTTCATTAAACCGAATTATCAAAGCTCAAACAACAGTTCATCCAACAAAGGGGACTTTCGTGTTAACGAGCAAATTACAACGCCTCAGGTTCGTTTGATTTTGGCGACGGGCGAAAACTTTGGAATTATTTCAACACGTGAAGCGATACGAAAAGCAGCCGATCAAGGATTAGATCTGGTGGAGATGGCACCGGCAGATATTCCCGTGTGCAAGATTTTAGACGCCGGCAAGTATCGGTACGAACTTCAAAAACGAAAAGCAGAAGCCAAAAAGAAACAAAAAAC
Organism: uncultured Alphaproteobacteria bacterium; assembly: GCA_949292205.1. GTDB lineage: Bacteria > Pseudomonadota > Alphaproteobacteria > CAAHEQ01 > UBA3637 > CALXZG01. The sequence continues at coordinate 27,370 of CASEYR010000002.1, forward strand.
AGTAGAGATTAAAGAAATCAAGTTCACACCCAACATTGGCGACAATGACTACGGTGTTAAAATGCGCTCTGCCAAACGATTTTTAGAAGAGGGGAACAAAGTCAAATTCACCCTACGTTTCCGAGGGCGTGAAATGTCTTATATTGATTTAGGGGCAGAAGTTTTAAATCGGGCAAAAACAGATTTGGCCGATCTGGCAAAGGTTGAACAAGAACCAAAGCTGGACGGACGTCAAATGGCAATGATTGTTGCTCCGTTAAAATAATCAACACATAAAAGAAAAAAACACGTCGCTTATTTGACGTGTTTTTTTATATTTTGGAAAATGACCCAAGCCACTTCTTTGTCTTGACACTTGACAAGCTATCTTCCGACTCATATCGGGAAGCTTTTGGGACAGAGAATAAACGACCCCCCGCCCCGAAACCGGATATAAAATAATAGGTTTATTGTGCTGAACAGAGCCCATTATTCCACCGTCCACCACATGCCTCACATATTTCTTGGGTATTTAAAACTGGCGAGGCTAAATTCTTCGGACAGATGTTGCAATACTCCTCTTTTTTAAACCGCTTATCTGCACCGGCACAAGCCTCTGAGCATAAACCTTTATCACCGACATAAATTCCATTTTTAGTATCACATGGATAGCATGTTCCATCAAATGATACGATACCGTTACATTTTTCCAGGACACAATAGGCACCATCTACGAAACGGTTAGGACAATTTTCATCACATGTTCCACCATACCAAATCATATCAATGTAAATCTTTTCTGGGGTATCACATGGATAACAAGTTTTTTTCTCAGCATCAATAAAACCACTACAATACTCATTTTTTAAAATACAATAATCATTTCCACGCCCGCCTTTTTCGCGGAGAGCGCTACATTTACTACAATCATCTACGGTAGCCTCAATTCCCTCTGGTGTATTACACGGATGACAGCCACCAGTCTTATCCCTAAATCCATTACACGTTTCCAAAACACAATAATTTCCTTTTTTCTCTCGCTTATATCCACTTTCCTCGCAGGCTTTTTCACACGTTCCACCAGCATCAAGCCAAATTCCCTCCGGTGTATCGCACGGATAGCATGTACCAAGAGTAGAGGATGTGATAAACCCATCACAAGCCTCCTCTTTCAAAGAACAGTGTGACTCAGGATATAAATTCCCCATCCAAATCACCTCTCTTTTATCACCACAGTTATCTTCACATTCTGCGACATTTGTGACCTGAATAGGAGCATTTGTATCACAAGAAAAACAAAATCCTGAGGTATCTCGGAATCCACTTGGACACGGTGTTACACAATAATCATTCCATAACTCTCTATTAGAGCATATAGACTTACATAGGTCCCCATTAGAAACTTTAATAGGTGTCGTATCATCACACAGCGCACACTCCCCCAACTCATTACAAATAATATTATTTTCAGGAGCAGTTAGATCTATATCCTCTGGGGGATTTCCTCCTCCCTCCTCACCCTCACCGACAGATCCATCCTCCAAGTCATTCGCAAAAGCAAACAAGATATCATTCGTGTCATTTGGACATTCGCTTAAATCATCTATATCTTGTCCGTCAACACTTTCCCAAACGGCGAAAGGCAAGTAATCAGCTATCATGCGATCACAAATCCCTTTTGGAATATCTAGAACCGTCAACGTAAAATATCCAGAATTCCCGTCATGATTATCCGCCGAAACAATATCATACACTCCGATAATTTTTCCATTATTTTCATACTCAGAAAAAGAAATTTCTTTACCGAATACACGTTGTTGACTGACGGTAATGGCACGCTTCCGAACTTCGTTCAGAATCTCGTTCGCATTATATTTATCCATCGCATACCGATAGCCCGCTATCCCCCCGATTGCCAACACACCCATAATCGCCAGAACACCCAGCATTTCTACCATACTGCGTCCTCTTTCGTTTTCTATCTCATTTTCTTTTAACCTGTTATTCTCTTTTTCCAACATGTTTGACTCCTCTAATAATCGTCCTTTTTTATAAGCATAAAAGCATTTCAACTTTACCCTTATCATAGATAAAAAATCATTACAAGGCTTTTTTAGGATTTTTTCTATTTTTTGAGTTGCTTTTTAGATGATTACTTATTTCTTTATGACATCAACTTTAGTGTAACAATTTAATGTCGCTTATTTTAAATCCATCCTTATAAAAACACACAGCAAACATCAAAATAAGTGTTGATTTTTGATAATTTTTTATGTATGATGAGTTCAAATTAACCTATTTATAGAGAGGAAAAAATGGATTATGCTCAAATAAAATCAAATATGCAAACCCACTTAGCCAAGACGGAAGAAGCTTTAAAAAAAGATTTCTCCGGATTACGCACAGGTCGGGCAACAACGGCTCTGCTGGATGGTATTATGGTCGATGCCTACGGCTCGATTGTTCCGCTCAACCAAGTCGGAAATGCCTCGGTTCCTGAGGCACGCATGTTATCGGTTCAGGTTTGGGATAAAAACCTGTTAAAAACAGTTGAAAAAGCGATTCGAGATGCAGGTTTAGGGCTCAACCCGATGAATGACGGACAGATGATTCGGATTCCCATTCCACCGTTGTCAGAGGAGCGTCGGATAGAACTTGTCAAGATTGCCGGAAAATATACGGAAACAGCACGTGTATCCGCCCGAAATGTCCGTCGCGAAGCACTAGATGAAGTTAAAAAGCTCAAACAAGCCAATGAGATTTCTGAGGATGAACAGAAACGTTATGAGGCCGAAATTCAAGATATGACGGATAAAACGGTTGCCGCATTGGATGAGTTATTAAAGAATAAAGAAGTTGAAATAAAACAAGTATAATGACAAAGCAAACAAAGAATATCCCGATCCATATCGGTTTTATTATGGATGGGAACGGTCGTTGGGCGACCGAGCAAGGTCTTCCGCGTTCAGCTGGACACAAGAAGGGGGCGGAAGTCGTTAGGACGGTACTCGAGCACGCCAAGAACCGAGGCATCAAGGTTGTTACCTTATATGCTTTTTCGGCAGAAAACTGGAAGCGCCCAAAAACGGAAGTAGACACATTGATAAAGTTGTTCCGTCAATACATGGACGAAGATGTTCGTGAGTTGCAAAAGCAGAAAGTCCGAGTCACATTTATCGGTGACCGAGAAAAATTTCCGGCGGACATGTCGGCACGGATGACCGAGATAGAACGAGAAACAGCCTCTTATACTGACTTTCATGTTGTTTTAGCGCTCAGTTACGGAGCGCGAGACGATTTGATTGCGGCCATGAAAAAGATAGCGAGCGATATTTTGGATCGCAAGTATTTGATTTCAAGTATAGATGAAAATAAAGTTCGTGAAGCACTATCGACTCATGGGTTACCATACCCCGATTTAATTATCCGAACAAGTGGCGAACAACGGATTAGCAATTTTCTGTTATGGGAGCTTGCCTATGCCGAGTTATATTTCACGCCGATTTATTGGCCGGATTTTAACGAGCATGATTTAGATGATGCGATTGAAGCGTATGGACGACGCAATCGTCGCTTTGGAAAAGTTTAGAAAAAGCCGTTTTAAACGGCTTTTTTATTCGTTATTATTGATATTCTGATTTATCGAATCGTCTGTGAATCCATAGCCACTGTTCAGGATTTTCGCGGATCCAAGACTCTATTATTTTATTAATTTGATACATCACTTGATATTCGGCATCTTCCATTCCCTTGGGTGGCAATTTCAAGGCATCGGACACCTCTATTCGCAAACGCCCGTTTGGTTGTCGAATGCTTCTAGCCATAAAGATAGGGACATTCAATCGCAAAGCAACCGAAGCAACAGCAGGAGCCGTCATCGCCGGCTTACCAAAGAAAGGAACAGCGATACCTTCTCGTAGCTTTTGATCACACAACATAACGACATAGCCTTTGTGATGAATAACCTCCACCAGCTTTCTGGCGCCACTGACACCCTTCGGAATTAACACGCCTTTTCGCCGTTGAAACATCAGCTTGTCCAGCCAAGGATTATTTGCCCGCCGATAAACAGGATTTAGATAAAAATCATCAAATAAAGGCTCTGATACTGCCGGCTCCCAGTTACCTAAGTGAGCCGAACAAACAAAGCCCCCTTTTCCCGAAGCGGCAGCTTTTTTCAAATGATCCAATCCGAAGACATCAGCCTGCTGATAGAGTGTTTTGCCATGAGGCATTTCAGCATAAAATCGTCCCCAATGACGCCACATTTGGTGCAAGATTCGATTTCGTTCAGCGTCTGTTTTTTCGGGGAAAGCAATTTTCAAATTAATGCGTCCGACATGATTTCGCCTAAAAGCGAAACAGCCGACAAAAGCACCCAAAGCCTCCCCGATAGCCGAAGCTCTTTGAACCGGCATCAGTTTAAATAATCCCCAAAACAGGAGGGCAAGCATCGCGACCAAAGGATCCGTTACAAATCGTTGTAATAGATTACGCCGAGATTGTCTGATTTCTTTGCTCATGATATAATCCCCTGTAATACACTTGATACCGCTTTTTCGTCATCAAAGATAAAGCGCCCTGGAACGACAATCACATTTTTACGTAAATCACGCGGAATTTTTACAAAATCTTTTGTTGTTGTAACCAAAGGCATTCGTCCGGCATCAGCAATCATCTGCTCAACATCAAAACGTGTATAGAAATAATGATCCGGAAAAGAAACCCGTTTTTTTACAATGACACCCTCTCGCTCCAACATACTGAAAAACTTATTTGGATTTCCAATTCCCGCAAAAGCCAAAACCTCATGTTCTTTTATAACAGATAAGACATCGGTATCCGGTTCAAATCGTCCGGTTAAGATAACCATATCCTTATCTATTTTTTGGACTTCTTTTTTAACACCGGCTGTATCTTCCCCGACAATAATAACGGCATCGGCTCTGGCTAACCCCTTTTCAACAGGCTCTCGCAGAGGTCCGGCGGGCAAGACCCGTCCGTTGCCAAATCCCCGACGCCCATCAACAACGACGAAAGAAACAGTTTTGATTAAGCTTGGATTTTGAAATCCATCATCCATAATTAAGGCTTCAGCACCGGCACGAACAGCAATCTGAGCCCCTCTAGCCCGATGATTATCCACAACGGTTGGAGCAGCCTGAGCCAGCAACAAGGCCTCATCACCGACATCCAGAGCCGTTTGTTGACGCACATCAACGACAACACTTTTTAATTTAGCTTTATATCCGTGATTCAAAAAGAAAAAATGGATATTTTTTTCTTTCAAAAGCTCACCCAAAGCCAAACAGACAGGCGTTTTTCCGGTTCCGCCGACAGATATATTCCCGACACAAATAACGGGAATATCGACTTGATACGGCTTAACACGCCGAAATCGGCGAGCCACACTCCATGCATATACTTGCCCCAAAAGATTTAAAATACGTCCCCAAAGAGAATTATTTTGATACCAAAAATCAGGCGCTTTCATTTCAAGTCTAACCTTTCTTTTAAGACGTCATAAACCCGATCCAAAACAGCCATAGCGGAAACGGCAAAAGTTTGAGCCCGCCGTCCCACAGCCCGCCGTTCATCTTTATTTTTTAGGTAAAAAACCAAATTACCCAACATACTGGTAGCGTCGGCCACTTCAACCAAAGCCCCCCGCTCCTTACTAAAAGAAACAATTTCCCGAAAATTAAAAGCATTCGGACCAATCATGACCAATCGCCCTAACCGCATCGGCTCCAACATATTCTGTCCGCCAAAAGGAACCAAAGACCCTCCGACAAAGACAATCGGAGACAAGCGATAAATCAAACCCATTTCTCCCAAGGTATCTGCGAAATAGACATCTGTATCCGGCGTAATAGCTTCTTCCTTTGTTCGTTGAGCAACTTTCAACCCGCGTTTTTCAAAAATCCGCCGAACCTCATTTCCCCGCTCCGGATGACGCGGAGCAGATACCGTCAACAACCCCGGAAAAGCTTTTGCGACCTGAACATGGATATCGGCCATCATTTCTTCTTCTCCCGGATGAGTACTACCGCCGACCCAAACGGGTCGTTTTCCGATTTGCCGTAACAATCGGCGTAATTCCACGGCATCAAACGGAGCCGGTGGAGCAGCATACTTTAAATTACCGACACAAATTGTTTCCCGAGCTCCCAATACACGCAATCGTCTGGCATCTTCCTCCGTCTGTCCGAAAGTCAGAGTAAATAAAGATAACAACGGTTTAATAATCCACAAAGCTTTTTGCCAACGTTGAAAAGATCGATCAGATATTCGCCCGTTTAACAGAATCAAAGGAATATCAGCCTTACGTATCTCGCCCAAGATATTCGGCCAAAATTCGGATTCAAACCACAAAACGGCATCTGGCTTAAAATGACGCACCATACGCCGGCAAGCCCCCTGTATATCAACGGGAATATACTCGTGGAAAGCCCGTTTTGGTAATCGTTTTTCCATCAGTTTAGCCGATGACACCGTTCCGGAGGTAACCATAATTTTTAAATTTTTATTTTGCTCCAACAAACGATTGATAAGAGGCATCATGGACAAGCATTCTCCGACACTGGCACCATGCAACCAAATTAACTTTCCGGTCGGTCTGGCATGCATTTGAAAGCCAAACCGTTCATAAATTCGTTTAGAATCTTCTTTTCCCCGTAGCAAGCGGATATACAACCACACATAAATAAAAGGCGTTGCTAAAAAAGTCAAAATACGATATAAAGAGAGAGAAGTCATAAAACAACAATTCCTTTTTTAAGTTCAAACAATAATCGTATAGTTTAAAACAAGTTCAACAAAAAGGCAACATATGATTGGAATCATCACACAAAATAATACTGTTTTTTCTTGTTTAAGGAACATACTAACAGATTATCAAGCACAAAAATGGACGCAAGACACATTATATGATGCTGTTTTATTAGTCGCTCCGCTTCCCGCATCTATGCCTCATTTAACCACTCCGATTATAACGCTGGGCTTAACATATCCGAATGAATCGCTACACATTACAACACCGATTTTAGCAGACACACTCCGCCAACGTATTGACACATTTTTAAAACAAAATCAAAAACGCCCCACATTTGAAAATCGATTTTTCTTATTTCAAGGACGTACTCGCAGTTTGCAAGATAAAGAAACTGGCAACATCATTCAACTAACGGAAAAAGAAAATGCCCTTTTGTGTTGCTTGGCAACAGCAAGTCCGGAAACGCTCTCTAAAGATAAACTTCTCACACTTGTTTGGAATTATCATCCGGAAACTGAAACACATACATTGGAAAGCCATGTCTATGCTTTACGCCAAAAAATCGGCCCGAAAGCCGATTTTCTGATTCAGAACACACCATCAGGATATTATCTGATAACCAACTAATTATTTTTTATTTTTTTTCTTGAGATGCCCCTTTGGAAGCGTTATCGTCGGCAGAAACATCCTCACTGCTTTGAGAATACCCGATTAAAATTGAATTCCGAACATTATCCATAGTTGGCGTAGCAACCAAGACAGGATTTTGCTCCATATACCACAACACGGTATTACCGTTATCATCCACCGACTGAATATCCCCGCTGGTATTTGCAATCAGCTGAAAAATTTGTTCCGAAGGCGCATAATATCCGGCAAACATGGTCATTGTAATATTTTCCGGAGCACCGGGAATATTAAAGCCAGCCAAGGAAACAGATTCTCTGGCGCGTTTCGGGCTTTGTTTTAAGATCAAATCAACGACGGCAGGATTACCTCTGCGGATAGCCAACTGCAATAAATTACCACCACACTTGATGCTGGGATCATCCATTTGACCCCCCCGTTCCATCAATTGTTGAACATCTTTGGCATCACGCACGGTTCGGATTAATTCTTGCAACGGGGTATAATCGCAATCTAACAAATTATAATCACCACCTCTTCTCCGCGGAGCCGCCTCTACCATAACAGTGGATAAACAAATAGCCCCAACCATAAATGCAAGCAAACTTTTTTTCATCTATACCTCCATGATTACTTTACTTTCTGATAAGGATTTTGAAATAAAAAGACGTTTTTGTCAACAGGAATATTCACTTTTGTATCAAAAAGAGAAACCGTTGACTTAATCCCTTGAATATCCAATACATCCCATTGTTTTAATTGCATTGTCTCTTTATCAATAACTAACGTCAAGCTTCCCAGCTCTTTCGCATCTTTTTTATGAGCCGTCACATAATATTCATCCAAGACATCTTGAACATCCGTTACCACAAAACGCGGATCATCAAATTTCAATTTTTTTCGTAAAATCATCTCCACCGGCGTTTGGTTCAGCTCGAAATAGCTAACTTCTTTAGCCTCTTTATCGTGATAGATTAAGAACCCGTCCGAGGCATAAAACTCAAGTGGAGAACCTTTTTCATACACCAGTCGCATTTGCCCCGGTCTGGATAAATAGAGGACACCGGTCTGTAAATCATCTTCGGATTTTGAGTTAAACTGAGCAAATTTAGCTTCCAGTGTTTTAATTTTATTATAAGCCTGTTCGACTTGTTGCAGTATTTTTCTATTTTCGGCCGTATCAATTTTACGATCCAAGACAGCACCGGCAGAGCAACTGATTCCGAGAGCAATAAGGCAAAAAAACAATCTAATCATTTTATATATCCTTTAAAGTTAAGCATTATCCGTCGGCACTAAGATTTCGCGTTTTCCGGCGATATTGGGTTTAGAAATGATACCTTCGGCTTCCATTCTGTCAATCAAGTCGGCAGCCCGATTATATCCGATACGCAATTGCCGTTGGACATAGCTGGTTGACACCTTTTTATCTCGCAAAACGATAGCGACGGCCTTGTCATACAAATCCCCACCCTCTCCGACAGAGTTTCCGACGGAAGCGCCATCCCCATATCCGGCAGGGGAGCCTTCTGTTGTTTCCGTGATGACAGCATCCAAGTATTGCGGTTCACCTTGGCTTCTCCAGTGAGCCGCAACACGTTCGACTTCCTCGTCACTGACAAACGGGCCGTGAATCCGCAGAGGTTTTGAGCCTGCCGGTCGGTAGAGCATATCCCCGCGTCCCAAGAGTTGTTCAGCACCTTGTTCATCCAAGATCGTCCGGCTGTCAATTTTGTTAGTTACCTGAAAGGAGATACGTGTGGGGAAGTTCGCTTTAATCAATCCGGTAATAACATCGACGCTGGGGCGCTGCGTTGCCAGAATCAAGTGAATACCGACGGCACGAGCCATCTGAGCCAAACGCAAGATCGGCGGTTCAGCTTCTTTACCGCACTGCCCCATCAAGTCGGACATTTCATCAACGATCATTACGATATACGGGAGAGGCGTTAAGTCCAAGACTTGCTCTTCCATAATAGGCTTACCGGTTTCGGGATTAAAGCCGGTTTGAACACGTCGCGTCAACACCTGCCCATCACGAGCAGCTTGCCGCAGTTTTTGATTATAACCGTCAATATTACGAACGCCGAGCTGACTCATAGCCCGATAGCGATCTTCCATTTCCCGAACGGCCCACTTCAAAGCGACAACAGCCTTCGGAGCCTCCGTAACCACAGGTGTCAACAGATGAGGGATATTATTATAGACAGATAGTTCCACCATTTTCGGGTCGACTAAAATCAAGCGGCATTCTGCGGGTGTAAAGCGGTATAGTAGAGAGAGGATCATTGTATTGATCCCGACGGATTTACCGGAGCCGGTTGTTCCGGCGACCAACAAGTGAGGCATTTTTGTCAGATCTGCATAAACAGGCCGTCCGCCAATATCCTTTCCCAAAATCAAGGGCAGAGCCCCTGTATTACTTTTGAATTTAACGGATTCGACTAATTCGCGAATATAGACCATATCCCGTTTGGGATTCGGCATTTCAATACCGATAACGTTTGACCCCGGAACAACGGCGATACGAACGGAAACAGCCCGCATTTCCCGAGCAATATCATCAGACAAAGCAATAACGCGAGACGTCTTCACACCGGAAGCCGGTTCAAATTCATAGAGTGTTACCACAGGCCCTGGGTTAGCCCCAACAATCTGTCCCATAATTCCGAATTGTTGCAAAACAGCTTCCAACGCACGTGAAATTGTTGCCATTGTTTCCTTTGAAATCGTATTTCCGGTTACTTTAGCCGGATTCAACATAGTAACGGAAGGTAATTGATAGGGATTGCTTGCCGATGACAGTGTTTGTTTTTTAGGAGCAACCACTTCTTTGTCGGCGGGTTCCGCTTTAGCTTTTTTCCGCACGCGAATTTTCTTCAAGGGTTCAACAACTTGTTCGGCCTGCTTTAAAACAGGGAGCAACCGTTTCATAATCGGCAAGACACGGACAAGTCCGGCGGCACACCGCCGAACGGGCAAGCACAATGCATAAACAGCCACAATCGCCCATATTCCCCATAAAACAGCACGCAGCCAGCCCAAAGAAATAACGCCCCAACGCCCCAGATAAAAGCCCACAAATCCTCCGGTTGAAGCTTTTAAGAAGTGCGTATCGGCCATCGGTTCATATTTAGCGGACAACCAACAGCCCAAGAGTAAAGCCACCAAAAAGAAGACAACTCTCCGTCTGATATTTTCCCCTTTCAGGATAAGGAAAGCCCAAGAAAAACAAGCGCAAATGAACAAGAGAGTCATCACGCCGATACCCTGCCACAGCACATCGCTGATGATAGCGCCGATGTGTCCCATCCAATTTTCAATAGTTTCAGAAGCCGTATTCCACGACGCATCACCGGCCTGATAAGAAAAACAAGCCAGAGTCAAAAACACCCCCATTCCGAAAGCAAGACCCGCTCTAAAAAATCTAGTAAATTGCATGACCTTTACTCCTTACCTGTTCTAATGTTTCCCGCATAACCGGAATTGTAATACGGCGTCCCTCGGCCAAAGACAAAGCATCAGCCGTCTGGATAACATCTTGAATTTCCCGAAAAGAGCGAGCCATATGTCTGACGGCATAAGAAATAACCGCCTCATCAACCCAGATATGTCGCTCTTCAAAAGCCTTTTGCAGAACCTCAAAAACGAACCGTTCATCCGGCATGGATATAGCGGCTTTCGGAACAGTCATCATCCGAGATCGTAAATCGGGCAGATGAAAAGTCGGAATATATTTAGCGGTTAGCAACAGAAAGCCCCCCAAATCCCGAACAAAGTTAAACAGATGGAACAAAGCCACCTCACTGGCCAACTCTTCCAGATTTTCAACAACGATTTTTTTTTGAAAAAAGGGCATAAAATCATCTGTCAAATCCCGTGCTTCCATTTTGTATTCGGAAAAGATGCGCGCCAGATGAGTCTTACCCGAACCGGTTTCGCCATAGATTAAGACAGCCGGAACAGGCCAATTCGGGAACTTATCAATCCAAGAAACCGCCTCACGATTACACGGAGCCACCATAAAATCTTCCCGCCCGAAAGCCTTTCGGTATGACAAAGCCAACGGTAATTGAATCAACTCCCTCATTTTGACTCGACTTTCCCCGTATAGAAAGACGTCTTTTTATACCAACGCAATCCTCGACGCAACAAGACACCAATGACGGCAGCAACAGGGACAGCGATTAAAATCCCTAGGAATCCGGATAAAACACCGCCGGCCAACAAAGCAAAGATAACCCAAACAGGGTGCAATCCCACTCTGTTTCCGACAAGATAGGGGGTTAGAATATAGCTTTCCAAAATCTGTCCCAAGCTAAAGACAACGGCCAACTCACCCCATTGAGCCAAGCTAAAGCCCTGCATAAAGCCCAAGAATAAACTTAAAATCAAACCCGACCCAAATCCGAAATAGGGAACAAAGGACAATAATCCGGATAACATACCAACCAAGATACCGAAATCCAGACCAACTAGGGACAACCCGACGCCATAGAAAAAGCCCAAGATAACACAAACCATAGCTTGCCCACGAATAAATCCGGCTAACGTTGTATTGATTTCCTTCCACACGGAAGCAACCTCTTTTTCTTTATCTTTCGGAACCAACTCTTTGATTTGCATTTGAACTTCTCTCCAATCTCGCAAGACATAAAACAGGACAACGGGTGTAATCACGATTAACGCCAACATATTAAAGACGGCAATACCACTGGATAAAACGCGACTGATACTTGAACCGATAGCATTCAAAACACTGATAACCGATTGGCTGACGGCATCAGATAATTCAGCCATCTGAGACGGAGACATATTTTCCTTTGTATAGAGTAAAATCGTTTTCAAATGATTCCAGACAGAGGCGGAAAATTGAGGGATACGCCGCATAAAATCAAGCACTTGAGCTTGTAAGACAGGAACGATAATCAAAAAGACAGCGACGACAAACAGGCAAAAGCCGGTTACGACAAGACTGGTTGCAACCCCTCGCCCCAACCGCCACTTTTCCAATCGAACGACGATCGGATGCAGGATATAAGCCAACACAAAGGCAAGAATGAACGGCATTAAAACCGACTCAACGGCAACCGTAAACCACAGCAAGACGATAACGGCAAGAGTCAAAATCACATTTGTTTTTGTCAGATAAGCTTTCATTCTACAAACACTCCTTCCGTTTCAACAGGCACACGTACCAGCTCCCACGCACCGCTTCCGGGCAACGGACGAACCCGCATACCAATACTTCGTAAAGCAGCATCTAACTGCTCACCGGCTCCCTTATATCGCAAAGCAGCCAACACCTGTCTTGGACGAAAAGCGCGAACCTCAACACCGTTCAAAAAGCCGGATTTCAATAAATCGGTATAAATGGATTGCCATTCCTGAATTGTTTCAATCGGAACACTAACCCAGAACATACTCGGAGTTGTCAAATCATTTGTTCTGGCGCGACGCCAAGCTGTTTCAATCTGAGCCAAACTTTTTCGCCACATTCTGGGCAAATCCGGGGCAACATCTCCACTGGGAACAATCACTTGAAATTCCTGTCGTTCCAAAGCTTCTTTATCGGCAGGAATCGTCCATGTGCGAACGGTTACGGAGGGACCAAGTTGCTCAAGGGCAAAAAAGAAGACCCGCTCGGCACCGTATTTTTTCAATAGAGGCTCCCACCCCTCTTCGGCGCCAACATCCCAGAGTTCCTGAACCAAGACGACATCTTCTCCATCTCCGGTTGGGACATTAACTTCAAACAGAGGATTATTATTTTCCATTTGTTTCAGGAAGATAAAGACAGGATTATCTTCTTCTAACAGTTCCACCTTTTCGCCTTTTTTAAAGACGGGAATAACCACATAAGGAGGCGGAGCCTGAATCAAGAAAGGGACTTGATTTTGAGTCAAAAAATCCTGAGTTTCTTTTGGTTTAAAGCGAACCGAGATTGTTGCCATATACTTGGTATCGGTTGTTTTTTCATTGGACACGGACACATTTTGGACCAAATTAACGACTTCATCTTGGCTCAAAACAGGAACCTTCTGCAATTCAGAGGGAGTAGTCATTTTACGCATCAGTTGCCAAAAAGCCTCTGTTTGACCATTCGCCAAAGCGACTTCTCTGGCTTCATTAGCACTACTCAATTCAGCGGCAACAGGAATACCTGAAACCTGATACAAATCAGCTTTAGCCCCACCGGCACATAACATCATACCATATAACAAAAATATAAATTTTTTCATTCTGAATACACTTTTTTCATTGAAGACGCATTTGTTTACTGGTATCTTACCAAAAGAATTAACAAAGAGCAACCCCTTTTATGAAAGGAATCAAGATATGGAATACAATGCCAACAATGTTTTTGCCAAGATTCTCCGCGGAGAAATCCCCTGTCAAAAGATCTATGAGGATGACTTTGCCCTTTCCTTTTATGACATCAACCCGAAAGCCAAGGTTCATGCGCTGGTCATTTCAAAAGGAATGTTTACGGATTACAATGATTTTGTCGGACATTCAACGGATGACGAGATTGCGGGTTTTTCCCGAGCCATTTTAAAGACGGCCGAGATTTTAAAATTGGAAGAAAGCGGATATCGGATTGTTTTCAATACAGGCAAAGATTCGGGACAAGAAGTGCCACACCTTCATGCCCACATTTTGGGCGGAGAGAAATTATCCACTCAATTATAAGTATCAAGTTGTTGAATTGACCACATTCCCTCGGCAGATACCAAGGGAATGAGATGAAGAAGAATTATTTTGTAATTACACAATAGATGAAAAAATCAACTTAATAATTACAAAGTAGTTCTTTTTTTACATATAAGACCCGTCAAACTATCTCCCCAAAAGGTATCCTGAATTGGTAATTAAGAAAAAACAGACGACTGTTTCACAAAGCAGAAAAAAGACTTGTATTTTAATTAAAAATCTGGTCAGATAGAGAAAAGGAGAAAAAAATGACTGGCTCAATAACCGGACGGAATGTATTACCCAATCAAGTCATGCGTATAGCCGAACTAACCGCCGCAAAGCCATGGCCAAACGCGGACTGTCCATTAATCACAACCGATATGTTGCGAAAACAACAGTTTCCCCAAAAGTTATCTGTTTTAGTAGGTAATATAACCGAAGAAAAATTAAAAGAATTATTAAATACCTCTATATCCTGCATTCTTGATGCAAATGCATTAGAAGAATCTATTCAAGATTTTTCTTTGCAAGCGGAAAAACATACATCTCGCTATTTTCTCGGCGTATTACTAACATGCCCCGTTATTTATGCTTGTGATGTCGCCCGTATTTTTGTGGACGCAATACAACGCCGACTGTTTTTTTCTCAAAAAAGAATGGAAGGGATTCATCTGGCGTTGCATGAATCTATCGTGAACGGCCTCATCCATGGAAATCTTCAATTATCCAGTAAATTACGTCAATCTGCACGCGATTTTGTTGAGTATGCACGCCTTTTAAATGAAAGATTGAACGATCCTGCCTATGCTCAAAAATCAATCAGCCTCTGTGCTGCATGGGACGATGAACGACTTGAAATCAAAATTCGAGATGAAGGGGCAGGCTATGCTGCTATGCCGACAATGCCGTCTACCTCCCAACCCGTTCGCTCTAAATCCGGACGAGGTCTGCGTATTATTGCAGGAACGGCAGATTCATGTACCATTGACGATTTCGGGCGAGAAATTACACTTTCTTTTTTACTTAACGAAAGACAAGAAATATTTCCGATTACCGAAAACTGGACAGATGATCCGATACCATCATCGCGTATTAAGCAACCGGATTTATCCAAGTGTCGCGTTTTAATTATGGAAGATAATCTTAGTAATCAAGCCGTATTGGTTCGTTTGTTAAATGTTGTCGGAATTACACATATTGAAACGGCGACAGATGGCATAGAGGGATTGCATAAAGTATTATCATACAAGCCGGATTTGATTATTCTGGACATTACAATGCCCCGAATGAACGGACACGAGGTTCTTTATCATTTAAAATCAACCCCAGAAACCCGATCCATTCCGGTTTTGGTTCAAACAGCCTCCGATACACGAGAAATGCGAGAAAAAGCATTTAGTTCGGGTGCAACGGATTTTATTACAAAGCCCGTTAATCCACTGGAGTTTTTTGCACGCGTTAAAGTCCATCTTGAAAATAGAACATTAATACGAAATTTGGAAAACCAATTAGGGCAAATTGAGACAGAACTTCAAAGTGCTCGCCGGATGCAAATCAGCATGCTTCCCGGAAATAATCATATTGAGGAAGTGCGAAACCAATTTCATATTGATATTGCACATTATTTTTCCCCTTCATCTGCACTGGGCGGAGACTTTTGGCAAATGTTTCCTATTCGCGGTAGTCTGCTTGGTATTTACCTGTGTGATTTTTCAGGACATGGTGTTGCCGCCGCATTAAATACATTCCGACTACACGGTATTATTGCTCAAATCGAAAAACGAAAAATCTTCTCTCCCGCAGCTTTTCTGCAAGATTTAAACATACAATTAGTCGATTTGCTCTCCCGTGGTCAATTTGCCACCTTTTTCTTTGGTATTTATGATCCGGAAAACGGTTTATTTTCGTATGCCGGGGCCGGTTCTCCACCACCATTAATTCGCTCTGGAAAGAAAGTTAATCATCTGGATACGGCCGGATTACCTTTAGGCATTTCAAAAAATGCGACTTATTCGGATCAAAGCATTAAGTTTAGTCCCGGAGATACACTGTTTTTGTATAGTGATGCCTTAACCGAATCGCCCAATAAAGAGGGCGTTCGTTTAGGAAATGAAGGTTTTCAAAAATTAGCCTCTCCTTATTTCAAAAAGCCAACGGTTCAACAGGCATTAAGTGGTATTATGCATGACTTTTTCGAGTTTGCGCCACCGCCACCGCCGGATGATGTAACCGCTGTTTTAATTCGAGCTCATCAAAAATGATTCGTTTGTTCACACCTTATTCGATTAGCCCAAATCAATCCATTCCTCTTTCCGAGGCACAAGTTCATTATTTGCTGCACGTGATGCGTCAGCTGGTTGGAAACCAAGTTGCCGTATTTAACGGGCATGATGGGGAATGGATATGCGATATTATGGAACTATCAAAAAAGCGTGGAATTCTGTTAGCTCGGAATCAAATCAAGAAACAGACGCAACTACCTGATTTAACACTCTGTCCGGCGTTAATCAAAAAGGAAAATATGGATTTTGTTTTTCAAAAAGCGACCGAGCTGGGGGTAACACATATCCGTCCTGTTTTAACACGACGAACGGTTGTTTCACGCTTGAATATGGATAGAAGCCGCATTCAAGTACAAGAAGCTGCCGAACAATGCGAACGCCTATCCGTTCCTGAAATTTCCGAACCAATACCATTAAAACAATTGCTAAAGGATTTACCTGAGGATACGGTTTTAGTTTGTCTTTCCGAACGGGGAGAAACAACAGCAACCGTTCCCAAGAACCAGCCGGTTGCTTTTTTAGTTGGGCCTGAGGGCGGATTTACGGCAGAAGAGTTAGACGAGATTGCACATCGTCCGAATACGATTTTTTGTCATCTCGGTGATACGATTTTACGAGCCGAAACAGCATCGGTTGCCATTCTCAGTTGTTATCAATTCCGCATTTTTTAGGCGTCAAACATTTTTTGAATCAGATTGATAATGTCTTTTCCGGTGCTTTCCGGCAGGACCCCCAATCGTTCAATTAAAGCAGTTTTAGGAATAGCACGAATCATATCCAATGCAATTTGCCCCTGTTGTCCTTTCAAACGAACGCCGATACGGCAGGGAAAAGAACGCTCAACCGTTGTAATAGGAGCAACAATAATATATGGTAGAACATCATTCATTTCGTTTGGAGAAACGACGATGCACGGTTTTGCCGATCCGCGTGAATCACACATAAAAACTTCAAATCGTTTTACCATTCCCACTCTCCTTTTTCACGAACCGGATTTTGCTGAATATCCGCTTGGAACATTTCTTGCCACAACAACCGTCCTTCGCTAACAGGCATCAACAAAACGCCACCGTTCTGAACCGTCATTTCAGCTTCGGCAGAAAAACCACATTCTTTAATAACAGCTTTTGGCAAGCGAATTCCCGTTGAATTTCCGATTTTAATTAATTTGACACGCATTACTTTTTCCCCTTCAAGACATCAGCCAAAACCATATACAAGCGACCGGCATCCGAACCGATTAAAATACTCATCAACAATTTACTGTCATCTCCTTTACCGGCAGCCTGAGTCATTGTTTCAAAAGCGCGCATATATTTATCAACAGAGGAATGAAAATCCGTATCTTTTTTATATAGCTCTTTCATTTTTCTGGATTGCCCGCCACTCAACTCTGTTTTAATGTGCCGCATAAAGACAGCTTTATCTCCGGCATAGTAACGCTCCCATAACCCTTCTTCTGCTTTAGGACTAAACAGGTGAGCCATATCAACCGAAAGCTCTTGTAACTGATCCAAAATACCGGAAGCCTCTTTCAACAAATCATCGGTTCGCACGGCTTGAACAAGGGGTACAGAAATCATTTCCCGATTAGCCGCTTCAATTTGACGCACGACAGTAGCCGATTCGGACTTAAAGGAATCCAAAGCTTGATCCAAAGAAGCAGTTTTTTGTCCGAAAGCAGAGCCCGCTTCTTCCAATCGTCTGGCAGCCGAATCCGCAACTTTAAATAATTGAGCGGCATTTTCTTTTAAAGTTGACTCCATAACACCTAACCGATTAGCTGTTTTAGCGACTTCTTGCTCCAGCATATCACCATGAGCCCGAAAAACTGACAGTACTTTTTCTAAATTACCAAACAATCGAGCATTTTGTTGTCGGGCTGATGATTCATAGGCTTCAATAGAAGCCTCAATCTTACTAGTGTTTCGCTCTAACGACTTAATCACATCTGCCGCCTGAATTAAGGCTTCATCAGCATGACGATTACTTTCCTCCATTGTTGCCGTAACCGTCTGCATTTCGGTTGCGTTACTATGAAGCGTTTGACTTAAGTCCGCCGTTGCCTGAACGGTTCCGGTTGTAACCCGCTCGAGGATAGCGGCTTGTTCTGAAAACAAATGCGAGGCTTGCTGAGCCTGTTTATTAGCGACCTCGGTTGCATCGGCAAGCGTTTGAATGTGAGTTGCAATTTCCTTAACAGAATCAATTGTTTGTGTATCAACATGGTTAATGATGGTGCTTAAATCCTGAATCCAATGTTTCAAGTCATCTCGGACAGCTTGTGTTTGATCATTAACTTCCTTAAAAACGGTTCTGAATTCACGAATTTGAGTCCGCAAAGCATCTGTCAGCGTTTTCGTATAAATAGCACCCTCTTCCGTTGGATAAACCAGCTCATTCAAATAAGCGCGCAACGTTTTCGCCTCATACGCTAACCGTTCGGATCGATCAAAATAAGCACACACCAACCAAACGATAAGCATTGGCAAACATAATCCGCCCAATCCCCCGATTAACTCGGCAGGAGATAACTCGGAACGATCTGCCCACCAACCTGAAACCATTAAATAGTGAATGACAAAACCCAACCAAATAACACTGAATAAGCAAGAAATTAAGATGCCTTTCTTGTGCCACCAAACACGGGCAACAGGACGCTCCTCTTCCTCAAAAAACATTGGGCTATTATTTTCATCTTCTTTCTTCACCATTTTGCCTCCTCTTGATTTTTCTTTATTTTATGTTGTCTGTTTCTAAAAAGCAACAAAAAAAATAAACACACCGTAATTACATTTTAATCCTTATATCTCAACAAAGAGATACATTGTAATTATTTTATTGTCATAAGAAACGAAAAAGCCTTATTTATAACTCGTTAACCAGCATTCTCGGATTAGCCGATATCCGACCATGAGCACTAAATGAATACGTTTTATGTCCCGAACCGATAATCAAGTGGTCAATCAACTTGATACCATTTGCCGTCAACGCCTTAAAGAGTTCGGCCGTCATATTAAAGTCCGCTAAAGAAGGCTCTGTATTTCCCGACGGATGATTGTGGGCTATGATAACGTGACTTGCTCCCAATAACAAAGCGCGACGTAAAACCTCATCCGGATATAAACAAACACGGTCTTTTGTCCCGGTCTGCGGAATCTCTCGCCGAATTAAGCGAAGTTGTTTATTTAAATACAAAACCATAAACCGCTCAATCCGTTCATCTTGCAAACATAAACAACAATAGTCAACAACTTTTGCCCAACTGTCCAAAACGGGATTTTCTTTTAAATGGCTATCCAATATCCGCTGATTCGCTTCCAAAATAATCTTAAACAGAGCTATCGTCGAATCACTGACTCCTTTAAACTGACGCAGCTCTTCACTTTCCGCTTTCAAGACTTTTGATAATGACCCAAAATGATACAGCAATGTTTTTGCCAGTGGTTTAACATCTCGTCTGGGAATTGCTTTCATCAATATCAATTCCAAAAATTCATAATCCTGTAAATAAGAGCTGTCCGGCGTATCTAAAAATCGTTTCTGAACGCGAGCTCGATGACCTTTATTATCTAAACTGTTTAAAGGATTAAATGCTGTCATTTCTTTTCATACGGCGGTAATGTATATCCTGCCGGAGACAATGTAAAAATCTCGTATCCATCAGGAGTTATACCAATCATATGCTCAAATTGTGCCGATAAAGTCCGATCTTTTGTGATAACAGTCCATCCGTCAGAAAGCGTCAAGGTATCCGATCCCCCGACATTAACCATCGGTTCAACCGTAAACACAAGCCCCGGAACAAGTTCAATGCCACTCCCCGGCAATCCATAGTTCAACACATTCGGCAGTCCGTGATAAACCCGACCGATACCGTGTCCGCAATAGTCCGTTACAACAGAGTATCCCTTGGCTGCGGCTGTTTTTTCCATAGCATGGCCCAAATCACCCAGAGTCGCCCCCGGTTTTGCCGTTCGAATTCCAGCCATCATGGTATTATAAGTTGTTTCAACCAAGCGTTTTGCTTTCACCGACGGTTTTCCAACGTAATACATCCGAGATGTATCCCCATACCACCCGTCTAAAATAACCGTGATATCAATGTTAATGATATCCCCTTCTTGCAATACCTTGTGTTCGGACGGAATGCCATGACACACAACATGGTTCGGAGAAATACAACTTGCTTTCGGAAATCCATGATATCCAATATTTGCAGGAATACCGCCACCGGTGCGCATAAATGCCTCCAACAAATCATCCAAATAAGCCGTTGTCACCCCTGGTTTTACAAAATCAGTAATATAATCAAGTGTTTCAGCTGCCAACCGACCGGCTTTTCTTAATCCATCAAAGTCCGTCAGCGGATAAATCGTCAAGTCTTTTTTATTTTTCATATTGTCATATTATCCCATTTGAATAAAAATTACTAGCTTTTTTTCATTAAGCACGCTAAAATAACCGCATTACAAAAAGGAGATTTACGCCATGATGTCCCGAATGGAACATATTTTAATCATGCTGACAATTTTCGGATTCATTGCTTATTATTTGTTAAAAAACTCACCGCTTGTAAATTAATGAAAAGCAATCAAAGAAAAATCTCAATCACGTGAAAACATTGCCTCTCTAAATGGTTTCAACGTCATCAGATAATCTTCCATAGCAATACGGTTTCTTTCTGTTTTAACGCTGTATCCGACTTTAGAAATATCATTTGAAATGGTCCACACATCCATTTTACCCTTTTTTTCCGCCTCAAAAACACCATTTTGAAGGGACATCATTTGATCGGCAGAGTTTTCAATAACATTATCTCTGACATTCATTTGATACAAAACCATTTTTTGGAATGAATCCATCAAACTGCTCTTAACACTTTCAAGGTGTTACAACAAAAGAGGAGACACATGATCTTTAGAAAACTCGCCACAAAATCTATCACCCAAAACATTTTTACCATTTTCAAAGATACCGGCATTAAGTGATGACTTTAAATGTAATTTTTTTGCAATTTCATTATACCTATTGTCATAAGAACGGGCATCATAAGATATTGTTCCATCCATCGCACTAAAGCCATATGCAATATAACCATGTGTTTTTTTATCTTCCGTATAGATACTCAATCTATCCCTTTGACGACTATTTGGATATTGAGGATCTCGCTCAACAGAAAAGATGTAAAAATCTGTACCCGTTACAGGATCTTTCGGACCATAAAAGGATAGTTCATACCCACTTTCTGTTCGACGATAAGTCGGAAAATTATCTTTTCTTTGGTTTTTTTGAAAGAATGACAATAATCCCATATTCAATTCTCCTTGATATACTATTTCCAGTATACCATAAAATCAATCAAAAGAAAAGAAGTGTTTTTAAATAACAAACTTTTGAGCACCGGCCTTAATCAATTTGCTCATTTTTTCAAAAGCCTTTGTTTCAATTTGGCGAACCCGCTCTCGACTAATGCCAAATCGAGCCCCCAACGCCTCAAGCGTTTCGGGGCTATCTGTCAAAAACCTCTTTTTAACAATTTCCTGCTCTCTATCCGATAAAGCCAATAAAGCTTCCTCTAATAATTTTTTCTTAATTATCAAGTCTTGATATTCACCCAACTGTTCCTCAGCCGAATCACGATCGTCAATTAACATATCTTGATAATTCGTTGAAGAATCAGAAGATAGTGTTGTATTCAAAGATGAATCTCCACTTAACCTCTGCTCCATTTCCAAAACATCTTTTTTGGAAACCCCCAGTATTTTTGAAATTTTATCAGCCGTTTCTTCATTTAAAGCTGTTTCGTCATACAACCCCAGACGAGATTTGATTTTATGTAGATTGTAGAATAAACGTTTTTGAGTCGCAACCGTTCCGATTTTAACCAGCGACCACGATTTCAAGATAAACTCGGAAACCGAAGCCTTAATCCACCAAATTGCGTATGTTGCCAAGCGAAAGCCCTTATCAGGATCAAACTTTTTAATAGCTTGCATCAATCCGATATTAGCTTCTGATATTAAATCAGCCAAAGCCAAACCATAATGTCTGAATGACAAAGCCACTTTCGCCGCCAATCGCAAATGGGACGTTGTTAATTCATGAGCCGCCGCCAAATCACCGGTTTCATGATAGCGTTTTGCCAACATATATTCTTGATCGGCCCCCAACATTGGAAACTTGTTAATTTCAGATAAATATAAAGAAAGAGAGTTCTGAGAATAAAGTAAACTTAAGGCATTTATTTGTGTCATTGTATATCCTTTTCAAAAGCAATATAACCACATTCCCTCTCACCGAGACAGGAATCCATGACCGTCCATTCCTGTGGACTAATCATTTCTACTGTATCAAAAAGCACATCTTTTTGTCAAGAGGCAAAGCTCATTTTTTTATATATCTCCCTCATTTTTTTCTAAAATAGATGATTTTTTCTTTTTTATGAATAAGTTCTTGCACCGATTTGGCTTTTTTGGTATGATAACGCTAATCAGATTGGAAAGGATTAAAGAAATTATGAAAAAACAGTTAATTACCAGTGCATTACCGTATGTGAACGGACTACCTCATTTAGGTCATTTAGTCGGTTGTCTTTTACCGGCAGATATTTGCGCCCGTTTTCAACGCCAAATGGGTCGAGAAACTCTTTTCATCTGCGGAACGGATGAACATGGAACGGTTTCGGAGGTCGGGGCTGCTCAAGAAAATATGCCGGTAGATGAATACTGTCAAAAATATCATAATCGCCACGTTGACTTATATAAACGGTTTAACCTGTCTTTTGACTTTTTCGGTCGCACCAGTTCTGACCAAAACAAGGAAATTACATATCGTATTTTCCACAAATTAGATGAAAATGGATTTATTGAAGAAAAAACAACAAAACAAGTCTACTCGCCGGATGATGACCGTTATTTGCCGGATAGCTATGTTATGGGAACGTGTCCATACTGCGGATATGATCGTGCCAAAGGAGATCAATGTGAACGATGCACAAAGATATTGGATCCGACGGATTTGATTAACCCACGCAGTGTTTTATCCGGCAGTTCTAATATTGAGATTCGGGAAACAAAGCACTTGTTTTTAAATTTGCCGAAAATGGAGGAGGAACTATCTAACTGGATTGAAACCAAGAAAGGTATCTGGCCGGATATTGCTTATTCTATTGCTAAAAAATGGTTGAAAGAGGGATTACGAGAGCGGGGAATTACTCGGGATTTAAAATGGGGATTTACCGTTCCAAAGGCCGGTTTTGAGGATAAAGTCTTTTATGTCTGGTTTGATGCACCAATCGGATATATCGGTATCACTAAAGAATGGTCCGATGCTGTTTCGGGACGTCGCTGGGAGGATTGGTGGCTAAATCCGGATAATGTTACTCATATCGAGTTTATGGGAAAGGACAACATTCCGTTCCATACGATTTCATTCCCTGCAACACTCCGCGGAACGCGTGAGGGGTGGACAGAAGTCAGCTTTTTAAAAGGCATGAACTATTTAAATTTCGCCGGCGGAAAGTTTTCAAAGTCAGCTCATAGAGGTATCTTTATGGATGATGCTCTGGCTGAGTTTCCGGTAGATTATTGGCGTTACTGGCTGATTGCCAACGCTCCGGAATCTGATGATTCATCGTTTACATTTGATCATTTTACGGCAACGGTCAATAAAGACTTGAACGATGTTCTGGGTAATTTTATCAATCGTGTTCTGAAAATGACCTCAAATAACTTCGGAACGATTATTCCGCCGATGGGACCGATAACGGATGCCGAAAAAGATCTGTATACATCTTTAGATAAACTTATTGCCGATTATACGCAATATATGGAAAAACTAGAGTTCCGAAAAGCTATGGCTACTTTGCGTGAAATTTGGGTTAGCGGAAACAACTATATTGCCAAAACAGAACCTTGGAAAGTGGTAAAAGTGGATAAAGCGTATGCCGGAACGATTTTAAATACAGCCTTTAATTTAATCCGTTTGTTTGCTCAAATGGCGGCCGCTGTCATGCCGGAAACAGCAGAAAAAATGTTAGCGATTATCGGCGAAAAACCGGAATTCAGTTGGCCTACCGAAAAAATGGAGACCTATCTTAAAACACTTCCGGACAATCGATCTTTTACCATGAGTGATCCTTTATTTCAAAAAATCATGCCCGATAGGCTAGAAGATTTAAAGCAAAAATATAAAGAGTCGGAGTCTTAATATGCCACAAAGAGCAACGCGTCGTAGTTTGAATAATCTTTTGTTTTCCTTGTTTTGGTGGATGATTCAAAAAATATCACCTAAACAAGGGGATACGTTGCTCTATTGGGGATTACGTTCCGGTGCATTTCCCAGCAAGGTTCGTCTTGATCCGATATTGGGAATTGACCTTTTCGGAAACCATTTTAATACTCCGATTGGCATTGGATCCGGCTTTGACAGAAAAGGAAATGTTATTGATGATTTGATTTTTATGGGAGCGGGCTTCGGCGAGTTCGGTCCTTATACATTAGACTATGAACATCCGACAACGGAAACGTTTTTTCTCAAAAAAGATCAAGCTATCGTTACCCAAAGTTTAGGTTTTAAAAACCCAGGGCTTTTAAAGATGATTCCCGTTTTTGTGAATCGACGCTATTTACCTAATTTTGTCGGTATCAACTTGACAATCACAGCCGCCAGCGAGGGTGAAAATATCAAATTAGGACATCATATGACCTATGATGCAGAATTTGATTTGATGACTCGTAAAATTGCACCCTACTGCGATTATATAACACTGGATTTTTCTCATCCAGAGATAGAGCTATCTTCTTTAGTATCTGACGCGTCCGCAATTGTTCCTTTGATAAAACATATTCAAAAAGCTCTGTCCGAAGCGGCTCCGATTCAAACGCCAAAGCTGTTGATTAAATTACCTCTGGATATGACACCGCTTGAGCTACCTTTGGTTTGTCAGAATATGGTAACGGCAAATGTCGATGGTATTATTGTCGGCGGACCCCTTTCTCTTTTTCATACAAAAGTTCATTTAAGCAAACCAATTAAAATGGGTATGATAACAGGAAAACCTGTTCAAAAATATGTCACCGAAACCGTTGCAAAAGTTCGTCAATTTACAAAAGGGAAAATTCCGATTATTGCCTGCGGAGGCGTTTTTTCCGGACAAGATGCTTACAATAACATTGCAGCCGGAGCTTCGTTAATTCAACTGGGAACAGTCATTCGCTTTGAAGGCCCCGGCGTCATTACACGCATTAACCGAGAACTAGCCACTATTCTACGTTCTAAAGGGTTTAAATCCGTTAAAGAAGCTATCGGGGCCGATTTTATTTAGATTTATACACATTGAATTGTTGTCAGAAGTGCATACTCAACATATTCCCACATTCAAAACCTAAAAAACACCTGATTAACGGGTGTCTTTTTATGGCGGAGAGTATAGGACTCGAACCTATGCATCCCTATAACAGGATGACGGATTAGCAATCCGCTGCATTACCACTCTGCCAACTCTCCAGCAGAATATGTTTGGCATTGTATCAGCACTTCTTTTAAAAGTCAACTGTTTTTATACTAGCGACACTTGAAAGTTTTACCGTTCGGATCAGACATGCTGATAATACCGCCTTTTTTATCCAAATGAAAAACAAATCCCCCTGCATCAATCATCTGGACACGTCGACCATGACTATCTGTTTTCCAAATCAGATTTTCTACTGAAAAAGTCGTCCTCATTCCGTCTGAAAAAGGTAAATAAGTCCTATTTTTCTTGTTTAACTTATTTTTCATTTACCCCTCCCCCATCTTTATCACTTTACCAAATCAAAAACATTTATTCAATCTAACCCTTGGTTGATTTTTTTGATACTCTAAAAACAAAGAAAAGAACTGAAATATCGGTTGACAATTGACTAGTGGTTTCGTATAATCCGCCCGAGAAAGTAACCCCTCTGAATGAAAGGAAAATAATATGAGTCTTGCTTCATTTTTTAATCCGGCCTCAATAGCAGTTGTCGGTGTTTCTGCGGATCCGTCAAAGTTAGGTTCCGTTGTCTTTAAAAATGTGATTGATGCCGGCTTTAAGGGACAATTATTCGGCGTTAATCCCAAGTTAGCCGGTCAAGAAGTCATGGGAAAACCCTGTTATGCTTCCGTCAAAGATATTCCGCAACCGGTCGATTTAGTCGTTGTTTTGGTTCCGGCACGCTTTACAATGCCTGTCATTGATGATGCTATTGCCGCTCATGCTAAAAACATCAGCATTATTACTGCCGGATTCGGAGAAGTCGGTAATCATGAATTAGAAGATGAAATTGCTCGCAAGTGTTTAGAAGCCGGTATCAATCTGTTAGGACCAAACTGCTTAGGTCATATTTCAACATTTGACCATGTTAATGCCAGCTTTGCCGATGGTTTTCCGGCTCAAGGAAATGTGGCATTTATTTCTCAATCAGGGGCTTATTGCTCGGCCATTATGGATTGGGCTCGCGAAAAAGGAATCGGCTTTTCACATTTTATCTCTATCGGAAACAAAGCTGATTTAGCGGAAGACAGTTTACTGTCTGCCATTGCCGAAGATGAAAATACAAAAGCTTTTGTATTTTATTTAGAGTCCTTAAAACACGGCACGGCCTTTTTAAAAGCATTAAAGCAAGTAACAAAAACAAAGCCTGTTGTGATTATGGAACCGGGTAAGTCGCAGAAAGCACAAGCAGCCAGTCTGTCACATACCGGATCTTTGGCTCCCAACTATCGTGTTTTGGAAATTGCCTTACAACGTTCCGGCGCTATTCAAGCCTATACAACCCGCGATATGTTCGGCTTGTTAGAGATTTTACAATATGCTCATCATAACGAATTTGACGGTTCGTTGGCTGTTTTAACAAATGCCGGCGGTGTCGGTGTGTTAACATCTGATTTGTGTGAAGAAGCAGGACTGGATTTAGCTCGTCCATCCGAAAAAACAATTGAGGTTTTAAAAGCTCATTTACCGGCTGAATCCGCTTTCGGAAACCCGATTGATGTTATCGGAGACGCTAAAGCAGATCGTTATGAAACCGCTTTGGATATCTTGTGTGCCTCCGGTGAATACAAGAACATTTTAGTTCTATTAACGCCACAAATGGTAACCGACGCCAAAGGAACGGCCGAAGCAATTGCTCGCATTGCACCGAAGTATCCTAAGGTTAATATCTTTGCAGCTTTTGTCGGCGGAGCAAAGGTAAAAGAAGGTCGTGCTATTTTAGATGCCGCTAAAATCTTAAATTACGAATATCCAACGGATATCGTTCGCTTATTAGGCTTACTGAAAGCACAAATGGCTTTCCGCGGATTACCTGAAATCACGGTTGATACGCAAGAAGTTCCATCGGAAATTCGTCAAGCCGTTGCAGCTGCTAAAGCCGAAGGTTTGGCTTCTTTACCGCAAAAAACAGTGAATATGATTATGGATCACTATGGTATTGATTATCCGAAATCCGGTAACTTTACGGATAAGGCCGAGGCACTGGCTTTCTGTAAGACTGTATTTCCGGCTCCCGTTGTATTAAAATTATCGGCACCGGATGCTTTGCATAAGACGGAAATGAAGGGTATTTACCTGAACATTGACGATGAAGCTAAATTCAACGAGGCTTTTGATGGATTAACAGCAACGATTGCCAAGTTCCAATTAAAAGGAGCCAGTGTTTTAATCCAAGAAATGATTGTCAAAGCAACAGAGACAATTATCGGTGTCAATTCAGATAAGAACTTCGGTCGCGTCATGGTCTTTGGAACAGGTGGTATTTATACGGAAGTTATGAAAGATACAACGTTACGAATTTTACCGGCAGCCGATTTTGACACGATGATTCGAGAAACAAAAGTCGGTACGATTTTGAACGGTGTTCGGGGTGAAGATCCGAAAGCAGTCGGACCATTAGCCGACACGTTGGCAAAAATCCAACGGTTAGTTTTAGAGATTCCGGAAATCACATCAATTGATGCCAACCCGGCATTGATTACAAAAGACAGAGCCGTTGTGGTTGATTTTAAGATGCTTTTGAAATAACGGCAAGCTCTTTAAATAAAACGGCTTTCCGAGGTGGAGAGCCGTTTTGTTTTACTGGGCTCATACAAAAAAGACTTGATTTTTCAAAAAGACAAGCGTATACTGTTTTTCGTCTTTTATCAGACCCTATCATCTAACGGTTAGGATACAGCCCTCTCAAGGCTGGTATACGGGTTCGAATCCCGTTAGGGTCGCCAATCGCAACACCCTTAAAGATTGAGGGTGTTTTTTTGTTATAAATCCAAAGATAAATCACGCTTTCTTATCAAGGCTTGAAAGCGTTTCTTATCATACTCACGAACTTCAATACCGGCAGAACGCAACCAATCCGCAACTAGCTGACGATGACAAAACTCTTCCGGTTTTTCATAGCAACATAATACAATATTATCACCGAACGCTTGTAAACGATGAGCAATCACTTTGGGATTTAATTTATCCAAAACAGTTTCTTGATACTTTGATTTATACCACTCAACAGACAGCTTTTTATCATGCCATTCTTTCCACCAGCTATATTTCGGAGCCAAAACTTTAAATTGGATTCCCTTATAAAAATCAGGAGCATATCCGGCAATAGACACAGGAATAAGACCGGCACGTTCATAATCAGAAATATCTTTAAACCTGCCCGTATAAATCATTTCTGACTCCGTTATAGCTAACTGCTATTGATTCATACTTTCAAAAAAATCGTCGTTTGTTTTGGTTTGACGTAGCTTTTCCATCAAGAACTCCATAGAATCCGTAACGCCCATCGGCATAAGGACACGCCGTAAGACCCACATCTTTTGAAGCCGAGCCCGATCCACCAATAATTCCTCTTTCCGAGTCCCTGATTTTGTAATATCAATGGCAGGGAAAATACGTTTATCGGACACCTTACGATCCAAAATAATTTCGCTGTTACCTGTTCCTTTAAACTCTTCAAAAATAACCTCATCCATTCTGGAGCCTGTGTCAATCAAAGCTGTTCCGAAGATTGTTAAAGAGCCGCCCTCTTCCACATTCCGAGCGGCACCAAAAAAGCGTTTGGGCTTTTGCAGAGCATTTGCATCAACACCACCGGTTAAGACTTTCCCCGAGCTTGGAATAACCGTATTATAAGCTCTTGCCAAACGCGTAATGGAATCCAATAGAATAATCACATCTTTCTTATGCTCCACCAACCGTTTAGCTTTTTCAATAACCATTTCGGCGACTTGAACGTGTCTGGCAGCAGGCTCATCAAATGTCGAGCTAATTACCTCACCCTTAACCGAGCGAATCATATCCGTTACTTCTTCGGGACGCTCATCAATCAGCAACATAATCAGATGAGCCTTCGGATAGTTTGCCGTAATGGCATGAGCGATATTTTTCAACATAACCGTTTTACCCGTTCTGGGTGGAGCCACAATCAAACTACGCTGTCCCATTCCCTGTGGGCAGATTAAGTCAATAATCCGAGCTGTTAAATCCTTATCATCCGGTGTTGTATCATGCTCCATTTTAATGGCTCTTTCCGGATAGAGAGGCGTTAAATCATCAAAGTTTATACGATACCTCAGCTCTTCCGGTTTAACGAAGTTAACAGTATCAATACGTGTTAAAGAGAAGTATTTTTCACCGTTTTTGGGAGCACTAATTTCTCCTTCAACCGTATCCCCCGTCCGAAGTCCCCATTTTTTGATATGCATCGGAGCCACATAAATATCATCCGGTCCGGCTAAATAATTAGCTTCCGGAGAACGCAAAAAGCCAAAACCGTCTTGCATAACTTCTAAAACGCCCTCGCCATACAAAGTGGTTTCCGTTTCGGCCAGACGTTTCAAAATAGCATACATTAAATCTTGTGTCCGCAATGAAGCGGCATTTTCAACTTCCAACTCTTCCGCATAAACCAACAGCTCTGCGGGGGTTTTCTTTTTAAGATCCTTTAATTGCATTTGGGATTCCTGTTCTGTCAAAAAAAATGGGAAAAATCATTACCGAACGGTAACGATTTTATTATATGCAAAATATACCTGACAAGTCAAGTCCTTTTAATTCAATACGTTCTTTTCTTTATCTTCCTGTAAAATATATCCCCGTCCCCAAACGGTATGAATATATTGCTCGCCACCGGATAGTTTTTCAATTTTACGACGAATTTTACACAAAAAAACATCAATAATTTTCATCTCGGGTTCATCCATACCGCCGTAGAGATGATTTAAAAACTGCTCTTTACTGACCGTCATTCCCCGTCTTAAACACAACAACTCCACCAAAGCATATTCTTTTCCTGTCAGGTGAAGTATTTGACCGGCAACCGTTACAACCTTTGTCAGTAAATTAATTTCCATTTTACCGACACGAATGATGGAATGAGCATGTCCATGGGACCGACGAACAATAGCGTGGATTCTGGCGTATAATTCATTTTTATCACAGGGTTTTGTCACATAATCGTCGGCACCGTATCCGAAACACTCTACCTTTTTAGAGGGTAATAAAACACCGGATAAAATCAAAATCGGCGTATCTATATCCGAAGCACGTAAGTATTTTAAAATTTCGTACCCCGGCACATCCGGCAACATCAAGTCTAAAATAATGATATCGTAATCATACAATTTGGCTAATTCACGCCCGTCTTCTCCCGAGTAAGCCGAATCAACCGTCATTCCCTGATTTTTCAAAAAGAAAGAGATTCCTTGATTAAACGGCTTGTCATCATCAATTATCAATACACGCATATTCGGCTCCTTGTTTCCAATAAATTAACCTTATGTTAATTTTATCTGAAAAGCAAGAAAAAACTGACAGGACTTATATCAGATAAAATTTACTTTTTCACACCAGAACCAGTTCTGACTGTTTTCGGCGTTCAAATAAGTGTTGTAATAAATTATGGTCACATCTTTTAATCAACTTTTGAACTTTTTTCTGCTTAAAGCAATGAACTTTGTTATCCATACATAACCTATTTATTTTAAAAAATAAATGATTACTTTCCTGAATCAAACTTCTTTTAAAATCCAATAAAAGAAGACTCATTTTTTTTAACTCTTTCAACTGACTGTTACGTTTTGGTGTCTGTGCGTAAGCACGCCAAAATGCCATCATTTTTTCGGTTGTATCTGATGAAACGGTATAATTATGAATTTCATTTAAAATGGATTGGTACAATAAACAGCTGCCATTCGCTTTAGCCTCGGCTAATTTAACAATCATATATATCGGCATTAATTCAACACCTCGATGATGAACCGGATATTTCCAATTCTCCTGATCAGACCCCCCCCATCCTAATATACGACATATCATTTCTTCCTGATAGGTCATTTTCTGATCTTTTGGATTTGATTGATTGTATAAGGAACACTGAAATAACAGAGCCAGCTCTTGCGAGACAAAATGATAGTAAGGTTGAACAAACCGATGATCTTTTCCCCGTTTCTCGTAGTACTGTTTATAAGCCACTCCCCATCGTTTAGAATCAAGCATACACTGATACATTCGATTTAAACTCATCCATTTTAAACAAATATCTGAACAGCAAACCGTTTTTTCCGGAGTAGATGCCATAAATATATCATCGGATAAAATAAAATGTCCCAGTTCATGAGCCAGAGTACAACTTTGTAAAACAGATTGATAAGCAGGGATACAAAAAGAAATCCGATGACGGGCGGCAGAAAAACAAGCCCTCATTTTCCGATTTTTATCTTCCGGTATTTGATGATAAAAACAAAATTGAATACCTTCTTTTTGAGCAGCACGCAACAAACCATCCATTCCGTTGCTACGCAACATTTTATATTCTTCAAAAAAAGTGTCAAGAGACTTTTTAACCGATAAATCAAGCGACCCAAATTGAATATCTGTTTCTTTTTTTAAACAAGCCTCAACAACTTTTCCAAACTGTCCGTTTTGAACAATTCCGTATCCGATACCACCGATACAAATAGGTTGATCTGATATATCCATCAACCAAATATCCGGCAATACCTCCCGATACCAAATACCAGAGGCGTCAACCAGCTTGTCTGATTTGATGGGAACAGCGACCTTATTACATAACAATGTACGCATATATTATTTTCCGATATAAGACAAATGAAGATATATCCGTTTCAATTTGTTGACTTTTGTTTATTCAATATTTCCCTAAAATCTGACTATAAAACACGCCATACAGGACCTTGCGGTGTATCTTTCACTTCTATTCCTTGCTCTAACAATTTTTGTTTGATTGCATCGGCATTTGCCCAATCTTTAGCTAACCGATAAGCTTGCCGTTGATCAATCAAAGCTTGTTGTTCATCGGTCAATGAATGTTCTTTCGGCTTAGGCAGAATCATCAAGACCGTATTGAATTTTTCCATTGCCGATAAAACAGCCTCTGCATCGGATTGACTGAGTTTATTAAAGTTTTTATTTACTTCATTCATAAACTCAAAAACAGCGGCCAAAGCAACCGGCGTGTTCAAGTCATCATCCATTCCCTTTTCAAAGCCTTCCAAAGCTCGTTGAATAGTTAGTGGCAGTTCTGCCCACCCAGCTCCTTTTGCTTCGTGACGCAACCGATCTAAAAAGTTCCCTAATCGTCCGATAACACTTTCATTTCCAGGGAGATTTTGCTCTTGGAAGTCCATTTTCTGACGATAATGAGCCTTAACAAACTCATACCGAATGGCTTCCGGCGAGAATCCTTTTTCAAGTAGTTCACTAACCGTAAAGCAATTTCCTAAAGACTTGGACATCTTTTGACCATTGACTGTAATATGCTCATTATGCATCCAATAGTTAACGAATTTACCTTCGTAGGCGCATTCGGATTGAGCAATCTCATTTGTATGATGTGGAAAGACCAAATCAATACCACCGGTATGAATATCAAACGGTTGCCCTAAATATTTGCGTGCCATGGCCGAGCACTCAATAGACCAACCGGGACGACCTTGCCCGAAAGGCGTATCCCAATAATTATCACCATCACGTTCTTCTCGGGCTTTCCAAAGAGCGAAATCTTGAGCATCTTCTTTACCATACTCATCAGCCAAACGCCCGTCGGCATTTGCCAACAAAGACTTTGGCTCGATACCGGCCATTTGCCCATACTCTTTAAAGCTGCTGATTTTAAAGAAGACATCACCTCGTTCCGTTTTATAGGCATGCCCGTTATCCAACAAGTGTTGAATCAATTCAATCATTGCATCTATTTCTTCCGTTGCCCGTGGAATAATATCCGGTTTTTGAATCCCCAAAACAGCACAATCTTTCAAAAAAGCGTCGGCATAAAAATCTGTAAACTCGCGTAACGATTTCCCGGCTGCTCGTGAATCTCGAATCGTTTTATCATCCACATCCGTGAAATTCATACAAAACGTAACTTTGTATCCCTTATAACGTAAATAGCGGTTCAATAAATCATAAAAAACAAAAGCCCGCATATTTCCGATATGCGCGTAATTATAAATCGTTGGTCCACATCCATAAAACCGAACTTCTCCATCTCGGATCGGCTTAAATATCTCTTTCTGATGTGTTGCGGTATTATAGACTGTCAACATACTATTTTTTTCTCCTTTATTGATTGGGGATAAATCTATCATATTTTCCTTCATTTTGCAATCCCAAAAAGCATGAAAATTTATCCACCGATACCCCCAAAAAAATCATATTAAAAAAATATAATAGAAGTAGTTGGTGATGTTCATAATGGGGATAACTTTTTTATTTTTTTCTTGACATGATTTTTAATTTTTAACGACTCGGCGTTTTTATTGTTTTTTTCTGACGAAGAGGTCTTTTTTTGAAAGCGAATTTTGAACTTATTTCCTGTGTATATTTTTTGAATAACTTTGCATAACTTTTCCTTGACAAGCCTTTTTCAGAAAGTTATCCCCATTTTCCACACTTATCCACAAGCGCCTTGCAATTTTGATTTGTTTTAGGTATACTCGACCATAACAAAAGGATAAGAAATGCGAGAGATTGTATTAGATACGGAAACGACGGGATTGGATCCGCTTCAAGGAGATCGGATAGTTGAGATTGGGTGTGTTGAGCTTATCAACCACGTTCCGACGGGACGCACCTATCAGCGGTATTTAAATCCGGATAAAGCGATGTCTGCCGAGGTTATAGCCGTGCACGGTTTAACGGATGATTTTTTAGCGGATAAGCCACGTTTTCCCGAGATAGCGGATGAATTTTTAGCTTTTATCGGGGATGATGCCAAGCTGGTTATTCACAATGCCGCATTTGATATGAAGTTTTTGAATGCCGAGCTTGAGAAATGTGGGCGTCAATCTTTATCGTATGATCGAGTGATTGATACCTTGATTATTGCCCGCCAAAAGTTTCCGGGAAGTCGTGTGAATTTGAACGAGTTGTGTAAGCGTTTTAATGTTGATGCTTCGGCACGAACGGTTCACGGAGCTCTGCTGGATAGCGAGTTATTGGCTGAAGTGTATTTAGAGCTGATTGGCGGACGCGAACCGGGATTCGTTTTAAATGCGTCTCAGAAGAAGCAAGCGGATGTTCCCTCTGTTGTGGCAGAGGCAGTATCTTCGACGCAAAAAACATTTCACGAGCCTCGCTCTTTTGCCGTTTCGGAAGAAGAAACAAAAGCGCATCTTGCTTTTATGCAAAAGATTCCGAATAATTTATGGGGGATTTCAAAAGAAAATGAAAGCTAATTTAATAAGAATGAAACAATTTTGTTGTGTTGGTTTATTATTTGTCTCAATATCAACACAGGCTCAGATGCTGGACTCATTGTCGGGATTAGCTGTTCAAGGGGCTTTAACGGGACAGTCCGCCTCCTCGGCTGCTCAAGGATTATCTCTTTTAAAACAGACACAAATTCTGCAGGATTTAAATCAAGTTGCCATGGAAATTAAGATGACTTATATGAATGGTTATCAAGGTGTTTCCAAAGCATCTGTTTTAGGTCAGCCATTTCAAGGTTTGTCATGGTCGATTGGTTCCGATACAGCTAGACAGTTTTATATAGAGTTATCTGATTTGGATCAAGCAACGTGTCGTTATTTAGCGACACGCATGACATCGGCACAGAAAGTTCAGATTAACACAAACGGCAGTTCTGCCGATCAGTGTCAACAAACGAATACAATTCGCTTTGTTTTTGATTAAAAATCAATCACATAAAACATTTGCTCTAGTGATGTTTTTCTGAAAATGTGCTTGTGCAACTCCTTCAGAGATATTTAAAAAGTAAGCCTGACACGATCCGTTATCCTTGTCTGTCCAATAGAAATAGCCACCGACTTTATTGTGAAGCTCTACCATCGCCGGAGCGCGATTATAGTTTTCCAATAAACAATCTGTGGCATCTTGATCACAGCACAACCACCCGTATTCCTCTGATGTCGGTTCTCCGTTTGTATTGTAACAATTTAATGTTTTTGCATTGATTTTATTTAGTTTTTTGTCATGAGAAATACACCAATTTTTAGCGCTCCACCATGTCATAGTGGGACCCTTCCAAACATATTTATCGGTTTTACCGTCTCCATTTAAATCTAAAGGAATAGCGTTATTTTGATTTTGAGCCTCTCCTTTGTCTCGGCATGTTCCAACACCGAGATGATTACAATCTATTGGATTTTCAAAAGCGCAGTACTTTGATGAGTCAATTTTTCCATCTGATGTTTTACAATCTTCGTTACGAGTACACTCTCCTTCTGAGGTATAACATTGACTATTTTCTGCTGTTCCGGATGTTGTACAGATTTCACCGCTTTGACAACAGATTTCACCACACATTTCCCAGCCGTTGGGACACAGACATCTTCCCGAAGAACAAACAGTTCCATTTGGGCAAACAACATCGGCACATCTTGGATCCGGAGGAGGAACATCCTTTAAAGTATTCTCAAAAGCAAAAGTCAAAAGGCTCTCCGTTTCAATGGGGCATTGTGTGTCATCCGTAACAATAACCTCTCCGACTTTTGTTTCAACAGGTAAGGACCAGTCCATATCTAGCAGAGCATTACAAATTCCCTCGGGAATATGATCAACGGATATAGTAAAGAATCCTGAATTACCATTGTATTCATTAGCAACCGAGACAAGATGCCTGTTTTGAATCAAGTCAACACCGGCATTTGGATGAAATTCATGTAAGTTAATATCCATATTCCGAATACGTTGTTGACTGGCAATAAAGGCTCGTTTTTTAACTTCATTGATAATTTCATTGGCGTTATATCTATCCATAGCCCAGCGATAGCCCATAACACCACCAATGGCCAATACACCCATCAAAGCCAGAACGCCCAGCATTTCTACCATACTCCGTCCCGATTCGTTGTTAAGTTCCTTCTGATTGATTGTTTGTTTTTCCTGTTTTACCATTTCAGCTTCCCTGTATATCCCTTTTGAATATCTTGATTCTTTTTATCATAAAATAACAATAAAAACAAGTTTTTTATTTAAATTCATAAGGTAAAATAATGCTTTTTATAAGTTGGTTTAGCTTTCTTTATTGTGTATTACAAAATACGGATGGTATTGTGTATTAAAACAAGATATTTTTGGATATATTATCTTAAAAAAAGCTTGCAATTATTTTTTGAAGAAGTTAAATTGTTTCACATGAAACATTTTAAGGAGTGATACCAAATTGTTTCACGTGAAACAAAAAGGAAATAGATGATGTCAGGGATGTATATTCAGCAAGCAGAAGCAGATTTAAGACAATATGTCGCTTTATTAAAGCAGTGGCAAAAAGCAATCAATCTTGTTTCTCCTTCTACTCTGGATGATGTATGGAATCGGCATATTATGGATTCCGCTCAATTATATTCATTTATTCCTTCAGAATCTACTTCATTGGTTGATATGGGATCTGGGGCCGGTTTCCCAGGGATGGTTTTGGCCATTTTAAATAAAGCCAATCAAGGGGGATTAAAGGATATTTATTTAATTGAAAGTGATACCAAAAAGTGTTTATTTTTAAGGGAAGTTGCTCGACAATTATCGGTTCCCGTTACGGTTTTAAATCAACGATTGGAAACGGTTTCCGGTATTTCTGCTGATGTAGTAACGGCACGGGCCTTGGCTTCTTTTGAACAATTATTAAAATGGGGAAAATCTTTTATTACACCACAAACAACATGCTTATTTTTAAAAGGGGAAAATGTAGAATCTGAACTATCCCCCTGCCCCATTTCGTGTCACATTGAAAAGATAAACAGCATAACAAATAAAAAGAGTTTTATTATTAAAGCAACGGAGATAATTTATGACTAAACCACGTATTTTTTCAATATCCAATCAAAAAGGCGGCGTCGGTAAAACAACAACGACAGTCAATCTGGCAACAGCATTAGCCGCTTTGGAAAAGAAAGTTTTGATTATTGATTTAGATCCGCAAGGAAACGCAACGGTTAGTTTAGGTGGGCAACGCCGATTAGGAAATTATAACTCTTATACTGTTTTGACGGGGCGTCATACGGTGGCTGAAAGTGTTATGAAAACAGATATTCCCTATTTATATATTTTGCCGGCCAGTCAAGAATTATTAGGGGTTGATATTGAATTAGCCGATGTAGATCGTCCGCAGTTTTTCCTGAAAAATGCATTAGATAATTTATCTGATTTTGATTATGTTTTTATTGATTGTCCGCCGGCAGTCGGTTTATTAACCATGAATGCTTTGGTTGCTTCTACATCGGTCATTATTCCGGTTCAGTGCGAGTACTTAGCTCTGGAAGGTGTTGCCGATTTAATTAAGACAATTGAGCGTGTTAAAAAGAATTTTAATCCGGATTTAGAAATTCATGGAATTGTGATGACAATGTTTGATGGGCGATCTAACCTGTCAAAATCAGTTGTAAATGATGTTCGTGAATTTTTTGGTCATTTGGTTTATGAAACGGTTATTCCACGCAATGTTCGCATACCTGAAGCTCCCTCACACGGTAAACCCGTTATGTTGTATGATTTTAGAAGTGTTGGGGCTCAAAGCTATATTCGCTTGGCCGGTGAGGTTTTAAAGCGGGAAAAAGAAAAGAATATGATTTAGATAATAGGAGTTTAATATGGAAAGAAGTCTGGGTTTGGGTAAAGGATTGAGTGCGTTAATGGGAGATGATTTTAATCAATCTGTTCCGGTTCAGCCTGAAAAAGAAGCCCCTGTTGGCGGTATTACACTGGTTGAAATCAGCTTATTGGTTCCAAGTCCGTTTCAACCGCGTCGTGTTTTTGCTCCGGAAGCTCTAGCCGATTTAGTGCGTTCTATTCGAGAAAAGGGCGTTTTACAACCTTTGCTGGTTCGTCGTCATCCGACCCATGAGCATATGTATGAGATTATAGCCGGTGAGCGTCGTTTCCGTGCCTCTAAGGAAGCAGGA
This sequence comes from uncultured Alphaproteobacteria bacterium, assembly GCA_949292205.1. Taxonomy (GTDB): domain Bacteria; phylum Pseudomonadota; class Alphaproteobacteria; order CAAHEQ01; family UBA3637; genus CALXZG01. The sequence goes on from CASEYR010000002.1 coordinate 66,127, forward strand.
TTAAAACAAATACCTGTTATTGTTAAGGATTTTGATGATAAAGCAGCTTTAGAAGTTGCTTTGATTGAAAACCTGCAACGAGAAGATTTGAATCCGTTAGAAGAAGGGGAAGCATATCGTCGGCTATTGAATGAATTTCATTATACGCAAGAAGAGTTATCTCAAGTTGTTGGAAAAAGCCGAAGTCATGTTGCAAATATGATGCGTTTATTGGACTTGCCGGATGATATTAAACAATTGGTTGAAAAAAAAGAATTAACTATCGGACATGCAAGAGCTTTATTAAATGCCGAAAATCCTTCTTTGCTGGCGTCCGAGGTAATTAAAAAAGGATTAAGTGTCCGAGAAACTGAGAAAATGGCCGTCAATAAAGGGGGTGTTAAGTCTCATAAAAAGGCATCTAATTCAAAGAAAAAAATTACATATCAAAAAGATAGTGATATTTTAGCTTTGGAAAACGAGTTGGCAAACCTGTTAAAAACACAGGTTTCAATCAATTGGAATGGAACCGGTGGTGAAGTTATTATCAGCTATGATAATTTAGAAAAGCTGGATATTATCTTACAAAGATTGACGGCGATGGGTGCTATTAACGAATAATGGATATATAAAGTAATTACAATTTTTAGACTTAAGAATAATTTTGGAATTACATGTATTGATTTACAAATAAAATAATGTAATTACAAAGTTATTCTTTTTTGTTGTATTAAGTAATTAAAAAGTAATTATATCTGATTGATATTAAAGTCATTAATTGATTCTAAAATCATATCACTTTTGATTTGATGACGAAACCAAGTTATTTGTCGTTTAGCGTAGTGACGTGTGGATAAAATAGCTTGTTCACACATTTCTTCTTTAGAGATATCTCCTTGTAAATAAGAGATAATTTCAGGCACACCGATTGCTTTTAAAACGCCTCCGGTTGGTTTTAATGTCAGTAAATGTTCAATCTCTTGAATACCCCCCTGCTCTATCATTTGATGAAAACGAATGGCACATCGTTCATACAGAAAGGATCTTGGCGGATTCACAAAAATGATTTGAAAATCAGCATCTAAAAGCTTTTCTTTTGGTTGTTTCGTAAAATAAGACAGGGGCTTTCCTGTGGTTAATTGAACTTCTAATGCTCGCCGTAACCGTTGAGGATCAACAGCCGGACAATCTATAACTTGCTTTCTGACATCATCAATATCCATGTTGCGAACCTGTTTTCGGATATCTTCGTCAACATCAGGTATCCTATTGATACCATTAACTAAAGAAGATATGTAAAGCCCTGTTCCACCAACAAGAACCGGATTTTCCGTTTCTTTTAAAACAGGAACAACACGACTGAGCCAATCTTGAACCGAGCTTTGAAAATAAGCGTCGGCATAACCGTATAATAAGTGGGGAATACCTTGCATTTCCTGTGATGTCGGTCGAGCGGATATCAGTGTTAAATCTTTATATATTTGCATCGCATCGGCATTGATAACCGAACCGTCTATTTCTTTTGCAATCTTAATCGCTAAAGCTGATTTTCCACTGGCCGTCGGGCCGATAATAACTCTGATTTTTTTGTTCGCCATAATTTGTCCTTTTTTAGAAAAGGTATCTTATTTTTGCTTGTTTTTCAAGTGAAAATCGTTATAATAGAGTAAAATGTAAAGAGGAATGTTTATGAAAAAAAATATATATGGAATCGTGTTGACCGGTTTTTTATTGTTAAGCGGATGTGGCTTTAGACCACTATATGGATTCCAAACAAATCCTGAGGTTATCCGTAAGTCTGCTCAAATTGAAGTTGAACCCGTTGTCGGCGATGGGGGATATCAAATGGGATTGATTTTAAAAGAAAAATTAAATCCTAATACACTCTCGTTACCTAAAAAATATCAGTTGAAAGCTGTTATTGATAAACCCTCTTTCTATGACCAGAGTATTCAAGGCGATAATTTTGCCAGCTTGGAAAAAATGACTCTGACCGTTCATTATACACTAACGGATATCGAATCTAAAACCGTTTTGGTTTCTTCCTCCAGTACCTTGAGTGGGTCTTATAATATTATTCAAGAGCCCTATGCAACCATAACCGCAAAAGAAAAAACGTATCAAAATTTGGTTCAAGCTCTGTCAAATGAAATCGTCTTGCATATGATGGCTTATTTAAAAGGGGATGATCGTGAAAGCTAAACCGTTGCAGGTATCAGCTCTGAAGCCTCAGATTCAAAAGACTTTTAAGGGAGCTCTGGTTTTTGGACCGGATTTTGGTGTTGCTCAGGAAATATCAGAGCAAATTGCTCGATTTATTGTATCAGATCTGCAGGATACATTTTGTGTCGTTAAAATAACACCTCAACAAATAAAGGAAATTCCAAGCTTACTCTTAGATGAGGGAAACGGTGTTTCGTTGATGGGCGGACGAAAGCTGATTTGGGTTAAAGATGCCGATAATACGGTTACAGATGCGGTTTCTGCGTTTTTATCCTATTGTCAGACAGATTCTTTTTTGTTATTAAGTGCCGGTAATTTAACACGGACTTCTTCTTTAAGAACATTTTGTGAGTCTAATCAAAGTCTTTTAAGTATTGCTTGCTATGCAGAAGAATCTAAAGACGTGGCTGTTTTTATTCGGGGTATTTTGAATGAAAAAGGTATTCAAATACAACCTGATGTCTTAATGTTATTGGTTGAACGGTTAAGCGAAAATAGATTGATAACTCGGCGTGAACTGGATAAGTTAATCACTTATCTTGGCGAACAAAAGATGGTTACAGCCGATGATGTTCGCGCCATTATAACGGATACGGTTGATGCGTCTACGGATATTTTGTGTTGTGCTATTTGTGAAGGCGATCAAAAGAAAGCAGATAAAGAATACCATTTGATGTTATTAAATGGGGAAACTCCGGTCGGAATTATTCGTATTTTATCAAATTATTTCAATAAATTATTAGAAGCATCAGAAGTTTTTGACTCAAGCGGTCAGATAGATATGGCAATTAAAAAAGTATTGAGACCGGCCCAGTTTCAATTAAAAGAAAGTGTCTTAAGACAAATTAGAATTTGGAAAAAAAGCTATATTTTAAAAGTATTATCTTTATTATTAGAGGCTGAAAAACAAGTTAAAAGTACCGGTTTTCCGGCTGAATTGATTTTGGATCGTGTGATTATTCAAATAACGGGCGTTGCTAAAAGATACAAGTAGCGGATACTTGCCCGTCTTTTCGTTGTTCTGATAAGTTAATAAAAAAGTATTTTAATTCAATGTCTTCTATTGACTATTGGAAATACTTTTTTTTCTGAAACAGTGTTTCCGGATCTATCCGAACACCAAACCATGTCACTGTAAAATGAAGATGAGGACCGGTAGCGCGACCTGTCATACCGACTTCTCCGATTTTATCACCAGGCTGAACGATTTGATTTTCTTGAACATTTATATGACTCAAATGAGAATAACTGGAAAAAACACCATAACCGTGATCAATTAAAATTGTTTGACCGGAATAAAACATATCCGGATGTATTAGTTTGATAACACCTTTTGCGGGAGCAATAACGGGGGTTCCGATCGGGGCAGCATAATCCGTTCCGCTGTGTCCTTGCGTTTTAATACCGTTGAGCAATCTTCTGGAGCCAAATTCACTAGATATACGCTTGAATTGTTTTAGAGGGCGTATCCATTGAGTTGGAAATTCTGTAAAATCAGAATGTTGCCTGTTTTTTCTCATCAGTAAAAACTCTGATTCAATTCTTTTTTGATCATGAGTGTTCGGAGTTACCTGACGGGGTGGTAATCCATTGACAACTTCTTCTTTCCAAAAGCGTTTTTGGACGGGAAAGGTTTGTTTTTCTATGCCTGTATCGGTTTTGATATATAAACTCAGTTGTGTGCAATCTTGGGGTAATCCTAAGATGAACTGCCCATCTGAAGTTCTTGAAATTAAAGTCATATCACTTTCCTGACCGTTATTCAAAAATGCCGAATCTACGTAGATTTCTTCATGGGGAGTAAGGTGTCCATAAACAAGTTGTCCCTCTATCAAAGGTGTTTGAAAGGTGAGTGCTTGGGTTTTTGTTAGTATAAATAAGTCTATTGTAATTACAAAGAACATCAATAAGTATTTTTCTGGTATTATTTTGTAATTACAAATCATCAAATAAGAGTCCTTGGGTTTGAGTTGACGATAACGGTTTACGTTTATTTGGGGACGAACCATAATGGTGTTCTTTTTCAGAGGGCAATGGTTTTGAATCTGATGTCGGAATAGCAGAAACAAGCCCATCCGAAAATGAAATTGTGAGTCGTTTTTCACGACGTGCATCGTTGGAATGGTCAATGATTTGTCCCGAGCTGCCTGAAATTAAGGTAAAACCGCGCTCTAAAACCGAATGATATGAATATGATTTCAATAACTTAGATGCTGTTTCAAAACGAGCATTGATTAGGTTTAAATATGTTGAAAAAGCTTGTTCCAGACGTTCTGAGCGATCATCCAGTCGTTGAATGAATGTTTCTATGACTTCGGATAAGTTCGGTAATGCTCGTGTCAATCCCGTTAACATCAATTTCTTTTCATCCGCAAATCGGGTCAGGGCATCCGTTAAGCGTGTTTGATTACTTTGAAGTTGTATCATCAGCTCGCTACGAACCGGAACGGCTTTTTCGGCGGCACCGGTCGGAGTTGGTGATCGTAAGTCTGACACATAGTCTATCAGTGTTGTATCGGTTTCATGACCGACGGCTGAAATTAACGGAATATCTGATGCGGCAGCAGATCGGACAACATTTTCCTCATTAAAGCACCAGAGATCTTCAAGGCTACCCCCTCCCCGTGCGACAATTAACAAATCCGGACGAGGAATTAACCCATTAGGTGTTTGTAATCCGGTGGGGGGAATAGCATTAAATCCTTGTATGGCGGCGGCTATCTGATCGGCTGCCCCCTCCCCTTGTACCAAAACCGGCCAAAGATACACAGGACGTGGAAAGCGGTCACGTAATCGATGCATAATATCACGGATAACGGCTCCGCCGGGACTGGTTACAACGCCAATTACGTTCGGTAAATACGGTATCGGCTTTTTGCGTTTCGGGTCAAATAATCCTTCTTTTTCCAACTTTTCTTTGCGTTCTTGCAATAGTTTTAATAAAGCGCCGACACCTGCCGGTTCAGCTTCTTCAACAATCATTTGATAGTTGGAGCGACCGGGGTAAGTGGATAACTTTCCGGTGCAAATAACCTCAAGTCCCTCTTGGAGGGCATTCATTGTTTTTAAAGAACGACCTCGCCAACAAACGGCAGACAAAACAGAATCTGCATCCTTTAGAGAAAAATAAGTATGACCCGAAGCAGCCTTTTTTAAGCCGAAAACTTCTCCGCGAACTTTGATATGTCCGAAAACTTGCTCGACGCAGCTTTTTAAAGACAGTGATATCTCTGTAACGGATAAAATAGGCTGTTCCGGTGTATCCATAATCCCTCTCCTAATAAACTAAAACTATATCACAATTCGCTATAAAAAGGAAGAAAAAAGAAGATAGCAATAAGAAACAATATATCACTATGGATTGTTTTAGAGTATGATGTTTTCTGTATTTGAAAATCAGAAATGGAATAATCTATCAAAAAATAAAAAAAATGATAAAATACTCTTCACTTTTTCGATAAGGTTTGCTATACTAACGTCAAATCAACGTGATGTATGAGGTGTATGATGAAATTTTATGCTCTTTTACCAATGGTTCTTTTGGGGGCTTGTGTTCAAACGGTTCAACCAATGCAACCTGTTCAGCCGACGGAAGAAACGGGTTTGACTATTGAGCGTGAAACGATGGTTGTTGCCGAAAAGCCAATCTCTAATACTCAAGTTTTATCTCAAAATCAAACACAAGGGCAATACGTTGAGAGACAACCTATGGCGTATAATCAGAGAGCTTTGCAACAACAGGCATCACAAATGGAATATATGCCTCAGACAACCCAAATGCAAGCAGTTCCTTACCAAAATGTAATTCCGGCACAGGTTGCTCCGACTGTTACACCTCAGGGAACGACTATTGAGGTGCCGGCTCAACAAATTTATATTCCGGATTCTACGGAAACTTATAATCAAGCCGTTATTGGTGCTCAGACCGTTCAACAAACACAAAATATACCCTCGTATCAACCGATGCAACCGTCTATTCCTGCTCAGCAGGTTTCAGTTGGCTATCAACAGATTCAGGCTCAGCCTGCCCCCACCTATCAATCAGTAGGAGCTTATTCTCAGCCGGAACAGATGATGGTGGATCTGCCTAAGACAACACAAAATATGTATCAGCAAGTTGATCCGATGTACGCTACGCAACCGGTTGTTTCTCAGCCTACTCAACCGGAGGCGGTTGTTATCACGCTTCAACATCCGGCTCAACAAGGGACCTTGGCCCAATGTTTATCAACAGATATGGCCTGTATAGCCTCTTATGAACAACAAGGATTTGTTCAGCTGCGGAATATGCCTCAATTCGCAGGATTTCAAGAGGTTTTGTCTCCATCAGATTATCCGGCGGGACAATGGCGTAATCAAAATAATATCCCTCGGTGGTAAATGTTATCCCGAACGTATTCTGTCGCATTTGCCGGTATTGATGTTTTAAAAATCGGAATAGAGGTGCAAATTACCAGCGGTTTGCCTTCCTTTACGATTGTTGGTCTTGCCGATAAAGCCATTGCTGAAAGTCGTGAACGTGTTCGGGCTGCGTTGCATGCCTTGGGTTTATCTTTGCCCGCGGCTCATATTACTGTTAATTTGGCACCCGCAGATGTCGTTAAAGAGGGGACTCATTATGATTTGCCGATAGCTGTCGCTTTAATGGGAGCTATGGGGATTGTTCGTCCGGAAGATATACAAGGCTTTATGATGATGGGTGAGTTGGGACTAGATGGTTGCATTCGTCCCGTATCCGGTGTTTTACCCGCCAGCATTGCAGCTAATAAATACGAATTGGGCTTTATTTGTCCCTTAGAGCAGGGAGCGGAGGCTGTTTGGTCCGGAAATCCAGTGGTGTATGCCCCTGATTCTTTGTTGACATTATTAAATCATCTGAAGGGAATTCAAATTTTAAATAAGCCGGTGCCAATAGCAGAAGATAATCCCGTTTCTTGTTTGGATATGCGGGATATTAAAGGACATATAGCGGTTAAAAGGGCGTTGGAAATTGCCGCTGTCGGAGGTCATAATGTCCTGATGGTTGGACCGCCGGGATCGGGTAAGTCTATGTTAGCTGCCAGGTTGCCATCTATCATGCCACCGATGACTCAGGCAGAGATTTTAGAAGTTAGTCAAATTCATTCTATCGCCGGGTTATTACGTGAAGGGCGCTTGATTACGCAAAGACCGTTTAGGTGTCCTCATCATTCTGCTTCAACACCCGCTATGGTTGGTGGCGGATTGAAAGCTCGCCCAGGGGAAATTTCTTTGGCTCATAGAGGGATTTTGTTTTTGGATGAATTTCCCGAGTTTTCTAGATCGACTCTTGAATCACTACGACAACCGATGGAAACAGGAGTCGTTTCCGTTGCTCGGGCAAATGTGCATACGACATATCCTGCCAGATTTCAGTTGATCGCCGCCATGAATCCGTGTAAGTGTGGATATTTGGGTGTTCCGGGGCATGAATGCTCAAGAGCTCCGAAATGTGGCGAGGAGTATCGATCTAAAATTTCCGGCCCGATGTTAGATCGCTTCGATTTGCAAATAGAAGTTCCTTTGGTTCCTCCTTGGGAATTAGCTAATCAAACCGCAGGTGAGTCTTCGGAGGTTATGAGAAAACGGGTGAAAAGAGCTTTAGATTTTGCTGTAGATCGCTTTTCTGAATTAAAAATTACAAATAACTCACAGGCAGAGGGGCAGACGTTGGAACAAATAGCTCCCATGACCGAAAAAGCAAAAGATTTGTTGGTGCAGGCTGCCGAAAGACTGATGCTGTCCGGTCGGGGATATCATCGGATGATTCGTGTTGCCAGAACAATTGCCGATTTGGATCATTCTGAAATGATTGGTGTTGTTCATATGACTGAGGCTTTGGCCTTTCGGCAAAAGTGACCTAAAACAATAGAGGGCATTGTTTTTTTTGAAGGACTTTTCAAAAAAAGAGGCTTGACAGATATGGGAATTTATGATAACCTTAAATGGAAGTGATATAAAAAATGGACAAAAGGAGTTCATGGGTATGGAACAGTTGAAGTCAAGTGATTTTTTGAAAGAAGGAACAATGGTTTATGGCTGTGGTGTTGAAAATAAAACCGATCGCGGATATCGTAAGGCTGTTGATTTCGATAAGTCGGGTATTCAACTGATTGGAGTTTTTTCAAACGTTCCGACATCTCATATTAAAATGCAGAAAGAAGCCTCAAAATAGATAGGGACTCTAACCATGAGGCGTTTATGGGGCGTTCTGGTAATATTAGCTGTCGTGGGCGGGATTGTTGCCTCCCACGTTTATTTTATGGGAAAAAAACCGATTGTCTCGGTCGTAATGTCAACTTATAATCGCGCAGATCGGGTTGGAAGAGCTATAGAATCCGTTTTGAACCAGACCTTTAAAAACTTTGAATTCATTATTATTAATGACGGGTCAACGGATAATACCTCTGCTGTTTTAAAAGAGTTTAAGAAAAAAGATCATCGCATCGTTCTTGTTGAGAATAAAGAAAATAAAGGCTTGATTTATTCTTTGAATCGTGGATTGGATTTGGCTCGGGGAAAATATATTGCTCGGATAGACGATGACGATGAAATGCTTCCCAAACGCTTGGAAAAGCAGGTGGCGTATATGGATGAAACAACGGATGCTGCTGTTTTATGTACGGGGTATTATGCTTTCTATGAAAGAGAAAATAGTCAGGGTCAAAAAATTCGTTTAAGGGGACGTGTCGGTTGTCCTGCTCCTCCGGATCAGGTTTATATTAATCTGCATTTTGCAAATGGATTATCTCACCCAACATCTATGTTGCGAAAATCATTCTTGGATGATAAAAAATTGATGTATAATCAATCCTATAAAAGTGCTGAAGATTATAAATTATGGTCTGATGTCGTGCGACGAGGTGGAAAAATTTATTGTTTGCAAGAACCTTTAACGGAATATACTCGGGCCGGTGATAATCCTTTCTCCTTTTACAGGAATATGGGGATCGGTTCCAGACAAGTTCGGATAGATATGTTATCGGATTTTTTTGATAATCCGGAAGAAATCGTCCGTTATCCTAAATGTGATATTTTACGTCAACTGGTTGATAAAAATAAAGATAAAAAGATCTTAAACCAGACAAGACTGGAAGATGAAGCGGAGAGATCGTGTCCAAAATCGGATCTGGATGCATGGCGGGTTAAACATCCTTTTTGGCAAGATTATTTAATTTTGTCACAAGATAAAAAATCCATATATCGTTTTGATGGGCGTGATAAGGCTCGTGTTATTTCTTTTGAAGGAAATGAATTGGTCCTGAAGTGGGAAAATTGGGGACAAGAAACGTTTGTTTGTGATCGTCAGAAAAAGGAATGCTCGGTTAAAAAAGAAAAGTAGTCGTGGATTTTTTTTGATAAAGCAGATGAAATCACTCTTTTAAACTAGATGTAAAATCAAAACGGAAATACAGCTCTTTTGAAATTATAAAAATAGTTTTGTTTCTTTTAAAAAAAACTTGCGTTTTTGTTCTCTTTGTTGTATAAAGAATCTGCATTGCCGATTTAGCTCAGTTGGTAGAGCAACGCATTCGTAAGGCATCGCCAATCAAAAAACTTTTCTTATTTTTCAATAGCCTGTTTTTGTAAACTCTCAATTTAGGACTTTTTTGGGTTCTTTTTGCCCTATTTTTTAATTTTATTTTTTGAAAATTGTTGCACAGATTATTGACTTTACCAGAGTCTTTTCAAAAACAAAAAATCTTATCATTTTTGTTTTCTTTCTACCCTAAAATCTTTTTCTGTCATTAGAGTGTTATTGTCAGATTTTACCTCTTTTGCAATATATGAGCCCCACGCTATATTATACAGCGGTTCAACATGCACTTTAGCTGATTTAACAATTTTTTGAACACCTTTGTTCAGGTAAACAATCAACCTGCAAAGTGTGCAAAAATGAACAGATTTAACCTTTAACATAAAATGATAATGCCTGTTCATTCCTGATTTTCCCATCTCTTGAAAGCCAATAAAAGGATACTGTTCCGATTGCCTCATATACCATTTTCTGCCTAATATCTTCCGGTAAAGCGTTCCGAAAGCAACCTTAATTGCCTTTTTAGCCTCATTTTCCGTAATATCATCCTTATTAAATTGAAAGGTTAAGCAGACATTGTAATTTTGGGCCAAATCAAGCATCCACTTTTGCATTTCCTCTTTAAACTTTTCATCTTGCCGGTTCATATAGCCTCCTATTGAAAAATACTCTGATTCATATTTTCAACGAACTTTTGTTTATAATCCGTCATAACATGTGCATAGCGTTTAACCATATCCATTGTGTGATGTCCTAAAATCTCAGAAAGCGGAATCAAGCCAATACCTGTCCGAAGTAAATAAGTGGCGGCCGTATGCCTTAAATCATGAAATCTGAAATCTTGAATACCGGCTGTTTTAAGTGCTGTTTTCCATGCTTTTTTAAAATCAAAAGTTTTTCCTTTTATTCGTCCTTGAAACACAAAGTCAAAATCATGACTTTTATCTGTTGCATTTTTAATCTGCACCAGAATATCATAAGCAGTCCCGCATAAAGGCACGCTGCGTGTATCTCCGTTTTTTGTGTCTTCAAAAATCAACCGATGTTCATCCAGCATCACATTTTTCCACTTTAATTTTAAAATTTCAGATCTGCGTGCGCCTGTGCTTAAAGCAATCACAACAATCGGATACAAGTAAGGCATTTTAGATTTTTGACAGGCATTCAACAATAATTTGATTTCGTCATGAGTCAAATAACGCGTGCGTCCTCTGGGTTCTTTTAATTTTTTAATCTGTTGACAAGGATTAGAAGAAATAATTTGCCATTCTTTCATGGCCGTCGTCATCAAGCCACTTAAAACGATAACATATTTGTTGATTGTTGCCGGTTGTCTTGATCTGAATTGATGACCGACTTGATATTCTGTCGTCATCAGTTCTGAACGACAGGCCACAATATCTGTCGTGGTAATAGCTGTCAATAATTTATATCCCAGTTTTGCTTTCCACCAATTCAAAATAGACATAGATAATGATTTGATTTTATGCTCTTTGATATACTTATCAATCGCCTGTGCCAATGTGGCTTTACTGGACCCATAACCATGTGCCCTTGTAAAATTGTCAATATCGGCCATTTGCTGATGATACCATCTGGCCGCATCATCATAATAAGCAAATGTCTTTGATTTATCAATTAAATTTTTAATCCTGATTCTGGCTCGATAGTGTGGTGTTGATCTTCGTTTGCTTTCAATTTTCTCTATCATTTTTTACCTTTCATTTAAGTGTTAGGTATATATTTATCTAAAAATAAAAAATATAATTTTTAATAACAGGATGATTGTAAAAAATTTTACATCTTATTGAAAAACAAGAAGTTATGGATAATAACGCCTTTTGTTTATAAAAAACACTTCGGCTCAAAAATGTGCTATAATCCGATTCAGAAAGGATAAAAGTATGCTGATCACAGAGCCGAACACAATTTTGCTTGCAAAGCCCAATAAGAAAATAGAAAAAATATATGAAGGATGCTATTCGGATATTTTTCAACGCTTGAAAAGCACATTAGAAAAGTATCATGAAGTTCATATATTGGATTTACCTGACATTTGGATAAGAGATTTTGCCCCCTTTTTTACCGATAAAAAAGCTATTCCGTTGTTATATAAACCACCCTACCAATCATTTTCCAAAAGTGAGCAGATTCAATCAGAATGTCTGAAACATTTTCATGATTTTCCGATCCCTTTGCCTATCCGATTTGATGGCGGTAATTTAATTGCAAACAGGCAAGGTATAGGTATTGCAACGAAAAAACCGTTAGAACTGAATAACATCAGTCAAAATGAAATGAATCTGTTGATGGCAGAATTATTTGGCATTCAACAGATGATATGGCTTCCCTATGAAACTGGCGACACGATTGCCCATATTGATGGTATGATGCAATTTTTAGATGATACAACGCTCATCATCAATGAACCCAACAGCAAAGAATTAAAGAAATGTCATCAAATTTTGCAACAGGCATGTCCCCATATCAAATTAGTAGATATTCCGTGTAAGCCAACTTATGAAAAATATTATGGGTGGGAAAGCGTTAAAGGTGTCTATGTCAATTTCTTACAGACAAGCAAAATCATTTTACTTCCCATTTATGATATGCCGACAGATGAGGAGGTATTGAACATTATTCAAAACCATACTCATAAGCCGGTCATACCTGTCAATGCCACAAAAATATCAAAATTCGGTGGCAGTATCCATTGCTTAACCAATGGATACTAGCCTCATTTAGCTACCTTGGATTCGTTGTTCAAATTCACATTGCGAAATGCGATATTCTATTTTATGACACTATGAGTAGGTTCCATCCAGAACCTACCCACTTTAAAAATTTTCATTTTTAATTAGTTATTTTTCCTTTGTTTTGCTGTTTCTTCAAAAAGAACATGATATACCCAACCAGGACAACACTGATATTTCTTTAACAAAGAAAGCAACATAATAACCACTTCTGTGGTATAAAACAAAATTCTTTTATGAATGAAGCAGTTAATCCTATATTCTTTTGGTATGAATCGGTATTCCTTTTTTCTGATAATGCTGCTTTTTCGTCGTTTAAAGTAAGACGCATCCTGCATCATTTTATAGCATGCAAACAAATCAGATGGCAGCGGTCCATTATAAATACACCTCAGACGCCATTTGACACTGTTTTCTGATGTCATCTTTTCCTTACAGTTCAGCATGTAATTCCAAAATCTTTTTAGATTTTGCAACCACTCTTCCGCGTCATCTTTTGCATCGAAACAAGCCTCTAAATAAGACCATTCAAAATGAAAATCATCATTTTTAATGAAGTCAATCAATTTTTGGGCATGCCATTCAGCTGTTTCCAAATAATAATCATTAAAGGCAGGTCTCTCTAAAATTACTCTTTTATAACCGCCATCGTCTTTTTGTTCATACCATTTGTTATTTGCATATATGTAGATTCCATCTTCTTGAATAAATCCCATAGTTGCCATTTTTAAGCCTAACCACACCATTGAATCCATTTGATATTGCTTTGCTAAATTTTCCGCATCTTCATATTGAACCTGATCGTCAATTTCTTTTACAAATAAAAAACCTGGTTGTTGCTTATTTTCCTTTTTTGAATCCAATACCTTTTTAAAATCTGGTGAATTTATCAAAAAATCATCGTATTTTTCCAAAAAACTTTGATAATCCATTGGCGTAAAATCATCCAATTTTTTATTTTGATCACATTTGCCCAAACTAATGCCAACTGTATTTTGAACTATTAATATAGTCATATTTTATCCTTTTTTTTAATAAGTTATAAAAATCAAAATAACAATCCTATCATTTTGATACCAAAACCAACAACTAATCCAATTAAATTCAAATAAATAATAATAATCAATTACCACTCGTAAGCAGTTTCAAAATAAACAAATCTGTCGGTAGATGTATGCCATTATGAAAGACACGATGACATGGCATCTATATCTATATATCGTTTATTTTTATTTTTTAATTTATATATATAAAAAAAAGTGAAAAATTTTAAAAAATTTTATTTCCAAAGCTCAATAATTAACTTTAATGCCTTGATTTGATTACTATTTAACAAATAAATCTGTTCTAAAATGGTGTTTAAATTTTGAAAGTCTTCTACACTTAGTTTTTGTTTCAGGACCTCACGTTTGACAAGAGCGCTACCTTCCACCCCGGATGAAACTTTGCGTGTTCCCAAATCCAACAGAGTGTCCAAACTTAAATCCAAAACATCACATATATTGACAAGTTGTTTTAATTCAGGAGGCTTATCATTTTCGATATTGCTGATTGTTTTACAAGAACATCCTATCATCTCGGCTAATTGTGCCTGAGAGAGTTTTTTTGTATTCCGAGCAGCCCGAATTTGTTTGCCAATTTGAATATTTTCTCTCATATTATACCTGCAAGATATTATCCTTTTATTAAAAGATAGGATTTTTATTTCTTTTTATAAACCCAATAAATTACTTAATTTTATTAAAATAAGAAATAAACTGCTTGACATTGGTATCAAACAGAGCTAGGCTACCTCCATAAAAAGGTATGAAAGGAAAGACTGTATGAAAGATTTAGTTATTCAGTGGCAAAATGATATAAAGGATTGGTGTCATTTTAATTCAAAGCAAAAAATAGTACCGGATCCTTTTGATAGTAACGGGAGAAAGTTTATTAAAAACATAGCCACAAAAGATATAAGTGATTTAGAATACATTGTTGTTGGAGATAATCCGGGTAAAACGGAATTTGACAAGCAATATTATTTTGCAGGGCGAACACAATATATCAGAGACATTTTGATAGATGCGTTAAAACAATGGCCGGAACGGTGGCCAGAAAGAGTTCTTTTTCTGAACAAAAGCTTTATTTCTACGCCACGAACCAAAAATTTACAAAAAAGTCAGCAAGATCAAGAAATCATGGCTAACTTCATCGCAAATATTTGTAATAAGAATCCTAAAATAAAATTATGGATACTTGGCAAAGAGTTCGAAAAATTTTCATATTTTTGGGCGGTTATTCAAAAAAAATTAAACGATAAATCCAATCTTTTTGTATTTGGTCATCCATCAAATAATTGGTTTTGCGTGGATTTTATGCAAGCAATGCATAAAGCCTGTTCTAAAACAGAATTTGAAAAACTGATTGGTTATTTCCATGATTTTGGGAAAAAACAGGCAGAAAACTTAATTAAAAATACGAAATGAAAGGAAAAACAAAATGAAAACATCATTAAAAACATTTTTACTATTCGGTTGCCTCTCTTTTTTTGTCGATGCCGGCATGGGCTAATCCAGTCTTGTTAACACATGATGAATTGATTGTACAAGGTCTTGAATTTTTGGTTGATGAAGAAATTTTACAGAAAGAAGAAGCGGCATGCCTTGTTCTACCTTTAAATGCAGCAATGAGAGAAATCGATTTTGATAACATGATGCGTTTGCTATTATTAAGCGGAGACCCCTCTGAGATTTTGGCGGCACCTTATAAATTATCCTCAACAAAGAGACGCCTCATTTATCAAAAAGTCCATGATGATTGTCTACAATACTTTTCTGTAGGTGTAGAAAAAAAATCGGATGAAAATTTGGCTGAAAACATAAAAACAGAAACTAACTGAATATAAATTTTGAAATAAAAAAGCATAATCAACGAAGATAAGTTCGATTGATTGTGCTTTTTTATATATTTATTACCAAGTATCCATATTTGCCCCTCAGAATAAAAGTGTTTTTTATATGATAATACCTGTTTCGGGACAAATTCAGGACAATTTTATATTAGATTTTATAAAAAAATAACTGCTTATAAATGAAGCAGTTATATGGAACATGGTGCCGAAGAGAAGACTCGAACTTCCGACCCACGCATTACGAATAATGTTCTCTTTGCAAAAATAAAGACAAGATTAAAAAAAATCTTGCAATTCGCTTTTCTTTGTTGTATAAGTGTTTATCTTTGCCGATTTAGCTCAGTTGGTAGAGCAACGCATTCGTAATGCGTGGGTCGGGTGTTCAAGTCACCCAATCGGCACCATGTTCCAAGCCTCTTATTCACTTAAGAGGTTTATTTTTTTTACCGTCATATTTCAAGCTTAAAAAAGCAGAATATTTGTTGATTTTAAGGTGAAAATCCGATATACTGCCCCCTATACTACAACTTAAAAGGAACATCTAAAAATGACAGAAAAACAAAAATACTATCCGGAATTGCCGACTAAGCTTTCTTTTCCGGAGATGGAAAAAGATATTATCCGCTTTTGGGAAGAAGATAAAACTTTTGAAAAATCTATTGAAAATCGTCGTGGTGCAGAAGAGTTTGTTTTTTATGATGGCCCTCCGTTCGCTAACGGATTGCCTCACTATGGTCATATCATGGTGTCCTATGTTAAAGATACAATCGCTAGATTTCAAACAATGTCCGGTAAATTGGTTGAACGGCGCTTGGGTTGGGATTGCCACGGCTTGCCCGCAGAAATGTCCGCCGAAAAACAACTGGGCGTATCGGGGCATAAGGCGATTGAAGAATATGGTATCGCTCAATTCAATGACTTTTGCCGTAAAGACGTTTTAAAATACTCCTCTATTTGGGTGGATATGTTTAAACGTATCGGGCGTTGGGTCGATTTTAACAATGATTATAAAACAATGGACCTTCCTTTTATGGAATCCGTCATTCATAACTTTAAAGAGTTATATGATAAGGGCTTGGTTTATGAGGGCTATCGTGTTCAGCCGTATTCTTGGGCTGCCCAAACGCCGGTATCTAATTTTGAAGTCAATCAGGCTTATCGGGATAAGACGGATACATCCGTTACCGTTTTGTTCCGCTTGGAAAACGGTTCGAATCTGTTGGTTTGGACAACTACACCGTGGACTTTGCCTTCTAACTTGATGATTGCCGTCGGGAAAGATATTGATTATGCCGTTATGGAAGAAAACGGAGAAAAATATATCTTGGCCGAGGCTCTGTTGGGACGCTATAAACAACAGCTGCAACATGCCGAGCGTGTCGGGACAATGAAGGGTTCTGAGTTGGTCGGATTGCGTTATACTCCCCTGTTCTCCTATTTCTCGGATTTGGTCGAAAAAGGCTGTTTCCGTATTCTGGCCGGTGATTTCGTATCAACCGAAGACGGAACGGGTATTGTTCATATTGCTCCCGGTTTCGGTGAAGATGACTTTAATGCTTGTATGGCTTTGGATAAGAACTTCCCCATCGTTTGTCCCGTCGATGAAGCCGGATGCTTTACCGCCGAAGTTCCTGATTATCAGGGAATGCAGGTCTTTGACGCAAATGAACCGATTTTAAATCGCTTGAAGGCCGAACGCAAGTTGGTGAAAAAAGAGCAAATTACGCACAGCTATCCGTATTGCTGGAGAACGGATACGCCCTTAATTTATAAGGCTATGTCCAGCTGGTTCGTTAAAGTAACCGACTTTAAAGATCAGATGCTGAAAACAAATGAGGATATTACTTGGACGCCCGAGAACATCAAGTATGGGCGTTTTGGAAAGGGATTGGAGTCTGCTCCGGATTGGAATATCTCTAGAAATCGTTTTTGGGGAGCACCTCTGCCTGTTTGGAAATCCGATAACCCCGAATTCCCCAGAACGGATGTTTTTGGCTCTGTTGCCGAAATTAAAGAAAAAACCGGTTTTGATGTAACAGACTTGCACCGTCCGTATATTGATGAGGTTGTTTACCCGAACCCAGATGATCCCTCCGGTAAAACAATGATGCGACGCGTCCCGTATGTGTTTGATTGCTGGTTTGAATCAGGTTCTATGCCGGAAGGGCAGGTGCATTATCCCTTTGAACGCAAAGAATGGTTTGAAAATCATTTCCCTGCCGACTTTATCGTGGAAGGAATTGACCAGACGCGTGGGTGGTTCTATTCCTTGCATGTTCTGGGAACGGCTTTGCATGGTAAGCCGGCCTATAAAAATTGCTTGGCAACCGGTTTGTTGATGGCTGAAGGTGGCGTTAAGTTATCTAAAAAATTGAAAAATTATCCCGATCCTTATGAGGTGTTGGATACAATGGGATCAGATGCTTTGCGTTGGTTCTTAATTTCCTCCCCCGCCGTAAAAGCCGGAAACGCTATGGTTGATCAGGAAGGAAAAGAAGTTGCAAAGGCTACACGAAAGGCGGTTTTACCGTTCTGGAATGCTTATTACTTCTTCTGCTTGTATGCAAATGCCGAAGGAATTCGGGCAGAAGAAATAACAACGTCAACGGATATCTTGGACCGCTATGTTTTAGCTAAACTAAAGGCTTTGACCGACAATGTTCGTGCGGCTTTGACCGTTTACGATATGAATCGGGCTTGTTCGGAGTGTGCCGACTTTTTGGATATCTTGAATAACTGGTATATCCGTCGCTCTCGCGCTCGGTTCTGGGACGGATCTGATACGCAAGCCTTTAATACACTCTACACCGTTTTGGTGACGCTGGCCAGAGTTATGGCCCCCTTGATGCCGATGACAACCGAATTCGTTTATCGTGGCTTAACCGCCGGAAATCAGTCCGTTCACTTGACCGATTTCCCATTGGTTGATGCATTGCACCCCGAAACGGAATTAATTGCTCAGATGGATTTGGTGCGTCAGATTTCTTCAACCGCTAAAGCTGTTCGTGAAGAACATAAATTACGGAACAGACTACCTTTGAAAGAAATGACTGTCGCCGGTGAGCAAGTCGGATTGTTGGAATCATTTGCCGATGTTTTAAAAGATGAAGTCAATGTCAAGAATGTTATCTTAAAGACAGATATTTCCGCTGTTGCCGATACGTTCTTGTATTTGAAAACACCTCTTATCGGAAAACGATTGGGACGCTTTATGAAAGAAATCATGGCGGCTTCTAAAACAACAGAATGGCGTGTTCAGCCTGATGGTTCTTTGGCTATCGCCGGACAGGTCTTGACCCCTGAAGAGTTTGAACTCCGCTTGGTCTTGAAAGAGGGATTAAACGGACAGGCTCTGCCCGATAATACCGCTGTCATTCTGCTTGATACGGTTGTTGATCCCGCTTTGGAACGAGAGGGTATTGCACGCGATTTCGTGCGGATGATTCAGTCTCGCCGAAAGGAAAAAGGATTGGATATTTCTGACCGGATTACCTTGGCTTGGCAGAGTCAGTCAGATGTTGTTCGTGCCGCTATTGCCGAGCATCAAGCTTATATCATGGAGCAGGTTTTGGCTACGGAATTATCCGAAATTGTTCCTGAGGACGCTGTTACGGAAGAATTGGGTGACGGGGCAATTACTTTTGATGTTATCCGATTATAATCTTAATCGTAAGAATCAATACAAACTCGCCGATGAAATCATCCGGCGAGTTTTTTGTTGATTGATATAACTGGAAATTTATCCTTCGTTTAAAAAACGAGCTAAAACTTTCTTTAGACCAACATCATCAAAATGAACTTCTAAACGATCTCCCTCCTCCCGAATCACAGTCCCGAATCCAAATGTTTCGTGATACACGCGTTTCCCGATCCGACGGGAGTGATGTGATGACGGGGAGGGGCTATAACTTGCTCGGATGTTTGTGGGATAGCTGTCCTCAGGTGTCAATGAAGATTTGAAATAATCATTTTCCGATTGGTCGAAAAAAGAGGATCCCTGTTGATACGAATTAAAAGTATTCTTTTGATACGGCTGAAAACCATATTCGAATGACGTGTCTATACACTCTTCAATGTGTTCGGGCGGAAGCTCCTCGACAAAACGACTGGGAATGTTATTCTGCCATTGTCCGTATACTAACCGCTTGTTTGCAAAGGAAATAAATGCTTTTTTCTTGGCTCGCGTTAACCCGACATAGGCTAAACGACGTTCTTCCTCTAACCCTTGCTCGCCGCATTCATCCAGCGCTTTTTGATGCGGAAACAGTCCATCCTCCCAACCGGGGAGAAATACTGTTTCAAACTCCAACCCCTTGGAGGCATGTAGGGTCATTATCGCCAATTGCTCGCCTGTCGTCTTTTCATCGGCATCCGTGACCAGTGTCGCATACTCAATAAACGCGTTTATCGTTTCAAAATCATCTAAAACCGTATATAACTCTTTGATGTTTTCCAGTCGCGTTTCCGCTTCAAGGGATTTATCCGCTTGCCACATGGCAATATAGCCGGACTCTTCCAAAATGTGTTTTACCAGCTCTTTTGTTTCGTAGGTGTCCATCTTGCTCTGCCAAGTCCGAACAAGACCGATAAACGCGTCTAATGTCTTACGAACCGACGGACGTAATTCTGCCCAGGCAATCGCATCAAATAAACTGATATGATGCTCTTTGGCCGCTATCGTTATCGATTTTAAGGCGCCATCCCCTATGCCTCGACGCGGCTTGTTGATAATCCGAGAAAAGGCTAAATCATCATTGGGATTTAACACTAATCGTAAATAGGCAACGGCATCTCGAATTTCTTCACGTTCGTAAAACTTAAAGCCACCGATAATTTTATAGGGAATCCCTAATTTTATGCATTCATCTTCAAAAGATCGGGTTTGCGACGATATTCGAACCAAAACAGCCATTTGAGATAAAAATGTTCCTCGGCGTTGTTCGTCTTCTACTTGCAGAATGATTCGCTCGGCTTCCTGTTTTCCGCTGGGATAGCCCCGGACTTTGACGCGTTCGCCAGAGCCGTCTCGCCCGTCCGCAACCTTTAAGGTCTTTCCGAGACGGCTGGTGTTATTGGCTATTAACGCCGAGGCTGCCCCCAGAATGTGTGTGGTTGAACGATAGTTTCGCTCGAGCCGAATAATCAATGCATTGGGATAGACTTCTTGAAATTTTAGGATATTTTCAACTTCGGCACCACGCCATGAGTAAATCGATTGATCATCATCCCCGACACAACAGATATTCTTGTGTTTTTGTGCTAATAACCGGAGCAACAGATATTGCGCAACGTTTGTGTCTTGATACTCGTCAACCAAAATGTATCGGAATTGTTTTTGATAGTAACCTAAAATCTCCGGATGCGTTTTGAATAAGTTGAGCGGTCGTAATAATAAATCTCCGAAATCAACCGCATTCAGCTCTTGGAGCCGATTTTGATAAATCCGATAAAAACCTTTGACTTGACCATTACAATAGCCACTGTCTTCGGCGGGGGTAATCGCTTCGGGTTCAAGACCACGGTCTTTCCAGCGTTGAATAATATCCAAAACGGTGCTGGGCGTATACTTTTTAACATCAATCCCGTTATCTATCAAAATCTGCTTAATCAGGCGTTCTTGATCATCTGTATTTAAAACAATGAAGCGGGGTTGTAAACCGGCTTCTGCCGGAAAACGACTTAAAATACGAATGCCGATAGCGTGAAAGGTTCCCAGCCAGACATTCCGAGCCGATAACCCAATCATTTTTTCCAGACGTTCTTTCATCTCGCGACTGGCTTTGTTTGTGAACGTAACGGCTAAGACTTGCCACGACGTTGCCAGACCACGACCGAGAATGTAAGCTATTCGTGTCGTTAGCACGCGAGTCTTGCCCGTTCCTGCCCCAGATAAAACTAAAACAGGACCTTCCGTTTGTTCAACGGCTTGCTTCTGTTCCGGATTTAAATCCGATAAAAACGGTAGCTCGGGTGGCTCGGGGAGGGGTGTTGGCCGAGAGGCATATTCTAAAATTTGTTCGGGTTCTTCTAAATCAAAAAAATCGGACATGGCTCTTTCTTTTTCAATTACTCTGTTTCTTGACAAATAAAATGTATCGCTTTGTCGGCGGCAATTAAACCAAATGTTCCCGTAATGGTGACAAGACTTGCCATTTGACGCCCTCTGTCACTGTTCCCTTTCGGGGGCTCATCCGAAAAAACACATGGAAAAGATAAATCTCCCCCTTTTTGGCGTAACGTGTGCCGAATCTTGGCGGCTAGCGGGCATACCGTCGTTTTTGAAAGCGGGGCTATCTGAATCCGCTTGAAATCCGTCCGCATCGCTGCCCCCATAGAAGATATGAACGGAATATGATTCATTTGTAGCCATAGTATTAAGTCCACTTTATCCGTCACTTGATCAATGGCATCTATGACAAAATCCGGTTTGGGCAATAACAGCTTATCAATATTGTCCTCTTTTAAAAATGTGGTATGGGCTATCACTTTTGTTTCGGGACAAATATCGTGAATGCGATCGGACAAAATATGGGCTTTGTTTTTTCCCAATGTTGAGTGAAGCGCACAGAGTTGACGATTGATATTACTGGATTCAACTCTATCCCCATCTATCAGCGTGATATGCCCGATGCCAACCCGTGCAAGCGCTTCGGCCGCAAAGGAACCAACCGCTCCGCATCCGACAACGGCTATGTGTGCCGCGCGTAGTCGCATCAGCCCTTGCGCTCCAAAGAGCAACTGTGTTCGTTGAAACTGATCAGACGTCATACAGGAAAAGCTCCAAATTTTGTTGCAAGTAGGCAATATCTAAACGAAGCGTTTTTGCTAACTCCGGAATGCGGGCAGGGTCGCCTAAGCCATCCGGAGCATCGCTTTCCAATAGTAATCGATTGTCCGGAATAATATCAATAAAACGTCCGTTTAATACCGAAAAATAAGCGTTAAACATACGTAGCTTTTGAATAATAACCTCATCTCCGGAAAATCGATGAAACAAAGCTTGAACATCTCGATACTGTCCCAAAATCTCAAACATATCATCCCACGCTTTAACGCAGTGAATATGCACTTTCCGTCGGTACCGCGAGGCTATTTCTAAACAGGTTTGAAATACTTTCTTTTGCAGCGGATAAAAGGGACGAGTCGCATCTAATCCGATTTCTCCAACCATCGCATTCGGATACTCTTTTAAAAATTGCTCTAATCGCTGACTCCAGTCCGGCGGCAGATTATCCACAAACCACGGATGAACGCCAACGCACATATGAATACCTAAAACGCGTTTATTTAAATCAGCTATCTTTTGCCAATCATCCGGAATCGTTGCATTCACAAAAAAGCTTTTAACCCCTAAATCATAAGCCTTCATAAATACATCGTCAGGCATTAAGTGACAGTGTGCATCGCAATAAAACATATGATTCCTTTCCCTATTCTGATAGAGGCAGTATACACTTTTTTATTGCAATTTGGAAGAAATAAAAATAACATAAAGACAAAAAAGGATATTCAATGCGATTTAGACTGATTTTTTCAATCGTTGGCTTTATGATTGTTCTGTGCGGAATCAGTATGATGATTCCGATGGCTGTCGATTTTGTGCTGGGGCATCGGGAGGCTGGATATCGGTTCTCGGTTGCTGCCGGTTTGAGCGTCGCCGTCGGTTTGTTGATTCGGTTGATTGCCGGCGCTGATAATCAGCCCTTGCGAACAAAGGAAATGTTTTTAACAACGACTCTGGTTTGGGCGGCTTATACGCTTTTCGCCGCTATCCCCTTCTTTGTTTCTGAATATCGTATCTCTTTTACGGACTCTGTTTTTGAGTCTATGTCCGGTTTGACAACAACCGGTGCAACGGTCTTAAGTGGCTTGGATTCTATGACACCCGGAATCTTGTTGTGGCGGTCTATGACTCAATGGATGGGCGGTTTCGGTATCGTCATTATGGCTATCTTAATCTTGCCCGCACTACGTGTCGGCGGGATGCAATTCTTTAATACCGAATCATCGGCTCAGTCGGATCGGGATATGCCGATGGTCGCTAAAAATATGCAGGCTATCTTGTTGTATTTCTTGGGGTTGTCTGTCGCTTGTGCCGTCTGTTTGTGGCTTGCCGGTATGAGTGTGTTTGATGCGATTAACCATTCAATGACTGCGATTGCAACCGGTGGATTTTCAACGCATGACGCCTCGGTCGGCTTTTTTAAAAGTCCCGCAATCGAATGGGTTTTGACTTTCTTTATGGCGGTTTCCGGTATGCCTTTGATTTTGGGCTTGTATCTGTTTCGGCGACAATGGACCCCGATACGGGAAAATATTCAAATCGCTTTTTATTGGAAGTTCTTGCTTGGTGCCGTCGTCTTGTTGACTGCCGTTCGTTGGGGGTTTGATCGGTTTGAGCCGGAAGAGTTGTTCACTTATATCCGACAGGCGGCTTTCAGTATTGTTTCGGTTGTGACAACAACCGGTTATGTTTCCGATAATTATCAGCTATGGGGGAGTTTTTCTGTCGCTTTCTTTATGTTTTTACTGGCAATGGGATCGTGTACCGGTTCAACGGCCGGCGGTATTAAAATGTTCCGATTTGCTGTGTTGTCTCGGACTGTCGGCGTGCGTTTGCGTAGTTTGATTCAGCCTCATGGCGTCTTTGTCCCGAGATATGGTAGTCAGCCCATCACCGATGATATTTTAATCAGTGTTTTGGTCTTTTTTGGTTTGTATCTGGGAACGGCTGTGGCTTCAACGTTTGTTCTGGCTTTTTGTGGGCTTGATTTTGTAACCAGCCTGTCGGCAACGCTAACAAGCTTGTCAAACGTTGGTCCGGGGTTGGGACATGTTGTCGGTCCGGATCAGACTTTTGCTGCTTTGCCTTCGGTAGCTAAATGGGTTTTGGTTATTGATATGATGATGGGCCGTTTGGAATTTGTTTCCGTTTTGGTCTTGTTTTTCCCCTTTTTATGGAAGAGAAATGCATGAGCTTTTTTGATGATGCACAGGCTTTTATGAATAAACGACAGATAGACAATAATCGTGATGAGGTTGCACGAGAGGATTTGATTCGCCGCTTGCAGGCTGTATACGATAATGCTTCCAGACGGGAAATTGATCGGGCTTTGGATATTATATCCGAAAAAGAAGATTTGCCTGCCGATTTTGAGATATTGTTGAAAAAAATCCGGATTTATCTGGAGGATTGATTAAAAAAAACTTTTCAAACAAAGCAAGATATGCTATAACAATCCTATTGATTTTTAAAGGCAGTCAAGAGGATTGTTATGAAGAAGTTTTTTATCATTTTAGGTTTGGTTTTTCTGGTCGTAATCGGTGGCGGTATGACTTTGATGGTCATGTCTTTTAATCCGACGGCTTATCAAAAGCAGGTTATTGCATCTATCAAAGATTTAACCGGTCGAGATTTATTCGTCGGTGGAACGACTTCTATTACTTGGAGCCCGATGCCGACTATCGTGATGAAAAATATTCGCTTGGCAAATATCAATCAAAGCCAACAGGATACTATGTTGACCGCCGAGACTGTTCGGGTTGAAATTGAATGGGCTTCTTTGTTTAAAACACCCCTTGTCGTTAAACGTATTGAGCTGACAAAGCCTGTTTTGTTGTTAGAACGCTTGGAAAGTAATCGGGCTAATTTTGCGTTCCCGTTCTTGTTGGATCCCGATCGGCAGTTAGAGGAAATGGATTTTTTATCCGGTGGATCAAGTAGTACAAAAATAGATTCTGTCTTGATTAAAAACGGCCAGATTCGTTATGTGAATCATATTACAAAAACACAAATGACTCTGTCGGATGTTAACGGTGATTTGGCCGTTGATTCTTTGCGTGGACCTTTTCGATTTACCGGTGAAGGTTTGGTTGGAGCCCATAAATATGTATTAAGTGTTAATACGGGTATGTTTAAGAGTTCCGTTCCTGTTGATTTAAGTTTTAAAATCAAAGAATCAGAGAGTGGAACGGCTATGGATTTTTCAGGACGACTGACGCCGGATAGTATGGAAATGTGGTTTAACGGTGTTGGATCTTTCTCGGTCAAAAAACCGAATATTTTGTTAGGTGCTATCGGGTTACCGTCAACAAATGTGGCTGACGGAAAATCGGCTGTTGGCAATTTATCTCTTGAAATTACACCGACTTCGGATCGTTTGAAGGATTTTACCGTTCGTTTCGGAGATGATGATAAAGCTGTTGCCGTTACCGGAAGTGTTGTGCGATCAACACAGGGTAAAGTTCCGGTTTATGATATTTCTTTGGGTTTGAATAGTTTTAATCCGGATGCGTGGAAATCTTATTTGAGTCAATTAAATTGGGGATGGATTGAGGCGAAAAAGGATTATCCCGATATATCTTTTCAAATAAATGCTAAATCCGTTCCTTTTATGAAAGATGCTATCCAAGATTTGGCTCTTTCCGGACAATATGGATCGGGCGTTTTACGCTTAAACAAAATTTCTGCCGTTTTGCCCGGGCGGACGACAGTGGTGGCTTCGGGAGTTGCCGGACAACAAGGGACGATATCGGCTTTGAGTTTGGATACTCAAATTGAAAGTGATTCAATTAAAACATTGTTGAGCTGGCTAATGCCTGATAATAAGTGGATTAAGGAAACAAATATGCTACAAAAGGGGCGTTTCGTCGGTCGTATCAATTTGACGCCTCAAATTATCGGCGCTAATATTCGGGAATTAAAACTTGACGCTTCCGTTGTGACCGGAAGTATTCAAAGAACGCTGTCTGATAAGCCGGCTTATGATGTTAAATTGGCTTTTAATAATGTCAATGTCGACTCTTATACCGGATGGCAACCGGCTAAAACTAAAACGGATATTCAAGTTTTGCCGGTGCGATTAAAAGAGGCGTTGGAGAAAGCAACATGGATGGGACAAAATGCTATCCGCGCATCTATAGACGTTAATGATCTTCAGGTGTTTAATGTTCCTATATCTTCTATGCGTGCCAGTGGTTACTTGGCAAACGGCATCTTGAAAATAGACACCTTAAACTTGAGAAATATGGCAAATGCTAATTTGGTTGCCTCTGGTTCAATAGAGGGTGTCGGAAGACCTCAAATGAATTTTGCCGGCGTGTCGGTTAAATTTGATACACGGCAGTTGCCTTTGTTGTTGGATCGAGCTAAGCTAACCAGTTCGTTACCATTGATTCAAAGTGCCGGTGAGGTGTCTGCCGAAGCTTCTGTTTCCGGTGGCAGAAACGGGTCTTGGACACTTGGGCTTCAAGCGGCTTTGTCTGATACTAATATCCGAATGGGCGGATTGGTTGATGCTCTTGAAACTCAACCAAACTTCCGAAACTTCAGCTTTGATATTGCTCATCCGAATTTCCAGAACTTTATGCGACTGATTAAGCCCGATTTTAAGGCTTTGCCGAAATTAGACGGTAGTTTTAAAGCAAAAGGTATTTTAACAGGAACGAGTCGTCATTTTGATATTAAAGATGGCTTTTTCGGAGCCGGTATTCAACAACTGACCGGAACGTTGACATTTGATGATAAACAAATTCGATCAATAACGGCTGATGTTTCTTCTCCGTCCCTTGATTTAGAACGATTCTTGCCTGAAACTGCAACGCTATATACTTCGGTTAACGGTTTTGGAAAGTCGGCGTTTAAGTTAGATGAACTGGAAAAATGGCGTTGGAATATCCAACTACGTGCCGGACAGATGATTTATCGGGATTTGGATATTCGTCAGGCTGAAGTCGGGATTCAGTTGGAAAATAAAGCTTTGAAACTTGTTAACTTGAGCGGAGTTAATGGAACAAAAGAGGATGCTCCCATTAAAGTAAGCGGTTCTTTTGATTGGAATACAAATCCGACTTTAACGGCTACTTTCGATATTCAAAATGTGCCACTCCGATCGGACTTTATGGTCTTGCACGATGTTGCTTTCGGAAACGGTTTGTTGTCTGTTACGGGTGAGTTGAAAGCCAGAGGAAATTCACCTTCCGAATTGGTTTCTGATTTGAATGGTACAGGGCGTCTGTCTGTTTTGGGGGGACAAATTATTGGTATTGGGATTGAGCAGATGATTCCTTTGGTTACTCGGGCTTTACAACGAAACGAAGAAGCAGATGTGTTTGAACCTCAATTTAGGCGTGTTCTGACAAGTGGTAAAACAGTATTGAATGATATTTCCGGTGATTTTGTTATTGCTGACGGCGTTGTTCGTATGATGGATTTGACTTTGAATACCGCAAATTCGACTGCTAATCCGACTCAAATCGTTTGGGATATGCCTCGTCAAAGTTTAGATGTTTCTATTCCGGTTACGTTGCAACCCTTGTCCGATTTTCCGCCGTTCGTGTTGGGTATCTCGGTTCATGA
Organism: uncultured Alphaproteobacteria bacterium; assembly: GCA_949292205.1. GTDB lineage: Bacteria > Pseudomonadota > Alphaproteobacteria > CAAHEQ01 > UBA3637 > CALXZG01. Next base: position 93,888 of record CASEYR010000002.1, read on the forward strand.
TAATCAAAGCACTTATACCCCCAGCTTTGCTGATTTGTCGGTGGCTATTTCTAATCGTGTTCAGGCTGCCGTTAATAATCAGGTTCAACAACAAAAAGCGGTTGCTTTGAAGGCGGCTGCCGAAAAACGGGAAGATAGATTGCGGGAGGCCAAACAATTGTCCGGAGATGCTCGGGCTGCCGTCGCCGAAATGGATTCTGCCTTGGCGGCTTATCCCTCTGAAAAAGCCGATCTGATTTTGCAATCGGCCAGAGATGCTTTGGCTCTGGTTAATCAGGCCTCCGTTCGCGAAGATCCGACCGATGCTCAGCTGATTCAGATGATTGAACAGTCTCGCTTAATCCTCTTGAAGGCTGATGAATTCAAAAGCGTCTTATCAAGAGATACTCTGTTCGATACCCAAAAGCAAATGAATGATTATCGCTCTCGCGGTACCGAAATGACTCAACAACTCAAACAGTGGGCAACGGATTATCCAGAGGTCCTTATCTTGGTTCGCTTGGCGGATAATGCTGAACAAAACTTGTCCTTGATTGAACGGGCTAATACGGCTCTGCCTCAGCTACAAAATCAAGATCAAATTAGTCAGGCTATGGCCGTCGCCGCAGAGGCTTGTCAGAAAATTGAAAAGGCTTATGCTCACGCACAGAGATTTGATTTGAGCGCGTTGGATGCTTTGGCGGAAACGCCTGATGACAATACAGAGGCTCCGGAAGAGGCTGAAAGTGTTGAAGAACCCTACCACTCAGGATACTCGTCAAGGGGTATTAAAGGCACGATCGGACGCGCAAACTGATTGATGGTCGGCTTTGTGTCAGAATCGGCCAGGGTTGACTTTTTCCCTTGGGCGGGATATATCTGATAATAAGGGTATCTACGAGGAGTCATAATGGGATTTGCGTTACAACAAAACGGACAGAAAATGACCCTGTCTATTTCGGGTGAGTTCGTCCGATATCAAGATCCCGCCGAAACAGATCGGCTGATTCGTCATATCAAAAAGAGTAATCCAAAAGCTTTGGTCTTGACAGATGCCGGAATCGGACGATGGGACTCCTCTTTGCTTGTTGTCTTGTATCAAATTGTGCGGATGGCTCGCCTTGCCGAAATACCGGTTCAAAAACAAACATTGCCGGAGGGGTTGCAACGTTTAATTGATTTGGCTTTTTCGGTTGATAGAAAACCGTCTCGCCCGAATCCGGCTCGATTGGGCTTTATTTCTTATATCGGAGATGTCGGTATACGAGCAATGAATAGCGTTCGGCGGGGACTTGATTTTTGTCGCCAAATTTGTATCTCTATGGGGCGTTTCGTCTGCGGTAAGGCTGTCTTGCGTCCGATTGATTTTTGGTTCGCTTTGGATGATTGCGCTCCGAAAGCTGTCGGAATCGTTTCTTTAATCAGCTTTATGGTCGGTTTAATCTTGGCTTTCGTCGGGGCAATCCAATTGAAGTCTTTTGGGGCTCAGATCTATGTCGCCAGCTTGGTGACGATCGGAATGACTCGGATTATGGGCGCTATTATGGTGGGTGTTATTATGGCTGGACGAACGGGTGCTTCCTTTGCCGCAACAATCGGAACAATGCAAGTCAATGAAGAATTGGACGCTCTTCAAACTATGGGAATTTCCAGAACCGATTTCCTTGTCTTGCCCAGAGTGCTGGCTCTGGTTCTGGCTATGCCTGTTCTGGCGATGCTTGCCGATATTATGGGCATGTTGGGCGGTGCCGCCGTCGGTATCTTTATGTTGGGGATTTCTCCGCCTGAATATATTCATTATTCTATTGAGGCTTTTAATTTAACAAACTTTTTTGTCGGTGTCTTTCACGGCTTCGTCTTTGGTATTGTTATCGCTTTGTGCGGGTGCTACTTTGGGATTCATTGCGGACGGAATGCCGATAGCGTCGGTGTGGCTACAACTAAAGCCGTTGTCTATGCTATCGTTTGGATGATTATTATGACCGGTTTGATTACTTTGATGTGTGAGGTGTTGGACATATGATGAATCAAACCTTAATTGATGTGCAAAAGTTGACTATCGCCTATGGGGATTTCGTTTTGTTGAAAGATGTTTCCTTTCAGGTAAAGCAGGGAGATATCTTCATTATTATGGGCGGTTCCGGTTGTGGAAAAAGTAGCTTGCTGCGGGTGTTGACCGGATTAACACCGGCTTCCGGTGGAAAAGCTTTTGTTGCCGGTGTCGATATGGTGTCTGCTTCGGCGGCTCAAAAAGATGTCGTGATGCGTCGCTGTGGTATTCTCTACCAAAGCGGGGCTTTGTTCAGCTCGATGACCGTTGCCGATAATATCGCTCTGCCACTGCGACAATATACGGACTATTCCGATAAGATGATTCGAGAACTGGTCGCTTTGAAATTGGCTCTGGTCGGCTTGGCCGGCTTTCAGGATTTTTATCCCTCTGAATTAAGCGGCGGCATGAAAAAACGCGCCGGTTTGGCCAGAGCTTTAGCTTTGGATCCCGAAATCGTTTATTTTGATGAGCCTTCCGCAGGATTGGATCCAATTAGCTCTAAATTGCTGGACGATTTAATCTTGGATATTAATCAGAGCTTGGGAACGACAATTGTTATCGTGACTCATGAATTATCTTCTATCTTTGCTATCGGACGCGATTCTGTCTTTTTAGATGCAACCAAGCGTAGTGTTGGTGCTCGCGGAAATCCCACAGAGCTATTGAAGAATCCGCCAAATAAAACTGTTTATGAATTTTTAACAAGGGGACATACGGATGCCAAAGGAACCAAATAAAAAAGCTGTTGGAATTTTTTTGATTGTTGGATTCATCTTGTTTACGATAATCGTCGGTCATGCTGTTATCGGACGTTTGTTCAATAGAGATCAAAGTGTGGCGATTATGTATTTTGATGAGTCCGTTAAGGGGTTAAATGTCGGCTCTCCCGTCGTCTTTAACGGTGTTGAAATCGGTAAAGTAACCAAAATAGAGCTTATCGGCGATCCGCAAAATATGACTTTTAGCGTTCCGGTCTATGTGCGGTTGACTCCGATGCAGGAAACCGGTGGAATCGCTAACCAAATCTGGCGGGGAAAAACGATGCTGGATTTGATGATTGAAAAGGGATTACGTGCCAGATTGTTGACTCAGAGTTATTTGACAGGACAGTTGATGATTGAATTAAGTATGTTGCCCAATACGCCCATTAACTTAAAAAATGCTGAACGGGATAGTCGCCGAAATATCCCTGAAATCCCGACTGTTTTATCTCCTTCGGGGGAATTATCAAAGGGCTTGCAGGATTTGCCAATTCGGCGTTCTATGGAGAAAATGGAACAGATTTTGGATTCTCTGCAAAAACAGTTGCCGATTATCTTGCCGGCGTTGGCTTCGGCATCCAAAAATTTGGCCGACATTACCGAAAAAATTGCGCCACAATTTGATGATATCGTCAATAATTTAAATAAGGCTTTGTATGATATATCCGATGCCGCCAGAAGTTTGCGTAATTTTGCTGATTATGTTGAGCGTCACCCTGAATCATTATTAAAAGGAAAAAAAGGAGATTGAGATGAAAAAATGGACTGTTGTTTTTTTGCTGTTTTCTTTAACGGCTTGCTTTGGAGGCGTGTCGGATCCGTCCCGTTTTTATACGCTTTCTCCCGTTGTTCAAACCCCTGTTTCCGAAAAAATGACGGCTTCGGTCGGTATAGACAGAGTTCAAATTTCTCGCTATCTTGATCGCCCTCAAATCATTACTCAATCCGCTGAAACAACCGAAATTAAAGTTTCTGAAACAAATCGATGGATTGAACCCCTCTCAAATTTGGTTCAACGGATTTTAGCCGAGGATTTGGCTAATGCTCTACCAAATGCTCAGGTTAAAATGAAAACGCAGGGGCGGGAAGATTTTTCTTACGTCCTGTCCGTTGATATCGTGAAAATGGATACTCTTTTGGGAAATCAGGCTTCTTTAGAGGCGTGGTTCTTGATTCAAAATCATGCCGGGCAGGTTATCTATCGTCAAAAAGTATCTGAATCTATGCCGGTCAGCTCTTCTTTTGATGATTTGGCAAAGGCCCAGAGTGAGCTTTTGGGCCGATTGGCTGATCGTATCGCTCGGCAAATTGTTCGCTTGTCCGCTAAAGGTTAAGCTCTGCCGAATTTATCGAAAATCGGAACTTGGCTCTTGTGCCGAAACAGTTACTTCAAATCCATCCGATGTATTTCGATAGGTGAGAGTGCTTTTATACAGTCTTGTAATTCGATCGACAATAGATAGTCCGAGTCCGCTACCGCTCTCTTTCTGTCCCGCCGGACGATAAAAACGGTGTGTGAGGCGTTCTAAAACCGTATCCTCTACATGTGTCCCTGTATTGAGAACAATCAGCTTGTAATCGCGCAGGGTGATTTGGACAGTGGCTCCATTCGGGCTATATCGGACGGCATTATCAACTAAATTGCGGATAATAAGACCCGCTAAAATCGGATTTCCGTGTGAGAAGGGGCCTGCATCCGATAAATCGGTTTTGAACATAATGTTCTTTTCCTGTGCCGGTTGTTGATAATCCGATATCATTTGATGAATAATGGAATGCCAATCTATTCGGGTTTGGGTATCGGAATGGGCTTCCGATTCGGCTCGTGAAAGAGCTAATAATTGTTCGACTAACCGACTGGCTCGGTCAATGCCTGTTGATAATTTTGTCAGTGCCTCTGAACGCATCCGATCATCATCTGTTGCCAGTTGTGCAATCTCTAATTGGACTTTAAGCGCTGTCAGCGGTGTTCGGAGTTCGTGCGCCGAATCGGCTATAAAACGACGTTCTCTATCTAAGGTGCTTTGTATCTTTCCCAATAGAAGATTCATCGATTGAATCAGGGGTTTGACCTCGGTCGGTAATCTATCATCGGAAAGCGGAGAGAGGTCGTCCCCGTTTCTATTCCGTAAATGAACGGCTAAACGCTTCATTGGCCAGAACTCTAGCGTGATAATGATAATCATAAAAATCAATAAGCTTCCCATTCCGATCAGCCAAGGTAGGGTGAACGTTTCCATCATATCCCATGCGATATCGGTGCGATAGTCCAGCTCTTGTCCGACCGCAACCATAAACTGACTATCTTTTGTCGGAATCCATACAAGACGCCATTTTTCATCGTCTACACGTGTGTTTGAAAAAGCTTCCGGCTTTGGTTCATACGGAAAATAACGACCGTTTTCGCCGTCATGAAAAATCATTTTTCCGGAAGCATTGAAAACCGCAAAGCCAATCGCTTCATCCTCGGTATCCGCATGCTCAATTTTATCAAAAAAATCTTCATTCATCCGGTTCTTGTCTGAATGAACAGCCGTCCAATCGGCGGCCGCTAATTGACGAGCAAGCGCTGTTTGATAGGTATCAAAAAATTCGTTCGTCTTTTCCGTGCTCTCTTGCCATGAAAAAAAAGCCGAACAACACAGCATGATACCGGCTATCACCGAAAAAAATAAAATAAGACGTGTTTTTAGACTGAGCTTTTTCATTTGTCTTCCAGAATATATCCAATCTTGGGTATCGTTTTGATTATGTCTTGTCCCAGCTTCTTTCTTAAATGATGTATATGAACCTCAACGGCATTGCTTTGAACGTCTCCGCCCCAAGCATAAATTTTGTCTTCAATGGTTTCTCGCGACAATACTTTATTCTTGTTCAGTAAAAGTAACTCGAGAATCGTTATTTCTTTCGGGGAAAGAGAAACTGCTTGACCATTCCGTGAAACGCTACGCGTGTTGGTATTTAAACAGATATTTCCAATCTTTAACTCGGGATTCGGACGACCGTTATGTCGTCGAATCAGCGCATTTAAACGAGCTTGCACTTCTAATAGGCTGAACGGCTTGGCTAAATAGTCATCGGCTCCGCCATTTAAGCCCGCAATCCGATTATCAACATCGCCTCGTGCCGTCAGAATTAAAACCGGCTCTGTCCGCTCCTTATCCCGCCAGCTCTTTAGAATACTCATGCCGTCCATACCGGGGAGCCCTAAGTCCAGAACAACCGCATCATACGGCATCTGAAAAAGGGCTTCGGCACCGTCGGCGCCGTCGTCAAACCAGTCTACGGAAAATCCCAATTTTTCCAAACCGGTCTTCAGACCGTCGCCGATCAGCGCGTCATCCTCTATTACTAAAACCCGCATGGACGGTTTTTCCCCTACTTCTTGAGGGAAACGGTATCAACATCAATTTCCGTTTTGAAGAAGTCTTTATCAACTTCGCCTTCAATAACGATGGTGTCTTGCGGTGTGACCGTTAATCCCCGCCAATCTTCGTTATCAATGTCAACCGTAACGGAACCTGTTGCGTCTTTGAAAATATATTTTTCGTTGCCAACGGCTCGTTCAATTTGTCCAACTAATACTACCGGCGTATCATCGCTGAGTGTTAAGGCTTGTTTGACGGTTGATGTTTCAAGACCGGGGCCTTTGAAGCCACCCGTCGGTTGACCGTTAAATCCGGCTGCCATCGGGGACGTTGTGATTGCTAATGTTAAAACTAAAGCGGATGCAATTATCATTTTTTTCATTTTTTTTCTCCTTATTGTTTATGATGTAGTCTTTCTACACTTTCATTTCAACATAATACTCTTAAGAAACGCTTAAGGGAATATTATTTTTTGATGAGTATGTAAAAAATAATGATGTTTTTATTTATTTTTATTGAATATCAATATATTATATAATTTATGACAATGATAATTATTTTACGAGATTTTTTTGATGGGGTATAGTAATATAACTTTTTTTATAATATAATACGACCTTATGTGAAAAATAATCTTTCAAAAAATAAAGTTTTTTGCGGATTTTGCTTATGGATCATTAACATGTGGTATCAGAAAAACAAACTCTTTTTTCTTCTTTTTATCTTTTTCAATTTTTTAAAAATCAGCTTGTTTGTTGTGGGGGGTGGGATTGTTATGATCCCAATTATCCAAAGTATATTTGTCCGAAAATACAAAATGCTACAAGATGAAGATATTATGGATATGATTGCTATGACTCAGACAATCCCCGGCTCTGTCGCTATTAATTGTGCTGTTTTTATCGGTGGTAGACTTGGTGGCTTTTGGGGAAGTATTGCCGCCTCTTTCGGTGTTGTTTGTGCTTCTTTACTTTTAATCGGCGGGGTTATCTGTTTTGTTGATGTCTTGAATATTGAAAATCAACGCATGTTGATTACTTTTTCATATATACGAGCTTGTGTGACAGGGGTTTTTGTTTATTTGGTCATGAAAATTGCAAAATCATCTATTAAGGCATTAGTTGATTTTGGTGCTGTATGTATCTTGTTATTGGGCGTTGCTGTCGGTGTCCCTTTGGGCATTTTAATCGTTTCCTCTATTGCAATGGGAATGCTGTATACATTTTTCGGAGATTGGAAAAAGAATCGGGTAGCCGATACTAAAATCAGTTGACTTTCAGAGAGTAGTGTAATACTCTGATTCCGTTCTTTTGTTTGTGATTTTTGGGTTGTTGCGGTAGATGTTATATAAAGGAAATCGGTTTATGTTTGATGAAAATCATAAAAACGAGAATGATGTGTCAATATTATTATTGCTGTTTTGGTCTTTTTTTAAGATATCATTGTTTGTTATCGGTGGGGGATTGGCAATGATTCCCGTGATTAGAAATGTGTTTGTTCATAAGTATAAGCTGTTGACGGAAGATGATATTGTGGATATGATTGCCGTTACCCAAACGATTCCCGGATTAATCGCGGTTAATTCATCGATTTTTGTCGGTAATAAGTTAGCAGGGATTAAAGGGGCGGTGGTTTCAACAATTGCCGTGTTAATTCCTTCGCTATTTATCTTGGGGATTATCGCCGCATTTTTTCCGTTACAAATGTTAACAAATTCACATTTGTTGGCGGCTTTTTCGGGTATTAGAGCTTGTGTCGCCGGCATATTTTTAGGGATGTTTATTCAATTCGCCCAAAAGACTTTAAAATCTCTTTTGGACGGGGGGATTGTGTTGTTTTTAATCGGGCTTTTGTTGGCTGGAGCTCATGTGGTTATTATTATTTTAATATCAATTATTTTGGGAATGGCGATCTTGTTCCGAGATCAACTGAAAGAGGGAACGTATGGTTAATTTGGTTTTGTTTTGGCAATTTTTTAAATTCGGCGTCTTGTGTTTCGGCGGCGGGCATATGATTATTCCTCTGCTGCACGCGGAGTTTGTTGAGAAAACTGCTTTTTTTACACCCGAAGAATTTGGAAACTTGTTGGCAATTTCTCAAATGACGCCGGGCGCTGTCAGTGTGAACTCGGCTACGTATGTCGGGTATTTAAAAAATGGATTAAGTGCCGCTATTTTTGCCAGTGTCGGTGTCGTTTTTCCGACGTTTATTTTGGCTTCTGTTGCTTTAAACTTCTTTAAAAAACATAAAGATTCTTGGTATGTTAAGGGATTTTACCGTGGTGCCAAATGGGCTTCCTTGGTCATGATTTTGTATGCGTTGTTCTTGTTTGCGAATATCTCTATCTTTAAGCAACCGATTCAAGAGTGGTTTCAAAATGCTGATTTTTCAAAACCGTTACTGAATATTGGGCAATTTTTTGTGATGCTTTTATCTGTTCTCTTGTATTTTTATCGCGTTCCTATGATTGCGATGTTGGTATTGGCCGCATTAATCGGTTTTGGTGTAAGCTTTATTTAAAATGTTTGTTTTTTTCGGATAATTGGCGTACAATCATATACCAGAGTTATTCGCTTTCTGCTTATGCGAAATAGTTTATGGTTAGTCTGGAGGGTGTGAAAAATAATGACTACGCATTTGGATGTTCTGGAAAATGAGTCCATTGAACTGATACGTGATGTTTGTTATACAAACGATTGTTCTAAAATTGTTATTTTTTATAGTATCGGTAAAGATTCATCGGTATTACTTCATTTATTTAAAAAAGCTTTTTATCCTTTTCCGATTCCTGTTCGCTTTATGCATATTGATACGGGATGGAAATTTAGAGAAATGTATGAGTTTCGTGATCGAATCGCAAAGGAGGTTGATTTAATCGTCTATAAAAATCCGGCTTGTTTAAATCCTTTTACAGATGGTCCTCGCTATACGGATGTGATGAAAACAGAGGCTTTGAAACAGGCTGTCGATTTATACGATGTTAAAATTGCTTTCGGCGGATCAAGACGCGATGAGGAAAAAAGTCGTGCTAAAGAACGTATGGTTTCGGTCAGAAATGAATATCATAAATGGGACCCGCGAAATCAAAATCCCGAAATTCCTCCACTCTATAATACTTTTTATACCGATAAGACAAGTCTGCGGGTGTTCCCTTTATCTAACTGGACGGAACTGGATATCTGGGAATATATAAAGCGAGAGCAGATTGAGGTTGTTCCTCTCTATTTCGCAAAGGAAAGAAGAGTGCAAAAAACTCAAACCGGAATGTATATCGCTACGGAAAATGAAACGGGTGAGTTGCTTAAAGTTCGCTTTAGGACCTTGGGGTGCTATCCTTTAACCGGCGCAATTGTTTCTGAGGCGGAAACTTTGGATGAAATTATTGCCGAATTGAAAAAAACAGAATATACAGAGAGAATTACTCGGGTAATTGATTATGATACCGAAAGTTCTATGGAAAAGAAAAAAACAGATGGGTATTTTTAATGAAAAACTTGTTTAGATTTATATGTTGCGGGAATGTGGATGATGGTAAGTCAACTTTAATCGGTCGATTGTTGCTGGATACCGGTAATGTAAAAAAGGATCAGCTGGCTGATGCGTTAAAGGCTTCAAAGCGGAATGGATCGGATAAAATTGAACTGGCGATGCTGTTGGATGGCTTGTTGGCTGAACGAGAGCAACAAATTACTATTGATGTGGCTCATCGCTATTTTGATTACAGTGATATCAGATTTCATATCTTGGATTGTCCGGGGCATGTTCAATATACTAAAAACATGGCTATTGCCGCCGCCGCCGCCGATTCGGGGATTGTTGTGATTGATGCCGTTAAGGGAATTCATGATCAAACACGTCAACATATTAATATTTGTTCTTTATTTCAGTTGAAAAATATATGTGTTTGCTTGACAAAGAGCGATCTGTTGGAAGGAGCTCAAGATAAAATTGCTGCTTTGGAAAAAGAGGTTCGTGTCTTGTTAGATACTTATCACTTTAACTATAAAATTATACCTGTATCTGCCGTGACGGGATATAATGTGGAAAAAGTATTAGAAACCTTGGTTGATTTTGCTCATGCCTCTGCCGAAGACAGAGGCGCCCAAACGAGTGTTATTATGCATATGCAGTCATCTAAGCTATATCATGGATCCAGATATTACTATGGAAAGGTGATGGCTCATGAACCGATAACCGGAGATCATTTGGCTGTTTATCCATCCGGGTGCTATGTGACGATATCAAATACGGAAAATTTGCCTTATGGCTGTTTTCAGATTCATGAAAATATAGATATCAGTCAAGGAGACTGTATTGCTAATTGTCCGATTATCGTTTCTAATATTATCAAACATAAAACAATTTGGTTTGATAAAATCAGTGATGATATGCTGTTAAAACACGGAACAAGAGTTGTTCGTGTGAAGCACTTTACGGATTCCGTTATTGAGTTGGATAATGACATCTTTTTTAATAATATAGAAGATATAAAGCAAAATGGATTCGGAATCTTTATTGATAATGTAACAAAAAAAACAATAGGATGCTGTGTTTTTACAGAAAATAAGAATCATCAGAAAACGGAGGTATCCGGAATAACTTATTGGATTAATACATCCGACAAAGAAAAAGAAAATGAACAACTAAATCTACTAAGGGGGAAGTTTAGTATTACGCCGATCATTTTTGATTTATCTTTGATGGAGAAAACGGTTCAAAAAAATACGCGGGATATTTTAGCTGTTCTGTTGGCCGCAATTGAAGTTATTAACAGTCAAGGACAAAATGTTATTGTTATTGGAACTCAAGGTATTATTCCACAAGGAAATCATATAAAGGTCTTGACTGTTTTATAGCTTTTAAACTTGGAAATCAAAAAGCAACAGATATTCTGTTGCTTTTTGGTTTGTTTATAATACCGACTATGAATCGGTTGGAATATAGTATGCTCGAAATATCTGGTGATTCGGTATCCCGTTTATTTTAAATAACTCGGCACCCGATTCATCAATCATTTTTGCCGTGCATGCCGTGGATGAACCACATCCGACAAACCACTTGCCTTTCGGTAATTGTTGCGCCGATCCCATGTATTTTGCATAAAAATTGAGCGGAATCTCTTTGAAAGATGTAATCTTTTTGTTTTTCTCATCTAACTTTAAGACTAAAATTCGCGCCGGTTTTTCTATGTTCTTTTTATGATAGAAATCTTGTTCGGCCGGGGATAGATTTGTTGATGCATTATCAAATATAATTAGATCTCCCTCTTTGGTCATTTGGACATCGTGTTGGCGGAAAAAACGTTGATAATCCGCTAATCCAAACTCATCATTTTTGCCCCCTAAGTGCCACAAAATTTCACCCGTTTTTCTGTGGATTTTGATAATCCCATATGATGATGCCATAGAGACAATTAAGTTATTATCATTCGGATCAATATGTATGGAATTAACATGCATAAAGTCATTATGTTGTTTGTTTAATGCCGGACATTTTTCAATGCAGCCGCTTAATAACTCGGGATAATTGCGAGCATCCCAGTCCATAATGACCCGTCCATCTTTTTGTTCTTGAATGATGCCCGAATAAACTTTTATACTCTCGCCGTTCTCTGCTTTAACCGTATAGGGATTGTATCCTAAAACAATGTAGTGATCTTTGTCTAGCATGATAAATTCGTGCTCTTCTGCCAATAAAGCCGGATGCGTGCTTGTCGGTAAAATTCGAACTCTGTCTACCGGTCTGAATCGGTCATCTAATACTAAATGCGAACCGTTAAAAAAGGATTTATTATCAGATAGTTCCTCCCGCTCATGAACACTATAACGTGTTTGTCCGTCAGGTAATGTCCAACGTTGTAAGTGAAACATACTAAATTGTGGCTTATTATTACCGCGATAGTATACTACCTTTCCGCTTGTATCATAAATGATGGCATATGAACTGAGCCCATGTACGGAAAACAAAATTTGTCCGGAAGGAATCTTTGAATCTTGAGATAGTGTTATTTCCGGAAAATTTTTAGGTAGCGTGTGTAGTGTGTAATTTACCGCTTGATCACGATAATGAACGGTAAGCGGTATGGTTGTATCCGAGCTGAGTTTTGTGACTGAAATTTCTTGGGCGTCCTCCCCTATTTTAATCGTGAGCGGCGTTCGCGTGTTGGCTGTTAAGGGATATAGATTTTGACCTTGTTGAATAACCGGCAGATCATCCACCAATATATCCAAATTATCGGTAGCCATTGTTTCGGTGTGAAAAGAGAGTGATCCGGTTGTATTTTGCTTAATCATACAACCGCTTATCAGTAATATTCCAAATAAACAGATAAGATTTTTTGTATTCATGGTTTTGATGCCTTTTTGTGATGATGAATCTGTTGGTACTTTATTCCAAAATCAATAAAAAAGCAAGAGGTCGGATTTTTTATCAACCTCTGCCTGTTTTGGTTGGAGATAATGGAGATGGTGGGGGCATTTTTTTGTGACCGAGATATTTATTTTGATTTACAAATAGAAAAACTGAAGCTACAATAAAACGCGGATATCTTTTGGGAGGACATATAATGCAAAAAATACTGTTATTTCTTACTGCTGTTATTTTTACCTTGTTGTCTGTGTCTTCATATGCACAGGTTCATCATTAATATCAATTAAGTACTCATATACTAGATGTTAATCTGGGAAAACCGGCCAGCGGTGTTCCTGTTAAGCTTTTTAAGTATGATAATCAACAGCAATCTTGGCAAGAACTGGATCACGGGATAACCGATAACAATGGAAGAATTGCGAATTTTTTGCCGGAAAATAAAGATAATGCCGGTATCTATAAATTAACTTTTGAAACAGATAATTACTTTTCCATGCTGGATATACAATCAATATACCCTTTTGTAGATGTGGTGTTTAAAATTGAAGAGGATGTGCATTACCATATTCCGCTGACATTATCGGCAAACGGATATGCAACATATCGCGGAAATTAATAGATACTTTTGGGGTCTTCTTTTGTTGCAACAAGATTTATATTAGGATAAATCGTTGGCGGGGTTGGGTTAGCCGTTAGATTGATATGGCTCTTGATTGAAAAGGAGCAGGTAAAAGTAAAATATTGATTGAAGTACAAAAGCAAGAGGTTAGATCTTTTTATCTAAGCTCGGCAAGCTTTGGTTGGAAAGAGGTTGTTTTTTGTGAGAGAGCTAAACCCCCTTTTTCTGGATACAATGGGTGGGCATATATAAAAAAGTCGCTAGAAGTAGCGACTTATCTGTTGTGGTTGGAGAAGTCTGGTAATACACGAATTAATTTTTTATCAAATTATGTCATTTAAAATCATGTTTACTTAGTTACTTTAATGACATGAGATTTCAATAATTGTTATTACGTTATATTACTGGTTATATAATTATTCTAAAATTTACAATTTAACACTTGAGTTTAAGAAAATTTTATCTTAAAAGTAATGTCTAATATAGCATGTATTGATTTTATTTAGATGGGGTTAATATATTAAAATGGATAAAGTAAGACAACTTCTTACAATGGATACAGTAAGAAAATTTCTTACACTACTGATAAATATTCTTTATACTCCTATTTTTTGTTATTTTTTTATGATAAATAATGAAAAAGTTGTGTATCAGTGGATAGCGAAAATAAATACATTTTTGTCAGAAGCATATCATATTAAGTATGAGAAGTTACATGATTTTCTTATGGAGCTATCTGTAGCTTCTATAGTATGTTTTCTTGTATTAAAAATTATTCGTTTTTGGCTTAAAAGTGATATAAGAGATTTAAAAAAACAAAACAAACAATTATCCGAAGATAAAAAAAATCTCGAAAAAGATAAATCAAAACTGCAGAAAAAGTATGATTTGTTAGTAGAAGACTCTAATTTTCTTAGAGAAAATTTCGAAAATACATTAAAAGGATTCTTGTCTACATTTGCGAGAAATGTTTTAAATTTTGGGACTATTGAGTTTGGTGAAAAAATAATGAAAGAATTACATTTTTTACATATGACTCGTTAAAAAAAGAGTTTACGCTTCAAGTCCGTTTCTCTTCAAATATTGAGTATGACAAAAATGGTAAAATGATTTATGCTGCTTCAAAAGGAATTATAGGTAAAGCATTAAAGAATGATGAATTTTATGATAATGATTTTCCTGAAGCATATAATGAAAAAAAAGAATTAAATCCTGAATACATATCGTATCATAGAAAAGAATATGGCTTGACGCTGACTGAAATGAAAAATTTAACAATGAAATCGGTTTTCATGTATGCCTATGCAATTAAAAATGATGGAAATAATATAGGTGTAGTTGTTATTGAAAGCACCCAAAAGAATAGATATACGGAGGATTTATTGCGTAGTGTTATGGAGGAACACCGAAAAACATTTAAGCACTTTATGTTGTATGCAATAAGAAATAAAGTGCGTGAGAATCTAAAGGAGGAGGGATTTTAATGTCGAATTTAATTGATATTATATATTATACTTGCCAAAAGTATCCTCATAAAGATGAATTATCAAAAGCAAGACTTACTAAGATGGTTTATTTATCTGATTGGAAAAGCTGTTTAGTTAATAATTGTCAATTAACAAAAATAGATTGGTTTTTTGATAACTATGGACCTTTTGTAGATGATGTTCACCAAGAGATAAAAAAGTATCCAAATTTAATAGAGATTGTTCATACCTCCAATTACTATGGGTATGATAAAACTTTATATGTTATTACTAAAAATGATTATGTTCCTAATCTTACAAAAACAGAGGAATCTATTATTGATGAAGTAATAGAAAAAACTCAAACAATGCATTGGGATAGTTGTATAAATTTTATCTACTCCACCTACCCTATAGCAACTAGCCCGAGATATTCAAAATTAAATTTATTGGAGAAATCTTTAGAGTATAAAAATAATTCAAAATGGACTTATATCGAGGATTGCTTTTGATTTCAATTTATACTTTCTCTATCATCAATACCATCTTTTTAAATTCTTTTAAGTGATTGATTATTAGATTTTTCCACTCTTTATGGTTAGGGGTGGTGAGGGGGTGGTTGAACGGTTTGTTGAGGGTATAGGTTAATTTCTTGTCTTTTAATGAGCAATTTGAGAGTAAAAGGTTAAGCAATATATTTTTAGCTTTATTGTCGGAGTGTTGCATAAATAATGACAGATTGCCTAAGATTACAACGATTTTCAAAATAGCTTCTTTTAGTTCGGTATTTCTTATTCTCTTCTCTTCAAAATGCTTGTTTAATTCATTTTGTAAATGTTTAATTTCTTGATTTGATAAGATAATCTTACTAAAGATTTCTTCATCAAGCTGTTGCAAAATCATATTTTCATTAACGGATGGATTTTTACAATGGTAACATCTTAAATATATGTATTTGCTACGTTTGGTACAATAATCCGAAAAGACTTTGTGTCCGCAACAACCACAAGTTATTAATCCTCTGAAAATATAAATATATTTAGATAAATAGTTGTTGGCTTTTACCTTCTTTGTGTTTTGAATCTAATACTTCTTGAACACGGTCGAATAAATCTTTGCTAATAATATTTCCGTGAATATGAGGCATAAGCTTGCCTTTAATACACATCATACCATAATAAAAAGGATTTCTTAAAATGTTAAGAATTATATTGCGATTGATGAAATTATTTTTTTGATAATTATCTGATTCTTTATGATAATTTGGTTTCTTTGAAACTAATCCCATCTTGCATGCTAATTGTAAAAGGCTAAAACCAGAATGTAGACCAGTTGCATATTCTTCAAAGATTTGTTTGATAATTGGAGCTCTTTCTGGATCTAAAATAAGCGTGGCTCTTTTTCTTTCATCTTTAGCATTTAGATAACCAATAGGAGCCAAACCTTGCCATAAACCTGCTTCACGATTGTGTTTTTGGCTACATCTAACATTTCGGTTCATTGAAGTTAGGTATAATTTGGCTGATAAAATACCAAAGTCATATCTGGTAAAATCATCATCAGAGCTAAATTTATAAAGAATAAGAGCTTCTTGGATAAAATGGACTTCAATTTTATCAGCTTTGAGCAATTCTTTTATTTTTTCACATTCGCCAAAACCACGTTGTAAGCGGTCGAGTGTATGGACAACAATGGCTGTTTTGCGTTTTTGCTGTTCAATAAAATCTATCATTTCATTATTAGTCTCCGTATTCATTCTTGATGATACTTATTTTATGCCTAATATCAATTTGATAGTTTTTGTGAGAGAAAAATCATTTTCGGCAGCAATAATAGGTCTAATCGCGTATTTTATTTTTAAACCAAGCTGAGCAATAATTACCATTGAAATAGAAATTTCTCCTGTCTTTTTTACAATTTCTACAGGAATAAAAGAATTTAAAATATTTGTAGTAATTGTTGAATATGATGATCCAATTAATCCAATGTAACTTAGTTTTATAAAAGAGCATATTCCTAATTTAACATTGTATATTTTAGCTAAATCTATAACTAGCTTTGAAAAAAATATTTGTGTAATGACAATGTCTAACCATGCTTTAGAAGATAAAACTGTTGCACCTGAAGATAATAGAGCATATTCTTTAATAACTTTATCGGCTTGCTCATCATATGATTTCGTCACTTCTTTTTCATATTTTGCTATTACCGAACTGCATGTTGTACATTTGACTATAGCTTCTTTCTGTTTTGTAGATATTGGTTGATAGCTAATTAATAATGTTTTCAGTCCTATTACATCATTTTTATTAACTTTTTCTTTTTCATCAGAGGTTAATCAAGCAGCTATAGCTCCTCCTACAGCTAGAGCTTGTGCTAAAAGAATTCCCCCTATCATGGTTCCCCCCAGCTCCTGCTAATCCTGCCGTTATAGCGGCTCCGCCTGCCAGTCCTGCAGGGGCTGCCGCAGTTATAATAGCGCCAGCCGCAAGAACTCCTAAAGCTCCGCCTGATAAAGATTTCCCAACGATCTTCCCTATTTTTTCTGCTCAAGCATTTCATGAATATCATTTTTGTATGTAAAGCTTTTTTGATACATTCAGGTGTTAGTTTTTCAATATCTCCGGCTTGTCTAGGAGATAATTGAAATTCTTGTTTTATAATTTCTTTTTTTGATTTTGCTAATTTATTAAATTGAGGAATTAATTTTTTCTTGTTGATGTCTGTTCTCATACCGCGGCAAGTTTTAATTCCTTTTAATATTTCGCTTAATCTTAATTCAGCAAGTAATAGTAAAGAAGCATGTTCTTGAGTTGATTTTAAAGCAAGGTGGTATCTATTAGGGGTTAATTTCAATCCATTTAACAACTTTGTTTCAGCTTCAATATATTTTTTTGCCAAAGTAATATATTTAGGCAATGCTGTTGGATCTGTTGGTATTGTAGGGAAGTTATTGTCATTAATGGTAACAAGTTCTTTGTTTGCAGATAACTCGTGAGGAATATCTTCACTTGTAATAGTATATTCAGCATCAATAATATTTGTTGTATTTATTACAGGATTTTGATCATCGAAATCGGCCAAAATTTGAGTTTGTGCTAAAGTTTGTACAGTATTATTCATTTTATTTCCTTTCGTAAATTAAGGTTAAAGTTCTCCCTGTCCGGAAAACATGGTCTTACCGGTTATAAATTGGGAATGTTATGTAAAAGATTTTTTAGATTGAATTTGCCTCTATAAAGCTCTAAGCAGAATTCATAAGAGATATTAAGAAGTTCATGTCATTTTTTGCGCCTTTGCTAATGTTGTTATCTTTTATGTAAGCTATTATAGAGAAAGAAATTTTTTTAATAAGATGACAACATATCCCATAGAGGGACATTCTTGGCAAAAAATGGACAGAATTGATTAATTGATGCAAGAAGAGATAAAAAACTCATAAACATCTTGGATAAAGTAACAGTGTTTTTCTACACAAAAGCATTTGGGAGTTAATTTATTGGCTTTTCTCCATCGAGTGATGGTTTTTGTTGAACAACCTAAAATGCCAGCTAATTCATTAGTTGTCATCCAACCACGTTTTAATGTTGCATAGTTTAAATGAGAAATAATATATTGAGAGACGGTATTGTTTGGTAAATTAAAATTTTCTGGATTCATGATTTATTCCTTTTTAAAACAAAAAAAGGACCGAAAAATAATTGCGATCCTTTGGTGGTTAATAGTTTGATTTGGGTATAAAAAAAGGCCGTGAAACACGGCCTAACTGTATAAGGAATAATCTGTATGAAATTACACCAATAAAAGGTGTAATACCTTTATTATACCCAAATAAAAGGAATAATTGATTGTATTTGTAATTAAGGGGAAGATACAAAAAAAGCCCCAAAAAAAGGGCAGACTAATCCTTATACAAGGAAAACACATAAACTGATATCAATTCATCAGTAAAACAGACACATAAATAAATTTAAATATGATAATTTTTTTATTTATCCCGTTTCGAGAGTAAACTTAGCATACACAATGTCATTAAGTCAAGAATTTTTTTTACTGAAAATGAGCGTGTTTTAAAACTCTACATACGTAAGGCCTTTTTTACCCGGATATAGGTGGGTATTAAAGAATCTTATAAAAAAACGACTATTGGGTATCCTAGGCGGGAAGGTGCCGGTATATCCTACCCCCGTACCCCATATCCGGGGCATATGGTAAGTATATTTATGTAAGCAGTATGAATACACTTAATGATATATAAGGTGCTGATTGTTTAACTTAGCGCTTGAATATATTAGATTTAGCAGTTACTATACTATTCATTGTAAAATGGATTGTTTTCCTGCTATCTAAATAAAAAGGAGTTTTTCTATGGGCTTGTTTAATAAATATAATATTGAAATTGATCCAAATCTTTTAGATGAATTAAAAAAACTATGTTGAAGCGGAAAATATTAAATCTACAGTAGAAAATTTAATAAAAGACTATATTGAGAAAAAGAAGCCTGCAATGTCTGCTAATCAAGAAAAAGTAGCTCGAAACTTAAAAAATTGGCTAAGGAGAGAAAATAGTGAATATAGAAAGATTATTTGCTCTTTTTTTGAAACTCAAGAAAGTGATGGTCGTGTTTTAAAAGGCAAAATGCATGGGTATTGTGAGAAAAATAAGTGTACTCATTTTGTGACATATTTTTCTCAATTAACAAACTCTACAATTCAACAGGGTAAAATCTTTGAGGAAAATAAGTATGGATATGTCAATCTTGCAGACGATGTAAAGGATATGATAGTTGATTTTTATAAAAATGTATCTAATAACAACGCAAATAATTCAGCTAAAAATGTAAATGATTTAGATAAAAAGTGTGAAGATATTCATAGTAAAAGTTCAGATGATATGGAAAAATCTGAAGCAATTGCTTTATTGCGTCAAAAAAATTATATAGTGCATTCATCTGTAACATTTGCCAGTACAAATGCGTCTTCAGGGGAGTTTTAGGCAAATGCTAACCCTGAATATATTAAAGATGACTGGAGTTTTATCTTAAATGATAAAACGAAAAGACAGTTATATTTGCTAAATATTCCTTGGAATACGTTTAAATCAGGAACAGTGTCAGTCCGAGATAACGGCAGGTTAGATATAAGACTGGATCCAAACACCTTAAGAAATAAAGCTCCAGATAAAATTAATTTTGCTCCCTATAAAATTGCAGAGATTAGCTATTAATCAGGGTAATGTATAAGAAGCTTAAAACATGGTGTCATTAAGGGGTAAAAGTTAACATTGAGCTGCAGAAAGAAACACATAAGAGCCTTATTTTTGAATCGGTTAAAAAGTTGATTTTGTATTTGTGTGCGGAAATTTTGGGTGTTTACCTTACGGTAGGCTAATTGAATATATTTTCACAAGGGGTGTTAGGCTACAAGGAAGAGGCAATACACTATATTTCGCCTATCGTAAGTGTTGGATTTGTTGTTTTTATATGCAAATTTTCAAAAATAACAAAACAATATTGTAAAAACTCTTGACTTTAAAGATTTTAAATGCAAATGTGTTCACGTAACAAAAATCCCCAGGATTTTTTTATGGGCGAATCCTGAGGACTTATCGGGACAAGAACACATTATGGTCTTGCGCATATATTAACAATTCTATGCTATACCATAAGATGTGAAAAATCAAGTGCTGAATTGTGTTAACCTTGCCCATGGAGACAAATTATGAAACAAAAATACTATGTTAACAATTCTGCGCAATACAACGGTGATCATGAAGTTCACGTGGAAGGTTGTAGATGGTTGGCAATGGCACAAGATGTGGCATATTTAGGCGAATTTGAAAGTGCATCTGATGCTTTAGTTGTGGCTAAAATGCGTTATGCTAAGGCTGACGGATGCTTCTTCTGTTGCTATTCTGTGCATAAAAGTTAACAAAATCAGGGGCGATTTTTTTCGCCCCGCATCTATTTCCTTATTTGGAGAAGTTAATTTGAAGAAAGTTAAATTAGGCGAATTTGCTAAACTTAATGTGGGACTGGTTCTCTCAAGGTATGGCGAGAAGTCAAAAGAGCTAGGACATACTCATAATGAGATAGCGGATAAGGCAATATATAAGTCTGTTACATTAAGGGCAATAAGTGATGATGGGGCATTGAATATTTCAGAATGCGATACTTTTGAAGTAACGGAGAAAATACCCTTCCAATATTTTACGCAAAAAGATGATATTTTGATGCGTTTATTCAGTCCTATTAAAGTTGGATTAGTTGCAAAAGAGCAGGAAAATTTGATTGTGCCATCTCAGTTTGCAATAATTCGAGTTGATAGTGAGCAAGTTCTTGTGGAGTATTTATTTGTTTTGATGCAACAACCATATTTTTGTAATCAAATAGAAAAGGCAAGCAAAGGTTCACAGCTTAGAACATTGAGTGTTTCTAGTCTTGCAGATATGGAGTTGAACATACCAGATATACAAACACAGAAAAAAATAATTGATTTTTATAAATTGGTGCAACAACAAAAAGCAATCGAAAGTAAATTACAAAATTGTAAGAATTTGTATTTTAAAGAGATTTTGAAAAGAATGGCAACGGGAGATAATTAAGAATGACCACTAAAAAAGACATAAAAGCAGCATTATGGCGAGGAGCAAACACCTTTAGAGGGCAAATAGATGCAGCAAATTATAAAGACTATGTATTATCTATGCTGTTTGTAAAATATTTAACAGATACATATGCAGAAAATCTGGCTGAATTACAAAAAAAATATCCAGATGAAATCAGACTTGAACGTGCAAAATCCCGCTTGCCATTTGTATTGAAGCAAGAACAGACTTTTGATTGTTTGTATGATAACAGATATGACGCTGAAATTGGGCAGAAAACTAATGCGGCGTTAAGAGCTATTGAAGATAGCAACATTCAACTGAATGGTGTTTTTAGAAGTGTTGATTTTAATAGCCAGTCTAATTTAGGTAATCAAAAACAAAAAATTACTACTTTAAGAAATTTGCTTGAAGATTTTCGCTTTCTTGATTTAAGACCCTCCCAAATTGAAGTAGGAGAGGGACAAGTTCCAGCAGATGTATTAGGCGATGCTTTTGAATATATGATTGGCGAGTTTGCAAGCCAAGCGGGTAAAAAAGCAGGTTCATTCTTTACCCCGATGATGGTTTCTGAACTTATGGCTCAAATTGCTAAACCCAAAGCCGGAGATAGTATTTATGATCCAACATCTGGTTCAAGCTCATTATTGATTAGAGCAGCAAAATATGCCGGAGTAAAAAATGTGTCAATCTATGGTCAAGAGATGAATGGTTCATCATGGTCTATGGGTAAAATGAATATGTTTATTCATGATATCATGGATGCAAAATTGGCTTGGGGTAATACGTTATCTAATCCGGCACATTTAGATGATGATGGCAATTTGATGCAATTTGATGTGGTTGTTGCAAATATGCCGTTTTCTCAAGATAAGTGGGCAGAAGGTTTTAATCCGGGCGGAAATGAGGATGGTAATAATAAAAAAGATAAAAAATTCCAGATGGAGGCATCTTTAGATCCATATAATCGCTTTGAATGGGGAGTGCCTCCTGCAAGTAAAGGAGATTGGGCATTTTTGTTACATATGATTCATAGTCTAAAACCCAATGGATGCATGGTTGCCGTTGTTCCTCATGGTGTGCTCTTTAGAGGTGCTTCTGAAGGAGCAATTAGAAGAAAAATTATAGAAGAAAATTTATTAGATGCGGTTATTGGTTTACCAGAAAACCTATTTTTTGGAACTCCTATTCCGGCTTGCCTTATGGTAATAAAGAAAAACCGTCCTAATAAAGATGTGTTGTTTATTAATGCTGCAGATAAGGAATATTATATCAAAGACAGCGCTCAAAATGTACTTACGCCACAAAGTATTCAAAAAATAAGAGAAGTTTATGATAATCGGCAGGAAGTTGAGAAATTCTCGCATTTAGCAAGCTTTGACGAGATTAAAGAAAACGACTTTAACCTTAATATTCCGCGTTATGTTGATACCTTTGAAGAGGAAGAAGAGATTGATTTGGCGGCAGTAAAAGCTGAAATTGCCGATTTGGAAATACAACTTAGTGACATTCAGGACAAAATGTCTGCATATCTAAAAGAATTAGGAGTGTAGAGTGCTTAAAAATTTCTTTGATATATTTACCGATGCATACAAATGTATTATCGTTTTTAAAGACGATTCATATTTTTATAAACATGTTGGTTATAATACTTTGGTGCCATATCGTGGATTATTCTCCAACAAGTATGGGATATATTAGTGAAAAACTCTGATGAAATTTTTAAAGGATTAAATAAATGAATAAAAATCTTACATTTGACGATATCGCCAAAGCCTTAAAGGTTACAAAATCTCTTTATGATTTGAAAGAGGATATCAATTTTTATAATGAAAATATTTTAGCTTTGCAAAGCGGTGATTTTGAACAAATCAAAAATCGCTTAAACCAATCAATGGATAAATATGGAGAAAATGTATCTCAACTTTCCGGTTTGACCGGTGTGAATGCCACATATTATCCCGTTTTGACATACGAAGTTGCTTTTAGTTCACTAGCCTATATCACAAATAATATTCCGTTTTATGTCGCTTTTGATAAGTTAAAAGAAAAAGGCGTAGAACTTCTTTTGAATAACCTATTGCAAGGAAAATAAAAGTATGGAAAAGACTAAAAACTGGAAAAAAATTTTACTAATAGCTGTGCCGATTGTGGCGGTTATTTTGATTGTTTTTGGAAAAGACGGATATGGTTTTGGAATCATCGCACTGATTTGTTGGGCTTTAGCGTTTTTAGATTTAGCGCGCATTAAACTTGGTGACTATGAAATCGATTTTATGACGAAAAAGGCAGTATTAACAGATGATGAACGAAAGATTTTTAAACATAATTACGATTTAGTTTGTAGCTTTATTAATGAACATACAAAAGTAGGATATGTGAATGGTAATGCTTTAGATATGATTTATAAAGCTTTTGATGAAGCGAGATTAAATTTACCTGATGATATTGTCAAGTTTACAGAAATGTGGGCAAATAAAGCTAAAGATGCATTTGTATTACATCGTCAATGGGAACTACTTCCTGTTGGAGAAGAAAGAAGTAAATTGATTAATAAAGAATTTGAAATTACAAAAGAAGTTTTAGCGATGAAACCTGCTGAAATTTATCGCAAATATTTAAAGGTTGATAAACATGACAAAGATTGAGCAGAAGATACCTGAGGGGTGGAGTGTTAAAAAGCTAGGAGAATTAGGAGATATAGTATCAGGAGGAACTCCAGATACAGAAAATTCTACTTTTTGGGATGGCGATATTTATTGGTTAACACCTTCAGAGGTAACTAAATTACCAACAAAATATGTTTATCAAACTGAACGCACCATAACTAAAGAAGGATTGAAAAACAGTTCAGCTAAGTTGCTACCCAAAAATTCATTAATTATTTGTACTAGAGCTACGGTAGGTGATTGCTGTATAAGTGCAGTTCCCATGTCCACGAATCAAGGTTTTAAAAATATTATTTTATATGAAGGGAGTAATATCATCTATTTATATTACTTAATAGCAAATAATAAATTTCAATTTATAAGAAAAGCATGTGGTAGTACCTTCTTGGAAATATCAAAAAAGGATGTATCTAATTTGAACTTTCTACTTCCACCTTTGCCAGAGCAAGAGAAGATGGCGGGGATTTTGAGCTGTTGGGATGATGGAATTGAAAAATTATCGGCTTTGATTGAAAAAAAGAAAATTCAGAAAAAAGCCCTCATGCAACAACTCCTCACCGGCAAACACCGCCTCAAAGGCTTCTCCACTCCTTGGCATGAAGTCAAATTGGGGAATATTGGCACAACATACACGGGATTAAGTGGTAAAGATAAAGAATCTTTTGGTTATGGAAAACCATACATACCTTATTTAAATATTTACCAAAATTTTGTTATCGACACTAATCAGTTTGAGCTAGTTGCAATTAAGGATGGAGAAAATCAGAATACAGTTAAATATGGTGATATATTTTTTACGACATCATCGGAAACTCCCGATGAAGTTGGAATATCATCTGTATTGTTAGAAGAGCCCAAAGAAGAAACATATCTGAATAGTTTTTGTTTTGGTTTTAGACTACATGATTTTTCAATTTTACTTCCTTTTTATGCAGCATATTTGTGTCGTTCAGAACAAATAAGAAAAACAATGTATATGTTAGCTCAAGGAGCTACGAGATTTAATCTGTCAAAAACAGAATTTTTAAAATCTTATATATATCCCTTCAGACCTTGCAGAGCAAAAGGCTATTGCGGAGATTTTATCTAAAGCTGATGAAGAAATTGAGCTCTTAAACAAAAAGCTTGAGGCTTTCAAACAAGAGAAAAAAGCCCTGATGCAACAACTTCTCACCGGCAAAATCAGAGTGAAAGTGAATTAAGGAGACAAAAATGGATACATTAATAAAACAAGGTATAAAATATTCATATTACACACCAGAAGATTGCATATACCCTAAAGGAACTAAAGTACATAAAATACTGGAGAATAATGAGGATTTTGTCTTGGCTCTAATTATCTACAGAAATTCTCAAGATGTAGCTTTAGCCGTACGCTGGCATATGTCAGATAGAGAAGAAAAAAATAAACGAAATGGAGAAACCTGTGTAGGTTTCCCTAATAGTTTTGGTAAGCCTACATGGTTTGTTTTACCAGATAATTTACTAAATAGTATTCAAAAGTATTTATATAAAAAGGTACAGAAATGAAGCAGTGTTGTCTAAATTGTGCCTTTTGTGCAAGATGTTTAAATGATTTACCTAATGCCTTAACTAATGATGAGCGCAAACAGGCTAAGGCTGACAATTTTGATTTTATAGGAAAAGAACAACGAATTCAAAAAGAGTGGGAAAATAAATATAACCAAATTTATGATGATTTAAGTAAAGGGAAATATAATAATCAATTAGGTGGACAAGCTGTTTTGGAGATGCTGATGTTAGGTAATAAACCTAATGAGTTTAACAACTTAAGTCCATATGATAATCTTATTGTACAGCGATTTGGACTACCAACTTATCCTCAAGCGCCACACGATGACTATCTGGCGTGTTGGCATAAGTTGTGGAATTTCAAGAATAAAGAAAATGAATATTCAAGTTTGAAACAAAAAAATAAATGTTTATTCTTTTATTCATATGATAAAAAAGGGAATAAGAGCTTTGAAGGATGTGAAAAAGAACGAGTTGCATTGCTAAATCGCCATAATTTTACCATTACTAATTGGCTGGTTATACTGGGAATTGTTGTTTCCATCGTAATCTATATTTTACAAAGTTTAAACATGGAGAGTACAACGCATTCTTAAATTGAAAAAAATCAAATTTCCACAAAAGAGAATACGGCAATAAAGGAAAAATAAAATGACAACATTAAATCATTATCAATATAACGAAAGACCAGAGAGCCAAGATCCTGCAATAGAGTTACTAACAAAACTCGGATGGAATTATATTGCTCCCGAAGATGCTGAAAAGCAAAGAGGTTCTCTTTCAAATGTTATTTTGAAAGATGATTTATTAGCATTTTTAAAAAAGCAAAGATATGACTACAGAAATGAAAAATTTCAATTCTCTTCTAGCAATATAGCTAAAGCAATTTCAGATATTGATGCTCCTTTGCAATCAGGATTAATGAAAACATCAAAAGAAATATATGATTTATTGCTTTATGGAAAAAGCTATGAAGAAGATTTGTATGATGGTGGAAAATCTTCTTTTGATTTGAATTTTATTGATTGGGAACATCCGGAAGAAAATATTTTGCGTGTAACGGATGAATTCTCAGTGCAAAAGTTAGATCATTCCAAGCGTAGACCGGATATTGTTTTAACTGTCAATGGTATTCCTTTGGTTGTTATTGAATGTAAAAAATCTGCTGTTAGCGTAGATGAGGGAATTAAACAAAATATCAAAAATTGGAAAGTTGATGAAATTCCGCAACTCTTTAAATTTGCTCAAATTGTGATTGCGATGAACCCACATACTTTCAAATATGGTACTTGTGGAACAAAAGCTGAGTTTTTTGTGCCGTGGAAAGAAAAAGATTCCGAATGGTTAAAAACAGAATTAGAGCGTTTGGTCGTTGGCAGAACACCAAAAGAGCAAGATAAAAGCATTATTTCAATGTTATCTGTTCAAAGATTTTTTGAAATTGTCAGATATTTTATCTTGTATGATAATAACATTAAAAAAATTACGCGATATCAGCAATATTTCGGAATTCAGAAAGCAGTTAAGCGTATTTTGAATGCTGATAATAAAAATACAAGAAATGGTGTGATTTGGCATACTCAAGGTAGTGGTAAATCCTTGACAATGGTTATGCTTGTGAAGAAAATCATTGCATTGTCTGAAAATCCTGAAAACGATATAAAAAATCCTCGTTTTATCTTGGTAAATGATCGAATTAATTTAGATAAACAATTGCGAGATAATTTTAATAATACTCAAATGCACCCAACTCGAGCTACTACGGGTAAGGGATTGATAACCTTGCTGGAAGATGAAGGAGAAACTTTAATTACAGCGGTTATTAATAAATTTGAAAAGGCTGCAAAACAGAAGACTCAAGTAGATAGCAAAAATATTTTTATTCTAATTGATGAATGCCATAGAACACAAAGTGGTAATTTTCATAATTTTATGCTTGATGTCTTGCCGAATGCTGTGAAAATTGGTTTTACAGGAACTCCTTTGTTAAAAGCTGAAAAATTAAACACCTTTGAACGAATAGGTCCATTAATTGATAGTTATACAATTGATCAGGCAGAGAAAGATAAGGTCGTCGTTCCATTGGTATATGAAGGAAGAAAAATTCCTCAAAAAACGACTAGTGATGCAATTAATCAATATTTAGAACAAAGTTTAATAGGGTTAGATAAGGAACAACAAGAAGATCTAAAGAGAAAATATAGTAAGTTTTCTAAAATTGCATCAACAACACCCAGATTAACCTGTTTGGCCTATGCTATTAAAGAGCATTTTCAGCGTTTTGTGCAGCCGAAAGGTTTTAAGGCAATGGTTGCTGAATCTTCTCGAGTAAATGCGATAAATTTATATTATCTATTAAAAGAATTGGGGCTGAAAGCTGCTGTTGTTATTTCTCCTGAAAATAAAGAGGAAGGAGAAGAAAACTTATTGTCTGATGATAAAGAGAAAATTGCGCAGTTCTTTAAGAAAGAAATTGAACCATTGTTTGGGCAAAATTATGAAGCTTATGAAGATTGGGCAAAAAATAGTTTTAACAATGGTGAAGATGTTGATATTTTGGTTGTAAAAGATAAACTCCTTACCGGTTTTGATGCTCCAATTGCTCAAGCTTTATATGTTGATAAGCCAATGAAAACGCATAACTTATTGCAAGCAATAGCAAGGGTTAATAGAGTTTATCCTGCCAAGAAAAATGGAAAAATTGTAGATTTTTATGGAATCTTTGCAAATTTGAATACGGCATTGGACTTATATACGGATAAGACATCAGGTATGGATGGTTTTGATGCGGAAGATATTCAAAAAACAATTTTTGGTCCAGAAGATGTAAAAAAAGACTTATATGCCAGATATGAACAAGTCATGAAGTTTTTTGATGGGCATAATACGGATGATGCAGAAGAAGTTCAGTTGCTGTTTAAAGATAAGGATATTAGAGAAGATTTTAGTAATAAATTATTAGATTTTTCAAATTCTTTAGATGCTGCAATTAGTAATTATGAGATTTATAAAGGAATTGGTCTTGATGAAATTAAAAAAATGCAAAAAGACTTTGTGTATTTGCAAAAGTTAAGAAGTGCAGTTAGATTGAGATTTGGAGAAACGGTTGATTTTTCTAAATATGAGCCAACTATTCGTAATTTATTAAATCAATTTGTAGCAGCAGATGCAGACCAAATTGTTATAAATCCGATATATCTTAGTGATAAAGAAAGTATGCAAAAAGAGTTGGATAAACTTCCTTCCGATAGAGCAAAGGCGGAAGCAATGGCAACTGCAATGTATAGTTCTATCTCAGAAAAGCAATATTCAGATCCTATTTTTTATAAGACTTTTAAAGAGAGAATCGATGAAACTATTGATGAGTATAATAAAAATAGAGATGAAGAAGCTTATTTAGCTCAGATGAAAAATCTTGAAAGTGATTATGAGAAAGGCTTTATTGGCAATAAATATCCTTCAAATATTACAGATGATGATGACGCCAAAGGATTTTATGGAAATTTGAAGCTAGAAATAAGTAAAAAAATTACAATAAATGAAAATGATGCAATAGATTTACAAATGGGAGAATTAGCAACAAAAGTCAAAAGTATCATTAGAAGTGCACGGAAACCAGGATGGAAACACAATAATGTATTGATAAATCAACTTAAACAACAAATTGAAGATGAAATTTTTGAGTTTCTAGATGCTAATGATATTGAATTGTCTATGGACCAGATGGATCGAATTGAAGACGATATTCTTACAACAGCAAAGAGTAATTTATAATGGATTTTTATAAATTAAATAAAGATATCAGCATCGAGATTAAAAAGAAAAAAATTAAAAATTTTAATCTACGTGTCTTAAGTAATGGTGTTGTGACTTGTTCTGTTCCAGATAATGTTGAAGAAAAAGATGTTATGGCTTTTCTTCATAAGAAAAGTTCATGGATTATTCAGAAAGTAGAAAAATATAAAAAACTCCAAAATGTAAAATCAATTGATATTTTAAAAAATGGTGGTTCTGTTCAACTTTTGGGACGTCATTATAGAATTAATATAAAGCAATCTCAAAATTTTCATATAGAGTTTGATGATTTGACAATTAATATTTATAGCAAGGATAAAGAAAATTTAGAATTTATCCAGCAAGAATATAATTCTTATATAAAACAAAAAATGTATACATTTTTTAGCAATGTTCTCGATAGATTATATCCCGTCGTTCGTAGCTACCATATTGCAAAACCAGAGTTAAAAATAAGGAAAATGCAATCTTGTTGGGGAAATTGTAATCGTTCTAAGCAAATTATTACGATGAATGAATTTCTCTATAAAGTTTCACCGCTATGCATAGAGTACATAGTCCTTCATGAATTATCTCATCTAATATATCCGTATCATGATAAAAATTTTTATAATTTTATAGAACTTCATATGCCAGATTGGAAAGAAAGAAAAAAATTATTAAATAGTTACTATGCTGTATGAAGTAACATAGTGTCATAAGAGGCTTTATGTTAAAAAGAGACAAGGACTTTGACATCCTTGCCTCTTTATTTGTCTGTTCTATGCAGTTTTCGAACTCCAAAGTTATATTGTCTTGTTGTTTATTAAATTGGAGCGGTAAAAATTAGGCTTGTGCGTAAGTTTTTAACATATTGTCGCTAATGGCATAAAGTTAAAATATATATATTTAATCTTTCATTTGACTTTAGCCCTAGATGTTTTAATCTGGGGCTAAGGTTTTTTAGGAGAATGATGATGCCTGAGATAAAATGTCCGAAGTGTGGAGAAGTTTTTACGGTTGATGAGTCCGGTTATGCAGCGATTATCGGTCAAGTTCGCAATGCCGAATTCCATAAGGAATTGCATGAACGTGAAGCTCAGCTTGCAAAAGAGAAGGAGAGTGAGCTTTCTCTTATTAAAACTCAGGCTAAAATGGAGCAAGAGCAATCTACGGCAGCCCTCAAACAAGAAATTGAACGCTTGAAAGCAGAAATCACAACTGTTGCTAAAGATAAAGATATTGAAAAAGAACGTTCCTTGAATAGTCTTAATCAAGAAATCGAACGCTTAAAGGTTCAAGTTCAATCTAATGAACAAGCCAAAACTTTGGCTGTTGCTTCGGCAGTAAGTGAGAAAAAAGATGAATTGGTTGAAAAAGACAAGAAAATTATGCAACTTGAAAGCCAACTTAAAGAAGCTGAAAAAGACAAGCAACTTCAAGAACAATCCCTAAAAGACAATTTTGCGGTTCAACTCAAGGCCAAAGATACGGAAATCGCTTTTTATAAGGATTTGAAAACTCGTCAATCAACCAAAATGGTGGGGGAAACTCTGGAACAACATTGTGAGATTGAGTTTAATCGTTTGCGTGCCACGGCTTTTCAAAATGCTTACTTTGAAAAGGATAATGATGCCAAGACCGGAAGTAAAGGCGATTATATTTTCAGAGAAAGCACGCCTGAGGGTATTGAATTTATATCCATTATGTTTGAGATGAAAAATGAGATGGATACCACGGCAACCAAACATAAAAATGAGGATTTCTTTAAGGAACTGGATAAAGACCGTAATGAAAAGAATTGCGAATATGCGGTTTTGGTGTCTTTACTTGAAGCTGATAATGAACTCTATAATACCGGAACTGTTGATGTTTCGCATCGTTATCCCAAAATGTATGTTATTCGTCCACAGTTCTTCATCTCGATGATTACATTGCTTAGAAATGCGGCTTTGAATTCGGTTCAATATCGTAAACAATTGGTGGAATGTAAGAACCAAAATATAGATATTTCCAATTTTGAATCGGAAATGAACGATTTTAAGGGGAAATTTGGACCCAATTATCAGTTGGCAAGTGATAAGTTCTGCAAAGCGATTGAAGAAATTGATAAGATAATCGACCATTTGCAAAAGACAAAAGATGCCTTGCTTTCTTCTGAAAATAACTTGCGTTTGGCGAATAATAAAGCTCAAGATTTGACGGTTAAACGTTTAACCCGTAATAACCCGACCATGGCTCAAAAATTTTCTGAATTGGAACAGAAGTAAGGATTGTCAGAGCTCTTTTAGAGTATAGACTATTGTTTAATACCCTATATTTTGTTATGAATGATGAAATACAAAGATTGGTAATAAAAAAGTTCGGATGTTGCTCAAAAAAAAGCCTATTTTGACTTTTAAATATCAGAAAAAGTATAAATGTTTGATATATAAAGAAAAAAACCGTCATTTCTGACGGTTTGTATTCTATGGTTGGGCACGACGTGCGGAATCCGAGCCAAAATCAAAGAGTTAGCACAAAATTTTTGACTTATTGACCTCAATAACGATAGGTTTTTCGGGTTCCCCGGAACAAATGGAGACGACGTGCGGAACCCGAACTAATTTTTAAGAAAATTATATCATTTAAGGTCATTTTTAACTTAGTTACATTGACGACAAAAGGTTGAGGCTGAAACAAATGGAGTGAGCTTACAAATCTTGAGCTAAAATTTTGATTGTTTTAGCGTATGGGATCAAGAAGCGGAGGTTGACGCAACTTTTATTTTTAGACAATAAAAATAGTTTTTGCCCTATATGAATGATGTCAGTTTTAGCATACAAATGGCATATTACATTTTGAAAGGGTAGAAAACAACAAAGCAATCAAACTCCATTAAAATATATAATGAGCGCCCTATAATTTACTTATGCTACAAATCATCAAAAATACTTTTTATATCTTTTTCAATAAAACTCCAATTCATATGAATTATATCTATATAATTCTTATCTTTCTTTAGGTAATTTGATGCCACGATAGGCTCATTTGAATTTCTCGACAACATCATTAAATCATGACTTCCATACTGAATTATCAAAGAAAATAATCTATACAATATTTCGTCATACTTATCTTTATTTGCAAATATCTCGGGGGGTAATATCCAACTAATACCTTCAATGTTTTTAACAATATTGTATACATCAGTATCATCTGATAATTTGTCATTGTCTGCCGCTTTAAATATAGTATTCAAATCAGTGTTTCTAAAATTATTTTGATAATAGCGAGATGCTAACATTACAAATGCGGTGCATACAGTTCTTGCATTGCTTGCAAACTGTTTTTTCATGTCTGCACCTGCATCCTCCGAAATGTCTTTTAAATATTGTTTTCTAAATATATTATCAAAATAATAATCTATATACAGCAACTCCTTGCAAAGTTTTGCTATTTGCGGTTGATTCCCGTTAAATATGTTATTGTAATATCTATCAGCATAAATGGTTGAAGGTTTATTTCTACTAGAGCAAGGCATTTGAAATATACCAGACAAACACAGTTTCCCTATTTGTGCAATATCAGAGTGTAATTCTTTTGCTTTATATGAATTCGGAATATCTTCGCCACGCTTTGTTTGATAAAAAATCCCAACATCTCTCATTGCCTGGCTGAATCTTACTTGTTCAGGAGCATTTGCTTTTAAGTCAGAATTTCTATTCCCAATTTAAAAAGTTAATCAAATTTAATGCATAATCATCTGCTTCTTGCTCTGATATATCGGGATACAAACTTAATATTTCTTCTTTGACATTTTGCATCAATTTTATCCTTTCTTTTTGTTATGAAAGAATTTTGTCGCACTTCTTTTGATATGTAAAACCGTTTTTAAATTGATAAAAAAATGTCAATTGATTGTCTTGGAAACTAAAAACGCTAACCTTGATTTTTTAAAAATCAAGGTTGAGATGATTAACAGGCGTCAATGTCACTTAATGGAAATAGGTATTATTTAGTCCAATTCATTCTTTGGATAAAGCGGTAAACAGTCATTCTTTGAACGTCCACAGCTCTGGCTATTTGGGAAATAGAAACACCTTTATCCAACAAGTCTTTTATCTTTTTTGTGTTTTTAGCCAATTTCAGCTTTTTAGACTGTGCAGCAAAAGGTCTTCCTAACCGCTTGCCACGGGCACGAACATTTTCTAAAGATGATTTTGTCCGTTGAGATATCAGGTTTCTTTCAATTTCAGCCGCTAATCCAAAAGCGAATGCCAATACTTTTGATTGTATATCATTACCCAAATGATAATTTTCCTTAATTGTCCAAACTTGGCAATTTTTGTTTAGGCAAGATTCCAAAATACGCATAACCTCTAAAAGCGAACGTCCCAACCTTGAAATTTCGCAAGCAATCAAAATATCGCCCTCCTTTAATTCATCTAAAAGCTGTCCCAGTTTTCTTTTATTAAGTGCTTTTCGGGATGATATTTTTTCTTCAATCCATTTATCAACTTTAATTTGTTGATCCCTTGAGAATTGCTTAATTTCATATTTTTGATGTTCACACGTTTGTTTATTAGAACTAACGCGAATATATCCGATAATAGCCATTTTTTTTACCTTTCATTTTACTTTGTATTGTTGATACAGAACACCGCAAAAATGTTCTTTTTAATAGAACAATTAAATCAACCAATTTTTTCATACTTTTGTATTTTTTTTATATTTTTTGAAAACCATATGAAAAATAAATAAAATAAAGGACTTTAAACTGTTTATAGACCTTGATCTATCTTGAATAAATGACCCCTGAACACAATCGTTGGTTTATGTTCAAATGGATAACGAAAGATAAAAAAGTCTTTCATTGTTAACAATTAAAGAAAGGATTTCGTAATGAAATATTCCAAAACAACACTTATGGAGTTATCACATAAATATGCCAGCATCTTAAGAAAGTGTGCATTGTTTAATGCCACTATCTTGGTTGGGGCTATGATAGCAATACCAACTATGGCGAAAAGTATTACAGAAGATTTAACAATATCCGGTGAAGAGAATGAACAAAAATATAATGAAAATTTAACGATTAATGCTAATCTAAATTTAACTAATACAGGTATATATTCGGACCAAACAATATCTGTTGCCGGTGGCTCATTTACTATGACTAATTCGGAATTAGGCGGACATAATAACCTGGATATTACAGGTGGAACGTTTAATCTTTCTTCTGATTCAGAATTGGCAGGTGAACCAAAAATCAATATTTCAAATGCAACCATTACATTAAATGCATCGCATCTTTTATCCCGAACGGATGGCGCAACAAAAGGTGAAATAAACATTACAAACAGCAATATAACTGTTAATAAAGGTTTTATTGGTGCCTTTAACTATTCAGACGGTGGAGAAACTAAAGATACAATAAGTGAAGGTGGAGAAATTAATATCTCCGGCACTTCATCTTTAACCTTTAATGGTGGAAACGGAATTGATGAAGCACAAAATTGGGTAGATGATGCAAATCATGCTGCCGAAGGATATTTTATTGCTAATGAAATTTTAGCACAAAATATCAACTTAAGCGACACAGCTCAATTAAAAGTTGCCAGCGGTGCGACCTTAAAAACAACGCAACAAAAATATACAAGTGGGGACCGTATTGATTTTTCCAAACCTGTTTCAATTATCAATTTATCTGATGAAGCGAAATTGAATGTTTTGGGAGCATTGCGTGCTGATATCGTAAATAGTGCGACAGTCACTAATGAAGGAACAATAAAAGGTAATTTAACAAATAATGGTATATATACCGGTTTGATTTCAGGTGTCACAGGAACATTTGACAACACTAATGGTATTGTTAATACTTGGGGGAATTTGGATAGGGGATTGTTAGGAACAACAAATTTAACAAAAGCCTCAACACTCGCTAAAAATTTAACTTTTGGTTCTGTAAATGTACAAAACTCTTTGGATTTGAGCACAAATACATTAACTGCGAAGTCTATTGAAATTGCCGATAATGCAACATTAGCATTCCGTGTATCCGGTAAAGAAGATTTTGGTAAAATTGTTGCTAATACAATTTCAATCAGCGAAACCGGAACAAGTTTAAATTTGACTTTGGATACTGGCGTACTAGCAAAAGATGAAACAAAAGAATTTAAAATTTTAGCTGGTAATGTCGACGGTAAGTTTGCAACATTAAGTCAAAATGCACGCTATGAATTTAAAGATTTAGGAGATGGTCTCTTCTCTATAACAGGCAAAGCAACATCTGCGGATGTTATTGGTGATGTTGGTGGTGATAACAATGATAAATCCACTGCAACTGCGTGGCTTGATAGCGATAGTTTTGCTCCCGGCTCTGGTGCAGCAAAAGTTGCAGATCACTTAAATACTTTATCACAAACAAATCCTGTTGCCTTTAAAGACGCTATCAAAGCTTTACAACCGGATTCAGCTCCCACCGGACAAGCAACAGCAGGTGCAATCAATAGTCAAATTGCGAGTGCTGTCGGTGGACGTTTTGGCGGACCAGCCCCACAAGGACGTTCTGCCGGTGATGCCTTTAAAAACACAGGACTTTGGGCTCAAGGTTTAGCCAATAAATCCAAATTGGATGAAGCACAAGGCTTTGATGCTAAAACATATGGTTTAGCTATGGGTGTTGATGGTGAAGTTGCAGAAGGATTAAAAATCGGTTTAGGTTATGCCTATACAAACTCCGATATTGATGCTACCGGACGTTCCACAGATGTTGATACACATACAGGAATTGTTTATGCTGAAAAAACAATTAAAAACGCTTTTGTCAACGGTGTTGCGACTTATGGTCGTTCAAAATATAATGAAGACAAAAATGTTGGTGGGACAAGGGTAAATGCCGATTATGATATGGATGCAATTTACTCACAAATCATGGCTGGTTATAACTTCCATATCAATAATGCCATATTAACACCTGAAACAGGATTACGTTATTTATGGACTAATACACACAATTATACTGACACGGCCGATCAGCATATTAAGTCTGATAAAACCAATACATTAACGGGTGTGTTGGGTGGTCGTGCCAGTATGACATTTGTGACAGAAAATGCCGTATTTACTCCTGAGCTAAAATTAGCAGCCACTTATGATATCAAAAATGATAAAGGTGGTGCGACGGTCTATCTGGCCAATGGTTCCAGTTATGTGACAACCGGCGATACACTTGAACGTTTTGGTGTAGAAACTGGTGCTAAACTCGGGATGACAATCGATAATATGGAATTTGCTTTAAGCTATGAAGGAAAATTCAAAAAAGATTATACAGATCATAGTGGGTTAGTAAATTTCAGATATAATTTTTAATCTGTTAAAAACAATGAAGCCCCGCCAATGGTGGGGCTTTTTTTATTGTAATATACTCAAATAGTATGCTAACTCCTTATAAAAACTTAAGTTCCGTTCAATTTACTAATTTTGTGCTAAAAATGATAAAAAAGTAGAATTTTTCTAATTTTTTTGCGTTTGGGGGGGCTCGCGAATGACTAAAAACGCGATATAATATGCCTATAACCAACGGAAAAGAAAGGATTTTATTATGTATCAAATAAAAGTGAATGGAATTTTAATGCCAACAATTTATTGGTCTTTAAGAGAAGCAATAGAAGCCTGTCAACGTGAAGCCGAACGTGGTTGTGCAGTTATGACAGATATTGTATCAGTTGAACAATAATAATAAAGAAAGGACAAAAT
The DNA here is from genome assembly GCA_949292205.1 of uncultured Alphaproteobacteria bacterium. GTDB lineage: Bacteria > Pseudomonadota > Alphaproteobacteria > CAAHEQ01 > UBA3637 > CALXZG01. Next base: position 130,826 of record CASEYR010000002.1, read on the forward strand.
ATGTTAAATCAATTTCAAGCTTATTTGGTTCAAAAAGGATATAAAGAATTTTCAATTTCCGGTAATCCGTCAACAGCTATTGACTATGCTTGGAGAGTTGCCAAAGTATGCGAAAAAGAAAATTATACCGTCAAGCAATTAGCGGATAATATCAATACTATTTTAGAACAATATGGACATTGTGGTCAAAAATGGACTATCGGTAGACGTAGCCATGAAAGCTATATCAATGCGTTAAAGCAGTTCAGAAAGTTTGTTTTGGTCCAAAGTATGTAAATGGATACATCAATGAATACAGAAAAAATCAGGCTATTAAATGATATATTGCGTAAAACATTTGTTGGTGGACGTGTTATGTTAACCATCGGTATCAGAGCCAAATCAGCAGAAGACCAAGCCGAAATATTGCAAAAAGTACGTTCCTTTAATGAATTTACAAAAGCAAATGATCCATACGCTGAGCATGATTATGGAAGATTTTCTCACAATGGCGAAGATATTATGTTTAAAATAGACTATTACAATAAAACTTATGACAGAATGTCTGATGATCCAAGCAATCCAGAAATAACAAATAGAGTTATGACAATTATGTGTGCTGATGAGTATTAATTACAATATAAAAGTATTTATTTGTATTGACAAATGATTTTAATTGTATTATACTTATAGTATAAGAATAGGAGGTTTATCATGAATACAGTTATTCAAACACGCATAGATCAACAAACAAAGAAAAGAGCGGAAGTTATTTTCAATCAGCTTGGATTGTCTTTAAGTGATGCTATTCGTATGTTTTTAAGTCAATCTATTATTAATCGTGGCTTACCATTTCAACCTAAGCTTGGTAAAGAGTTATCAGAAGAAACTATTCAAGCTATTCGAGAAGTTGAAGCCGGTATTCATAGTAAAAAGTTTCATTCTGTTCAAGATATGATTGATGACTTGGAGTCATAGATGTTAGATATTGTTTACTCAAAGCAATTCAAAAAGGATTATAAGAAAATCCAAAATAATGCAAAACTTAAACAAGCTCTTATTGACGTATTAAATCAATTATGTCAAGAAAGAAGTTTACCTGCTAAATATAAAGAACATTCTTTAATTGGTGAATATATCGGCTATACGGAATGTCATATTAAACCTGATCTATTGTTAATTTACCGCATTAAGGATGATGAATTGATTTTGTATGTTTTACGTGTAGGTTCTCATTCTGAATTATTTAAATAAAATAGTTTAAACCTCTGTTTTTTTTGGCAGAGGTTGTTTTTTATCTCAAAATCAAAAACTCACATAAATCGTCATACGTCAGCGTTTTTATTTTGGTATAGGCAAGTTAGTCAAAGAGCTGTTTTGCTTGCGTATGGAGATTTGGGATAGCTTTATGCTTGTGTTATGTAAAAGGCTTAGAATTATTTGCTCATCATTTACAGATAAAATGCTTTTTTTGATACTTTTCCTATCTTTTATACATATTCACCAAATCTAACAACTAACAATTAAAATTATACACCGTCAACACTTTTTTATTTTTTTGTCTGTATAAATCAATTCATCTGAAAGAATAATCCTATCACTATTAAAATGGCTTGATATATCCGCCTCTAATTCTTTAATACAATAGCAAGATACAGTCTCACAGCCATTTATTTGGTCTATGCGTAAGCAATGTTTGGGCAACTTTAATCTGATTTCAGTATCTGAAAGCGCTTTTCTCATCTTCTCTAATGAATAGCCATCTAAATTAAGTAAAATATGTATATGCCAATAATGCGTATGGCCTTGCTCCATAATCCCAATGAACCGTAAAGGATGTTTAAACCAATTTCTGCCGAGAAACTTCCATTCAAAATGACAGATAATAGACTTTAACCGGTCAAGAAAAACAAAATAATCATCTGTTCTGTATCTTGGCTCTAACTGAACTGTAAAAAAATGAGTTGGCTTATACTTCTTAATCACTTCAATCATAGCTTTTTTAACTTTTTCTCTTGGTGCTATGTATTTTTTATAATAAGGATCGCCTTTTGATAAAGTCTTTATATCAGCCATATATAAGCATCTTCTGTCCAGTATAGGCTTACTAAGACTGTCTTGAGTTTGCTGTCCAGAGGAGATTTTAGATAGCCTATTGCTTGTGTTTGTTTTAAGCGTAGGGGATTGGGATAAATGAGATTGAATAGTTGGCTTTTGGGATACGTCAATACTTTCACTTTTTTTATTTGCAATAAGAGGTCTATTAAGAGAAGAAGCCAAAGGAATACAATTAGATTTATGTATAGATGTAATAGATACTTCATTCAAATCCTTCTTCAATCCCTCTGCTGTCTCTATTTCTGTCATACTTGACATTCGCAACACTGGATTGACAGCTTTAGCTGGCACAGCTTCTGTTGCACTTGTCATTCTTGACAGGGACTTATTATCTTGACGATATAGGGCGTCTCTGCTTCTGGCTGAGATAATCTGCTCATTAAGTTGGCTGTTAATTAGCATGTATACAGCTCCTATTTCTTTGTTTTAGTTATATTCTTTTTACTTATCTTTTTATTTTATGTTATAACTACAGGTAGATCTTTAACTATAGGACGAGGTGTTTAATCAGTCCCATATCGTCAAGCAAATCTGTTAAAAACAACATCAAAATAAAGCGATAAGCAGACCTTCATTTTTGTTATTCCATTTTCTTAGAACATTTTGTTTTTGAAATTTAATGCGATAGAAATTCATTTTTCATAACAAAAGCCTTAAAAACCGCTTAAACATGTCGTGAATCATCAGAAATGTAAAACCGTTTGTTTGTGTTTGAGATGTTTTCTTTGAATAAGTGACATCAACGTCACATAATGGAATAAAAAATAAGGTTTTACTTTTAAAATAAAATAAGATATTATTAGCTTATGAATGAAATAAAAGAACAATTCAGACAATGGCTTTTAAAAGAAAATCTGGAAAAGGATAAAGCCAAACTTTATGTTGATGTATTGAAAAAAATTCTTTCAAAAGATTTAGATGCTTATCTAGGGTATTTAGATCCATTAGACAAAAATATTATAAACCATATTAAGGCTATCGTGCTAAAATACTATGAATTTTCCAATGCTAATTATGAACTGGACAGATTTACAATATGGGATGCTATCGGATATTACGAAAATGTTATAAAACCACTCTATCATGAAAACGCTTTAATTAATGAAGAAGACAAAAAAGGTGTAGAGTTATATCTATATGATGGCGTTGATCATTTTTTGACTTCCATTAGTTTACGTGATGTATATGAATATATTGTTATTTTTAATCACGTTGTTTTTAGTCAATACTATAGAGATGTGTACGATATTAATGAAGACAAGCAACTATTTATTAATAAGCTCGAGCAATTAAGAAAAAATTTGTTTAACATAAATTTTGAAGATGTTGCTCTCCGTATCAAATATACAGTGCCCCGAAAAAAAATAAAAAAAGAGGTTTTAACGAACTTTTGTCAGTTTTTATACGATACAACAAAAGAGCCAAAATACAATATAGAAAAGGACAGACGTTTATCAGATGTTGAAAACGAAAATCCAAATAAGACACGGGATGGTAATTTTAAAGAAAGTCGTCCTATAACGGGGGAACAGTCAGCTAAAATTATATATTATCCCAAAAGTGAATTTGTACGACGTTTAAGAACGGATCCTATTTATGTGTTAACGGTTAACGATTTGACAAAGATATTTCATGTCGGTGTCAATAGTGCTTCAGAAGTGATGAGTCGATATAACACAGAAACAAAAAATACGATTATAAATACATTTTACAGCATTTTAGCGGTGAATGACTGTTTAGAGTTGTATCATAATTATAGTAATGTGAAACAGATTAAAGGGGTAAACTACAAAAGAGAAGGCTATAAATTCTGGTGCGGTCGGGAAAAGGCATTAGAAATTTTGGGAATACGTAAACAAGCCTTCTATAATCGTGTTAAAAACAAAACGATTTATATTAATTATGCAGAAGATGCACCCAGGTACTATAAACCGCATTTACGAGCTCTGAAAAAAGCACCCAACCTAATTAAAATACGGATTAAAAACAGCCAAAAAACCTCTAAAAAAATACAAAAATAATGAATAATTTATAAGTATAACAAATACTTATTTAAAATAAACGGACAATCCGAACGCTGTTTTTACAATACGATTGTTATAATTTAAGATAAAGGACGTAGCAACAGGCTACGGCCCTGTCGATGGGATATCGATATCAGTTATAAAAAAAGGAAAAATAAAAATGACTGATTTAAATAAAATGGTAGTCGCCAACCAAAATGGTGAAGAAACAAAAAATGTTGTAAATGGTGAAACATTTACGTCTTGTGAAACAGCAACGGATATTATGAGAGGAGGTGAAGTAATTAATGCTGCTGATGTGGGTATAGCGGAAGATATCGCTAACGTTGTATCTGCAAATGATAATACGGCTACTTTTATCTTTCCGGAAGTATTGCGAGATAAAAGCTTAGAGGATATCTTTACACATGACTATTTGTCCAAACCTGAATTATCCTCATTGATCGCGGCTTGCGCTAATGATAATTTTGGCAATTTGCCGACTGATCCGATTACAAATGATACGGATTTGGATGCTTTGTTGGATCGTGTATCCGAATTGGTAAAAGTAAAAACGGCCTGTTTAAAGACACATCTCGTATCGGATAAAGAAAATGCGAAGCAGTTTCGGAAGTTGCAAATAATGGCTTCATTCCAATTGTTGGTTGAATATAGCATTGGTCAGGACCTGAAGTCCATCAAGACACAAAAGGGCTTGAAAAAAAGCTCTTCTCGTCGGAAAAAAGATAAAAAAATGACGAAGAAAGATATCATTAAGGACAAGTATCCGCGTTTAGGTGCTCGTCAAATTCGCGACTTTCAAAAACTGGAGTTGTCGAGTATTTGGGAAGCCATCAAATTCGCTTTTTCTGCAGGTGAAATTCCGACACGTTCCATGGCATTAAGTAATGAAATTGCCAAAAAAGCTCAAAACGGTGATGATAAAAAAACAGAAAGTCAAACGTTGAGAAAATGGCGTGCCAAAGATACTGATTTTGAAACAACGGACAAAACGTTGGTATTGGAGAAGCCGTTAGTCGCGACCTCTTTGTTTGCGAACATCGGGATTGGAACAAGCTTGGTCGAAAAGACTTTTAACGTCAAAATTGCGGTCGGGAATGAGTGGCTTGATTGGCGTGGTAAAGCCCATCGTCGTTTGTTCCCTGATTGTAAAATGATTATCGGCAGCATCTCCGAACAAAAGGTCTTTGATGAGGTCGTGGATGAAAGCAAAAAGGCTGGGGCAACATTCGTTTTTGCAAGTCCACCCTGCAGAGACGCAAGTCAATATAACACGTCAGACTCAAAGGGAACAACCGAACGTGCTACCTTATTTTATGATACATTAAAGGTTATTAAAGCGGTCAGGTACAAAGCTGGCATTATTGAAAACGTGCCGCAATGGTTAACCAGTCGTCCGACAGCTGGTTTGGATATCTTGGGCGATAAAACCATCGGTGAATACGTCGTGGAGGATCTGCACAAAATGGGCTATAAAACGAGAGTTGGTGTCTTATCCGCTGCTAACTACGGAACTGCCGAAGATCGTGAACGTTGTTTTATCTTATTCTGGAAACCGGAATTGGGCGATTGGAAGTTCCCGAAAGCTCATAAGTTTCGGCCAACGGTATTTGAAGCTATCGGGACGTTAAAGTCGTTGGAAGCCGGTGAAGTAGATCCAGATAATAGATGGCATTACGGTTTACCGTTAACGGATGAAGAAATTAAGTTTTTGGCTCATACGCCGACGGGAATGTCTGCATGGTTGAATTCCGTTTTATACCAGCCAAAAAATAAAAGCAGTTCTACATCCGGTGCCTCATTCAAACAAACATACAAGCGTATCGAGCCGTCAAAACCGTGTCCGACAATTACCGGTGGTAATGGCTCTATTAGTGACTTATCGTCGGTTCACTTTGGTCGTCCGTTAACGAATGGCTGCTATTCGGATGCCCGTGTCTGTTCGATCTTGGAGTTGTTATTGATGATGGGTGCTTCGGCAGACTTCTTAGATCCGTTATTGGCTCCAAAAGCCTTTGAGGACGATTTCGAAGGGTTGAATTGGAAAGGTGGTATGTTAACGGCAAAAGATGAAGAAAACGTTCGTGAATCCTTAGGCGAACACGTCTGCCCCAAAATGATGTTGGCTTTGCTCAGCACGTTTCCTGGAGATAAAACTGAGAAGAAAGTCGGCAAGTAAGGTCGGATACCACAAGACGAAAGAGGTGACTTCGGTTGCCTCTTCTTTTTTATGTTCTCGATTAACTGACATTGATGTCATTTAATGGTTTACTGAACAAGTATAGCCTTTCATTGGCTCTCGCATGTAAAGGCTCTTGCAAAAAAATACTCCATTAACGATGTTGCACTTAATTGTGATGGCTGGGATATGCCGGTATGGTTCCCGAGGTCCTCTAGATGGCAGGTAGGGCTCCCGAGATGGCAGTAGCAATAAGCGTGTTATAAGAACATCTTTTTACATCAAATTTGAGTCTGAATACATCTGCCTCTCTCTGGGATGATTTTTTGACATCCCAAGACAGAAGCATTGTAAAATAAGGCTTTTTTGAATTTTGAGTCCGTGTAGGGCTGAAAAAAGAGCGTTTTGAAAAACACTGTACACGGACCAATATAAGTACTTGAAAATAAAAGAAAAAGTCGCCAAAAATAGCGACTTGTCTGTTTTGGCTGGGGTAGCTGGATTCGAACCAACGAATGACGGTATCAAAAACCGTTGCCTTACCACTTGGCGATACCCCAATATCTTTTCGTGAAACGTACTATAGCAGATTTTTTTCTGTATTGCAAGCTTTTTCTCCGGATGAATAATTTTTCATAAATAGGGCTGTTTTGGCGGCTTCTTCTCTTTTCTATAACCGATTGATTCTATAAAGCTATCTCTCTCTTTATAGGCTTGCATAAAGTCAGAGGCCGGAGCTTGCTTCATAAATGTCTTATACGGAATCCTACATTCTTTTCCCGTATAAGCAAAAAAGATAAGCGGTTCGGCATGGGTTGCTCCTCTGGGTGCATAGCGCCAATCAAATTCGCACCACGCTATCGGTTGAAATCCATTCCGACAGTAAAAAGAATATAAGGCTTCTCCAAAACAATTACACTTTATGCCTCCGTCGCGAATCGCTTGTTTCACAATCTCGGCTCCCGATAATGAACCGCACTTGTTTCTACATAATCCTTCAATATCTCCGTCCGGTGCGACAGAATAACAAGAACCGTCTTGACAGACAAAGCAGGCATTATGAAAAAGCTCGCGACGGATAACAACCTTCCAGCGAATGGGTTTGGGATAGCGGTATTTGTTCAGTATTAAGTGTGTTAGATATCTTAAATTCATTGTCTTGTCCTTTTTGATAGACAGATTAGTTCTTTTTTTGAAAAAAACAAGTAAAAAAGAAAAAGAGAGTTAAAAAGACCGTCCGAAACGGTCGATAAAGTGGCGTGCTTGGCGAGATTGCTCGGGAATATCCCTCGTCCTCGCAAAAGCTCGGACCGCCTCCGGCGTCTACTTCGCTGCGCTTCGTGAACGAACTCACGGTCGC
>CASEYR010000003.1:0-7839 GCA_949292205.1 uncultured Alphaproteobacteria bacterium
CAATCAGTATCATTTCAAAAAACAAACTTCGCATTACACCATTTTCTGCTCTTGCACAGATATAACAATATTATAATTTATGGAGCTAGTTATGGATATTTTTTCTACTCATGTCTTATCGAAGGTCGTTGAAAACTTACCAACCCCTTCATCTTTCTTATTGGACACATTCTTCCCGAATGTCCAAACCTCAGAAAAAGAGGAAATCTACTTTGATGTGACAGACAGTAAACCTCGCATCACACCTTTTGTTTCTCCTTTACTCCCCGGTAAAGTGGTCGATAACAAAGGTTATACAACCAAATCATTCAAACCGGCTTATGTCAAAGACAAACGCCGTTTTGATGCAAACATTCCGTTCAAGCGTTTGGCCGGCGAAGTTATCGGTGGCAACTTATCAAATGCTCAACGTTATGAAAGAGCTTTGGCCACAACTTTACAAGATCAGTTGGAAAACCTGACCCGTCGTGAAGAAGTAATGGCGGCTGAAATCTTAAGAACCGGACAGACAATTGTTTCGGGCGATGGCTATCCGTCAACAACGGTTTCATTTGGGCGTGATGCCAGTTTGACTAAGGCCTTGGTTGGTTCCAACACATGGGCTACATCCGGTGTTAAACCACTTGATAACCTTGAGGACTGGGCTTCTGAAATTCAAAACAAAGCCGGTGTCGTTGCCAAAACAGTGGTTATGGATCCTGATGCTTGGAAAATCTTCCGTTCAAATGCATCGGTTGAAAAGTATTTGGATTACCGCAGAGGCACAAACAACACCTTAAACGCTGACCCGATTACTCGAGGAAAAGACAGTAAGGCCCGTTATGTTGGCTCTATCGGTGACTTTGATATCTATGTTTACAACGACAGTTATATCAATGATGCCGGTCAAACCACAAACTTATTGCCTTCAAAAACTGTCATCCTCGGTTCTCGTGATGGCTTAGACGGAACACGTTGCTATGGTGCTATTCATGATGAAAAAGCCAACTGGACGGCTACTCGCTACTTTACCAAGTCTTGGTTGGAAGAAGATCCTTCCGTTCGTTGGTTATTGTTACAGGCGGCTCCGCTTGTCGTTCCATACCGTCCGAATGCGGTATTGTGTGCAACCATTGGCTAGGAGGTTTTCATGGCAGTAAAAGTAAAGGCGTTAATTACGCTTGTGGTTGGAAAAGCTCAGGAGTTCGCTCCTGGGCAAGAGTGTGAAGTTTCTGATGAGGAAGCAAAACGTTTGATATCTTTAGGGTTTGCCGAAAGAATTAAAAAGTCTCCGGCACCTCAAACGCCACCACAAAAACCTCAAGTAAAACCTGAAGAAAAGCAAGGAGCAAACAATGACAATAAACCCGATGATAGCAAAAGCGGTGGACAGTCTGTTCCTGAGACTGGGGCAACCGGCGGAGTATAACGGCAAGACCGTTCCGATCTTAGTCTTTGCACCTGATGAAATGGGAGAAGTTGGTTTTGCGAATACCATTTCTCCCACAACTTTAATCAGAGTAAGGGTTTCTGATGCACCTGATTTGGCCGTTGGCGACACATTTGAATGTGGCGGTGCGACATATCGTATTATGTCAGACCCAAGACGAGAACAACACCGACTTGTGTGGCGTGCCGAAGTCCACCGACACTCGGATATTTAGTCATCCGGCAAGATTAAATTTTATTTATAAACAAATGGTTTTAGAAAAAATGTATCGCATATACATTTTGATAAAAGCATGCCGTTTAGAGGTAAAATTTAACTTGTCCAATGGATGATTAAAAAATTATCCGCAACTACATCATTTCTTTTTGATGGTGTTCTCCACTATCTGCAAAGAAATTCTTTGTATCAAATCATTTTTTAAACACCGGATAATTAAATATCCGGGTGACGGGGGACTAGCTCATGCGACTAAAAGCGGCATTAGAGGGAAACTTGGAAGAATATATGGAAGAACACTATCGGTCGGGAGCTGAAGCTGTCACAAACGGCATCAGGCAAGCGACCGATGGGTTAAAAATCACGATGAGGAATCAAATAAAAGCCGCCGGTTTGGGTAACCGGTTGGCCAATACTTGGCGTGGTGATACTTATCCTAAATCTAAGAAAAGTATCTCTGCCGCAGGTGTCGTTTATACCAAAGCACCTAAAATTATGGAAGGCTTTGAATTTGCAAGTGTCATTCGCTCGCCCAATGGCTTTTGGCTTGCCGTCCCAACAACAGCAATTAAAAAAAGAGCCTATGGAAAACGGATGACACCGGCACTTTATGAGAGGTCTAAAGGTGTAAAACTAAGATTTGTTTATCGGTCACGTGGTGCTTCGTTCTTGGTCCATGAACAACGGAAAAAGACGATCATCGCCTTTATTCTTGTCCCTCAGGTCAAGATGCCCAAAATCATCAACTTTGAAACAGAAAGCAAAAAGTGGCAGGCAAAAGTCCCGTCACTCATCGTTCAGAATTGGAGTGAAGATGACTAAACGAGAGATGATACTAAATGCCTTATTTGCAAGGCTTAAAACACTAGATGTTGTGGTTAAAAGGAACGAAATTGCTCCTCAAAAAATACCAGCATCAGGGCTTGTGATTATGCGAGACGGCAAACAAGGTGTTCCGGAAATACTTCTGTCTCCACCGATTTGCCTATTTAATCATGAGGCCGAAGTCGAGGTCATTGTCCAAGCGGTTAAATCCGAAGACAGAGATAAACTCTTGGATGAACTCCTCGAAAAAATTGGTGAGTTGCTCTCATCAGATGTAAACCTGACCGGTTTGACGGACTTTATTTATCCCAAACCGCCCGAGATTATAGAGGACTATATCGAAGGTGCTCCGTTAATTAAGGCGGCTGTTATCCCAGTGGTTTTACAGTATTCAACAACAAACGCATTAAAATGAAACTGAACGAGGTAATTGCTTATTGACGAACGTTGTTAGTGAGGAAATTAGCAATACCGGTTCAATTACATGGATTTTTATAAAAATCTAAAATCAAACTCTATGAAAATGAAAGGAATTCCAAAATGGCTAGAGCTTACGGCTGGAATGCCAAATTATTAATTGCTGAAGAAAGTACCTACGGCACGCTTTCTGATGGTAAATACACGCAAGTGCCGTTTGCATCAAGTACGATAGACAGTGAACAAGGCTTGATTTCATCTAACGTGTTGGGATTGGGTCGAGACCCGACTACACCGTTCCAAGATGTGATTAATGTCGGTGGCGAACTGGCGGTACCGGTTGATTTAAGAAACATCGGTATTTGGCTTAAGGCTATCTTTGGGACACCAACAACTGCCGAAGATGGTGGTGCATTTACGCATACCTTTGAAAGTGGCAAGGTTTCTCTGCCCAGTTATACATTAGAAGTTGGCTTGCCCGAAGTACCGGAGTTTATCCGTTTCTTGGGTGTCAAGGCTGACAGCATCGCCTTTAACTTCGCCCGATCTGGTGAAGCCCAAGTAACGGTGTCCTTATTGGCTCAAGGTGAAACAGCCTCAAACACAACTATTGCGGCAAGTCCCGATGTGCTTTCTTACACCCGTTTTTCTCAATTCCAAGGCTTCATCAAGTCTGAAGGTAAAGCATTGGCCAATATTACATCGGCAAGTGTTACTTACTCAAACAACCTTGAAAAGATTGAAACTATCCGAAATGACGGCAAAGTAGAAGCCATTGACTTGGGCGTTGCCTCTTTGTCCGGTTCGATTTCGGTCAGGTATGGTGACAATGCTTTGATGGATAAGGCTCGTGCCGGTACTCCGGTTGATTTAGAACTGGGATATCAAATATCCGACACTCAAAAACTGGTCATAACCTGTCATGAGGTCTATCTGCCCAAACCAAAACGCTCGGTGAATGGTCCGGGCGGTGTTGAATGCTCCTACGATTTTCAAGGAGCCAAGGAACCGACACTTGGCAAAATGATTACTGTTTCACTCGTTAATGATGTGGAGGCATACTGATGTTAAAAATTAAAATTCAAAAAGAACCTTACTGGTTAGAGCTTGGATCCGGTGTAAAAGTTAAAGTAAAACCTTGTACTTCGGCTGTGTTTTATGAAGCAAAAGCCTTCATGAACAACCGAGTATCTGAAACGGCCAAGCTTTATAAAAGCAATAAAGACAATGGTATCAACGACCCATCCATTCCAAATTTGGAAGATGTTTCTAAACGAGAAGCCTTTGCAGATCAGAACTTAATTCTTGGTTTAGCATTGGCCGGCATTATTGAATGGGACGGTGTTTTAGAGGCCGAAAGTGATGAAAAAGCACCGCTTACACCTGAAAAGATTGAAGAGTTATTTTCAAACTTTTGGGTGGTGGCAGAGAACTTCCGTCAACAATACTGTGGCATTCAGGAAATTTTAGAGGCCGAAAAAAACGTCTCTACGTCCGTTCAAAATGGCACTTTGGAAACGGACGAACCTACTGTCAAGGATGTGGCGAAAAAACAAACTGCCCAATCCACAAGTGCCGATACATCGAAACAAGCTTAAAAACAGCGGAAGGTTATCAGGCTTGGGAGGTTTTACTCAAACTTCCTGAGCCCGATTTGCAAACAGCCTTTGAAATTGCACAAAACCTTGGATTTGATATGGTAATAATGACGGAACTCTTACCCACAGCCATACAAGGCATGAAGGAAGGAATACATGAGCTCAGCAGCGAAAAAACTATCAATTAGACTTGAAGCGGTGGGTGGCGATAAAGTCAGACGTGAATTTAAGTCCATCGGGACAGACGGCACAAAGGCTTTTCGGCAGATTACAAATGTCATCACACCGGCCAATGATAACCTGAAAGTCATTAATGAAACCGCCAAGACCTTTAACGGAGTGCTAAAACAAGCGGCAGGTCTTGCCGGAGCCTACCTCGGTTTACGAGGGTTAACCTCTGCATTTAAGTCTATTGTCGGAGTTAACACCGAGTTTGAAAGGCTATCCGGATCATTAAAAACGGTTACCGGTTCTGCAAAAGCAGCAAAGGAAGCATTTACCTTAATTGAGGATTTTGCAACAGCCACCCCTTATCAGCTTGATGAAATCGTTGACAGCTTTATCCGATTAAAGGCGATGGGCTTGGAACCATCAATGGAAGCCTTAACCTCTTATGGTAATACGGCATCAGCCTTTGGTAAGAACATCTTGGAGTTTGTTTCTGCAGTAACTTCTGCAACCGTTGGCGAATTTGAAAGACTTAAAACATTTGGTATCAAAGCAAAAGTTGAAGGTGATACAGTCAAATTTGTCTTTCAAGGCGTTACAACAGAAGTGGCTAAAAATGCAACCGAAATCGAACGGTATCTAAGGTCTATCGGTAACATCAACTTCGGTGGAGCTATGGCCGAACAGATGAACACCATGGGCGGAACGATGTCAAACATCGAAGATGCCATGGCAAAAGTCGCCAGAACCATTGGTGAAAGCGGACTAAATGATGCCATTAAAGGTGTGTTGGAACAATTTAACACGCTTATATCCGGCTCAAACAGTGCGGCAAAATCTATCGGGGATGCTTTGGCAACGGCGGTAAATGTGGCAGGCAAAGCCTTTTTTGCTTTGGCCAATAATATCGAACCGATTATCACACTTTTGACCGTTCGCTTGGGTGCTGCCGCTATTATCAAAACTTGGACACTTATTAAAGGTTCAGTTTTGGCTCTGAATGCCGCTCTTCTTGGAACTGGTACAGCCGGAGCAACGGCAACTCTTGGTTTACGAATGATGTGGCAGGTTTCTAAACTGGCCGCCGTTCAAATGTATGCGACCACAGTAGCCGCCAATGTTTTAAAAGGTGCTTTGGCATTACTCGGTGGTCCTGCCGGTCTTGTTTTAGCACTGGCTTATGGTCTTTATAAGCTCGTGGATAGTCACGATGTGGCAAAGCGAGCCGCCAATGATCATGCCGACACATTGCAAAAACTCAAAGACCAAATGGCAGAAACCGTCAAGGAAACTTCGACTTATATGAATACTCTGTCGAAGAACCAAGCCATTGCCGAATGGTCGCACAAATTAAAAATCGCCGAAAAGAACGTCAAAGACCTTGAAAAAGAGCTGAAAAACACCGGTGGTATTTCGTTTTTCAAACGTCATGCACCGAACTTTATGCTTGATGAATACGAGATTTTTGCCAATGACTTGGCTGAAATCCTGTCAGAGTCAAAGTATAATCTGAACGAATACGAGAAAAAGATTTGGGAACTGGCAGCAGAATATCCGGATTTTAAGCCGCAAGCCGATGCCATTCAGGAAAAGTTGTTGCTCTTAAAGGCGGCTCAACAAGATGCTTGGACAGCCCGAAAGGAACTGGAATACATCAACAATCCGGAGCTTCGACCTAAAAAAGAACTGGAACAACAGACAGAGCAACTGCCGACAGTTGATACTTCAGCCTATGAAAAAAACATAGAGGACATAAAAAAGAAAGTCTTTGAATTACAAGAGCCATATGATCAGGCTATGCAAAAAGCGGCCGAATGGCGTGATAATGCTTTGGCGAACCTTGACAGCACTAAGGCCGGGTATGAAGATTTCAAGGCTGATGTTAACCGGGTTTATGATGACATGGTCAAAAAGGCAAGCGATGCTACCTTGAAAAGTTCAAAAGACTGGAAAGATGGTCTTACTCGTGGAATGCAAAGTTCTTGTGCTGATGTAACCGATATGGCAAAAGCAACTGAGAATATCGTCAAAAATTCGTTTACAGCCATGGAGGACACGCTGACTGAGTTCGTCATGACCGGTAAAGCCAGTTTTGCTGATTTAGTTAATTCAATCGTTGAAGGTATGGTGCGTATGGCCATTCAATATGCCGTTATTAAGCCACTCATGGGTGGGATAATGGGGTATTTTGGTGTGCCGATGGCCCATACAGGAGGTGTCATTGGTTCGGATACTTTATCTTATAGGGAGATTAGTCCATCTGTTTTTGAAGGTGCTACCCGTTATCATACCGGCGGTTTGGTCGGAGACGAAATACCGATCATCGCAAAACGTGGAGAAACGGTCTTCACAAAAGGACAAATGAACGCACTCGGAACGGAGTTAAACTCTAAAACATCGGTTAATGTCAATGTAAATGTCCATAACAACGCATCAGGCACAAAGGCTTCTGCATCTGCCAATAAAGATGCTCAAGGCAACGTGTCAATTGATGTTATTGTGGAGCAAATTGAAAGCTCTATTGGTAAAAATATCTCTAAAGGCGAAGGTCTATCGCCGATTTTGGAACAACGCTATGCCCTTAATCCGGCATTTGGGAGTTATCGATGACAGTATATTTTCCTAAACATTTACCTTATCCGACTACGGAAGGTTATGCGATTAAGCCTGGTGAAGCCATAGTGCGAACTGATATGGAATCAGGTCCGGCAAGACAAAGGCGGCGTTATGAGCAAACGCCGTCTAAAATTTCTGTGCGGTGGGTTATGAACCGAGAACAGTTTTCACTCTTTGAAGCTTGGTACAAATACCACGCCAAAGAAGGTGCTGAATGGTTTTACATCACATTGCTTGGTGGTTTGGGCTTATTGGAACAAGAGGCTCGTTTTACTCAACAGTTTGAAGCCAAACTCTTAAATGGCTACTTGTGGGAGATAACCTCGGAACTGGAAATTCGAGACAGACCAACCTTATCCGAAGGTGCCTTAAACATTCTATTAGACTGCGATTACGATAAATTGGTCTTGGCCGTCAATCGCTTACACGAATATGTCCATGTGACCTGTCCAAAACAAATAAAGGATTTTTAGCTCCATAAATCATAATATTGTCATACCTGTGTTTATGTTTTTAAGAGATGAACACAAGGAATAATCCGCAGTGAATATTGCGGATATTGACAAGGAT
>CASEYR010000003.1:7869-111002 GCA_949292205.1 uncultured Alphaproteobacteria bacterium
CAATCAGTATCATTTCAAAAAACAAACTTCGCATTACACCATTTTCTGCTCTTGCACAGATATAACAATATTATAATTTATGGAGCTAGTTATGGATATGGAAGAAAGATTACAAGCCGTTATCACAAAAGCGGAAACAGATGCCTCTATATGGCACAATATCGTCCATGGGGACAATACCACAACGGTGGCAACGGAAAACGGTGCAGTCCCGACTGTGTCCAAGCAGTTAAAGGATGTTAGAGAGGCGATAACCGGCGGTGTTTTAGACGTGGTGGCAAAGGCTGAAGCGGCTCGGGATGAAACTTTAGCGATTAAAAACGATACAAACACGTTAAAAGAGACAACCGAGATGCTCAAGTCGGAAACATTGACTTTACGTAATCAAGCGGAAAATTTCAAAAATCAGTGTGAAACAACTTTTGCCTCAATTAGTAGCACTACTCAAACATCTGTTGCACAAATTCAAACGGAGACAACAACACAAATTAATAATATAACCACCGCCGGGACGACACAGATTTCCCATATTAACTCGGCCGGTGCTACGCAAGTGGCGTTGGCAACGGAGCAAGCAGAACGAGCGAAAACATACGCTGACAGCATGGGGGTTAAAGATTTGTCCTTATATCAGGCAATATCAGGGCTATCCGGTACAGAAATTGTGTTGCAGGATGAAGTGGTCATTTATACAAAAAGTGTCTCAACCTCAACGATTTTTACATTTAATGTAGCCGGTTTAACCAAAACCGACCGGGCAATTACTTTTGAACTGTATTTAACAGTAACGGCCGACAACTTAACGATGACCTTTCCGTCATCGGTTTCATGGCTGAACGGAATGGCTCCGGTTATTACAACGGCGCAAAAATATCTGTTTGCTTTTCGGAGTTTTGACAACGGGACGACATGGATCGGCAATCTGCAAGGAAGTTTCGCATGAGTTTAAGAACATCATTTTTTACAATCGGCGGTGGGGATGAATCCAATTGGAGTGTGATGACACATCCGGATTTATCAGACGGTGATGCCTATTTATTTCCCTCCACAACCCATAATTTGTTGGTTTATAACGCTCGGGGAACAAAAATATTTAAAACTGATTTAACCAATATCACATTTTTGGCTGATTTGCCGGTTTCCTATCCTGATGGTGTTTGTTATAATAATGCAACCAACCAATTAGTGTTACTTGATGAGGGGTGGTATAAGGATACGGTTTCTTATGTTTCAACGGACACGAATCTATCCACATATACAACGGGAGCACTTCCAACAGATGCGTATCGCACAGGTGCACAATTGAATGGCGAGCTTATTTATGGAAACGGCTATTATGTTATCGGTGGCGAATACAATCCCTCCAGTAGTGCACGGCAACCGGCTATTTTCTATTCAACAAACGGTATATCTTGGACCCGATTAATTTTTAATACATCAACATCGATAACAACGGGCACCGTTAAAGTCGTGGGATTTGGAAATAATAAGTTTGTTGCATTCGGATCGTATTTTACGGGAACCACGGATTACAGTTCCAAAGCCGTAGCCGGTTCAACACCAACAAGTTGGACGAAAGCCAAATCTGATTTTAGCGGTCATATTCGGATATCCATCGTTTATTGTAACGGTTATTTTTACCATTACAACTGGAGTGATAAGTTTATCAGAAGTTCAGACGGAACAAATTGGAGTGAGTTAACAAAACCGGAAGGTTTTAATGCCGAGCACTATTCTTTTAATGTCCTTTATTATAACGGACTGTATTATATTATAGACCAATCAAGAATCTATTCGACTTCTGATTTTGCCACTTATAAAAAATATAAAATGCCATTTACCTCAACAACATGGTATCGGCAAAGTATGGTTATTGTTGGAGATACAATTGTCGTGATGCGGGGAAATAAAGTTTATCATTCAAAAATCTGTGAACTTGTTGAGGATATTTAAGGAAAATCAAACATGAATATGGAAGAACGATTGCAGACCGTTGTGTCCCAAGCAGAGACTGACGGTCAAAAATGGCACACGATTATTCACGGTGATGATAAAACGACTGTGCCGACAGATAACGGCAACGTCCCGACTGTGGCCAAGCAATTAAGGGATGTGCGGGAGTCCATTACCGGCGGTGTTTTAGATGTGGTGGCGAAATCTGAATTAGCTCGGGATACAGCGGTGGCAGCTAAAAATGAAACGATTAATTTAAAAAATGCCACCGACCAAATTAAAATGGAAACGCAGGCTATTAAAGAGGCCACACAAGAGATTAAGGCCTCTGCTGATGCGGTTTTTAATAATATCTCTACCACGACAAATAGATCAATCCAAACGATTCAAACAGAAACGGCTTCACAAATCGCCCTTGTAAAAAGCACCGGCTCATCGCAAGTCAGTAGTGTTCAAGCCGCCGGAGCGACACAAATTGCCGATGTTAATACGGAGGGACAAAAACAGGTGGCTTTGGCAACCGATCAGGCTAATCAAGCCCGATATTACGCAGAATCTTGTGCACCCACGCCTCTGGGGTCACGTCTTTGTGTGCCGGCAAATACCAAAGTGCCGGACGGATACGAACCGGTTTGGTATAAAAACACTATTACTCGTGCCAGATATCCGGACTTTTTTACCCAGTTGGTGGATACAAACAGCCTGATATTTGTAGACGAAGCCACCTATGACAGTCAGGTTGACACGTACGGTATGTGTGCCAGCTATGTTAAAGTAGATAATGACACATTGATTTTGCCGCTTTTGCTTAACTTTGCCCGAGGCGGAACAACCTCTCAATTGGGTGGTGTTGAGTTAGACCAATTTCAAGGTCACTATCACGCCTGTCAAGTGCGGATTGACGCATATGGCTCGGGTGACGGGGCAACTATGGCTTATACTAACGGAACCGATGAAGGGATGAAAGACGGCACGCCGGATTTAATGATTTATAATCCGACAACCGGAGCCAATGGGGCTGTCCGCTATGGTAATGAGACCCGCCCCAAAGGGTATTATGAGCTCAACTACATTAAATGTGCCGATATCAGCCGTCCGCTTTCTGAGGAAAACACGACAGAAATCAGAAATATTGTTGTAAACAAAGTTGATACGAATTTAGAAAATATAACGGCTACCGCCTTATTTAATAAAACAGGTAGTTATTCTAAAAGCTCAACGTCTTTTTGGGAACAGAACAAAGCGACCGGTTTGATTTTTCAAGGCGGAAGAGTCAACATAACCACAAGTGCCGATTTTTCCGTGACGTTTCCCAAGGCTTTTTCCTCTACGGTTATCAGTATCGTTGTGACCCCCTACGGACAAGCCACAAACTCAACATCTGACACAAACTACTGTGCCATGGTTATCGGAGTATCAACCACCGCTTTTACAATACGTTATGTGGATTCTGATTCAACCAATCGGCGACAAGGCTATGTCGCATGGTTCGCTATCGGATATTAGGAGGAAAAATGACAGATAACACTTTATCGGAAGCTTTAAAAGAAGCCTATGCCTCGGCACCCAGTGATGTGATTTTATTGCACACGTTGGAGTTGAGGCATCCGGCATTTGTTGATGACAATGGAAATCCGACCGCCATTCGGGTTGTTCGGGATAATGTCAACCATATCTGTACTTTGGAAGACACGGCTCCGCTCAACCCCGGGCAAGCGGTGGAATTTACCGCTATGGCGTTTGATTTAACACTCCCGCCGGTTGAGGCCATACCGCTGCCGGAGATTACCTTGTCCATTGACAACGTGTCCACCGAAATCATCAAATACTTGGACAGAGCCGTTGAAACGCAAGACATGATTGAAATGACCTACCGTCCGTATCTGACAAGCGACCTGAGTATACCTCAGATGGATCCACCGATTACTTTAGTTATTACCGAGGTTTCGGTGGATATTTCTAAAATATCAGCCACAGCTCGCATGATGGACATCAGCAACAAGTCGTTTCCTGCTGAAAACTATACCGTCAAAAAATATCCGGGATTATCGAGATGACACATTTTGCATTAAAATATATCGGGCGACCATGGATCGCCGGAGCACAAGGCCCTGACAGTTTTGATTGTTGGGGCTTTGTTCGTTATGTGCTGCTGCACGAGTTTGTCCATGATGTGCCACCGGTCAACATTAATCCGAATAATTTAAGAGATGTCCTACACGCCTTCCGGACAGATTTGGCTTTTACAGCTTTTAAGGAAGTGCCGTCCCCACAAAATGGTGATGTTGTTTTGATGAGGCAATCAAAAAATCCCGTTCATGCCGGTTTATGGTTAGATATAGACGGCGGGGGCGTTTTGCACTGTGTCAGAGACAGCGGTGTTGTTTTTCAAAATGTCCGTTCCTTAAACACTTGTGGTTGGTACTTAGACAGTTATTATCGAGTGAAAGAAAGTTAAAACAATGGTTTACTTTAATATTCTAACAAATCCGTTTAATCCTAACAAAGGACGGATAAGCAAGGTTTTACCCGGAAAACAGACCGTTTGGCAAATCGTCAAAGAGCAGAAGATAGATTTAACTCGCCCAACAGTCTGCCTTGTTGACGGTGTAGCAAAACTTCGGAAAGACTGGAACTGCATATTACATCAAAAAGCGGTGATTAGTTTTGTTGCTCTGCCGCTGGGTGGCGGAGGTGGTAAAAGCTCAAATCCATTACAAATTGTCCTAACGGTGGCCTTAATTGTTGCAACTGTTTATACTGGTGGTGCGGTGGGTGCCGCTTATGGTGCCGTTTGGGGTGGTGTTGCTGCGGCGGCCGTTTCGGTCGGAGGTGGTATTTTGATTAACACCTTTGTGCCAACACCTAAAGCATCGCTTAATGGAATGACAACATCAAGCCTGACTCAAAGTCCGACTTATTCCTTACAGGCTCAAGGTAATCAGGCACGTCTTGGTAATCCCATTCCGGTTATTTATGGCAGGCACCTGATTTATCCGGATTTTGCCAGTCAGCCATATTATAAATACATTGATAACGAGCAATTTGTGTATCAGCTCCATTGTTTGGGTCAAGGTGAATACAATGTCGAACAGATTCGTATTGAGGATACGCCCATCAGTTCATTTGAAGAAATAACCTATCAAATCATTCAACCCGGAGGTAAAAATACGCTCTTTGAAGAGGATGTGGTGACATCCAATGAGGTTGCAGGTCAAGAACTGCTAAAAGATACCATTTGTGGGCCATTTGTATTAAACCCGACTGAAAGCGTTATCAATAAAATTGAAATTGATGTAGCTTTTCAACGGGGTTGTTATTACGCAAACGACAATGGCACCATGGCTAATAAAACCATTCAATGGCGTATTGATGCTCGGTTGATAGATGATGAAGATAAAGCGCTGGGTGATTGGGTTACTCTTGGAACGGAAAGTATTACAAGCAATAACCACAATGCCATGTATAAAACCTATACTTATTCGGTTACAACCGGCAGGTATGAGGTCAGAGCTACCCGGTTAGATGCCAAAGACACATCTTCACGTGCCGGTCATGAAATCCGGTGGGGTTCGGCCAAGGGCTATATCGTGTCAGATAAAGACTATGGAAACGTGACATTGCTTGCCATTACGATGCGAGCCACCGATAACCTATCACAGCGTTCGTCACGTATGGTCAACTGTATCGTCACAAGGAAACTGCCGACTTGGTCTCCGACTTCTGGGTGGTCATCGCCGGTAGCGACCCGTTCTGTTGCTTGGGTATTGGCAGATATCTTAAGAGCCTCATATGGTGCCGGACTTGCCGATAAGTCCATAGATATGCAGGCCCTTTATAATTTGGATCAAACTTGGAACAGTCGTGGCGATACCTTTAACGGTGTGTTTGATAGCAAACTGACGGTTTATGAGGCTTTATCCCGAACAGCCCGAGTTGGACGAGCTATTCCTTTTATTCAAGGTGGTATCGTTCGTTTCGTCCGGGACGAGCCGAAAAACATACCGGTTGCACTATTCGGACCACGAAATATTGTAAAAAACAGCCTGTCCATACAATATGTGATGCCGTCCGAGGATACCGCCGACAGTGTTTGCGTTCAGTATTTTTCGGAAAAGACTTGGAAAACGTCAGAAATAGTCGGTTCGTTTGACGGCTCAACATCCGATAAAACAGCCACCGTAGAATTGTTCGGCTGTACAAACAAAGACCAAGCCTTGCGTGAAGCAACTTATATGGCTTTGGCAAACCGGTATCGCAGACGTATTGTCAATTTTACAACAGAACTTGAAGGACTGGTTCCTAGTTATGGAGACTTAATCGCCATTACACATGATATGGCTAAATGGGGCCAAGGCGGTGAAGTGACAGAGAAAAGCGGATTAACCTTAAGCCTGTCCGAACCAGTCAAGTTTGAAGAAGGTCAAACACATTATTTGGCCTTGCGTAAGAAAAACGGGTCTTTATCAGGACCTTATGTTGTCACACCTGGAGCGTTAACGACTGAAGTTATCTTATCGGAAGAACCGGACATAGACATCTTAACCGGCACAGATGCGGAAAGAACGCATTTTGCCTTTGGAACAGCCGATAAATGGAGCGTACTTGCTCGTGTAACGGGTATTCATCCACGCTCCACCAAGGTAGAAATAACAGCGGTTATTGAAGATAGCCGAGTACATCAATAGGAGAAAAACATGGATTGGATACAATTCCTACAAATCATTTGTGTGCCAGCCTTTGGTTGGTTTTTTTATAAACTGGGAGAACAACGGAGGGAAATCAAAAGTGTTGAAAGAGAGTTAAACGAATTCAAAGTAGCGGTGGCCAAAGAGTACGCAACTCAAACGCACATTGCCCGATTAGAAACAAAAATTGATGACTTAAGAGAAATGATATGGAGTTTACATCATGAACCAAACACGACAGCCAAGAGGCATTCGAAACAATAATCCCGGAAACATCAGATGGGGAGAAAATTGGCTCGGATTAAAACAGGACGGAAAAGAACAAGATCCGTCCTTTTGTGTATTTATATCGGCCGTTTATGGTATCAGAGCGTTGGCAAGACTGTTGCAAAACTATCAAAGGATCCATGGTTTAGATACGCCAAGAAAGATAATCAGCCGATACGCTCCGCCGAGTGAAAACCAAACACAAGCCTACATCCAAAGTGTGGCCGCTCAGCTTGGTATTACACCAGACGGTAAAGTTGATTTGACAGAAATCGGCACTTTGACTGTGTTTATCAAGGCAATCATTCGCCATGAAAACGGAATACAACCTTATTCAAACGAAACCATTCAGAAAGGAATTGCACTTCTATGAAACGGAAATGGATTATAGCCACTGTTATTTCCCATTTAATCAATTTGGCAAGAACTTATTTTGTTCGAGTTTTGATGAGTTTTGGTGCGATTGTATTAGATATACAATTAAACAAAATTCAGCTTAAAATCGGCAAAATAAGTCTTGTTCTAAGAATGCGGAAAAATTCATTCATTATTTTCGTCAAATGGTTTTAATGTATTTCACGATACATTTGCAACCATTTTCCTAATCCTGAATGATTTTTCTTCAGCACCAAATTTGATAAAATGGGAAAATAACAGTGGCTTCAAATCGGTTGGACTTTGTGCTACGGGATATTCCACAATTGCGTGGTTGTCCCGTTTTTTAGTGTTCCGGAGGTGGATTGGGAATATCTGCTGATGGGACTAGGTATTGTGCTTGGCGTAAGCGGAGTAAGAGATATTGGGTTAAAGAAAGGAAAATAAACGAGGCAATTGCTTTATTTTCGAACGGGGTTAGTGAGAAAATTTAGCAATACCGGTTTATTTGCCCGATTCAACAAAACAAATCTAAACACAAGAAAAATGAAAGGGAAACTACAATGTTAACACTCATAACGACAGCTTGGAATAAAGCAAAATATTGGATTATCGGCGGTGGTTTGGCGATTTTATACCTGCTGGGCTATCAAAAAGGAAAACATAAAGAACAAGTCAAAACAATGAAAGGAACCTTAGAAAATGTTCAAAAAGCTAAAACTGTACGTGATAATGTTGTCGATATTGACCGTATCCGCCGGTTGCACGACAAATATAAACGGTGATTTTTGCCTGATTTACGAGCCGATTTATGCGGATTACGAGCATGATACCCCCGAAACGATCCGTCAAATAGACCGAAACAACCTCGTTTATGATGAAATGTGTTCGAATTAATAGCATCTTTTTAAAATTTTTATATATCGCTAAGATTCGACATCTGTTTCCTAAAAATTAAGTCCAATCTCATACGGAAAGAAAATGGATATATTTTTTGGCTGTTCCATAAATATGATCCTTTTTGAAATAGCAGTCATAAAACCAAACTCAAATATAGTTCCCTTGCCAACCACTCCACGAGGATCACAAACGATAATAGCATCCGCTTGTCTAAATTTTTCCATATGTTCATACTTATGCCGCCAAGTATCACGCTCATTTTTAATACAGTCTTGATAATCAAAAAGAATGAACTCAGTTCCTATTGTTTCTGGTTTAATTTTTGTTGAGGCTGGACTAAGTACATTAATATTATACCTATATAAATGTTTAATCAGTTTTTCAATGTCTTGTAAAAACTGTTGAAAGCTTCCGCATACAACAACATTTCTAAATTCCTGACATAGCAATCCTTGTATCATATTTTCAGATTCACAAATATTTCTGCTATTTTGCAAATAAAACTGTTCTAAATCGAAAGGCACTACATTAAAATAAAGAGCATAATCCACGAAAATGTTATTAACTATTTGATTTTTTTCCTCCTGTTTAAAATTTTGGAATAAACCCGTGGCATATAACCTGACAGATGTATTATTTATTTCGTTTGTATAATTGCTTAAATGATTTAAAAATTCTTTTATCTTCTCTAAAACCTCACTTAAACAACCTGTTCCAAAGGAAACACGCTCCTCATTTAACATTTTTAATATACCATTTTTTAAATCATATATTTTAATGGTATCTGTATTAAAATGTACCAGTGTTTTATTGTCTCTATTTTCCATTTCTTCCTCCATTCATAGAAACTTTACATTGTATTAACTTTTATACTTACAAAATGCATTCATATATTTATTCATAAATTTTTCTTTATCTTTTAAATTGTATTGCATTATAAAACGAGGATGCTCTAATGGTAATATTAAATCAAAAAACTTATGCTCCTCATTAAGTGTAGACAAAAAGCTATAATTTTCACCACTCCCAATACAATAACATACAGATGTATCAATACCTAAAGTTATTTGTCGATGAAGCATACGTACAATAAATGGTGATAATACCTCTCGTAATTTTTTATTTTCATAATAATTACAATTAACCTCATTACCTTTTGAGTTTATTTTAACTATCCCAAGAGGGCAAACAAAACTCATATAAAAGTCCGCATAAAATTTATTACAACCACCATATTCATCCATAACTTCATATAAAAATCCTGATGAAGAGTGATTGATAAAAAATTTATCAATGGAAATTCCTGTTTCTTTTTGAAGATGTGCCGCATCTTCAAAGGGAACGCCGGTCACGGCTGTCCCCCGTCTGGCTGGAGAACTCCCAAGTATAAGGCGTCTAGGATTACTATCGTTATAATATTTTTGATAAAAAAGCGTTGTTACCTGTTTTACTTTCTCTTTTTGAGCGGCAACAAATGGATTGACCAGTCTAAACCCTTCTGGCAATGAAAGTGATTGATGTGAAAGTTCATCATGAAAGCGCAATACGTTATCTGCAAAAGTTATTTGTTTCATCATAATACTCGCCTTTGTTTGATTACTTGACTGCTGTTAAATAAATTTCTGTTTTAGTTGGGAAAATTTGAATATTTTTAAATCCTATTTGAACGAAGTTTTTATGTAGCAACTTAACTGTATCTATCCCCCTATAAATATCAACAAAATCTGTACCTGGAACTATTAAACCAGGGATAATTCGTTTTTCCCCAGAA
Source organism: uncultured Alphaproteobacteria bacterium (assembly GCA_949292205.1). Classification (GTDB taxonomy): domain Bacteria; phylum Pseudomonadota; class Alphaproteobacteria; order CAAHEQ01; family UBA3637; genus CALXZG01. Next base: position 17,824 of record CASEYR010000003.1, read on the forward strand.
CATAAAAATCCATTGGCTATGGAAATAATTATAATAGCATCCTTTTTTAACACCCTGTATGCTTCTGATATTGCATGATTAATATCAAAAAATGAAGAATTATAGGTTCTTAAAGAAATATATAATTCATAGCTATTTTCATTCAAAGAAGATAAATTTTCCGCTTTAGAAACAACAAAATTAGATAATGGAAGTTGTATTTTAATTCGTTCAAGTCCCTCCTCAGCAATATCAACAAAGGTGATATGAGGACAATTTGAAAATAAACTAATAGCTTCATTTCCAGAACCAACACCAACATTTAGTATATTCATACCAGGCATCGGCTTCTTAGATACCCTGTTATAGATAGATTGAAAGGTTTGTTTCCATCCTAAATCAAATGAACGTATATCATTCAAATAATCATATTTACTATATTTGTTATTAAAGGCCTCGGATAAGATATTATCTACTATACAAGCGGCCTTCTCATACTCAATTTCATATTTATTAAAAATTAAAGATGCGAGAGCTGTACTTTTTTTATTTATATTAAGCTCTTCTTCAGAAATAGTTATACCTTTTCGTTCCAGTTTCTCTAACACAAAACTGCTGATTCTATTAGCAGAATAGTACGAACTATACTGAATGCTTTGTCTACTGTTTGCGTAAAAACGCTTATTCTGTTTTAATATTTCACGTTGTAAATCATCAGGGTAACGATGAACATAATCTAGTACCAGAACAGGATCCCCGTTTAGATAATTTTCCAGCCTAAAATCCGGGATCCCTACATATATTTTACGAACGTGAATTAGCTTTAGTAATTCAATTAGATCAAATGACTCTGTTTTCGATAATGTATTAACCGTGAGATAAAGACACCATCCATTGAAAAGACTACTCCCTTTTATTTTTTTTAACAAAACATCCAGCCAAGATGAATTCTCTTCTTCCCCAGTGTAAGCGGAACAAATCAATTCATTTTGCTTGGAAACAAGTACCACACCTGTTTTTAGTTTAGACCAAGGTGCTTTTTGTGAAATATTTATGGAATATTTCATCCAGTATAAGTTATCTAACATTATCTACATCGCCTTGTTTTCCCGAAATTACCTGCTCAAATGGTTTACAAATTAACCCCAATTCAATAGATTTCCATAGGTATGAAGAAACAATCGTAGCGTACTCCATCCAATTAGAGAAGTATTCCTTTATTACTCCTGTAGAAGGTATTTCATTCAGATTATACATCCATTGGATAACACGCTTAAGAGTTCCATCACTCTCTGAAAAAATATTTTCTCGTTTTAATGAAAAAATCAAATACATCTCAGCGGTCCACCTCCCAATACCTTTTACTAAAGTTAATTGCGAAATTATCTTTTCATTTGAAAGTGTTTGTAATGTTCCAAAATCTATTCTTTTTCTTACAATTTCATATGCTAACGCCTTTATATATTTAACTTTATGTCTTGGAATTCCCGCTTTATAAAGCCCTTCATCACTCATTCCTAATATGTCATTAGGGGCAATATTTTCAATGTTAGAGCAAACTTTTTTCCAAATTGTTTCGCGTGCTTTATCACTGATTTGCTGTCCAATAATGTATTTTACAAGACATTTAAAAGAATCTTCCTCTATAGCTAGTTCACTAGAACCAATATATTTGATTAGCTTACCCAAATTTTCATCGCTTTGAATAAGATATTTTACTTTTTCATCGTTCAAATCGTATTTTAAATAAATCATAGTAATATCATGAAAGTGGAGCCAAGTTTAAACAAGTTTTTACAAAACCTAACGCTATTCCATCATCTGTAGGGGATATTACTTTAATATCAAAAAATTTAACGAAATTTTCTAAAATCAATAACATTTTATCTGCTCCATACATAAAACTTGGGTTTTGTTCAAAATATTGAAATAAATCTTCATACTTTCTGTCCAAAAAAACATTATTTATTAACGTATTGATGAAGCTAGCATCAAAAGAATCGTTACGCATAAAATTGAGCCCAGTTTTCTCAGAAAGACTATTAAAGAAACTGAGCATCTGGTTTGATCCAACAACAACCCTCGTAAAGGTTCTGTGACAAATAGAAGAAAATATTTCTTTTTTTATATATTTATCCATAGCTGTATAGATGGCATTATCAAATAACTCACCATTACTTTGGAATAAATTATGTAAAACATACGCGCCTAAGCTATAACAGTGGGTATTTAACATGCCTTTACATTTATAGATAGTGTTTATGCTTCCACCACCTATATCCAAAAGTAAATCAGATTCTGTCAAGTTAAAATTGGCAGCCAACAGTTCACACTCTCTCCTCGGTGTTAATATCTCCAAATCTATACTAAACTTATTGGTAACTTTATAAAGGGCATCTTCTAGTTCATGACTTTTTCTAAAAGCCTCTGTTGCGATAGCTTTAAACTCAAGCTCGGTATCCTGAAAGTTTTCCATAAGGCCATTTATTTTTTCATTGAAGTCATTTAGAATTGCATATTTTTCATCATTGAAAATTTTATTGTTATCAGATAATAATTTTCCTATGGAAACATTTGTGAATTCTGTTTTTTTTTGTAAATTTCCCAAAATCATCAACTTTGCATAACAAGGTCTTAATTTTACTTGTTCCAAAATCAAATACAACCAAATTTCTCATAACATTATCTTTCTTGTATTTTAAAGTATAATACTCCAGTACACGACATTTTGTTGCTTTACTATATCATAACTTATCACGATAATCAATAATAATTAAACCGTAATCCTAAATATTAGTTAAAACGCAATAGCTGTGAAGTAGTCATACTTCTATTAAAAAAAGCACTTGTCTTGGGTTTCATCCATGATGGGTGTTTTTTGAAATTGCACCTTAAATATCGGTGATATCACAACAGATATTCCATCCGTTCCACACAGTTTCTCAATTTCGTCTTCGGCGGTGGCTTCGATACGCATTTGTTCAAAGAACAAGCCTTCTTCTTTTTTGCGGAGTTGTTTTTCCATTTCGTTGATTTGTTTTTGAATTTTAAGTTCTTCTAAGCGGTCTTTGGCACTGCCGATACTCTCTTTTATCTTTGATGTTTCCTGTCGTAAGGCTTCAAGAGTTTGTTCTAATACGGCTTTTTGACGAGATGAACGCATTTTAATGATATCAATATCAGCATTAAAACAATTTTCTTGTTGCTTGATATAGTTGTTTTTCAACTCATCTTCTAAGAATACTGGCAACCTGTCAGAAAACGAACTGTTTGCAAGCCAATAAGACCGTTCTCTATCCTTATTTTCAACAGATTTAATTGGCTGTGATAGAATTTTTACACATTCTTCTTGTGTTAAAATCTTGCCATCTTCTGTTTTGCCGGTTAAAACATCATAACTTTTAAGAAACTTTCCTTTTCGGCGTAATTCAACATTGTACATACTAATTTGGCAAGGTTCAGTACCTATTTCAAGGTTTATTTCGCCCTCTGTAGCACATTCAATTTCACTAAAAATTCCCTTGGCTAAAATAGAAGTTAAGGTAATTCTTCCGCTTGCCGGTTTAAAATCTTTGGCCATACCATACTGACGTTTTCCCGTATAAGGTGTGTTTCTTGTCCCACTCCAATAATAGAACATATGCGGTTGTTCACAATCATCCGGTAAAGTTAATGTTTGATTGATGTCATCAATAATATATTGAGGATGATGCTTTTCAAAATAAAACTTCACAACCTCCCATAAGTCCCGATTGAGAAATTCGGCTTGTTCTTGAATATACTGCGGTGAAACCTGTACTTTTTCGGCTACATCTTTTGTAAATGTCGTAAACAATACACTTTCGGCATCCGAAACAACTTGAGAGTTGGCATCTTTATTTGTTTCTAAGTTCTGTGCAAAATCCCGTTGAATATCGGGCAAGGTTCGGCGTTTTTGTAAAATAGCCTCCAAAGTTTCATCAAAATGGCCGACAATATCGTCCGACATGCCGAAAATACCCTGAAATTGTAAAGTTCGTTTGTTAATCAATTCCAAAATACGCACATCAGACATATTTTCCTGACTGAGCAAATTGATAACCAACACATCGGATTGTTGTCCTTGGCGGTGGCAACGACAAATTCGTTGCTCCATTTCAACGGCATTATAAAGTAAATCATAGTTCACGACAACCGGACAGTATTCTATGTCTAAACCTTTGGCAGTTGCATCGTTTGTGATAAGAATTTGAATATTTTTATCTTCTCTAAAAATGTTCAAAGCATTATCATCTGTGTGTTTTATAATCGAATAATGTTCCTTTAATAACTCTGATAAAACGGATAAAGTTGTCAGGTTATCAACAAAAATAATGTTTTTTTGCACTTCTTTGCGTGATTTTAAATGAGCAAAGGTTGTTTTAAGAGCCTTTAATAACGCATCCATTTTAGCAGAAACGGGAATTTCCAAAGCCATTTTTTGCATTGTCTGCAAAATAATGCGTTCATCAGACGAAGCCCGTTCAATCGGAGCCGACAACATATTCGCAAAAGCCTGCGGTGATGATGAAAGAGTTCTATAAAACTGTAATGCTAACTGATAATTATCCATTTGCGGATAGGCAGTTTTGTTATCAAGAGCCAAGTATTTTTCGGTTAAATCATAGAGTTTTTTTTCATCATTTATCGGACTATAATTGAGAACAACCGGTAGACGCTTGGTAAAATTAACATAAGGTTCAACCTGTCTTTTTAAAGTTCTAAACGCAAATTTGGATACCCATGATGAAAGTTCAGGATAGTTTTCGGGCTTTCTAAAATATCTTTTATAAAAACTGTCAGCATCGGGCAACAAAGTTTCATCAATAAAATGGATAAGTCCATAAATATCCATAATGCTTAATGTAATGGGCGTTGGTGTTAACAGCAGTTTAAACGCATTTCCAACCGCTTTTTTAATCGTGGCAACTGACTTGTTGTCCGGTTTAAATAGAAAATCCGCCTCGTCAAAAACCGCTAAATCCCAAACGATTTGACTGACTTTTTCTTCATTTTTAATGACTTCATCATACGTCATCAGGCACAGGCCTTTGGTCTCTTGCGTATATTCGCTCCAATCGGTTAGCGGTAAAGTAAACTCTTTGGTTAATTTTTCTTGCCATTGACTTTTAAGGTTTGATGGCAAAACGATTAAAATCCGCTCTTTACCTTCATACCAACGCTGAGAAACGACTAATAATGCCTCGTATGTTTTACCTAAAGAGCCTTCGTCACACAGGATACAACCTTTTAAGTTCTGAGAACGTAATGCAAAACGGGCCGCCGCTATCTGATAAGGTAAAATCTTAATGTTAGCAGAGGCAAACGCAGGCACTAAATTTTCATCATCAACAAAACCGGCTAAACATCTTGCCATCCAAACCGCTTCAAACGAAGATTGAAAACGTGAAGCCCCACTCATTGTTTACACCGTTTGTTTGAATTCTTGCCATTCTCTGACAGGATTTTTTGAAAAACCAACACCATCCAAAGCCTTAAAGTGTTCGGCTCCGCACATGATTTTCAATTTTTCTTCTTCTCTAAGCAAGAATAAATTATCCGTTCCTTTGGTTTCTAACACAAAGTAAAGTTTTTGTTCGCCGTTCTTTTCCAAATAAACGGCCCAGTCCGGATTATAAGTCCCAATAGGTGTTTCAATTTTAAATCGGCTTGGGATTTTAAAGAACATTTTAACATCCGGATCTTTATCCAAGGCAAGAGCAAATTTGCTTTCAATACCGCTATCATAAATGACATGGTCATAAACACTGTTTTCAACGGCAACTGCATTCTTATCAAGGTTAGCTATCAACTCAGTGCTGTCAAAAATTTCTTGAACATAGTATTCTTCATCGGCGAGTTTGATATACTTAATGCCATCGATTGCCAGTTTATGACGATTACGCTCAATGATTTCCAAAGCTTTTTCATAAAACTCTTGCGGATTCTTCAAAAAATCTGCCATACGCCCACTTTCTTGTAAAATACGATTAACCGTTGAACGTTTCAAAAGCGTCTTAGTTGATATCAATCGCAAGATATCAGGTAATGTTTCATAGTTACGGGTTAAATCTTGAATATATGTGCTTCCTGCTTGGTGTGAAACACCTGATTTTTCAATATTAACACTGGCTGTTTGACTGAGTAAGCGAGCCGTCCCGATTTCGGGCATTTCCTTAATTTCTTTTATACTGTTTGCAACCAAAGTATCCAAATCAAATTGAACACGATAAGTGGTCTTTTGCTTGATTTTATTCCATAACTCCATAAATTCAGGACTGAGTATTGCTTTTTTCTTTAATTTAACAGTTACTTCTTTACTTGCATCCCGAATAACCGGTTTATTATCGGCTTTATTTAAGGCCTGTAAAACAGCACGTTGTTTAGCCTTTGACCATCTGTCACTTAAATTTAATGTACCGGCGGCCAATTCTGCCTTCATGGTATCTTTGATTTTTCCCTTACTGTCAATGACCTGAGTACCTTTTAAATCTTCCATGATTTGAGCGGCTTCTTCATAGCTGACAGAAACTTTTTCAACCTTTGTTTCGGTATAGGTTGTCTGTGAAAGGGATGCAACTGTTACGGGTTTTTCCTGTCTTATCGTTTCAATAATTTCTTTTTTTACAGGCTCCGGCACACTTGAAAGCTCAATTGTTTCAACGGCCACTTCTTTATTAACCGCCCCAAAATCATCAATAACGCCGGTCTTTTGCAGTTCTTGGACGACTGTTTCGGCCGTTTCCTGAGAGATTTGTTTTTCAACCTTAACTTCTTCTTCGTAAGTTAATCCTGTCAACATCCCGATTTCTAAAACGCCAAACTTAACACCGGTTTCTTCTTCAATTTCTTTTTGCAGTTTATCGGCAAACTCGGCAAAGCTTTCATTAGCAATGACATGCAAAACATTGACGTCTTTATCCTCAATGCGTTCGCCATCTTGATTGACACACAAACGAAGTCCTCGACCGACCTTTTGACGACAGGTAAAGACCGATTTTTGCTCGATTAAAGTGCAAACTTGGAAAACGTTCGGGTTATCCCAACCCTCTTTTAGTGCGGAGTGAGAGAAGATAAATCTTAACGGACATTCAAAAGATAGCAGTTTTTCTTTATCTTTCATAATGGTGTTATAGGTATCATCATCGGCCTGAGTATCGCCTTTAGTATCCTTATATTTACCTTTTTTATCTTGAGAGAAATATCCGTCATGAGCCTTGGCAACATCCGTATTAAACTTTTCTTTTAAAGCAGCATAACGAGGATTATTTATCAATTCATTATAGCATTCTTCAAACATTTTGGCATAAATGCCCGGTTCGCCGTCTTCAGTACGATACTTTTTAACCTCATCAATAAAGAATAAGGATAAAACCTTAATTCCTTTATCAAACAGGCGAATTTCCTTTTCCAAATGTGTTTTAATTGTGTGATAAATCTGAGCTCGTTTAATGATACTTTCATCAACACTACCGATAGCTTTACCCAAATTCAAGCATTCAGTATTGGAAAATTCAATACACTCATAACCGCTTGTGCAATCAATACCGGCTACAACATAGCCATTATATAATTGACGATGTCCTGATTTTAAGTACAGATCATCTCCCGGCTTAACGGTTATTGTTTTACGGGACACTTTACCGTCTTTGCCTTCAACATCAATTTCAATTTTGGCACTAAAACCACCGCTGTTAGAAACGGATTTTAACGCAATATAAGGTTTGTTTGAATCGTTGATGACCGAGTTTGAAATAACACAAATCTGCTTAACCAATCCCATTTGATAAGCATCAACCGGTGTTAAACGATAGACAAGGTTTTGCTTTTCTCTATGGGTTGCAGAATAACGCAAAACGCACAAAGGATTTAAGGTCGCAATGGCTTCTTTTGCTTTTGGCGTATTATCAACACTTTGCGGCTCATCAATAATCACAACCGGATTTGTGTCTTGAATATAACGCATAGCGGTTTCGCCATTGAGCTTGTCTTGCTCTTGATTGATGATATTTTCAGCTTTTTTGAAAGCATCAATGTTGATAATCATAATTTCAATGTTACTGGAGGTTGCAAAAGCCCGAACATCAGATAATTTTGCCGAATTATAGATAAAGTACCTGTAAGGCACGCTGTCATATTGATTTTTAAAGTGTTCTTCGGTGATATGGAAAGATTTATTCACACCTTCACGAATAGCAATACTTGGCACGACAATGATAAACTTTGTAAAACCATAACGTTTGTTGAGTTCCAAAATTGTTTTTGTGTAAACATAGGTTTTACCGGTTCCGGTTTCCATTTCAATGGAAATGGGGAAGGCTTTGTCAGATTCAATATCGGTTTGAGGTAAAGATTGACCTTTTTGAATATTTTTCAAATTAGAAACAAGCGTTTCTTTATCAAGCAGAAGTTTGTTACCAAAACCAAAATCATTTTGCAATAAACTGAATTGAGCCGAGTTATCAACGATAGAAAAAGTTGTTCCGGCTTTTTCCTGTCCTTTGAATAAATCAGCAACAGCATTAACTGCCTTTTCTTGAAATTCCTGTTTCTTAAATTTTAGTTTCATTATGCGTCTTTCTTTGATTTGATTTGTTTTTTATCCGATTTTAGCGGTAAATAATTTTCATTTGTTACGACTTTTTGCCCAGTTTCTTCTTCAAATTTTTCTTTTGCCACTTTTGCAACATTACCACCTCGACGAGCAGCTTTTTTATTTTCATTCATACCGGTTGCTTCCATGTTTTCAGCCACTTGACGAGTGGAAAGTTCGGCCAAAGCTGTAAAGATGAGTTCTGCTTCACTCATGTGATCACGTAAGTTTTGCGATTTTAAACCTTTTAAATTTTTGTGTTGTTTAACGGACAAACCAGACCATTCCTGATGAATGATATTTGTTAAAATAGCATATTCTTGTTCGGAAGTAATATCATGGTCTTTCCAATAATCAGTCAATTTGTTGCGAGTTTCTTGCCCCATCATACGTTGTTGAATCCATTTTTCGGAATGTCCGAGCTTTTGCCAGTTTTCTCTTGCTCGGTTTAAACTTAGAGCAGGATCAACCGTTTCTTTCATGCGTTCATAACCGACACGAGCCAACCACTGTTTAATCGGTTCAGCCTTTGGACTGGGGACAGATTGAACAATACGGAGCATTGTTTCTGCATCGGCCACATCTGTTAAATATTTTTTACCATCGGCTGCCTCTAATTTCAGTCGGTGACATTTTGACACCGACTCATCAGCACCTTCTGTTCTAAGGCGTTCTGCCAATTTATTCCAATATTTACGAGCAGATTGATACTCTTTTTCTGTTAAAATAACCATAACATCTACGATTGAAAAGAACCACAAATCCCTTTCTTCATCATAAACAGACCGTATTTTACTTTGTTCAAAAAGTTTAATCTCGTTTTTCATTTACTTCTTCCTAATCAATAACTTGTTTTTCAAAGGTGTCGAATTCGACATATTTGAGATTAGTTACAACAATTCTATTTCAACGCCTTTGTCTTTTGAGATGTAGTAAGCGTTTGAAAGAGTGACATCGTCTTTGAATGCTTCTTCGGCGGCGACGATTTTGGCAGGTGTTAAATCACACATCGCCGAAATGTCTTCCGGAGTAATGCCCCCGTTAGAGCCGTCCAAACATACTAAAATCAAACCATCATCGCCAATGGAATAGAGTTTACGACCGTTGATATCGGTTAAATTGACTTGATAAGTGACGGGAATACCCAATTTTAACATCACTTCGTAAACGACATCTAATTCAGAGCGGTCAAATTTAAGTGTTTTGACAACAGAGTCAAAGCGTTCTCTTAACACCTCTGTCTCGCTGACCGGTGTATCATCCCATTTAACGAGGTTTGATGTATCCAGTTTCAAAACCTTAAAGCCAACGTCAACATTGGGATTTTGTTCTTTTATTTTAGCGCCGGCACGGCGGATACGCTCTTTTCCGATTTCACAAATGTTTTTGTAGCCGGCTTTGAATGCTTCCGACTTTTCATCGGTTACTTCCGGTAATTGCACCATGATAAATTGACGTTTTCCGCCATCTTCAGCATTTAATTGCATAACCGCATGTGCCGTAGTTGCACTGCCGGAGAAAAAGTCTAGGATGATGTCGGTATCAGTAGCTGATGATTCAATAAATTCTTTAAGTAATTCTACAGGTTTTGGATTTTCAAACACATCTTTTCTGCCAAATGTATCAGTTAGAACATTAGAACCATCGCCGGTATTAGCAACATCGTATAAAATACTTCGTTTCTTGATAATTCTTACTTGGTTATCAAAATACTCTTTTTCATAAGGAACCCAATTATCTCCTTTTCTCTCCCAATAAATTAAATCTGAAGATTTTAATTCTGCCATTCTTTCTTTACCAACTCTCCAACGTCCATCATTCCCATCAGGAGCAATAGGAAAAGCTTCTGTTCCGTCTGGTGCAGTTAATGAAAAATACATAGATGGTCTATCTTCTCTACGAGCAGTATTTCCCCATTTTGCAAGTTTTGTTACTTTGAAATTTCCACGTTCATCTTTTTTATTATATTGAGAAATACTACGTTCTTCCGTCTTATCTATCCATTGTAATTGTTCACTTTTACGATATACGACAATATATTCATGTTCTATTGCAAAATATTCTTTTGCTTGTCCTCCACCATCTTTTTTGCGCCATATAAATGAACCTATAAAGTTTTCCTCCCCGAGAACCTCATTACATACTTTTTTAAGGTTATCAACCTCGCGTTCATCAATGCTGATAAAAATGACACCGTCATCACGGAGGAGGTTGACCGCCAGTCTTAATCGCGGATACATCATATTCAACCAGTTGGTATGATACCGTCCCATTGTTTCGGGATTTGATTTTGTTGTTTGGCTTGTAATTTCTTTATATTTAGCCATTGGGTCTTTAAAGTCATCTTCATAAACAAAATCATTGCCGGTGTTATACGGAGGATCAATGTATATCATCTTCACTTTGCGATAATAGGCCGTTTGCAACAGTTTCAAAACTTCCAAATTGTCGCCTTCAATATACAGATTATTGGTGTTTTCAAAATCAACACTTTCTTCCGGACACGGGCGGAGTGTTCCCGTTGAACGCTTGCCGGCTATCCGATAGCATTCGGATTTACCTTTCCATTCAAATTTATACTTTTCAAAATCGTTGTCTATGTATTCGCCACATAAAGACAATAGTTTATCAATATCCAAATTCCCCTCGGTAAAACACTCAGGAAAAACTGTTTTCAACTTTTCCTTGTTTACGCCCGTCACATCAAGGCTTTTGCCGTCCATTTTTTGAATTTGAATATCGTCTGCCATGAAAACACCTCATTTATCAGCATAAAATTATAATCCGTCACATTTTAACGACTTCCACCTAAAATTGCAAGAAAATAGTCATTTTTTCAAAAAAAGTAAGGTTGATATCAATATTTTTTTGTATTATAAAGGGAAGGGACCGAATAAAAAAGGTATTTCGCACCTTTAGGTTAACCCCACCAGTTCGGATTGTAAGGTTGGCTCACTTGCTTTTGTTTTTTTATAAAAAAGGCTTGTTTTTCCTAAGCTTTTTGGCTATAATATCTCTTATGAAAAAAATCGGCGATATCTTTTTATATATTTTAAGGGGCTTAAGCCGACCATTAAGAAAAAGACGGCGAGGAAAGCCGTCTTTTTTATAAATGGGGCGGTATGAGAAGAACATGCGAAGGAAGCATGTTCGGAGCGAAGGAAAAAGGCACGCGGGGGCGTGCCGATTTTCGTCAGAAAATTTTCTGAGGTAATGTCCGAAGGACAGCCCGAAGGGCGAGGCGAGAGTCGAGTAATCATGTCGCCCCGACCATTAAGAAAAAGCGAAGGGATATCCTTTTGCTTTTTTTAAATAATTTACAGTAACCAGCTTGAAAAGCCTATTATACGGCAAAAAAAACATCAAGTATAATTCAAAAAAAATTCCACAGATATACTGCATATTACTGTCGGTTATTTTTAACATATATCATTTTGAATAACAGATAAAAAACTTGAATTTCAAAAACTGCTTAATGTCTCAGGAAAATCAGAGAGGTTTGACGGGACAATTTTCCTGAAAGAGCAATATTTATCATGATAATCAAAAACATGGATATGCGTCTAGATTTAATATCCATGATCAAACAGTGTGTGAGAAACAATCAATTAAGTTCATATACAGCTTAAAATGAAGCACTATCCGGATGGCAACAAAGAAGAGGATATAGAAATAAAAGTGATACAGCTCTAGAGAAATTATATCAATTAAGTTCATGCACAACAGACATCTATCTATTTTTTCTTGACGTATATCAATATCTATAATATGTTTAGTCTGTATCTAGCACGTACGATATTTTTATAAGAAGAAAAAGGAGCGATTTATAAACAAAATTTTCATAGGATTTATAGCATTATCCATAGCCATATTTTCAATCCCCAATATGAGTATAGCTAAAGGGAATGGATCACAAAGAGGGAATACCGCACATGCCATTAATGAGGTGACAACAACAAAAAAACATCCAAATGCGAGACAGAATAAAGGCGAGGCTACCACAAAAAAACAGGAAAGCAAGAAAAAGGCTATAGAAAAACGCTTGGAGGGTAAGGAAAAAGCCATAGAAAGGCATGAAAGTAAAGGCAAAAAATACTCATCTTGAAGAAAAGGAAGTAAAAAAAAAGAGGGGGGGGGCAAAAGGGTAGTTCACAAAACAAGCATTTGTATTTATTTAAAAAACTCAAATTTTATCTTGATTTTTATTATTATGCTATCCTTAGGTAGTGGAGGAAACATGAAAAGGTTTGCAACAAATATATTGATAAGAAATAACAGATTGTCTATTATGCAGAATAATGGTCTGACTGTAGATTATGAAATTTTGAATAATGAAGATTATTTGTTGGAGTTGAAAAAAAAGCTTGTTGAGGAAGCCCAAGAGGTGTTTGACTCAAAAAATTTAGTAGAACTAAAATCTGAATTGATTGATGTTATGGAGGTTTTGGATCATTTGATTGAATTACATGCCTTTAATAAAGCTGAACTAAATGCGTTAAAAAAAGAAAAGCAATTGAAAGTTGGTAAATTTGATAAAAGAATAAAAACACATTATATTGAAATGCCAGATAATCACGAAGAACTTGATTATTATTTATCAAAGCCACATAAATATCCTCAAATAAAATGAAAAATCTTATTCATTCTCATCTTAATCATTCTTCTTAGAATGTTAAACCGGTTAAAAAGAATATAAACAGCATTGATAATAGCTAAAAATGGAGGAGATTATATAAAATATAGGATATTTTAATTGTAATACTCCCTATAATATTGTACTATTAATATGGTAAATTATTGTGAGGGATCATGCTAATAATCAACATCAACGGACCGATGAATTCCGGAAAGTCAACTGTTTCTAAAATTTTAGTGACTATGTTGGCAAATGCTACATTCATTGAAGTGGATGAGTTGATGAGTGATCAAGAACAAAAACAATTAGGACTTTCCATCCAGCAAGGATGGCGTGAACGCCATAAACGATTAAATCAAAGATTGAAAGACCTTAAAAAAACACGGGAATATGAGATTATCTTGTTTGCCTATCCGATTGCCGATAACACTTATCAAGATTGGAAAAAAATGGAGGATAGTCAAACGCATTTTTTGAATATTACTCTTGCACCGAGTCTGGAAGAATGTTTAAAAAACAGAGGTACACGAGAACTCAATGATTGGGAGCGTAATCGTATCCACCAAATGTATCAAGAGGGCTATCAAAATCGTCCATACTCTGACTTTATTATCAATAATGACAACCTAACACCCGAAGAAACTGCCAAAATCATCAAAGGCTTTGTAGAACATACCCTGTATCCAAAACAGCAATGGCTACATTTAGTTGAACGACGCTGGTCAGCTCTTGTCAACGGTTGCAAGACATCTACTCTCAGATTAAACGAAGGTTTTATTCATAAAGGTTTTTTGGTTTACAAAGACTGCCCAAAAGAGCAATGGGCTGAAGTCGTCTATGTGACTCAAGTCTATTATCTACCACTTAAACAAGCTTTGCAAACAGAGGGGTTTAACGATCATACACCTAACTTAGAAACAGGGCTTCAACAAATGCAAACTCATTATCCCGATATTACTTTGAATACTCCTATTTTGCTGGTAAAACATTTAAGTGTTCCCGAAACAAAGAGATTATATCCAAATGAAGTCAAGGCAATTTTAAATGCGTAAATCGGCTCGTACCATACTGATTACACAAGAAAATAAACTCCTGTTAATGAAACGCACTAAACCAGGGAGCGTTTATTACGTCACAATCGGTGGCGGTATTGATGAAGGAGAAACGGCCGAACAAGCTCTTATCAGAGAATTAAAAGAAGAGAGTGGCAGTATTGTGACAAACATTCAGTTTGTTTTTCATTATGATGATTGGGAAAAGCAAAACAGCGTCGATTTTTTTGTGTGTCAAGAAATAAAGAGAACAACACCTACCGGAACCGAATGGACGAAATGGAATTCTGACGATAACCGGTATGAACTTGTAGAATTTTCCGGTGATGAATTGTCGGATTTGCCATTAAAGCCCGACAACATAAAAGATAAAATCATAGATATTTTTAAGAACTCTATTTTGTAATTAAGGATATTGCCTCCTTTATCTCAACTAAATCAGGTAGCACTTTTTGTGATGTTCTTAAAAAATCTCTAACCAATTGATAGAAGAAAACGGGCTGACTTGATACCGAATACACAATGTAATAAAAATCCCTTTTCATCATTGACTTTTTCATAAAATTGTATGATACTTAACCCAAAAGACCATCTGGGATTATTGAAACGTGTTTATCAAAATTGTTTTGTTAGGATAACATATGCTTTTTTATGTATTAAAAAACAAAGATAGTTATCACGGACTTAGTGTACAAACTATTGTCCCCAGCCATTTTGTCTGTCAATCTAAATCTTTTCAAAAAAATTTAGGACGTTAAAAATGCCAAAAATATCTGTGTTGATGCCTGTTTATAAAACAAATAAACAATATTTAAGAGAAGCGATTGAGTCTATTTTGGCTCAAACCTTTTCTGATTACGAATTTTTGATTCTAGATGACTGTCCGGAAGACAGCCGAGAAGATGTTGTGAAATCTTATACAGATAATCGAATAAAATATATTAAAAATGAGAGGAATCTAGGGATAACACCTAGTCGTAACAAGCTGATTGATATGGCTCAAGGGGAATATTGGGCCGTTATGGATCATGATGACATTTCTATGCCGACACGATTTGAAAAACAAGTGGCTTATTTGGATTGCCATCCGGAATGTGGGGTTGTCAGCAGCTTTGCCGAAAGATTTCCTAAAATCAAAAAAATGCGCTTTCCGATCTCAACTGATAAAATCAAAGAACATTTGATGTTTGGATGTGCTCTTCTGCATCCTGCAAGTATGATACGTAAAAGTATTTTAGGTGATACTCGTTATCAAAAAATATATTCTCCCGCTGAAGATTATTTTTTTTGGTGTCAGCTGATTGGCAAGACAGATTTTTATAATATACCCGAAGTATTGTTTAGGTATAGAGAACATGAAACAAATACAAGTAAAATTCAAAAACAGAGAATGACAGATTCTACTATACAGATACGTTCTTTCGTGCGACAAAAACATCCTACCATCTGGGAGCGCACCCAAAAAGAAACTCGTTTCTGGATATTTATTCGATTATTCGGACTTATTCAAGTCTATAAGTTTAAGCAAGTGGGTATGATATTGCCTTGGTATTTAAGTAAAAATCCACTTCTAAAAATTAAAATCAAACCAGCACAGGAGGATTAATGAAAGGTATTATTTTAGCAGGTGGTTCGGGAACCAGACTCTATCCTTTAACAAAAATAACATCAAAACAATTATTGCCGGTTTATGACAAACCAATGATTTATTATCCGCTATCCACTTTGATGCTATTTGGAATCAAGGAAATTCTAATCATTTCAACCCCCAAAGATACGCCCAATATCCAAGAGTTATTCGGAAATGGTGAAAGATTGGGCCTTACTATTCAATATGCCGTTCAGAATGAGCCGAAGGGAATTGCTCAGGCTTTTACTATCGGAGCAGATTTTATCAAAAATGATGATGTCTGCCTTATTCTGGGTGACAATATTTTCTACATGGGTGATCAATTTCATTTCTTTCGGCAAGAGGTTGAACAAAATCAGGGTAAATGTGCTACTATTTTTGCTTATCACGTTTCTGATCCCGAACGCTTTGGTGTCGTTGAGTTTGATGAGAATTTAAAAGCTGTTTCCATTGAAGAAAAACCCAAGCAACCAAAATCTAATTATGCCTCTGTCGGTTTGTATTTCTATCCTGCAGATGTTGTTGAAAAAGCAAAGAACTTAAAGCCCTCAGCTCGTGGAGAATTGGAAATAACGGATTTAAACAATCTGTATTTACAGGAAGGAAGATTGAATGTTGTTCCGATGAAGCGCGGTAATGCTTGGTTGGATGCGGGGACTCCGGAAAGTTTGATGGAATCAGGAGCATTCATACATATCATAGAAAAGCGACAAGGTCTAAAAATTGCCTGTATCGAGGAAATTGCTTACCGCAGAGGATTTATCAGTGATACTCAAATGAAATCTTTAATTGATGAATTAAAAGACGGAGACTACAAAAGATATTTACTGAAAGTATATGAGGAGTATCATGAACTTTATTAAAACAAAACTAGATGGTGTCATCATTGTAGAACCAAAACTCTTTGAGGATGAACGTGGTTATTTTTTTGAAAGCTACAACGAAGCAGAGTTTGTTGCCAACGGTATTTCAAATCGCCTTGTCCAAGATAACCAATCCAAATCTTCTTATGGTGTTATTCGTGGATTGCATTGTCAGTTGGGTGAACATGCTCAAGCAAAACTAGTTCGCGTGTTACAGGGAAAAGTTTTGGATGTGGCTGTGGACGTACGTCAAGGTTCCCCTACTTTCGGACAACATGTCTCTGTAGAATTATCAGAAGACAACAAACGCCAATTATTTATTCCCAGAGGTTTTTTACATGGCTTTTCTGTTCTTAGTGAAACAGCCGTTTTTGCGTATAAATGTGATAATTTCTATTGTAAAGAATCGGAGTTCGGCATTCGTTATGATGATCCGGAAATAGGAGTAGATTGGCAAATTCCACCATCAAAAGTTATTACGTCGCAAAAAGATCGTTTGGGCAATAAATTAAGGGATATTTTGACTCATGAACGATAAGGTGATGATAACAGGAGCCAATGGGCAATTGGGACAAGAGTTGCAAAAATTGATCCCGAATGCCGTATTGACAGATGTGGATACGCTTGATATTACAGACATGGATGCCGTAAAAACATTTGTTGACAACAATCAAATAAACACCATTATCAACTGTGCTGCTTATACTGCGGTGGATAAAGCTGAAGATGAACCTGAATTGGCATCAAAAATCAATACTCTGGGGCCTGCAAATCTGGCAAAAACCGGAGCAAAAATAGTTCATATTTCAACTGATTATGTTTTTGACGGAAAAGGCTATAAACCTTATACGGAAGATGATATGGCAGTTCCAATCTCGGTATACGGTAAAACGAAACGAAACGGTGAGATCGCTGTATTGGACAATGCCGAAATAGCAATCGTTATCCGTACGGCTTGGCTCTATTCACCTTACGGAAATAACTTTGTCAAGACAATGCGCCGATTAGGTTCCGAGAAAAACTCTTTAAATGTCGTCACAGACCAAATCGGAAGCCCTACTTACGCAGGGGATTTAGCTAAAGCAATTGTCTCTATCTTACCACAAATGAGTAAAGAAAATAAAGGAATCTACCATTACACAAATGAAGGTGTTTGCTCGTGGTATGATTTTGCAATCAAGATTATGGAGTTATCCGGATTAAATTGTATGGTTAATCCGATATCCTCATCAGAGTATCCAACAAAAGCAACTCGCCCATTTTATAGTGTTCTAAATAAAGCAAAGATAAAATCAACTTTTGGAATCGATATTCCTCACTGGGAGGAGGGATTAAAAAAATATCTTACACAATTCCGGTAACTGGCACTGCCGATTTTATCGTCGATCACTTTATTCCATATTTCAGAAGTAAGGATCTGACTATTTGCTATTAGCTTTTAGAGTGTAATTTTGTTTTATCAGATTGAGGTAGTAGCCCCTGTTTTCCTCTTGCCAGCTGATATCTAATACACTTCATCGGACAAACACTGATACATGTCGTACAGTTAATACAGTTGGGATGACGAACAAAAGAAGTATTTTCAACTTTGATATTCATCGGACACTTTTTATCACATAAATGACAATGTATGCATTTGGTATCATCTCGTTGAATACCAAAGGGACGGAGCACTCCGAATAATCCATAGTAAGCCCCTTTTGTGCAGAAATAATTACAAAAAGGTCGATCTATGAACAAAGCCGCAACGACAAAAATTCCTAAAACGATTCCGGCTATTAAAGTTAATTTTCCGGCGAATAAATTATGATTAAAAGCTCCTCGAGCGTTTAGTAATGCGAAACTAATTCCTGCCGTCCCCAAAACATAAAAAGCATAACGCGATAGTTGCATATATTTCTGAAAACGATCGGGTATCCGAATATGTGGTAACTTCAATAACCGTCCTAATCTTGCCATCCAATCCTGTAGGGAACCAAACGGACAAACCCACCCACAAAAGAAGACGCCAAACAACAAAATCGTGAAAAACAGATATTTCCCGACAATGCCATATTTGGGCATAAAAGAAAACACTAACCCCAACATAAAAAGTGCTTGAATAATGAAACGAATTATTTGGATAGAGCTATGATTCACTTTCATAAAACCCTCCCTTTAAAACCACTTTTAAAACATGACATCATTATAAAATTGTTTTTTCGTAATCACAATAAAAAAATTATTTTCTGGCCTTTTTACCTCTATTCTGATAGGATACAGAAAAACAATGTGGAATAAAGAAAAATGATATCTACCTTCAACTCTCACCCCCCAAAAGTTCACCGATGTTCATGGGTGGATGTGAATGACATCGCGTATATAAATTATCACGACCATGAGTGGGGTATCCCCGTTCATGATGATAAGTTGTTATTTGAGACGCTGGTTCTTGAAACTTTTGTCGCCGGTCTTTCTTGGCAATGCGTATTACACAAAAGACAAAATTTTCGTCAGGCTTTTGATGATTTCAATGTTGCAATCATTTCACAATACAAGGATACAAAAATTTCTTCTCTGCTAAACAATAAAAACATCATACGACACAAAGGAAAAATTGAAGCCACGATTAAAAACGCTCAAGTTTTTCAAAAAATTCAATCAGAATGGTCTAGTTTTAATAACTATCTGTGGCACTGGACAAACGGTATGACTGTTTTAAGTGGTGGCAATGAAACGACCTCCCCTCTATCTGACAGGATTGCAAAAGATCTTAAAAAACGTGGCATGAAATTTACCGGATCGGTCACTATTTTTTCTTATCTCTGCGCTATTGGGGTCATTAATG
This sequence comes from uncultured Alphaproteobacteria bacterium, assembly GCA_949292205.1. Classification (GTDB taxonomy): domain Bacteria; phylum Pseudomonadota; class Alphaproteobacteria; order CAAHEQ01; family UBA3637; genus CALXZG01. Next base: position 37,422 of record CASEYR010000003.1, read on the forward strand.
CTCATCAAAAAACATGCTACTGTAAGAAGGAAAAACAATGATAAAAGTGTTATTTGTCTGTTTGGGAAATATATGCCGCTCTCCCATGTCCGAGTTCGTTTTTAAGCAAATGGTTAAAGAACGGGAATTATCTTCTCAATTTGAAATAGCTTCAGCAGCTACTGATGGATACAATGAAATGTGCCATGCCGGAATTCACCATGGAACACGTCATATGTTAACTACTATGCACGTCCCTTTTGAAGAACACTACTCTCGGCGTATTTGTTCGAATGATTATGCTTATTTTGACTATATCTTGGGCATGGATGATAGCAATATTGAGGATATTCAATCTATCATCGGCTTGGATACTGAACATAAAATTCACCGCTTGTTGGATTTTACCGATAATCCTCGTAACATTAAAGACCCTTGGTATACCGGCAACTTTGAAGAAACGTATTGGGATATTATTGAGGGCTGTGATGCCTTTCTAAAAAAGGTAATAGATCAATAAATAAAATTATCTTAATTGATAAAAACTACTTTTTCTCAAAAAAAGCTTGCATTTTTGTATTGATGACCTATAATCTCCCTCGAAACAGTCAGGTGATTGCTTTCGGTGGATTTAACCAAACTTGTCCTACCTGAATGGACTAAACATGGAGAAAAAGATGCAGAAAACTGCTGAATTTGTGTCCTTGGGACACCCTGATAAAGTTGCCGATTATATTTCAAGTTACATTCTGGATCATATGATTGAACAAGATCCAACGGTCAAGTACGCTGTTGAAGTTATGATTAAAGATAATCATATCATCTTAGGCGGAGAAATTACCGGCAATGTAAGCCTCGAAAAAATTAAAACATTTGTTTTAAAGGCCTTATCTGAAATCGGATACACCGAAGAATATGCCAAAATATGGGGTTCCTATGCTATCGAGCCTTCAAAAATTGAAGTTACGAATCTTATCGGACAACAGTCTCCGGAAATTCGACAAGGCGTCAATCAAAACGGATGGGGAGATCAAGGTGTTTTTGTCGGATATGCTTGCCAAGGTGATAACTTAATCAACAGAGAATTATTTTTAGCTAAAAAACTAAATAATGCCCTGTATGAAAAAGCCAAAAAATCTGATCACTTGGGATTAGACATAAAAACACAAATAACTTTAAATAATCAAGGAAATATAGAAACCGCTATCGTTGCCATCCCTATGTTAACAGATGAAGATTTAACGGATTTTATTGTAGAAACTTTAGGTGAACATCCGAATAAAATCATTGTCAACGGAACAGGCTCATACAAACAACACGCCTCTATCGCAGATTGCGGAATTACGGGACGAAAATTGGCTTGTGATTTTTATTCAACAGCAGCCCCTATCGGAGGCGGAAGCCCTTGGACAAAAGACGCCAGCAAAGCTGATTTAACCTTAAACCTATATGCCCGACAATTAGCTGTTGAGTACTTAAAGGAAAACGACGAGTGTTTTGTGTACTTATCCTCTTGCATCGGGCGTTCCGAGTTACCCAGCGCTGTCGTTAAAACAATTCGAGGGAAAAACATTACATATCATCAACTGACGTTAAAGCAAACGCCAACTGAAATTATTCACTGGCTGGGTCTGGATAAACCGGTTTATGCGCGTCTATGCAGAGAAGGTCTTTTATCACTTCAGCCTCAACCACTGAAAAAATAAAATACTTCTCTTTTTATTCTTTTTTAGGGCAAAGTGGAGAACTTCTTTGCCCTAAAAACAACTGTTAATGGCAATTCTCCCTTTAAAAACACTCGGACAGATACGAAAGAATATAAAATAGATACAATCTATGGTTGTTTTTTAGATAAAAAGCTGATGTAATACCTATCGGGGACAAAACAAAAGGGGGATTAGAATGAACTTTTCTCAAAAAGTTTTACTAACACTTGTATTTATCATATTGGGTGCTTTGGCCTATTATCCATTTTACCTGAATACAATTGGTTTGGTTGGCTTGTCGTCCTAATTGTCGTTATATCAGGACTATTTGTTCCCAAAAGCGGGGCATTCTTTAGATTTGCGTTCATTTTAATTTCCGGATTTATTGCTGTCCGATATATCTTATTCCGGTCTTTTTATACATTAGACTTCACAACAACTGCCGCTTGGTTTTTCGGAGGTATTTTATATCTGGCAGAAGTCTACTGTATGTTCCTGCACTTGCTGGGATTAAGGATTAACATTGCTCCGGTAAAACAAAAAGACCCCGTTTATCCCCAAAAGGAACACACCGTAGATGTTTTTATACCAACATATGACGAGGATATTTCGGTTGCTTATACAACGGCTCTTGCCTGCAAAAACTTTGATTATCCCTCTGATAAAGTCAATATCTATATCTTGAATGATGAGAGTCGTTTAAATCGTTTAAATAATCCGGAAACAACTCTGGCTGCCTATAAAAGGCATTGCGACTTAAAGCAGTTAGCGGAAAACCGGCATCCATTATCTGACCAGAGCTGACGGAAATCACGCAAAAGCCGGAATGTTGAATGCTGCTTTATTAGGTCAAGCTTTCAGTGATGTCGAAAAAGATGAAAATGGACACTATATCGGTAAAAACTTTGTAAAAACGACCGGATAGTTTATTCTGATTTTAGATTCGGATCATATACCGACAACAGATTTCCTACATGAAACTTTAGGATACTTTGAAAACGATCCAAAGTTATTTTTAGCTCAAACACCTCATTTCATGATTAACCGAGAACCGCTACGTCATAATCTGGATATGGATGAAAAGTTGCCGACAGAAGGGTGGATTTTTTACAGCTATATTCAACGTAGCCTAGATCGATGGAATGCAACTTTCTTTTGCGGCTCTGCTGCTGTTTTGCGACGGAGTATTCTGGAACAAAACGGTGGCTTAGAAGGTGATACAATTACCGAAGATTGTGAAACGGCTTTGCATCTGCATAGCAAGGGATTTAACAGTGTTTATGTAGATAAACCCATGATTGCCGGATTGGAACCGGAAAGTGTCAGCGCCATGATTGGTCAACGAACCAGATGGTGTCAAGGAATGTTACAAATCTTTTTTACAAAAAATCCATTAATACAAAAAGGATTAACCCTCATGCAACGACTCGCTTACTTAAACGAGTGTCTGTTCTGGTTTTTCCCTATCTTTCGTATTGTCTTTTTATTAGCACCTCTTTTCTTTCTATATTTTCAAATCAGCGTGTATAATGCTTCTTTATTGCAAGTTTTATTCTTTGCCGGTCCGTACTTTTTTATAGCTCTGGCTTCCTCTTACTACTTATACGGCAGATATCGCCCCTTTTTACAATCTGAAGTTTTTGAAACCATTCAAAGCATCGCTTTGTTACCCGCTATTATTTCGGTTATGCTGAACCCCAAAAAACCAGCTTTTAAAACAACTCCCAAGGGTATTGTAACAAGCAGAAATACTGTTAGCATATATAGTATCCCCTTTTGGATTTTGTTCGTTCTGTTCGTCGGGGCATTAGGGCGAGCCGTTTGGATTTATAATGATTATCCTTTATTTCGAGAGGCAGTTTACCTAACATCATTTTGGAACATCTTTAACCTGATGATTGTGATTTGTTGTCTTGGATCGTTATTTGAACGAAAACAACCAGAGCATTATTACTCTTTTCCGACATTTAACGAAACAATCACTTATCGCAATCAAAAGCTAAAAGTAAAACGTCTATCTTTATCAACCATCTATGTTGAAAAACCAACAGCGCTGAAATTAAAAAAAGGTCAAAAAATAACTGTATCCGGCGTTGACGGTAAGATATTCGGAACCGTTCAATTCGTAGCAAAACACACTCTTCAAATTAAAATTTCTCAAGCTGTGTCTCAACAAAATATCCGATTTGTATACGGACATTCCAGCCGATGGAATAACATTATCAACCACTATTTACAACAAAAGCGGATGATATTATTACCTCTTTATCTGTTCAAACAAGGAATTAAATCAATGTATGGTGCTTTTAAAACAATGATGACTCATGGTTTTTCCGTCATTTTAGTTGGCTTATTTTTAGCTTGTCCGGCACAAGCAAATGTGATGCAAATCCCTCTGACTCATCTAATTGAAATGGCTTCTCCGGAAATTAACAGCGTTTATACAGGATACCGTTTTATGCTCCATTCTCCGCAACGCTGGCAAATCAATAATGCTCAATTAACCATATATCTCCCCTCCCCGTTTTAAGAGCAACCTATAAACCCGAAAAAGGATTTTTTACTTCAGTATTCTATGAAAATGTTGAAGATTCTATCTTATCCGCTATCGGACTACGAGATGGATACTCTGACGCTTCTTTCGGGCGTGTGATGCGTGCCGGTGGAAATTTGGGATATACTTTCTCATTTTCAGATGGCTATTTTGCAAATGCCTCTATCTCTGCCGCTTTTTATCACGGACATAATGTAGAAACGAACCATCAATTTAAAGTTGAAGCCGTATTGGGACGATACTACAAGGGATTTAGCTTTGGTTTGTTCGGATTGGCCGAAACATACAAGCAAAACCAAAATAATTTTACGTTCGGACATGGCGGATACTATAGCCCTCAAATGGCTTTTTTAATTACTCCGTTCGTATCCTATGAACATAAAAGTGAGAAACACTACTTTAAAGGAGGCTTAGCCGTCGGTTACTATCAAGATCGCTTGGACAGTGTCAAAATGTATTTAAAAAACACAGGTGGAGATACCTCTACAATTAATGACCTCTATTATGCTGCGGAAAGACATAAAAACTTATCCGGCAATATCGGTTTTATTTACGAATATACAATGCCTAATCATTTTATAATCGGAACGGAAAACCGAGCACTACAGTCTTCATCTGACTATCGGGAAATCATTTCAAGAGTATATCTTAAAAAAGAATTTTAGAAATTTTACCGATTTAACACACTCAAAAAAATTCAGTTAGTTACAAGCAAAAAAATTATTTTTTGTTAAAAAATAATTGAATTTTATATAGATATCTGCATAATTTAGATAATTCTATTTAGCAGGATAACACGATGAAACTATCTAATCCCATTCAAATGATAAGCGATGACGTTTGTTTTCAAACAGAGGATCAACGTCGCTTTCGATTAAGAGCATCCGGTATTATTATTGAAGACGGATATGTTTTATTTGCTCATAATAAAATAGAGCCATATTATTATTCGGTCGGCGGAGCAATCAAATTGGGCGAAACAGCCGAAGAAGCTTGTATGCGAGAAGTTTTTGGAGAAACCGGTATTCATTATGAAATTGATAGGCTGGCGTTTATTCATGAAAACTTTTTTAAGCGAGATGACGGTATGTTAAAGGGACTATTCTGCCATGAAATTAATTTTTATTTTTTAATGAAACCACGAGGAATAAAAACATTAAAGGGAAATAGTATGACTCAAGGTATTTCCGAACATATGGCTTGGTTGCCGATTGATGATTTGGATAAATATGAAGCTTACCCCCTGTTCTTTAGAACAAAACTAAAAGATGTACACACAAGAGGGGTGGAACATATCATCACAAAAAGGTTATAAAATGATTGAGTTCTATATTTCACAAGATACTGAAAAACAAAAATTGATGGATGTTTTTTGTGTTGAGCCAATTGGCGCTTCGTTGGATTATCGAGCAAAACAATACCACTTTCCTTTAGAAATGGCACAAAAAATGCAGTCGTTGCCTCGTATTCAATGGGATACAGAGCTTGAAGATTTACTGGAAAAAACATATACTCAAAATCAAGAAGAACTCATACAATCTCTCGCTTACTTTCAATGCTTTTGGAATAAGAACGGTACTCTTTAACAAGTACCGTTTCATTTATAAAGTATTACTTGGCGGAAATTTGAAGCTTATTATCCTTAACCGTAACTTTCACTTGTGCGTCATCAGGAATTTCTCCGGACAACAGCTTAATCGCCAGCGGATTTTCCACTTCTTGTTGAATCAAGCGCTTTAAGGGACGAGCCCCGAATTCAGCATCATATCCGTTATCCGCCAACCAATCCTTGGCCTTGTCATCCAAATGTAATTGTATATGATGATCATCTAACCGATGTTGCAATCTTGCCATTTGAATATCAACAATCTGTCGGATATGTTCTTTCTGAAGCGGATGGAACCGAATAATTTCATCCAATCGATTTAAAAACTCGGGCTTAAAAAATGTCTTTAACTTGGCCATCATATCCTTATCTTTTTCATCAACAATCAAGTTTGATGTCAAGATAATAAAGGTATTCTTAAAATCAACGACACGTCCCTTACTATCCGTCAACCGTCCTTCATCCAAAATTTGAAGGAGTAAATTAAAGACATCCGGATGAGCTTTTTCAACCTCATCAAACAATATGACTTGGTAAGGACGCCGACGCACGGCTTCCGTTAAAACGCCGCCCTCATCATAGCCGACATACCCCGGAGGAGCTCCGATCAATCGAGCGACCGCATGTTTTTCCATATATTCGGACATATCGATTCGAATATAAGCCGATTCTTCATCAAATAGGAAAGAGGCCAGAGCCTTAGCTAACTCGGTCTTTCCGACACCTGTCGGCCCCAAGAACAGGAAAGAACCAATCGGACGATTAGGATCCTTTAATCCGGCACGAGACCGACGAACAGCATTGGCAACCGCCGTAATTGCATTATCCTGACCAATGACACGACGCGCTAGTTCTTTTTCAATATTTAATAATTTTTCACGTTCCGAGCTCATCAGCTTGTCCACGGGGATTCCCGTCCACTTTGATACCACACCGGCAATCAAATCGGGAGTGACTGTTTCAGGAGCACTATGTTCTTGATTTAATTTATCAAGCTCGGCCAATTTAGCCTGCATTTCGGGAATATCTTTATACTGCAACCGACCCGCCAAATCATAGTTACCCTCACGGAAAGCACGATCAATATCGATTTTGGCTTTATCAATCTTTTCACGCAGAGCATTGGCGTCTCGCACCGAGTTTTTAGCAGCTAACCATTTGGCCGATTGATCGGCTGATTCTTTTTCCATCTCGGTAATACTCTTTTCAATAACAGCCAATCGATCTTGAGAAGCTTTATCCTTTTCCTTACGCAAAGCCTCACGCTCTATTTTCAACTGCAACAATTTACGATCCAGCTCGTCCAATGCTTCCGGTTTGGAATCTAAGGCCATTTTTAATTTGCTGGCCGCTTCATCCACCAAATCAATGGCTTTATCCGGCAAAAAACGATCCGCAATATAACGGTTTGACATAACTGCAGCCGAAACTAACGCCGCATCGGAAATCCGAACGCCATGATGAATTTCATACTTTTCTTTAATACCGCGTAAAATGGAAATCGTCTCATCAACCCCCGGTTCACCGACAAAAACAGGCTGAAACCGACGTGCAAAAGCCGCATCTTTTTCAATATATTTTTGATACTCTTTCAATGTTGTTGCACCGATACAATGTAGCTCTCCCCGTGCCAAAGCCGGCTTTAATAGGTTAGAAGCATCCATTGAACCTTCGCTGGCCCCGGCACCAACAACCGTATGCATTTCATCAATAAATAAAATGACTTGCCCGTTTGATGTGGCAACCTCCTGCAAAACAGCCTTTAACCGTTCTTCAAACTCACCACGATATTTAGCTCCGGCAATCAATGCCCCCATATCCAACGCCATCAGCCGTTTATGTGCTAAACTTTCAGGAACATCTCCATTGATAATCCGCAGTGCCAGCCCTTCGACAATAGCTGTTTTACCAACGCCTGGCTCTCCGATCAGAATCGGATTATTTTTTGTCCGACGAGACAATACCTGAATCGTATGACGAATCTCTTCATCACGACCGATAACGGGATCCAGTTTTCCTTGACGTGCCCGATCCGTAAAATCAATGGCATAGCGTTTGAGAGCATCAAAGCTATCCTCCGCCGTCGGAGACTCTGCCGTCCGCCCTTGACGCATTGTGTTAATCACTTCATTTAGCTTTTTCAAGTCAACATCATAACTCTTTTCGGCCAACAAAGCCTGCAACAACCTCTCAACCGTTACATAGCTATCCTTTGCTTTATGAGCAATTTGTTCGGCTTTATCTAAAGCGCGCAACAAATCCTGAGATGCGGATACTTGAACGGAATCTCCTGAAACTTTTGGTAGTTTTTCCAAGTCTTCATCAACTTGACGACTAACACCATCAACATGAGCCCCGCTTTGAGTTAATAACTGTGTTGCCAATCCCTGCTTATCATCCAACATAACGCGCAACAGGTGTGCGGGCATTATATATGGGTTAGATAGCCGAGCTGCTAACGTTTGAGCGGATTGTAAAAATCCTTTTGATCTGTCTGTAAATTGTTCTATGTTCATTTGTTTTACCTCTTTTATTTAAAACATAAGTATATATTCTCTATTTCGCAAGAGGATAACTAAAATAAAAGTCTCAACCAAATGTTAAGACTTTTATCATCAAAGGAATATTGTTACTTTTTTATTTGATTCAACCAGTGAATCACCTTTTTACGAACAGCCGAATCATATTGAGAATCCAAGTTATTAAATGATTCCCCCGATTGAACGTCAGCATTTTGAGCCATATCCTTAAATTCATCAAAGAACGTGCCATAATTACTTCCCTGTGTTGAAAAAGGAATAATAGAACGACCCTTGAAATCAAATTGTTTTAAGAAAGAACGCATCGGAGTAGAAACTGTATACCACCAAACAGGAGAGCCGACAAAAATCGTATCATAGGCCGTTAAATCCGGAAATACTTGCTTTATCTCAGGATAATTTTGCGTCATTAACTGTCGTTTTAAAATCAGGTAAAACCACGGATAACGCTTTATCGGCTTTTGTGTTTCTATGCGGAAAAGATCTCCTTTCGTTTGAGTGGCAATTTCCTTAGCAATCGCTTCGGTATGTCCCGTCAACGAGTAATAAATGACCAGTGTCTTACCCAAATGATTGCGATACGTCACGGACATTTCTTCATAAGGCTTCATTTCCACCTTATTCCGTTCCGACACTCGATAAAGATGAAAAAGGCCTATTCCGCCACCAATCAACACAGCTAAACATAAGATAGATATGATTATTTTTAACATTGTTATTTCCTCCGACAAACTATGTAGGAAAATAATTTTCTCTCGTCAACTAGATATTCTTTCCCATCTCATAAGCTTCTTCAAAAGCCGGTGTACTTTGAACCTCACCTTTTTGCCAAACACCTAGTCCATAAATAATTCCTTTTTCTTGAGCGTTATCAAGGCAGTCTTCGGTAAATCCCCGAAATCCTTCTATAACTCTATGCATCATATCCCGATTTCCGTCAGCAGCCGAAAAAATAAAATAAAACTCTTTATTCCGAATCTCCGTATATCTGGGAACACATCTATCAATAAATGTCTTCATCTGCCCATTCATGCCATAAAAATAAACAGGCGTTGCCAAAACAATTACATCCGCTGTTACCATTTTATCCAACAAATCGGACATATCATCTTTTTGAATACATTTATGAGTATCATTACAAACACCACACCCTAAACAAAAGTTTATTTTTTTCTCTTGTAAGCGAATTTTTTCAACCGAATTTCCCGATGACTTCGCCCCTGCCATAAATTGGTCACACAATGTGTCCGAGTTCCCCCCTTTACGAGGACTTGCCGAAATGATAAGCACTTTTTTCATGTTAATATCCTTTCTTCAATACAGAGTTAATATCTAATACTATCTGCTCGGGGATCAAGTGATTTCTTTCAAATAATACAGATTCAGGCATACGGTCCGTGAACTCTTTCCGTCCCCCAAAAGTCAAAACTTTCACATCCGAGCAACCGTAAAAACGAGCCACTTTCTCACCAAACCCACCATCTAACTGTCCGTCTTCCAGTGTAACAACCAATTTATGATTTGATTTTAATTCGTTTAACAGTGTTTCGTCCAACCCCGTCATATAAATCGGATTGATTAATGTTGAATGAATATTAAAGTCATCAGCTAATTTCCGATGAACTGTCCGAGCTAATTCAAAAAAGTTGCCCAGACCTAAAATAGCTACGTCTTGACCTTTTTCAACAACCTTAAACCGATTAAGAACGCCGTAATCCGTTTCATCGGGTGTTCCACTTGATACAACCTCTCCCGACGGAACACGAATAACAACGGGATGTTCGGTCTGATTCATTGACCAATTCAGCATCGCGATGTATTCTTCTTTTGTCGTAGGAGCCAGATATACGATGTTTGGTATGTTACTAATCATCGGAATATCGAATGAGCCTAAATGAGTCGCATCCGCGCCGGACAATCCACCCCAAAACACAAGGATTGTTGCCGGATTTTTATTCAATGCTAAATCTTGGGACAATTGGTCGTATGTCCGCTGAATAAACGAACTGAGAACCATCATAACCGGCTTTCCACCGGCAGAGGCTATACCGGATGAAAAAGCAACCGCATGTTCTTCGGCAATTCCGACATCTGTATAATGAACTCCCGCTTTTTTCCGAAAATCTTTTGTGAGTCCCGTTGCCCCCGGTGTTGCCGGTGAAATAACCACAACACGTTTATCCTCCTGACATTTTTTCTCTAAAAATGTACGTGTAATAGTACTGTAATCCTCCGATTTTTCAGCTTGTTGATTAGATTGCGCCGATTCGACCTCTCCCGAAACAATCCAATGGAACCGTTCTTTATCCGCTTCGGCAACACTTAACCCTTTTCCCTTGATTGTATGGATATGAACAACGGTTGGATGTTGCGTATCTTTAACCGATTGAAAAACTGAAATTAAATCCTCTAAATTATGACCATCGGCAATATAATGATAGTTAAAACCTATCGCCTTAAAGAAATTACACTCGGCCTCTCCGCTTGTTTCTCGTAACAATCTTAAGTTACTATACAATCCACCATGATTTTCAGCAATAGACATCTCATTATCATTCACAACAATAATCATATTACTGCCTAAAACAGCTGCGTTATTCAATCCTTCATAGGCTTCGCCTCCGCTTAAGGAACCGTCTCCGATAATTGCAACCACGTTTTCATGTCCGCCTTGCAAATCACGTGCTTTGGCTACACCGCAAGCCAAACTGATTGAGGTCGCTGTGTGACCCACCTTGAACAAATCATAGGGACTTTCCTCGGGATTTGTATATCCGGAAACAGTGCCATATTTATCGGGATCTGTAAACGCTTCACGCCGCCCCGTCAACATTTTATGTGGATAACACTGGTGCGAAACATCAAAAATAATTTTGTCCGACGGAGTATTAAACACATAGTGCAATGCAATTGTTACCTCAACCATCCCTAAATTCGGCCCCATGTGCCCTCCTGTTGTATCCACTTTACGAATGAGTGCTTTTCTCATTTCTTCAGCCAATACATTCAAGGATTCAATCGTTTGTTTCTTTAGGTCTTTGGGTGAATTTATTTTTTCTAATACAGTCATTTTTTTCTCCTCAATTATATCATTTTTCCGATTCTGTTTTTACATTAGCATTTAGAGTTAACTTTAAGTCAAGAGCTTTTTTAAAAAAAAATGATTTACCCATCAAACCGGTTAAAAATCAGCTGTCTTTTTTAATTGACTTTAGCCTCTTTTTATGGAATCCTCTTTTTAGATACAGTAATCAGAATCTTTCAATGACTCAAAAAAAGAAAACAACGTGAAATGAAAATCTTGATTATCGGTTTGCTAGGGAGTGGAAAATCCTCTCTCGCTTATTACATCAACAAGAAGTACAAGCTACCTCGCTTAAATTTAGATGAAATTTTTAGAACGGCTGGTGGTGGATACGCCGAATCACAACAATACCAAAAAGACCTTGATACTTTTTTAAAGGAACACTGTGATTGGGTCATAGAGGGTTGTCAACAAGAATTGTATCAACACATTCAGCCGGATCTTATCGTTTTTACAGACATATCCGGCATTCGTGCCGCATGGCGATTTACTTGTCGTTTTTTTCAGGCACGTCGTTTAATCGGTCTGGAAATAGAAAAAGATGCTCCGGTTCAAGCCTATCATTACCGACACCCGACTCCGGCAAAAATATGGGACTGGTACCGTTGTAATCAATCAATTAAACGTCAAATAGATGATTGGTTAAAAACGGTTTCTGTTCCCGTCATGACCATTTCCTCTTTTCGGGAATATCCTAAAATTGATCAAGTATTGAATTCAGAATGTTTTAGATGATTCTTAAAACAAGCGAGTCAATCCCAAAATAGCCCATTATTATCTAAAATAATGTTTGACTTTCAAACCGATTTTTTATATGCTTTTTACATTGTATTGCATAGGAGTCATAAATGGCAGAATATAATCATATTGAGGTTGAAAATAAGTGGAAAAATTATTGGGATAAAAACAAAACATTTAAGGCTGAAATTAACAGAAACAAGCCAAAATACTATGTGTTGGATATGTTCCCCTACCCATCAGGGGCAGGCCTTCACGTTGGACATGCCGAAAACTATACCATTTCAGATATTGTGGCTCGGTATAAACGGATGAATGGTTTTAATGTGTTGCACCCTATGGGCTGGGACGCTTTTGGATTACCTGCAGAACGATATGCCGAAAAAACAGGTATGCATCCTGCCGATGTTGCTAAACAAAATGCCGATGTATTTCGGGCTCAATTAAAGTCTATCGGATTATCCTATGACTGGGATCGTGAAATTAACACGACAGATCCATCTTATTATAAATGGACTCAATATATTTTTAAAGTCTTGTTTGATCGGGGTTTAGCCTATGAAGTCATAACTCCCGTCAACTGGTGTCCTAAATTAGGAACCGTTCTGGCAAATGAAGAGGTCAAGGATGGTAAATACGTTGAAACAGGTGACGAAGTTGTTCGTAAGCCATTGCGTCAATGGATGTTAAAAATTACAGCCTATGCAGAACGCTTATTACAGGATTTAGACAAAGTTAATTGGCCGGAAAGCATTAAAACCATGCAACGGGAATGGATCGGAAAATCAACCGGTGCAGATATCACTTTCAAAGTAGCCGGCCAAAAAGCTGAATTTACGGTCTATACAACTCGTCCGGATACTTTGTTCGGAGCAACTTATTGTGTTTTAGCCCCTGAACATGCTCTGGTTAAAGAAATAACGACACCGGAACAACGCGCGGTTGTAGATGCTTATGTGGAAGCTGCCTCTAAAAAATCGGCTCAAGATCGTTTGGCTGACGCAAAAGAAAAAACCGGTGCTTTTACGGGAGCTTATGCCATCAACCCGTTAAATGGAAAAGAAATTCCGATTTATATTGCAGACTATGTATTAGGTGATTACGGATATGGTGCCATTATGGCTGTTCCGGCACATGACCAACGCGACTATGACTTTGCCAAGAAATTCGGTATTCCGATGATTCAAGTCATTGAAGGTGGCGATATTTCAAAAGAAGCTTGGGAAGGTGATGGCGCTTTAATTAACTCGGACTTCTTAAACGGCTTACACGTTGCCGAATCAAAGAAAAAAATGATTGAATATGCCGAAGCTAACGGCTTTGGAAAAGGAACTGTCAACTATAGGCTACGGGACTGGTTGTTTGCAAGACAGCGGTACTGGGGAGAACCGTTCCCGATTATTCATTGCGAAGACGGAACAATTAAATCCTTACCGTTTAAAGATTTACCCGTTTTATTACCACCTATGGCAGAATTCAAGCCAACGGCTGACGGAGAGCCACCTTTGGCTCGGTGTACGGACTGGGTCAATACAACGGATCCGGAAACCGGAAAGCCGGCTAAACGGGAAACGAATACCATGCCTCAATGGGCTGGAAGTTCTTGGTATTTCCTGCGGTTTTGCGACCCACACAACGACAAAGAATTTGTCAGCAAAGAGGCTGATGAATACTGGATGCCCGTAGACTTGTATGTCGGTGGGGTTGAGCATGCTGTGTTACACTTGCTGTATGCTCGTTTCTGGCAAAAGGTCTTGTTTGATGCCGGACTGGTATCAACGGATGAACCGTTCCAACGTCTGGTTAATCAGGGAATGATTTTGGCTTATTCCTATCGGGACGATAACGGAAAGTACTATTATCCGAAACAAGTAGAACGCCGTGGTAATGATTGGTTTGTTAAAGAAACCGGTGTTAAAGTGAATACTCAGGTTGAAAAAATGAGTAAGTCTCGCTACAACGTTGTTAATCCGGATGATGTTGCCAAAGAATTCGGGGCTGACTCCATGCGCTTGTATTTAATGTTTATGGGACCGATTGATGCCGAAAAGCCCTGGACATCTGACGGTATCAACGGTGTCAACCGCTTTATTAAACGTGTTTGGAATATCTTTGAGACTCCGAACAAAATTCAAGAAGAAGGGGATCCAGAATTAACTAAATTGATGCATAAAACCATCAAAGGCGTAACGGAAGATATGGAACGCATGACGTTCAATACCGGTATTGCCAAAATGATGGAGATGGTTAATGCGATTTACAAATCCGACAAACCTATCGCCAAAGCTGATATGGAGAGTTTTGTTAAATTGCTGTCTCCTTTAACTCCGTTTATAGCGGAAGAATTATGGGAAAAAATGGGACATACGGAAAGCATCGCCTATGCCAAATGGCCAACCCATGATGAAACTTTATTGGTCAAGAATGATATGGATGTCGTCATTCAAATTCTGGGCAAAAAACGGGCAACATTAACCGTTCCCGTAGATATAACTCAAGATGATTTATTAGCTCTGGCAAAGCAAGAACCTCGTGTTCAGGAATTCACTGCCGGAAAAGAAATTGTCAAAGTCATTTATGTCCCGGGACGATTGATGAATATCGTTGTCAAATAAAAAATTCAAGCGGAGGCCAATACCTCCGCTTGTTTAATTGTATGTTTTTGGATTAGCTTTTATCATAAAAAAACATTCCGCTTGCACTTTTAGAAAAAACAAGATAGTCTTGGCGTTAGGTATTATCTTTAAAGCGAAAGGAATGATTATGAAAGTTATCATTATTGGTGGTGGGGCGGCAGGTGCCAGCTGTGCGGCTAGACTCAGAAGACTGAATGAAAAAGCAAGCATCACGATTTTAGAACAAACGGATGAAGTATCGATTGCTAATTGCGGTCTTCCTTATTATATTTCGGATATCATTCCAAACAGAGATAATATACAAGTCAGTGATGTAGCGACCTTTAAAACTTGGTTTAATGTTGATATTCAACTGAATACTCAGGTTAAAGAGATTCGGCGCGAGACAAAAGAAGTTATAACCGTTGACGACAAAGCCTATCCCTACGATAAATTGGTGTTGGCTGTTGGGGCTTCCCCTTTCCTACCCGACACAAAAGGGTTTGACAATGACTTTGTGTTTACAGTACGTCATCTGTCCGATGCCGATAAAATCAAATCATACATTCAAACGCATACTGTTCAAAACGCCATTGTTATCGGCGGAGGTTTTATCGGTCTGGAAATGGCCGAAAATTTAAAACACATGGGCATATCCGTTTCCGTAATCGAAGCAGGAAATCAAATTTTAAATCCGTTTGATACGGATATAGCTGATGTTGCCCATCATCGTCTTATACAAAACGGGATTTCCGTTTACCTGAACACAACTGTTCAAGAAGCAACCGATAAACACGTCCTGTTATCTTCAGGAGAAAAAATACCGGCAGATATGATTATTGTTGCCATCGGTGTTCGACCTGAAACAGAAATTGCAATCCAAGCCGGATTAAAGACCGGCTTACGCGGAGCTATACAGGTCAATGAGTCCATGCAAACTTCTGATCCGGATATCTACGCCGCCGGAGACAGTGTGGAAGTCAAAAGCCTTATCGGCGGATATCCGACCTTAATTCCTCTGGCCGGCCCCGCAAACAGGCAAGGAAGAATTATAGCAGACAATATCTGCGGTATCTCTTCAACCTATCAATCCACTCAAGGAAGTTCTATCATTCAACTGTTTGATACTTCCTTTGCTATGACCGGAGCAACCGAAAAAAGTTTGCAATCGCAAAAAATATCCTATCAAAAAATTCATGTATGGGCTAACTCTCACGCCGGATATTATCCCAATGCTTATCCGATGTTAATCAAGCTACTATTTGATGATTCCGGTAATGTGCTGGGGGCTCAAGCCTACGGACACGACGGTATTGATAAAACCATAGATGTTTTGGCAACTCTGATTCGCCAAAAAGCAACTATAACAGACTTGGTAGAGTCCGAGTTATGTTATGCACCACCATTCAGCTCGGCCAAAAGTCCCGTCAACATTGTCGGAATGGCTGCCGAAAATGTTCTACGCGGATTATTCAAGCCTTGTTTTGAGTTGGATAAGGATGCTTTGCTGGTCGATGTTCGTCCTGCAGTAATGTTTGCTCAAGGTTCATTACCGAATGCCATTAACATTCCGATAACTGAAATTCGAAACCGCTTGAACGATATTCCAAAAGACAGAAAAGTTATCGTTTATTGCGCCAAAGGATATACGGGATATGTTGCCGCCAGTTTATTAAGACAAGAAGGCTTTTCCAATATCGTTAATTTATCCGGCGGATTACTGTTCTTTAAGGATAAAAACGGATTCAAACCTTCTTGAATCAAGAAATAAGAATCCTATATAACTCCAAAATCAGGAGGATATTATGGAATGCGAAATTATTTTAGCGGGTGGTTGTTTTTGGGGCATTCAGGCTGTTTTCAACCGTATTGCGGGCATTATCAAAACAGAAGTTGGCTATATTGGCGGAACAACTGAAAATCCAACATATGAGGAGGTCTGTCGAGATTCGACCAATCATGCCGAAGCTGTTCGAATTATTTATGATACCGATAAAATATCACTGGACGAGATATTGGATATTTTCTTTATGATTCATGATCCAACAACTCCGAATCGTCAAGGACCGGATACTGGCAGTCAATATCGCTCTGCTATTTTTTATATTCGGCAAGCTGATAAAAAAATCATTGAACAAAAAATAAAAGCGTATACGCCCTACTTTGACAATCCTATCATAACCGAAGTCATTCATAATAAACCCTTCTACCCCGCTGAAGCATATCATCAAAACTACTTTGAAAAAGCGGGTAAAGAAGTTTGCTCTAATACTGAAAAGGCAATAAATGCTTTTCTGCAAAAAAAACTAACACCCGAACAATTCCAAATTATGCGACAAAAGGGAACTGAGCCACCTTTTTCGGGCGAGTATGTTCATTTCGATAAAAACGGCATCTACAAATGTGCCGCTTGCGGACAAGTGTTATTTGACTCATCGGCAAAATTTCAAACAACTTGTGGTTGGCCAGGCTTTGACAAAGCAAATCCGGAAGCCGTCATTCTAAAGCGGGACTTAAGTCATTTTATGGTCAGAACAGAGGTTTTATGCAGCCGTTGCAAATCACACTTGGGACACCTTTTCAAGGATGGCCCTACTCAAACAGGACTACGCTATTGCATTAACTCGGCCGTTCTGAACTTTGAAAAAAAGTAACAGAGTCTATTTTAAATCCACTAAAATCAATGGAACAAGCATCTCGGCTTTCGTTAAACCGGCATGGGCACTTTTTAAATCCGGTATAACCTCTCTTGGTTGATAATACTATTTTTATTCCTTTAGCAACTTGCTTATATAGTATTCATCATACCAACAACCATCAATAAAAGCCGTTTTTTTGATTATTCCTTCAATGACAAAATCACACTTCAAATACAGAAGTCAATATTAAAAGCTTGACTTCTTGTTTTTTATAACTAAATCTCTTGTACACCAAAGGAAACAACATGAAAACATACTATATCGTCAGTGGTGGCTTTGATCCCATTCATGAAGGGCACATTGCCATGATTAAAGCCAGTGCCGCAGCCAGCGATGGCGTTATTTTACTATTAAACTCGGATGATTGGCTTATTCGTAAAAAAGGGAAAAATTTTATGAACTTCAATACACGCAAAACGATTTGCGACAACATTAAGGGGGTTATTGAAGTCATTGGCTTTGATGATTCAGATAATTCGGCATCAGACGGTATCCGTAAAGTTCGATCAAAATATCCAAATGATCACTTAGTTTTCGCTAATGGTGGAGACAGAGGCTCCGGCAACATTCGGGAAGATGCTGTCTGCAAAGAATGCACTGTCGATTTAGTCTTTGGCATCGGTGGCGATAATAAAGCAAACTCATCATCGTGGATTTTAAATCATTGGACACAACAATAACTCTCCTCGACGAAGGGCGTTAAAAAATTAACGGGGATAAGATAATCATCCAGACTATCCCCGTTGTCACAAAAGACAAAAAGACAAGTAAGCTACCTATATCCTTGGCTTTTTTTGATAACTTGTGATAATCCGGTGAAACACGATCCACCACCGTTTCTATCGCTGTATTAACAAGCTCCATCAACAGAATCAAAGCCAGTGTTAAGCTCATCACTGCTTTTTCTATCCCTGAAATCGGCAAAAAAATCAAAAAGCTTCCGGCAACCAGACAAAACAGTAAATCCTGACGAAAGGCCACCTCGCTTTTGAAAGCTGCACAAAACCCCTGATACGAATAGATACACGCTTTAATAATACGTCTAATTCCCGAAACAGATGACTTCATATCATTTCTCCACTCAACCACAAAAGAGACTTGCAAAAAAATATTACCGCTCCACACGGGCAATCTGCGTCAAAAAGATATTTTTACTATTCGCTGTTTCTTTTATCTTCTCACCCTTTAAAACTCTATTATCCGCTAACAAAGAGTCTGATCGTGTGTCCTGACGATCATCTATTTTCTGTCGCGCCACAGCCCGATTAAAAGAGGCAACCAAAGTCGGTTTAACTTTCTCCTCAATCTGATCACGAATAGTATCATCTGAAACAAAAGATGCTGCTGCACTTACCGATGCTCGCGCAATTGATTTACCCGTATTTTTAATACGACGCCCCCATCGACCAAAAAATCCTTCATCTTTTGAGGCTTCTTCATTAGATCCCACCATTCCTTGTGCCGCTATCTGAGTTAAATCAATGGCTCCATATCTATGCATTGCCATGATATTTTCTTGAACCATATCAAAAAACATATCAGCATCTTTTTCGGTAGCCGGACGAACCGCTCCCGATGATTCCCTCACGGAAATAGTGTACTCTTTCGGAATTAAAGAACTTATCTGATTACTCACCTTTAACTTTAACTCTGGCGTCAAATTCATATCAGATTCCAATTTACCGCTGCTAAAATCCGTTGCTAATTGAGACATGTAGTTCTTTTGATCTTCCGCCGACATGGTGGCAATCTGATCCATGGATGAACCGGCTTGGCGTATAAAGCCTCCTTTATCCAAATCTGTATATATAGCAGAGAGCCCTTGAACCAAACGAGTAATTTCTTTCTGAGGAACATCAATAATAAAAGCTGGTTTTGAGGAGTCATTGGCAGAATCCGGATACGTTAAAACAACATTCAACCCATCTGATAAATCCAAGGACGCCCCACTATTAGACCAAAAATCACGTAATCCATTAGGTTTTAATGAATATCCGGCAAACGAAATATCTTGATTACCTGCCAATGGACGAAAGATATAATCAACCGCCCCCTTAACTACAAACTGCCGATGAGCCAATGACTCCCCCGCAACTTTTAACTGATTATTGAGCTGAGTTGCATATTTACCGATTGCCATTGCCGAATCTGGGGCAATACCCTTATTATCATCTATGGATAAATCAGACAAACCAATCAAATAACGATTAAAGTCAAGTTCCTGTTTTAAAGACTCCGTATCTTGACCCACTGCATAATCATTTGATGATTGTATTGTTTTGGGGGTATCGGGAGACTCCGTCCTTTCCGCAGAAGAATTTGCCCGACTAACGGAAGCGGCAACCACTCCCATACTCAACGCCCCCGCTTGAGCGACCTTTTGAATTGCTTGTTTTATGGACATCATTCCTCCTGATTTAATTGATTTAGTTTATTTTAACATGGACTGTATTTTCTGTCAACTACTAACGAAAAAAAGCTCTGTCAAAAAAACTTGATTTTTACTAGATTTTCGGATTATATTAAGAAAGAATATTTGGGAGGTTATAATGACAAAAGCAACAAAGCCAATATCTGATGAAGCTGTTCCTGTGAATGAAATCAAAGCACCGACAGTGCGATCTTTTCGTCATTTTTTTAAATCTATTCTGGTCGTTTTTCTATCCATTGTTTGTATCGGAGCCGGTATTTTAATCTACCAAATGCATCATAGGCTGGACCAATTTCACCCTATTTTACCGACAAAACAGAACACTTTAACTCTTCGTCAACCGATGAAATCTTCTTTACAAAGTCAAAACAAACCACAAACAGAAAAAGAGCCGGAGAAGTCAGTTAACGAAAAGCAAGATATTATTCCGAAAACTCTCCATAAATCACCATCACCCGTTCTGATTCACCCCCAAAAACCTGTAACTTCTGCTGATAGACAAACCGTTAACAATGATCCGAAAGTATCCCCTCCTGTTTTCACATTACGTGATACCTTAATACTGCGAGATCACTTAACAACCGGCGCCTCTTGCCGTAACGATTTACAAACACTTCTAAAAAGTCGAGTTCCCGGAGATAAATGGAATATTTTGGTTGAAAAACTAACTCCGATATGTACTACGAATGATGATATTACAAAAGAGCTCACCTTACTTTTTCACCGTAGCAAAAAGAGGGCCATGATTGCCTATTATAATCAAAACAACCCTTGGTGGTTAGCCTATCTGAAAGCTGTATCATTGGCCGTTGTAGAAATCAGACGAATTAATCCGGAAACGGAAAACCCCGTAGATATCCTGTCTCTTGCGCAAAATAAGTTAAATCAGAGAAATATTTTGGAGTGTGCTTCTCTTATCCAAAAATTGCCACGAGAAATGGAACGATCTTTTCAAGCATTTTTGGATAAAATCAATGATTACCAAGATGCTTTGAAAGAAGTTGATCAGCTGATTTTATTATTTGAGAAAAAGGAGGGCTAACAATGATGAAACTTATCATCACACTCATTAGTGTTTTCTTATTGGGTTTTTTAATTGTAAATGATACATGGACAATTACAATTATCGGCTTTGGATATGAACTGACCACATCCGTATTCCTGTTTATAATTGCAATTATCGCTTTGATTTACGTAATGTCGCTTTTACGCAAGCCTTTCGGTTGGATTAGCGGATATCAAAATTGGTGTCGGACTCGCAAACAAAATCAAAAAGAGGCTTATCTAACATTGGCTCTGCAAACAATTTTAGATCGCAGTTCAAAAAATATCAACGTATTGATGAAACAGAGAAAGACGATTTTCCCTCAGAAATCAAATGAAGCTTTAATAATAGAAGCCCTATTCAAGCCGACTCCTTATGTATTTGAGCAATTGATTCATCGCGAGGGCATGGAAATCATCGGAATTCGCGGATTATTAAGTGAAGCGCAAAAAAATGGTGATTTAAATGAAGCGGCCCGTCTATTACAAAAAGCCGAGCAAAAAGCTCCGGAAGAAACATGGATACAAGAAAGTCTCTGGACATTACAAACTCTTCAAAGTGATTGGGGGGAGGCTTTAAATACACTAGATAAACTCAAAAAAAGAGGCATTGTTGATAAAAAGACATATATGACTCGAAAGGCTTGTCTTTTATTAAAACTGGGACAAGCAAAAGAGGCCTTTCGGTTAGATCCAGAAAATCCGGCCGCCGCTATTGCTTATGCTCGACAAACGCCGGAAAAAGCCATAAATATCTTAAGCGACTCATGGGAAAAGACCCCATGTTGGGAAACATACTTACTTTTTAGAGACACTATCCAAAGTGAAAAACCAGCAAAACGAATGAAGCTTACAGAAAAATTAGTGCGAAAAAACAAGGAAAATCGTTTATCTTTTATGGCATTGGCTCAAACCGCTATGGATGCACATATGTGGGGAGCAGCAAAAGAGTATATGACGTCTTATTTAAATGCTTATCCGATTACACCCCAAACAGCCACCATGATGGCCATGATTGAGCGTGAGGGCTGGCACCACGAAGAAGGCGCTAAAGCATGGGAAGAAAAAGCAACAACTGCCGATGAAATCAGTGGTTGGGGGTGTGATATTTGTAATCATTCAACAAACGAATGGGACGCCCGCTGTCCAAATTGCAATGCTTTTGGGAGTATTCGCTTCAAATAAAATCTATTGACAAAAATAAAAATCTTGATATACTTTAACCGTCAACAGCTAATCAGTGGATGCACTAGAAAAAAGATTCTTGCCCTAAAAATAAAAAATTCAGATAATACCGATTTCTGAAAAATCACTTAAAGATTTTATTAAAGGGTATCCCAAAGTAATACGTTGCTGTTAAAAAGACAAGAAAGGGATAGACATGAAAGACGAACAATATCACTATTTACAAGTAATATATTGGCAAATAAAGGATAAACTTCGGGATATTTTATTGAATCAAGTTGAACTGTTTTTGCCTGAAGAAGATACGGATCGTATTACTGTGTATGAAACTGACGAACCAATCTCGATAAGAGATGCATGTTATGAGATGCTTGAATTAGCATGGGAAACAAATACAGAGGTTAGATCTGTTCTAAATGAAAAAGGCAACCCCATTTTCTTATCGACAGCCAACTGTAATACGGCAAAAGAAATGATTCATTTTGCCAATAAAAAAAGAAAAGAGTTTAAAAAACATCCTTTGCACAAACATTTGTTTACAATTCAGAAAAGATTAGATAAGGAAATGACATCAAGGTATCAAAAATTACTGGATAATACTTGGATAGATCTATCTAGCTCTCTAGAAAAACTAACAAACAACAAGGGAAATAGGGCTGATACTCTTCGTTTTGCAAATCAACTGAGACGAATCAATATTTTAACCCAAACACAACGACTGGATCAAAAGAAAATACATCTGCATATTTCTTCAGATCAACAAAAATACATGGAAGATCATTTAAACAAAGACGCAACATCTATCCGAACATTTATTCAAAAGATCAGTGATCGAATTAATCGGAGAGCTCCCATCAATATACCTGTTGGAGTCAATGGTAATACGCGAGAATAGAGAAAGCCGTTCTAAACGGCTTTTTTCACCCCTCAAACGGATCACGGATTTTCACTTCCATAAATGTTATATAAGCGTTAGCGAATCAGTCTTTAATCTTCATTAGCCGAATATCCGGAAAATCTTCCTCTGCTTTACCCAAGTGCCATGCATTCCGAGCTAAAAATACCGGCGCTCCATCATGATCTTCGGCCATTGCTCCACGGTTACCCGTAATAAACTTTTCAACAGCTTTATCATCTCCGCCAACCCAACGAGCCGTATAATAAGAAGTTGGCTCAAAAATAACGGGAACATCAAACTCTGTCCTAATTCTATCAGCCAAAACCTCAAACTGTAGTGCACCGACAACACCCACAATCCAATCGGACCCAACGGAGGGTTTAAACACACTGGCACCACCTTCTTCGGCAATTTGCTCTAATGCTTTTCCTAAATGTTTCGCTTTTAAAGGGTCAACCGCCCTCACCTTTTGCAATAACTCCGGAGCAAAAGAAGGTATTCCTTTAAAAGACAACGGCTCACCTTCAGAAAAAGAATCTCCGATACGCATACCGCCATGATTCGGCAACCCGACAATATCCCCTGCATAGGCGTCTTCGGCAAGCTCTCGATCCTGAGCCAAAAACATAACGGGATTATGCAAAATCATTTGCTTTTGAGAACGTAAATGCGTTAATTTCATACCACGCTTAAAATGCCCCGAACAAATCCGCATAAATGCAATACGATCTCGATGTTTCGGATCCATATTGGCTTGGATTTTAAAAATGAATCCACTCACCTTTTCTTCGGTCGGTTCAACTTGTCGAGAAACGGTTTCTTGAGCTCGAGGACTGGGTGCCAACGCAACCAAAGCATCAAGCAACTCTTTCACACCAAAGTTATTGACAGCTGATCCAAAAAAGACGGGTGTTAAATATCCATCGCGATAGGCTTCTTGATTGACCGGCTTACATAAAGCTCGAACCATTTCAACATCTTCACGTAATTGACGCACTTGATTTTCAGGAAGTAACGCATCTAATTTAGAATCATTAACACCATTAATAACCTCAACAGGATCGGATAAAACAGACTTATCTGCACTTTTGTCAATCAAGTTCAATCGATCATTTATTAAATCAAAACACCCCTTAAAATCTCGCCCCATACCAATCGGCCAAACAGCCGGAGCAACCTCAAGTGCTAATGTCTGCTCAATTTCCTCCAGCAACGCAAAAGGATCCTGACCTTCTCGATCCAATTTATTGATAAAAGTGATAATGGGTATATCCCGCAGACGGCAAACCTCAAATAATTTTTTTGTTTGCGTTTCAATACCTTTCGCACAATCTATCACCATAACCGCCGAATCAACGGCCGTCAAAACTCGATATGTATCCTCCGAAAAATCTTCATGACCCGGTGTATCCAACAGATTAAAAGTGCAACCGCCGTAATCAAATGTCATAACGGACGAAGCAACAGAAATCCCACGTTCACGTTCAACCTTCATCCAGTCGGAGTGTGCTCTGCGATTATCCCCCCTTGCCTTAACTGCTCCGGCTTGATTAATGGCACCTCCAAACAAAAGAAGCTTTTCAGTTAACGTGGTTTTACCAGCATCCGGATGGGAAATAATTGCAAACGTCCGACGTTTTGAAACAATATCTTTAAGTTGATCTGACATACTTATTCCTTTAAATTAGCCGCCATCGTAGCAAAAAAACAAATGATTGTCAAGTAAAACAAAGCGACACAAAATAAACTTGACTTTTTCAAAAAAAGTGAGATACTATGAAGATAGACAGGAGGTTCTTATGGTTAAAACACTTTTAGCATCATGTTCTGCCCCTAAAAAGGTTTGTGTTGAAAAAAGCAATACGGTATCTGCCGGCTTCACGAATGAAGATAAGAAGGTTATTGAAGGTGATAAAATGCAGACCAATATTGCTAATGCCGTTAAGGCGTTTGGCTTGACCGCTGTGAAAGAATTGATTGCTCCGACTCCGATAGTTGCTTTAGGTAAGGCGACTTTGGCCGCCATAGATGCTTATCAGGGACGCTAGCTATGCCGATTTTGCAAAACAGAAACTACTTTATTCAACCGACTCAAGAGGGTATTTACATTCTTTTGATTAAGGCTCGCGAGGAAGATGCTCGGGCATCAGCTATCTTGTATGACGGTCGTGACAATGCTCTTTTCATAAGACGCCCCAAAGAAACTATTTTGTTGGATTATATCAACCCTGTTATTCATAAAAAACTGTTGGAATCGCCGTATGTTCTGGTATTAGAGCTTAATATTGCAAACGAAAATGTTATGCGTAGTTATCAGGTTCCCATGCGACGGGTTGATGAGGTTTTTGTCGCCTAATCATATTAAAATATATAGACTGATTTATTGATTTTATTTCTAACCCTTTTAAAATCAATTAAAAATATTTTTTTAATGATTTTGTGTAAAAATGCTTTTCTTTTTTTGTAAAATGTGCTATCTGTAGAACGTTTTTATGCGGACGTGGTGGAATGGTAGACACGACGGTCTTAGAAGCCGTTGCCAAAAGCGTGTGGGTTCAAGTCCCTCCGTCCGCACCAATGATTGATGAAAAAAGGATATGAAATGACAAAAAATAAATTAGCTCACTCCTTGACGATAACGATTCCCGCTCAAGCATTTGCAGATAAAATTGAGGCAAAGCTGAAAGAAATTCAAAAAGAAGCTAAATTATCAGGGTTTCGTCCGGGACAAGCTCCGATGAATCTTATTAAAACAAAATATGAAAACGCCGTAAAAGGCGAAGCATTAGATGCTTTGGTTCAAGAGGAAGTTGAAAAAACATTCACAAAAGAAAACATCAAACCGGCTTTACGCCCGAAGGTCGAATTGACCAAGTTTGAAGAAGGAAAAGATATCGAAGTAAAAATCGATGTTGAAGCATTGCCGGAAGTCAAGGTTTGCGATTTAAAAGATATTGCTATTGATAAAATGAAAGCCGAAGCCGGTGATGTTGAAATTGCCGAAGCTTTAGAAAAATTGGCTCAGGCAAAAAAATCAACTGAAGTCGTTGACGAAAAACGCCCGACAAAAACAGGGGACGTCATCGTTATTGACTTTGTCGGTTCCATCAATGGCGAAGAATTCCGCGGCGGAACGGGCAAAGATTATTACTTAGCTTTGGGATCCAACACATTCATTCCGGGCTTTGAAGAGCAATTAACCGGACATTCCGTCGGAGAAAAAGTGGATGTCAATGTGTCATTCCCCGAAAACTATCACGCAAAAGAGTTGGCTGGTAAAAAAGCTTTATTCAAAGTTGATATTAAGGAATTACGCAAATTTAAAACACCTGAAATCAATGATGAATTTGCAAAATTGTTCGGCATGGAATCTCTGGACAAGTTAAAAGAGATGATTAAGGCAGAGCTGGATAAGGAATACAATCACGTTGCTCGCACACATGCAAAACGTGCCTTATTAGATGCTTTGGCTGCCGCCCATAACTTTGATGTTCCGCAGGGTATGGTTGATTTAGAATTCAACTCTATCTGGGCTCAATTTGAACAAGCTAAAAAAGCCGGACAACTGGATGAAGAGGAAAAATCAAAATCTGAAGACGATCTGAAAAAGGAATATCGTTCCATTGCCGAACGCCGCGTTCGCTTGGGATTATTGTTAGCTGAAGTCGCCAACCAGAACAAGGTCACCTTGACTCAGGATGATTTGACGAATGCCATTATGGCTGAAGCTCGTCGCTATCCCGGACAAGAAAAAATGGTTTTTGAATACTATCAAAAAAATCCGCAAGCTTTAGATTCCTTAAAAGCACCGCTTTTTGAAGAAAAGGTTGTTGACTTTATTCTCGGCATCGTTAAATTAAACGAAAAGGCTGTATCCGCCAAGGATTTGTATGAGTACAATCCGGATGCTCCGAAAGCCAAGAAAACAGCAAAAAAAGAAAAATAGGAAATACGCATGAATTGGACTGACACTTCTATGAATACTCTGGTTCCGACAGTTATTGAGCAGACCGGTCGTGGAGAGCGAGCTTTTGATATTTACTCTCGTCTTTTAAAAGAGCGGATTGTCTTTTTAACGGGACAAGTGAATGATGAAGTTGCCAGTCTGATTTGTGCTCAACTTCTTTTTCTGGAAGCCGAAAATCCGAAAAAAGAAATTTCATTTTATATCAATTCTCCGGGCGGTGTCGTTACATCCGGTTTGGCTATCTTGGACACAATGAATTATATTAAATGTCCGGTATCTACAGTCGTGATGGGACAAGCCGCCTCGATGGGGAGTTTATTATTGTGTTGCGGGGAAAAGGGACGTCGTTTTGCGTTACCC
The DNA here is from genome assembly GCA_949292205.1 of uncultured Alphaproteobacteria bacterium. GTDB lineage: Bacteria > Pseudomonadota > Alphaproteobacteria > CAAHEQ01 > UBA3637 > CALXZG01. The sequence continues at coordinate 64,829 of CASEYR010000003.1, forward strand.
AATGCTCGCGTCATGATTCATCAGCCCTCTGGTGGTTTTCAGGGACAAGCCACGGATATCGAAATCCATGCAAAAGAAATTTTATCCATTAAAGCTCGATTGAATCAGATTTACGTTAATCAGACGGGACAACCACTGGAAACAATTGAGCGTGCTATGGAGCGAGATAATTTCATGACTGCTGAAGAGGCTAAAAAATTCGGCTTGATTGATGAGGTTATCGTATCTAAACCGGAGTAAAAGATAATGACAGAACATACCGACAATGAAATCAGACGTTGTTCATTTTGCGGAAAAACACAAAATGAGGTTCGTCGCCTCATTTCAGGACGTGCACTGAAATCAACAGACGGAGAAATAAAGACAGTCTTCATTTGTGATGAATGTGTCGATTTATGTCGCGATGTCATTACTGCCGGCACAGAAGAAAATCAGGAAACAAAAACAACTGAAACACCTCTACCACTAAAGACTCCTCAAGAAATCTACAAAACTCTGGACGACTACGTTATCGGACAGGAGCGTGCCAAGAAAGTTTTATCCGTTGCTGTCTACAATCATTATAAAAGACTCAACAATAAAGAGAAAAAAGGTGATGTTGAGTTGGAAAAATCAAACATTCTATTGTTAGGACCAACCGGATCCGGCAAGACTTTACTTGCCAAGACTCTGGCCAGAACTCTGGACGTTCCGTTTGCCATCGCCGATGCGACAACGCTGACTGAAGCCGGTTATGTCGGGGAAGATGTTGAAAACGTTGTCTTAAAATTATTACAAAACGCGAATTATGATGTCGCAAAAGCAGAACGCGGTATCATATACATTGACGAGATTGATAAAATTTCACGTAAATCAGATGGTCCGTCAATCACGCGAGATGTATCCGGTGAAGGTGTTCAACAAGCTTTGCTAAAAATGATGGAAGGAACTATCGCTTCATTACCTCCGCAAGGTGGCAGAAAACACCCCAATCAGGAATATATTCAGGTGAATACTCAACATATTCTGTTCATCTGCGGTGGTGCTTTTGCCGGATTGGATAAGGTTATTGAACGCCGAGAATCCTCTTACTCTGTTGGATTTGGCGCCGACATCAAAGAAAAAGGTGATAAAAAAACAGGCGAACTGTTATCTAAATTAGAACCGGATGATTTATTAAAATACGGCTTGATTCCCGAATTCATCGGTCGATTGCCGGTTGTTGTCAGTTTGGAAGATTTAGATGAAAAAGCTTTAATTCGTATTTTAACAGAGCCCAAAAATGCTTTGGTTAAGCAGTATCAAGCCCTGTTTTCAATGGAAGGTGTGACATTGACATTTACACCGGAGGCTCTTGTCAAAATTGCAAAACAAGCCATGGCTCGCAACACCGGCGCACGGGGATTGCGCTCAATTATGGAGGGATTACTGCTTGATTTGATGTATGATTTACCAACCATGACGGGATTGCAAGAGGTAATCATCAATCAAGAAACTGTTGAGGAAAAAGCAAAGCCTGTTTTTGTATATAAAAACGATACTGACAAAAAGGTTAGTTAACACATAAATTATTATGTTGTTTCCCCTTGACATCCAATATCAACATACATATATAGTCCTAAAAAAGGAGTTTTGATGACGACACTGACACTAACAGACGGCGTTTATCCTGTATTGCCGCTACGAGATATGGTTGTTTTCCCGCATGTTGTTGTTCCGCTTTTTGTGGGACGAGATAAATCAATTGCGGCTTTGGATAATGCCATTGCAAACAACAAACCGATTTTATTGGCGGCTCAAATCGACGCTATGATGGATACACCTCATACAGGGGATTTATACCCTGTCGGGACACTGGCTACCATTTTACAAATGATTAAGCTACCTGACGGAACAGTTAAAATTCTGGTCGAAGGTAAAAATCGAGCACGCGTTAAGGATTGGGTTCAAAATGATTTATTTTTTGAAGCTCATACAGAAATCATGACGGACAAAGCAGAGCGAGAAAATGAGATAGAGGCTTTATCCCGTTCTGTTCGCGAATCTTTTGTGGATTATGCTCGCCTGAACAAGCAAACAAATCCGGAAATTTTAGTTGCCATTGAAAAGATACTCAAGCCAGATGAGTTGGCCGATATTATCGCGACGCACTTAAATACAAAAATTGAAGACAAGCAAAAGTTATTGGAACAGACCTCATTGGCTGGTCGCCTTGAAATGCTGTTCCGATTAATGGAAAAGGAAATTGAAGTCCTTCAAGTGGAACGTAAAATCCGTAAACGCGTCAAGAAACAGATGGAAAAAAGCCAACGCGAGTATTATTTGAATGAACAGATGAAAGCTATTCAACAAGAGCTTGGCGATGAGGATATTACCGACACAAAGGATCTTGAAAAGAAAATTAAAGATGCCGGTATGTCAAAAGAGGCAACGGAAAAAGCTTTATCAGAATTAAAAAAACTAAAAATGATGGGACCGATGTCGGCAGAAGCCGGTGTTATCCGGAACTATTTAGACTGGTTGATTACGCTACCGTGGCAACAAAAAAAGACATTACAAACAGATTTGGCCGAGGCAAAGCGGATTCTAGATGAAGATCATTACGGCTTAGAAAAAGTTAAAGAACGCATTTTAGAGTTTCTGGCTGTTCAAAAGCGTACAAACAGTGTCAAGGGTTCTATTTTGTGTTTGGTCGGCCCTCCGGGAGTGGGAAAAACATCTTTGGGACAATCCATAGCTCGTGCAACGGGACGGACTTTTGTGCGTACCTCCTTAGGCGGTATGCGGGACGAAGCCGAAATCCGCGGTCATCGTCGAACATATATCGGCTCGATGCCCGGAAAAATCATTCAAAATATGAAAAAAGCCAAGAATATTAATCCGCTCTTTTTACTTGATGAAATTGATAAACTGGGTAATGACTATCGCGGAGATCCCTCCTCGGCTCTTCTGGAGGTTTTGGATCCAGAGCAAAATACAACCTTTAACGATCACTACTTAGAGGTTGATTATGATCTGTCTCATGTCATGTTTATCACGACGGCGAATACACTCAAGATGCCTCGCCCACTATTGGATCGAATGGAAATCATTCAGCTGTCCGGCTATACTGAAAAAGAAAAGGTTGAGATTGCAAAACGCCACCTCATCAAAAAGCAACTGGAAATGGCTGGTTTGAAAGCAGAAGAGTTGACTATTACAGACGAGAGTTTACTCGATCTGATTCGCCATTATACTCGCGAATCCGGCGTCCGTAATCTAGAGCGAGAAATTGCAAATATCGCCAGAAAAGTCGTTAAAGAAATTCAAATTGACAATTTGGATTCCATAACTGTAACACCCGAGAATCTGAAGAAATACGCTGGTATTCCCAAATATAGCTTTGGTGTGGCAGAACAAGAGGATCAAATCGGAACAACAACCGGTTTAGCGTGGACAGAAGTCGGTGGTGAGATTTTATCAATTGAAGCCGTAACCATGCCTGGGAAAGGAAACACATTATTAACGGGACAACTGGGTGATGTGATGAAAGAATCCATTGAAGCTGCAAAATCATTTGTTCGTTCCAGAAATGCTCAATTTGGCATTCCGTCAGAGGTGTTTGAAAAGAATGACATTCACGTTCATGTTCCGGAAGGAGCAACACCAAAAGACGGTCCATCGGCAGGTATCGCTATGATGACCTCTTTAGTGTCCGCTTTAACAGGTATTCCTGTTCGGAAAGATGTAGCTATGACAGGTGAAATCACGCTTCGCGGACACGTACTGCCTATCGGTGGATTAAAAGAAAAATTACTGGCCGCTTTGCGTGCCGGAATTAAAACAGTTCTAATTCCCGAGGAAAATAAAAAAGATTTGGAAGATATTCCGGATGATGTAAAACAAAACATAGAATTGATTCCGGTATCCAAGGCAGAGCAAGTACTAGAGGTTGCATTAACCAAGAAATTAACGCCTTTGCACCAAATCTAGTAATAAACGAATCGTAAAGTCGTTCGTTTAGCCTTATTTTTTAAAGAAAAAAATACAAAAAACTTATTAGAAATAGTAAGTTTTTTTGTGTTTTAATAATTTAAAATTTTAATTTAAATAAAAAAAAATCCTTTTTTTGGCTTTTTTTGTGTGTTTTTTTTAAAAAAGATGTTGACAGCCGCGAAAAACAAGGCTTTACTAGGGATTAGCGGGGATTAAGCCTGCTAAAAAATATAATCTTAATCAAAGGAGTTTATTATGAACAAACAAGAATTGATCGACGCAATGGCAAAAACAGCCGGTTTAACAAAAGGCGCTTCAGCTGACGCTTTGGAAGCTTTCATTGAAGTTGTTACAAAAGCTTTGAAAAAAGGTGATGAAGTACGGGTTACAAACTTCGGAACATTTGCTGTTGCAAAACGCGCTGCAACAACAGGCCGCAACCCGCGTACGGGCGCTACGATTAAGATTCCGGCTTCTAAACAGCCGAAGTTCCGTGCCGGAAAAGGCTTAAAAGATATCGTCAATAAATAATTTTGTTGACAACGCTTGAAAAGGATGATATAAAGGTGTCATCCTTTTTATGGGCGGTTAGCTCAGCTGGCTAGAGCATCTCGTTTACACCGAGAGGGTCGGGAGTTCAAATCTCTCACCGCCTACCACTTAAAAAACACTGGTTAACAGTGTTTTTTTATTTTTATAAAATCTGCTTTATTTTGATTAAAAAATGAAAAAGGTTCTTTCATTTATTAAAATCCGAATATTCCAAAAGAGCGGATATGGAGTAAAAATTTCTTAAAGAAGCGCGTTTTTATTACACATAAAACACTGCTTTTATCATACCCAAAAGTCAAGACTACGTGTTTTTCATAAAAATTTAACGACCCTATAAGTTTTACACTTTTGTATAACATATAATCGTATTCAAAATCAATCTAAAAAATAAATAATACAAAATATTATATCAAAAAATATATTCGCCTTCTTTTTCCTTAAAAGTATAAAAATTTAATGGTCATTAAATTTTTATATTAAATCAGGAGACGATAAATGCAAATAAAAAAAATATTCGAACAATTAAATCCCAAAAAAATCGTTTTATCAAACATATATCAAAACATATCACTTCTTTTATTCCCCCGTCCGACAGACATACTCATGCATAACCCCAATCTTTATATTGATAAAACTTTTTTCGATCGTTGTCTGAAAGGAAAATGGCTTGCCGGAATACGTTATGGACGCGTTAAAACCGGCCAATTTAAAAGGCAAATTGACAAGAAAATATATTTGTTAAAGGATTTACCCTTATATCAAAAGTTGATACAACAAGATAAAGAGAATTCAAATCACGAATTTAAAAAATTAATCAACAGCATTCAGACAAACGGATTTAATCCTGAAAGCGTTATTATCTGTAAATACAGGTCTAACCTTATTAAAGACGGACAACACCGAGCTATGTACCTATTATGGCGATACGGTGACGATTATGAAGTTAACACAATTCATATCAGGGTAAAAAACACATTGCTGCGACATAAAATTTTTCCATGGCTGAATCGGAAAAGTCAAAAATGAAGTAAATCGGGGCTCCCCCCGAACCCTTATTTTTATTCCGTTACCATCTATCGCTAGCCCGGTCAACCCAATAAAACACAACCTGCCCTGAAGCTGTATTATAGTCTTTTTTTACCAAAGCACATTAAAAAAGGTTGATTTTTGGATAAGAATCGTTATAGTATGTATCATTCATATATGAAAGGAAAATACGATGTTAGTTTCTCAAGCTTTTGCACAGACAGCCCAAGCCGTTTCTAATCAGAATATGTCAACCGGCTCGGACATGATGAGTATGGCAGTCCAATTTATTTTAATTATTTTAATCGTTTATTTTTTATTGATTCGTCCCCAACAAAAGCGAATCAAGCAACATGAAATAGAATTAAACGCTATTATCAAAGGAACAAAAATCATTGTCGCCGGCTTAGTCGGCACTGTTGTTGAAGTTTTAGAAGATAATAAACTTCGCGTAGAATTGGCTGACGGCGTCCAAGTTACCGTTATGCGTCCGTATGTATCTCAAGTTATTTTTGATACACCGGCTTCCACCAAAAAGAAAAAAGCATAAGATTGTCAAGGAAAGGTATCGTTATGTTTGGATATTCAAAATTTAAAATTGGTTTTATCTGTGCCATCATGGCATTAGGCATCTTTTTCGCTCTGCCGAACTTCATGCCGAAAGAAATGTATAATCGTCTACCGAAAGAAGTTCAAGATTGGTTTCATCCCGTCACACTCGGATTGGACTTACAAGGTGGTTCCTACTTGTTAATGGAAGTTGATACAAAAGACTTAATCAAAGAAAAATTAGAATCTTTAGCTGATTTAACTCGCTCAGCTCTGCGTGAAGAAAAAATTCGCTTTTCCGGATTATCTGTTATCGACGGACATATGCAAGTTAAAATCTTGAACCCTGCTCAAGTCCTTGCAGCGCGAGATGTTATCCGCAAACAAGATAATGCTCCTTTAGACATCTCAACAGAAGGTTCTTTGTTGAAAGTTTCTTATACAACAGAAGCCTTGGACCAAATGAAAAAGCAAGCCGTAGAACAATCAATTGACATTGTTCGTCGTCGGATTGATGAAATGGGAACAAAGGAACCACAAATCCAACAACAGGGCATAGATCGTATCGTCATTCAATTGCCGGGTGTTCAGGATCCTTCCGAAATTAAAGCAATCATGGGAAAGACGGCAAAAATGACTTTCCATTTGGTTGACGAAGAAACAACGCCCCAAGCGGCACAAATGGGCAAACTATCTCCCGATTCCATGCTGGTCAGCGGTGAAGAAACCGGTTATATCGTCTTAAAGAGAGCGGTTGTCGTGGGTGGAGAAAGTTTGGAAGATGCTCGACAAACATACGATGAAAGCGGTGCTCCGGCTGTTTCATTCAGCTTTAAATCCATGGGCGCAAAGAAGTTTGCAAATGCCACCAGAGAAAATGTCGGTCGTCGTCTGGCTATTGTATTGGATGGAAAAGTGATCAGCGCTCCGAACATTAATACACCCATTACCGGCGGTCAAGGGATCATAACCGGCAATTTCACCGTTCAATCTGCCAACGACTTAGCTTTATTGCTGCGTTCCGGTGCTTTACCGGCTCCATTAATCGTGGCCGAGGAACGTGTCGTCGGCCCCGGATTGGGGGAAGATTCTATTAAAGCCGGTACAACTGCTTGTATCATCGGATTAATTGTCGTCTTTGTCTTTATGTTGGTTGTTTATGGCTTTTTTGGTATCATAGCTGATTTAACTTTACTGGCAAATGGCATTTTATTATTGGCTATTTTAAGTTTACTGGGGGCCACTTTGACATTGCCGGGATTGGCCGGTATCGCCCTGACAATTGCTATGGCCGTTGATGCAAATATCTTAATTTTAGAGAGAATGAAGGAAGAAATGGCAGCTGGGATTACCGTTCCTGCAGAAGTTATGAAGCGCGGATTTGCCGGTTCTTTCTCGGCTATTTTAGATGGACAATTAACGACTCTGTTCGCCGCTCTGTTCTTGTTCTGGTTGGGTTCCGGTCCGGTTCGGGGATTTGGCGTAACATTAGGTCTTGGTCTGGCAACAACCATGTTTGCAGCTATTTTTATCAATAAAATTTTATTGATTGCATGGGTTGCCATCAAAAAACCAAAAAAGATTAATTTATAGAGGAATATGACAAATGAGAAAATTATTTGCAAAGCATCAGTTTAATTTTGACTTTATTAAACAAAGAAAATTAGGATATTTGTTTTCGGTTGTCTTATTAGTTATTTCACTGGTCTCACTGTCTACACGTGGATTAAATTACGGAATTGACTTTGAGGGCGGTATCTTGGTAGAGGCATCCTCAGAGAAATCAATCAATATGGAAGATGTTCGTCAAAAACTTTCTTTCTTAAGAGATTTATCAATTCAGTCTGCCGGAACAGAAGGGAAAACAATCTTAATTCAGGCGAAACCTGAGTCTAATGAAAATGCAAATCAACTGGTTAACCAGATGAAAGAAGTCTTGGGTGCCGGATATTCATATGACCAAGTTGAAGTCGTTGGACCAACTATCGGAAATGAGCTAAAAGAAAAGAGTTTATTGGCATCTATTCTGGCATTACTGGCTATCTCAATTTATATCTGGTTTCGCTTTGAATGGCCGTTTGCAATTGGTTGTATGGCATCTTTGACACATGATTTAATTATTGTTGTCGGATTCTTTTCTGTTTTTCAAGTTGAGTTTGATATGATTGTTGTTGCAGGTTTATTATCACTAGCCGGTTATGATTGTAATGACACGATCGTTACATATGACCGCGTTCGCGAAAATCTACGCAAATTCAGAAAAATGGAAGTTGATAATGTCCTAAATAAAAGCGTAAACGAAACCTTATCAAGAACATTATTAACCAGTTTAACGACTTTGTTTGTTGTTCTGATTTTGTTGTTTGTCGGTGGTGCAACATTGGAGGGATTCTCTTTAGCAATGGTTCTGGGAACTATTTTCGGAACATATTCTTCTATTTACGTTGCCGTTCCATTACTACGTTATTTTGATATCAAGAGCGTCGGGGAACAGGTTGATTTAGCCCCTAAAAACGATTAAGCGAATAAAGAGAGCGGTTGTTCCGCTCTCTTTAAAATAAATACAACTTGACAATAAATTAAAAATTTGTTATACTCCCCATGTTTGTCCAAAGAGGCTATTTATTGGCTGCCTCAAGGTCTTTGTTTAATTTATAAAAAAAAAGGAAAATAAAATGCCAAAAGTAAAAACGAAAAGCTCTGTCAAAAAACGGTTCAAGAAAACCGCGACAGGAAAAATCAAAGGCGGATACTCTTATAAACGCCACCTTCTTATCAATAAACCGAAAAAGATGAAACGTAAAGCACGCGGCTGTCATGTCGTTTGCGAAGTCGTTGCAAACATCGTTAAGAAATTTATGCATTAAGGAGAACGGCAATGGCAAGAGTAAAACGTGGCACGACAGTTCGTGCAAAACACAATAAAATTTTGAAAATGGCCAAAGGATATCGCGGCCGTAACTCCAAAGTTTTTACAGTTGCAAAACAAAAAGTTGAAAAAGGTTTGCAATACGCTTATCGTGATCGTCGCAAGAAGAAAACCGAAATCCGTCAATTGTGGATTGTCCGTATTAACGCGGCTGTTCGCGCAAACGGAATGGTCTATTCTAGATTCATGAATGGCTTGAGCAAAGCCGGTATCGCGTTAGATCGTAAGGTGTTAGCCGATATCGCTTTGAATGATGCTAAAGCCTTTGCTGATTTGGTTGCAAAAGCAAAAGCTGCTTTGTAATCTTATCGGATTATCTTTTTTACGCCTCTGAGAAATCAGAGGCTTTTTTATTAGGCTCCTCGTAACCAGACTGATGAAATCTCATGTATATTCTGAAAAATGACGATGGGCATATTGTAACATATCCGTTTTTTATAACTGTTCTTTTTTTAATGAGACAACCAATCCAAAACGCTATCAAAAAAGCCATGTTCGGGAAGACTACGATGATCTGCTCTATCAGAAGAAAAGAAAACCTTAGGATTTGGTGCTGCATTAAAAATAGAAACCCCCTGTTCATAAGGAACTGTTTTATCCAAACGACCATGTGCTATAAAAATACGTGTCTTAACTTTAGCTATTTTATCTATTGAAAAATAGCCATCAGACATCAATAATCCCACCGGCAACAAATGATAAACAGCATCAGAGGCTGCATCCACCAAGGAGGTAAAAGGAGCTTCAAGAATCAAGGCATTAAACGGCTTATCTTGCCCTTTTTCCGCTGCAATATGTATCGCTAAATATGTTCCCAAAGAATATCCGTATATGACAATATCTTTATTTTGATACCCTTGTTGATTTAAGTAATGAATGGCTGCCAACGCATCCTGTTCCAAAGTACTCTGACGAATCTTTCCAGAAATACCCCCAAATCCCGTGTATTCAGCCATCATAATCCCATAGCCCGCACGAACAAAAGGTTGAATTCGAGATAAAAAACTATTAAGATGATAAGAGTTCCCATGCAAAAAAAGAACAATCTTTTTTTGCCGTTTAGGATGAGCAAAAAAACCATATAAATCTCGCCCATCTTGAGTTCTATAAATAACCTCTTGCAATGACGGTATTATCTCTTGAGCTTTTTGAATATCAGATTTTAACGGATTAGGATGAAACAATAAATTATCTTGTATCAAAAAAACACCGATACAAACTCCCACATAAAAGAAAATACAAACAATAGCTATTTGTATCCATCTGTTTTTAGAGTAAAAATGTATCCCAATCATGAGAAAGATAATACCTTGCTTTAATCGTAAAGTCAAAATCTTTTAATAATGTTCTAAACAAAAACAAATAAAAAAAGAAAGGGGGAAGGAAGAAGCCCCCTTTCTTTGGATAGAATTACAGGAAAATTCTACCCTCTGTCGGCATTACTTGTTTTATGTCCGTTAAAAAGTCGCCGACAGTTTGAGATCCAACAAGCATTAAGCCGCAGATCACAAAAGAAAACCGTTATACCTTCCTTTTTTATACCAATCATTAATTCATATAGGAAGCGAAAAAAATTTTTCAATTCTTTCAGCGAAAAATTGATTTTCACCTAAAAGCATCCCATATTAACGACATAAAAAGCCGCCGTGATGAAGGGCGACTGGAAGTTGGAAACTACAAGAGAATATAGTGTTGTGTATTTGGGAATCCATCCCTTATTTCACGACCTTCCAGACGCATATGCGACTAAAAGATCAACGACCTTTTTCTCTTTTGGTTTCCAAAACCAAAACCGGGAATCACCCGATTCAGTTGGGTATGATAGTATGATTCCTGAACGTTGTCAAGCTTATTTTAAGATGAGAAATAAAAAAAATATGTATTTTAGTTGTATTATATGATTATCATCACAAAGTTTTTCTAAAAAACGCCACCATCCATCGGATTAAAGCGTAAATACAACTCTTTCCAATCTCCGTAATGATCGGCATATTTTTCGGCTAATATCCTAAAAGGAGATTCTTCTCCTTTGGCATTACAAATCCAAACTGCTCGTCGAGCACTTTCCGCAATAGAACGGAATGCCTTATCAGATTTCATATTCAAGATACGAACATCCCGCACTTGACCATCTTTATTCACGGAAGCTCGAATTTCAATAATCATATCGTCAATCCCTTCTGCACCGGCATCAACATTCCAGCACTTTCTGAGTTGATTGGCGATTAAATCCCTCTCAGAAATAGTGAGAATTTGAGAAAAACTCCCCTCTGTACCACCTTCTATGCCATCATTTTGTCTTGGTAAATCTTCGGGTTCATCCGACACAGTCGGGGTCGGAGCCTTTCGCCGCACTTTTTCAACGGAAGCCAGCAAACTTTTCATATCATAAGTCTTTTTATCGGATTGTGTTTTCTTTGTTTTTGAAACCGGTTTACTATCCGACTTTGGTTTATTTTTGGGTTGTGTTTGAGTTTTTTTAGGCTCAATAACCGGCGCTGCTTCCTTCACAGGAACTTGTGGCTTTGGTTGCGGTGGCTTCGGAATCGTTGCTCTCACTTGAGTTGACCGACTTTTTTCAACTTGTGATGATTTAGAGGACTGTTGTTTCACTACCTTTTTAGGCTTTGCTTTAGCTTTCGGCGGTAAATTTGTTTTATCCGAGACTTGAACTTTCGTCAAATCAACCATCAGCAAAGCCGGAGGCGCTTTATGCTCTTCTAACCGTGCAAAAGAAAAATCCATGACCATCAAGCTTAGGACTATTCCATGCAATACCGCTGATGAAATAAATGATCTAGACGACACTACTTCCTCTTATTTTCAATACCCATAACTTTAGAGTCCGTTTTCAAACCCACCTGAGTAAATCCGGCTGTTCTTAACAGAGCCATTACTTCTATTACCTGTCCGTAAGATGAATCTCGATCACCGCTGATCACCATTTGAATCTTGGGATTTTCGGAAACAATTGCTTGCACTTTCGGAACAACATCTTTCAGTTCTACTTTTTGTGTGCCGATAAAGATATTACCTTTAGGATCGACGCCAATATCTAATGTTTTATCCTGTCCTTCAATCTGTTTTCCATCTCCTTTTGGTAAATTCAAAGGAATACCGCTTGTCAGCAAGGGCGCCGTTATCATAAAAATAGCCAATAAAGAGGTCATAACGTCAATTAAAGGCGTTAAATTGACCTCTGATTTAACCGTATTTCGCCGTTTTACACGTGCCATTTAGTCCTCCGTTTGCCCCATCTGACGCGATAAAATAGCACTTAATTCATCCGAAAAAGTCTCCATACGTTGAGCCATCCGATCGATATCATTTGTCAGCTTATTATAGGCAATAACAGCCGGAATAGCAGCAATCAAACCAACAGCCGTTGTAAATAAAGCCTCGGCAACACCAGGGGCAACAGCAGCAATGTTTGTGCTTTGTGTCGCACCGATTGCATTAAAGCTATCCATAATTCCCCAAACCGTTCCAAACAATCCCAGCAATGGAGCAACCGAACCGGTGGAAGCCAAAAATGTCATTCTTGTTTCCATTTTATCCACCTGTTTATCAATTGCAATTTGCATCACTTTGTCAATCCGCTCGGATACTTTAATCGCTGCATGAGCTTTCTTTCGCTCTGACATCGAACGACGCCACTCTTGAATAGCACTGACAAAAATAACGGATAGAGGATCTTTCGGGGATTTTGCATAAGCTAAAAATAACTCCTCCAACGATCCGCCCGACCAAAACTTTTCCTCAAAAGCCTTCATCGCCAAACGTATTTTTTTTAACGTGGCTACTTTATCAAAAATAATAGCCCAGCACCAAACAGAGGTAAAAAGCAGCCCCAGAATTAAGACCTTCATAAAAAGATCCGAATCCATAAACATACCATACATGGATAAAGATGAACGAACGGCTTCAGATTGCATTTTAATTTTCTCCTTGTGGTTTCATATATTTTTCAAATAATGTTTTAATATCGACCGGAACACGTATCGGACGCATTGTCTGCGGATTCACAAAAGCCAATTGAAGTGTTATTCGAACCAGATCGGTTTCATTCCGACAAACTGTTTGTTCCATGACAATACTGGCATTCTTAATATCAGCAATTTGCGTTTTTACCGTTAGTAAATCATCTAACTTCGCCGATGCACGAAAATCCATTTCCAAGCGTCTCACAACGAAAGCAACTCCCTGCTCTATCAGAGATGTGTTGGATAATCCCAGATCATATAAAAACTCGCTACGAGCCCGCTCGGCATAATCTAAATAATTAGAATGATAGACGATACCGCCCGCATCCGTATCTTGGAAATAGATTCTGACAGATGTTTCATGTTGCATTTATAAATCCTCCAATAATGTCGGTTGCACAATAGGCTGAGCCGGAGCAACCAATCCCAAATGTTTAAAACCGGCAGCAGACAACATTCGTCCGCGCGGTGTTCGCATAACCAATCCCAATTGCATCAAGTACGGTTCAATAACCTCTTCAATCGTATCTCGCTCTTCGGATAACGCTGCACTAAGTGTATCCGCTCCGACGGGACCTCCGGCGTATTTTTCGGCAATACACATTAAATAGCGTCTATCCATCATATCTAATCCGGCCTTATCCACATCTAATCGTGTTAAAGCCAAATCAGCCAACGTAGCATCAACAACATTACTCCCCGCAAAATCCCGCACACGTCTTAACAATCGCCCTGCGACACGAGGTGTTCCTCGGGATCGTTTGGCGATTTCTCGAGCCCCATCATCCGTCATCTCTAGATTCAATAAACGAGCTCCTCGACGAACGATTTTAATTAAATCATCCGTTGTATAAAACTCTAACCGTAAGGGTATACCAAACCGATCCCGTAGCGGCGTAGACAATAATCCTGACCGAGTCGTTGCTCCAACCAACGTAAACGGAGGCAAATCTATCCGAACGGAACGTGCGGCGGGCCCTTCACCGATAATAATATCCAACTGAAAATCCTCCATTGCGGAATATAAAACTTCTTCCACCGTTGGATTAAGTCGATGAATTTCATCTATAAACAAAACATCTCGCGGTTCTAAATTTGTTAAAATAGCCGCCAAATCACCTGCTTTGGAAATCATTGGTCCGGCCGTCGGACGAAAACCGACGCCCAGCTCTTTTGAAATAATCTGAGCCAACGTTGTCTTTCCCAACCCCGGAGGGCCAAACAAAAGTGTATGATCCAAAGCATCCCCACGCTTTTTAGCTGCCTCCACAAAAACTCGTAAATTATCACATAGGTTCTTTTGTCCGACAAAATCATCAAATGATTGAGGACGTAACCCGGTATATAACTCTTCATCTCCCGCTATTTTTTGAGGTGTAATAATACGATTTTCAACCATTTAGAACGCCCCTTTCCCCATCTCTTTCAAAGACAATCGGATAACTTCTCCGACCGCCAAATCCGGATAAGCACGAACAATATTTGCGACTGTCATACCCGCCTCTGTTCTGGCATAGCCCAAATTGACTAAAGCCGACACAGCTTCACCCATAACCGTTGAATTTGTCAAAGGAACACTCCCCGACGGAATCATATCCTCATTACAGCCCAAGCTACCCAATTTTCCTTTTAATTCCGTCACAATACGCGTTCCCAGTTTGGGTCCGACACCACTGGCACGAGTAAATGCCTTTGAGTCACCAGTTGTAACCGCCATTTGAATTTCCGTCGGTGTTAAAGCCGATAAAATCGCCAAAGCCACCCGAGATCCCACGCCTTGAACCGTGCTGAGAAAACCAAACGTCTGCTGTTCGGTCGCATCAAAAAAGCCAATTAAATGAATATAATCTTCATGCACTAATGTTTCTATCAGCAAACTGACCGTTTCACCTTTAGATGGCAGCTTTCCGATTGTTTTTGCCGAACAAAACACTCGATAACCAACACCGTTTACATCCAAAATAATATACCCGTCAAAAACAGAATCCAATAAACCGGTTAATTTTGCAATCATTTCATCAATCCTTTATAATGAAAGCATTGTATCCGAAAGCATTCCAAAAAGCAAATCTTTTTAACATAGCGATGGCGGAAAAATATGAGTATGCTTCCTTTTTAAAACTCCTTGTATTTCAGAATAAAATAGTGTAGAATCTCTTTCAACAATAAATCACGAGAATAAAGCAAATGGATATTATTACAGAAAAAAACAGAATACCTCCTCAAAATATAGAAGCTGAACAAGCATTGTTGGGCGCCATTTTATCCAACAACCGAGCTTTAGAAAAAGTATCCGAGTTCTTATTGCCAATTCACTTTGCGAATCCGGCTCACGGAAAGATTTTTGAGGCTTGTCGCACCTACATAGAACAAGGGCGAATTGCGGACCCTATTACTTTAAAAGCAACCTTCATGAATGATGATTCTCTGAAGGATGTTGGCGGAGCAGACTATTTGCTAAAATTAGCTGCTGCCTCGACAACAATCATCAATGCCACCGATTATGGCAGACAAATCTTGGATCGTTATATTCGTCGACAACTGATTACATTGGGAAGCGATATTGTCAATGATGCGTTCGCCATTTCTATCGATGAAGAGGCTATTTCTCAAGTAGAAGGAGCAGAAAAACGCCTCTACGAAATAGCAAATGAAGGAGAAACAACAGGCGGTCCGAAATTATTGAATACAGCTTTGCGAGAAACTCTGGTTTCCACGGAAAATGCTATGAAAAACCCAACCGGTGTCGCCGGAACAACAACCGGTTTAGTTGACTTGGATAAATTGTTGGGCGGTCTACATGATTCGGACTTAATCATTTTGGCCGGTCGTCCTGCTATGGGTAAATCGGCCTTAGCAACAACGATTGCTTTTAATGCCGCTATGCATTTTGAGGAAGAGAATAAAAAACCCGGCGCCGAAAAAAAATCGGTTGCATTCTTCTCTCTTGAAATGTCAGCCGAACAACTGGCTACCCGAATCCTATCTGCAAAAGCTCAGGTTTCAAGCCACTTAATGCGAACCGGCAAATTAACGAATGACCAGTTTGACGAATTGGCCGCCGGCGTGTCTCTGTTATCTAAAGTTCCGTTGTACATCGATGAAACACCGGGTATTACTGTAACTGCCATTAAAAATCGAGCAAGACGAATGAAACGAGATAAAGAAAAAGGCCTCGGCTTGATTGTTATTGACTATTTGCAGTTAATCAGTTCTGCCGGACGATCTGAAAACCGAGTTCAAGAGTTATCCGAAATGACTCGAGCCCTTAAGATTATGGCAAAAGAGTTGAATGTTCCCGTACTTGTATTATCCCAGCTATCTCGTTTAGTTGAACAACGAGACAATAAAAAACCAATGCTGTCTGATTTGCGTGAATCCGGATCTATCGAACAAGATGCCGATATCGTGATGTTCGTCTACCGTGAGATTTATTATCTTCAAAACGACGAACCTAAGCGACACTTAAATGAGACACCGGAAAAATTTGCCTTACGCGTCGCCGAGTGGGAGCAGAAGAAAATTGAAATCGCCAATCAGGCAGAGGCTATTATTGCAAAACAGCGTCATGGACCTGTCGGAACCGTAAAACTCTTCTTCTCTGGTGAATACGGAAGATTTACGGATTTAGCACAAGATCAGGGCTAAAGACGCAAGTCATAATAAAAACAATCAGATACTCATTTATTTTTTAATAAAGCAGATATGTCTTTTAAAAAATACTTGCAAAGAATATAGTCTTAAGTTAAGATGTGATTCGGATAGTTATTATCCGGAAGTCTAGAAACTTCATCAAAAAGAATCTATCCAATATCAGCGGTAAAGCTGACATTATTTTAAGGAAGGGATGGATGTCGGTGAATAAAGGGCACTCCCTCAATCAGCCGAGCCAATCTTTTTGATGGTATTCTAGCTCCATCCCACTTATCTACCGTAATTCAAAAAATCAGTTATATGCTGATTTGCATTTTTAATAGTAACGTTATTGTACCTATTTTAAATCATATTCCAATAAAAAGGGAGGCCCCTTATCTTAACCTTTCTTAACAAATAAATTACAATGACAATGCCCCATTTCAGCAATTTCTTTTTCATGTTCACCACAAGGACAAAATCCCCGAGAGACATCACACGGACAATGTCCACCACATGCCGTCAAACAACGATTAATAATACGATCCGCATATGGAGATAATTGGTATCCTTTTGCTTTAGCATACAATTCAACAACATGCTTAAAATGTTCTTTATCCATAAAAATACTCCTTTCCTATAAAAATGAAATACCATATAAAACTGCAGCAGCATATACCCCTGCAACAACATCATCCATCATAACACCAAATGCGTTATGAAGAGACCTATCAAAAAATGAAGCCGGCCAAAATTTAATAATATCAAAGAATCGAAACAAAACAAACCCTAATACCACAATATACCATGAAAGAGGAAAAGAAGAAACCAAAACAAAAGTCAAACTTTGCCCTATTGTTTCATCAATCACAACAAAACCGGGATCTTGTTTAGACTGTGTTTTTAAAACAATATGAGCAGCCCACCACCCAATAAAAAACAGCAAGATTATTGTTGTTAACATGGCAAATGGTCCTGCCCATACGCCAATCAAAACCAGAGGCAACGAAAACAACGATCCTATTGTCCCAGGAGCCTTCGGAGCACATCCGGAACCAAACCATGTAGCAATAACCCAAGCTATTGTTTCTTTCCAAGAATCTCGCTTTAACATTAATAGCTTCATTAATCTTCCCTACTCATCATCTTGATTTGAATTAAAATACTCATTTAAAAAGTCCGTAAACAAAGGAATATCATCTGCATCAACCTCATCCAAACGTAACAACATAACGCCATTTTTTTCCAAATAGTCCCGAGTTTCCGAAGCGTTCATCAAGCTTCCGGACATCATTAAAACAGCAGGAACAGCTATTGAATTCGGCTCACTTTCATGTAAACTTTTAGCAATCTCAATAACAGACGTAAGTGGTGCATCCAAAACTCGACGTTCACTATACCAATCGCTCTGCTTAATATCAACATCAGTATCCACAATCCACGTTGAATCAGGTTGATTAATTATATGAAAAACAACCGCACGACTATCCGTTGATAAAGCAAAAGCAGCATAATGTCCATTCATGGAAATATGGGGAAAGAAATCAGCCCTCGTACCGGTAGTTAACGGCAAAATAGCTTGAATATCTTGTTCATCCGACATAATATCTGATTGACTTTGATCTATTTTTTCTTTTCCCTCTTGATCTGATGGATAGGGATGCGGTAAAACATCCTCCGGATCAGAGCGAGATATTGTATTCGGAGCAATCGGTGCAACACTTAACAGTGCGGAAGATTGAACCCGTAATTTATGGGGAGCAAATCCTTTTTTGTCGCTTGCTATTTTGATTACATTTCGTTTTATTTTTTTCTCAAAGAGGCGTTTCGGAATAAATTTTTTCCAATGAACTAAATACAATCCCCACCATCCGATTAACCACAAAGGAACAAACAAAAGCATACAGCAAAACAATCCGAAATCAGCCGAGGTGTTAATAATCCAACGTGAATCCAAAAAAGCAACTAAACGATATACCCAGTCAGAAGCAGATAACAAATTAAAACCGAACAGAAAAAAACAGCCGTTCACGGCTATCTTAAGATAAAGAAAAGTCCATATAACGCCAATAAAAATCAACTTTCCGTAACTTAAAGATTTTTTTTTATCTGCCATAGAAGCCTCCTTCTCTTGTATTCGTTATACACTAAAAGAGAAGAAAAAACCACAAAAAAATACATCACGTTAAAAAAAAAGCCACTCCGGAGAGTGGCTTAAAACAATCACTCGGCTTAAGCGGCATTTCCATCATTACCACGACCGCGTATGAACGGACGTCCTGTATTTTCCGTTGTACGACCACTGCGAACCTGTTCATAAGCATTTCTGTCCGACATATGTGACGTCACACGATCTGAAAACTGCTTTGTGTCAGCATCTATATTACGAGCATCTTCCCGCACAGACGGATCAATATCAACAGCGGTTCCGATTGTCGGACTGTCAAGCCGAACTCCTTTAGAAAGGGTCTGGGTGTTTTCTGTAACTCTGTTCAGATCCAGAGGAGATTTCATTCCCAGTATTTTATTCAGATTACCCATAACCTCGTCCGATTTCAACTCACGCTTTGCTACACGAGACATACCTTTTTGCATCAAAGAAAAAAGATTCTTGTCTTTTTTAATTATCTTACCCAGGTTTTTTCTGTCTGATTTACTCATATTATCAAAGCAGAAATGACCATCCCGTAAATACTTTTGCTTGTAATCCGAAGGAAGACCATCAACAATTGACTTAAAACCCTCAAGCAGGACATCACTCTTTTTTGTCCCCATTGATGAATCATAATCACTCGTATTTTTATTATACTCGTCTTTCAAACGTTTTTTTTCAGCTTTTCGATGGTCCATCTCGGCATTAATCATGTCAAATAATAAGTTCAACATCATCCAAAATGCCTTTTCCATTAATTCTTGAGGATCTTTCGATTTAAGGACATCATCTATCTTTTTGTCCAGTGTCTGAAAAAAACCCTTTTCCGTAGAGGGATTAAAAAAGCTCTTTCCTTTTCCCTCAAATGAGGAGGCAGACAGAATACCATCCCCCTGCTGAGGAATATTCGGTGCCTGCACCTGTTGTTCTCCATCACCACGGGTCGGACCATTCATTTCAGCCCCCAACCCATTAGAATCTCCCTCGCCACGGGTTGGACCATCATCACCCGCTTTGGATTGATCAACAGATTTTGTTGACGCACCCATTGTTGGTTGAAGTTGATCCTCTACGCCTGCTTTTTCGGCATCAGCATCCAGAGCTTCTCGAAGATTTCCCAAATCTCCGACGGGATCCTTCCTGTCAGCCAAAGAATCTGGATTTTTTAAAGCTTCTTGTTGTCTTTTAAGAGACGCATCTTCTACACGTTTCAACTCTTCTTCTGATTCCGTACTCATTCTAACCTCCTGCTGATTAAACAACCAAATATAGGTGTACTATACACCTAAATTCATTTTTTGTCAACATTACCCTTTAAGCCTTTTCATAAATTGAGCTAAGCGCTTATTTTCCTCAATTGCTTGAGCCGGAGATAAGATTTGAACGCCAGCACCGTTTTTTGTGATAATCGGAGAGAAGTAGGCAGGGTTTGAAATCAAAACTTCCCATGCTTTTTTAGCATCTTTTTTCATCATCTTTAAATAGTTTCTGATTAACTTTCTGGCATCTACAGAAAAATGTTCGGCTTCAATTTTTAGGGCATACAACTCAATCAATGCCTTTCTGCGAGCCTCTACCTCATTTATTTTATCCAAAACTGCCTCTGCGCGCTCTTGAATGGCAATCCCCTGATCCGCCAAATCCTTTTCATTTTTATCCAAAAGAAGCCCTAGATAATCCATTAGCAAATCATACCAAAAAGGTTGATTTGAATAAGCTTTTTGAACAACATTCAAAGCCTCTTTAAACGGCATTTTACGAATATCCGAACGTCCAATCAAATAAGAAGCAACACCTGATATTTCATTAAAAGCCTGATCTTGCGAAAACTCGACCAGATCTAAATCATCCACATCCAATGTTAATGGAGGAGCATCGGTTAATACAGACCGTTGTGCATAAAAACGTTGATAAAGATGAAAAGTCTGTTCAAAAATAGTCATTTCTGTCCTCCGTTCAATTTTGTTTCTTAACATTATAACGCTTTTTTTTTAATAATCCACAAAAAAATGTTGGTAAAATCAGAAAATGTGGTATACTATAAAGATATAGAGTTCTATTGAATAACGTTGTATTTGTCCGGAGAAAGATCATGCAAAAAAAAGGGCGCGTTTTGGTGTTGTCATTTTTAATCTGGTGTTTAACTGCACCGATGACTGTTTGGGCCACTGTTTCGTGTGCCGGTGATTCAACCTTTAACAATACACTTAAAGACTGGTCCGGTTCAGAGGGAATGTGTTGGTTTTGTCCTGTTTTTGAGATTTTATTCAAAGCGATTAACAACCTTGTAACAACCATGTCAAAGTACATGGCTGATATGTTTCTGACTTTAATGGGACTGGGTATTTTATTTCTACTTGCTTTCAAAATCGGGCGTATGGTTATTCAACTACAAGAAGTTGACTTGATGCAATTTTTGGGAGATTTATTCAAGCCTTTAGGGCGCGCCATCATTGCCACCGCCCTACTTGCCGCAATGACATTCAATGGTGACACAATATATAACCTATTAATTCAACCTATTTTTGATCTTTCCTTATTTCTGTCCGAACAAGTTTTAAATACAACCGTTTCCGGAATAGAGGTATATAGTGCAACGCAATCTACCGGAGGAAATGCCGATCTTCTCATGACATCTTGTCGTTACCAAGGCGTGATCCCCCCAAATACCGCTTTTACATCTTTAGAACTAACTCAGTTAATTTGCTGGATGCGAACAGTTTCTTCGTCCCTTGGTGTAGGGATAGCCGTTGGCTCTACCTTTATCAAAGTTTGGATTTTTGAAGATTTTTGGGATAATATGCACTTGGCATTACCAGGAATAATGATTTTTCTCGCTTTTTTCAGCTGCTATGTTGTTTTTCCTTTAAAACTGTTAGATGGTATCGTTCGATTTGCATTTGTTCTAACATTGATGCCTCTTTGGATTATCCTATGGGTGTTTCCCGCAACAGCTCAATATACAAAAAAAGCATGGGATATGTTTTTGAATTGCTGCGTTTTATTCATCGCTTTGGGCGTGATCGTATCAATGGTCATTATTATTATGAATGAAGCAATTCAACCAAGTGATATACGAGAACAACTATTTGCCGAATTAAGCTGTGGCGTAACGGATAAAGCCGTTCAAAATGTGGAAGCGGGCGGACGGGCTCTATTTATCATTTTAGCCATGGGGTTAATGAGTTGGTCTCTATTGGGAACAGCAGCTTCCTTAGCTAATATGTTTGCTGATGGAGGCGGAGATCTTGGTATTGAAAAAAGTGTTGGCGGAAACGCCGTAAAAGGGGCTGCATTTGGGTATAATGCCACCAAAACAACGGCAAGGGTCGGGGCAGCAACAATCGTCGGTGGATCCAAACTCGGTGCAAAAGGAATTTCTGCCGGTATCAACTGGGTTGCAGGAAAGTTCGGAGAGAAGAAAGATGGCACAAATCAGGGTGCAACACCAACATCCCAAGCAGTGTCTTCTGACAAAGAGTCAACTCCCAATTCTGAAGCGACTTCAAATCAAAGTGATGTCAAGGATATGGGAGGTATTCAAAATACCACAGATTCCTCTGTTAATAACTCAACTTCAAAAGACAACAATCCTGCGTCATCAAAAGAATCTTCAACCTACAGTCAAGATAGAGTTCCCAATGATATTTCAGGTCTGAATCAAATCAACCAAACAGCTCAAAGATTAGAGGGAAGCGTTGGACAAAAAGAAGCCGCCGCTTATCGTGAAAAAGCGATAAATGACTTTATCAGTCAGTCCCCGAATGCAAAAACACCGGAAGATAAATCTGTTTTAAGAACGATTGCAGATCGTATGTTTAAAGGAGGCATGTCTTCCGATCAAGCACGGCAAAGTTTAATGAATCATATTAATGACCGAATACGTGCCGAGCAAGCGGGACGACAAGCGGGCGAATCTGCCGGAAGTTCAGCCGGAACGACATCTGGGCGAGAAGCTGGCCGTCAAAGCGCTCAAGATGAAATAAGCAAACATCTTAAATAATCACTAGCAGAGGTGACAAGATGTTTCAACAGGTAAGACAGATTCAAATAAGCACAAAAACAGCACAGTTTCTTTTAATTGTCTGTTGTGCCTGTTTACTGTCTGCCTGTGGAGGACCTCCGGCTTCATTTAATAAAGAAGAGTGGACAATTGATTATAACAATTGTTTTCCTTGTTTTTTATATGAGGTAGCATTTGGTGCCATTGAAAATGCCTTAGGAACTTTGCTTCAAATGACCACACAGATGGGGCTAACTCTTTTAGGACTAGGATTATTGTTTTGGATTGCTTTTAAGGTCGCTTCACTTTTTTCTCTAAAAGAACCCAATATAAAAGACTTTATCTTACAAATCGCCGGAACACTATTTAAAGCCATTATTGTAGCGGCATTAATTTATGATTCTAACCGATATCTGAATTTTATAGGCTATTATATCGTACAACCTATTTTTATATTCTTTGCCGATATATCACGTTCTATTTTGTTAAGTAATGATGTCGTTGCTCAAAACCTGATTACACCACAAGATATTACGGGAATAGAAACAACCCCCGCAATGAGTGGATTATTCGGCGAAGCAAAAAGCTATTTATTAGATATTATCTACCGTATTTTTGCCGGTCTTTATATGGGAATCGGATTGGCTCTGACAATTCTGCAGCAGGTTGGATTTGTGTCCCTTATCTTTGGTTTTGCCATCTTAATTGCCTTTTTTATTCTACTGGTGATTTTTCCACTTATGTTTGTTGATGCATTTATTCAAGTCTGCTCTGTTCTAATTTTATCTCCTTTTGCATTTGTTGCTTGGGTTTTTCCACCAACGAAAAAAATTATTGGGAAAATTTGGAATATTATTTTTGGCGCCATGATTAACATCTTATTCGGGTGTATCTATATTGCCTTAATGACCTATGTTCTACTTGTTTTTTCTGAAAGAACCTTTCCGGGAATCTTAGGAACGGCTCGACAAACAATGGACCCAACTTTAGAAATGCATGTCAAGACAGCCTCTACCGATTTCTTGGGATTCTTTATTTTAATTGTTGCTTTGGCTTTACTAGCCGGCGTTATTCCTAAACTTGCTCAGAAATTAAGTGGCACTCAAGTACAAAGTGGTGGTGTTATTTCTACATTAATTCAGGCAGTAAATACAACTAAAAATGCAGGAAAAGCAGCCAAAAATCTTGCCGGGGATGCCATAGGTGTAACAAAAGCTACCGGAAAAGCCGTTGCTGCAACGGCAAAAAGCGTTGCTGCTATATTAAAAAAGTTTCAGAAAAAATGAAAGGGGTGAATTGTTGACATGATTTTTAAACCACATTTCATGAGAACATTAATGTTGATCGCCCTTATTATTTTAATTGCCGGAATCCCGTCGGACGGATTAGGACAATCTGTTGCAATTATTGGAATCGGCCTTTCTTTTATCGTATTATTATTTCTTGTTTATCAATATAGAAAAAGCCTTTTTTGCCTAATTACAATAATTACACTGCTAACCATCTATCCTGTTCATGCCGGATGGTTCTTTTCAGAAACAGAATCAGAGGCTATTGCCGAGCAATATAAAGAAAAAATAGAAGAGTTAGGTCCCATAGTCTGTGAAGCTGAAGATAATTTTGATGAAGACAACTTGGAAATTGCCCCTGACAAGGCAATGATGGAGAGTGCCTATGAGTTATTGGACAAGTATAACAAAATAGGCATCGCTGACACGGGATATCTATCAACAGCGACGGATACTCTTTTTTCCACGTTAACCTTTGGATTGTCAAAAGGATTACTAAACAGATACCGAGAATATGCCGATTGTGCCGAAGAATATTTGGAAAAGACAGCCTCGTGGCAAAAACAAATGTTTGAATCTCAAATGACGACCGTTCCAAATATTTTAGCTGCCGAATCGGGTAAATGTTGGCCGTGTGGGATTGCCAGTTTGATGTTGGAATCTATTGAGGGTGTTGTTTTTAATTTAGAGGATTATCTAAAAAGTGTAGCTTTATGGATGCTGGGTATTTTTACACTGTTTTGGATTGCGTTAAGGACTCTGATATTTTTTGGAAAATTAGGAACGGCTAGCAATTCTGAGTATTTTACAGATCTATTGAAACGCCTAATTTTAGTTTCAATTGCTGCAGCCTTTTTACATGCACCACTTAGCTCTTTTTATAGAATTACTCTATCACCCATTATTAATATTGGAACAATCATCACTGATACAATCAGCGGCATCAATACCGGTTCTATGGGGACAATTGGTGATAAAATAGATAATGGCGGTAGCATATTAGGCTGTGCCTGTTGTTCCGATATTGACAGCAACTGTAATGAAGCCGCAGAAAAAATAGGGGATAGAAAACCATCAACAACTCTTCTGCTCGATAAAGAAACACGTGCCGGATTGATGTGTATGACTTGCCTGGTTTATAAACAAACTGCGCCAATGATTGCCTCTGGACAGGGAATGATGCACTACTCCTTAAAAAATAAACATTGGTATTCGGTTACTGCCTCTTGGGTAACATTGGGATTGACAGATTTACTACCTGTTCCATTCGGAATGTTTGTTTTTGGACTGTTGCTGGTTATTCTGTTTTCAATACTGGCATTCATTGTTGCCTTCAAACTATTAGATATCTTTATGCAACTGGGCTTTGTTATTATTCTAACACCTTTTTTAATTGCTGCTTTTCCATTCCCCATGGCTCGTCAATATACAAAAAAAGGATGGGAGTTTTTAGTTCATGCTGTTCTAAGTGTGATAGCACTCAGTTTGGGAACATCTCTTTTGATGATGGTTATCATGGGTATCTTGCCCGATTATACACAAACATTCTTAGCTGACGCCATTAACGCTGAAATGAACGATGAATATTTTGAAAAGCTATATGATGTCTTTACGGGAGGCCCCAATGGCGGTGGTTTCTTTGTTGCGGCATTATTAATTATGTCCGTCTTGTTGGGAACATGTTTGATTAATGCCGGAATGCAAGTTGTTAGTAGTATAAGTGGTATGGCATCGGCTGTGCCCGGAACATTTTTTCAGGCCACAAAGATGGCCCTAATATCCTCTATTAATATCGCAAAAACAGGATTAAAGGTTAGCAAATCTGCTGCTTCATTTACCTATAACAAAATAAAGGATAGAAAAAGTCAACCCGCAGCAAAAAAAGGAAGTTTTAATGGTGACTCCGCTCTAAAAAAAGGCGCCGATACTACAGCAAATGCTGTTGATAAGGGAGGACAACTTGCAGGAAATCTGATTGACAAAGGTGGATCGGCTGCCGGAAAAGGGCTAATGTCTATGGGCAGTGCTTTAAGTTCCAACGGGATCGGAGCCATCATCGGTGTGCCATTAGTCGTTGCCGGTGCGGCAGTTATAGCTGCATCTAAGGCAACAGGATATGCCGTCAAAGCTTCGGCGAAAGGGGCGGCTTTAGCGATAAAAGCCGGAGCCAGAACAGCCATAGCGACACGAAAAGTCGCACGAAAGGTAGGGCAACAAGCCACAAAAATTATCAACAGGATGAGATCTGTTCATGCTAAACGCAACAATACATCTGAAATGAATCAACGTCAAAGAGCCCAAAGAAAGTATCGCAGATAAAAAGAACGAAGAAATATTTTCCGATAAAAAATATTTTTTTGATGACTTTTTAGAAAAAAATTGATTTTTTTTCATTTTGTCTATTTCCCTAAAAAAAAAATTAGTGTATAGTAAAAGAAAAAAGGAGAATAAAAATGGAAGAAATCATATTTCCGAATCAGATCAGAATGTTCCGTCGCGTTCGTGGTATTTCAATGAAAAAACTGGCTGATTATTTGGGATTAAGCTTGTCCGCCGTTAGCAAAATTGAAAGAGGATATCGTCGGATTGATGAAAATCAATTACAAAAATTAAGCTCTTTTTTAGATTGCCCGCCGGAGTCAATCTTCGTAACGGAATCATCATCTCAACCGGAAGTTATCAAAGCATGGAAAACAGAGCAAGAGCGTCGGACAAAAATTAATTCAGGCAGTGGATTAAAAACGCTTGGGGCTGGATTACGCTATTTGCGTGGACAAAAAAAATTAACTTTATTGGGGGTTGCAAAAGGTGCCGGATTGACATTATCCGTCTATCATAGAATTGAAATGGGACAACGTGAGGTTGAAGAAATCGTTCTGGAACGTATTGCTCATGCTCTGGGATATTCCGGCTCAGACCTTCAATTAAAAATCTATGAATTGGACATGTCCGGAGCATTAGATGAATTAAAAAATAACGATAAAAAATCAGGCATTGAAACATGTAAGGGTGGCTACAACGATTTGCCGGTCAGTCGTTTTATGATGAAAAATGCGAACTCTCAAGAAGTCAACGTTCCAATTTTCGGGATGCCGACAGAAGATGGTAACCTACTATTGGATAGAGAACATTCAAACGGATCCATTTTATGCCCGTCCACTTTATCAAAAGAAACGGATTTGTATGCCGTTCGTCTTATGACAAAATCATTAGGATCATATATCCCCTATCGTTCGGTATTGGTGGTTGCACCACACGCAACAGTTCAGGACGGAGATATTGTTGTTTTTCCCATAGAAGGAGAAAAGGTAAAATTAGTATCCGTTAAAAATAATAAAAACGGCGAATGGTTTTATAAAGAAGGTGACTTAAACACAGAACACCCAATACCCTTGGAAATCCTGCATAAACTTCATCGTGTTATTTTTATAGCCATTCCATAATTTGGAAGAAAATATATGAGCGAAATAGAAAGTAAAAACAAGCAAGTATCCTTTTTTGAGGCGTTCTCAAACCAACAAAAAAGCAGAGGAAATACGGCAAACGAACAAGCCCAAAAACTTGTTAATTTATACCGTCATGCCGCCGCTTTTGGAGATAATTTTCCTCAACAATTTAATAAAATGTTATCCGAGGCTTCTCCCGAAGTTCTAACTGCACTTAATGATATTATCGGAGGCCCTCCGGTCAGACGCTACTATGATTACCTGAAGGGACAAAATACAACCACAGAAAATGGAAGCGAGATGGCTGATACGGATGAACAAGAGGTTGGTGGCGGATATCTTCCATCTCCTGAAGACGATTTGACTGTGGATTGGAACAGAAGATGTTCTCCGTCATTGGAAATAAATGAAAATACATCATCTTCACAGGAAAACTTTTTCAAGCAACTGATTCATATGCACCATTTGGAAATTGAAAAACAAAACACCTTTTTAAAACAAGCATTGGAACAATTGCAAACGGGATTACAACATCAGGTTGAAGAACAAAAAAAGGATACACTGCCTATAAAGGAGGCATTGGCGGAACAACAAAGAAAACAAATCATTCTATTAAACAGAACATTAGAAAAACTCATTCAATCACAAACAGAAAATTTAGTTCATACATTGCAAAAGTATAATCAAAACACGCAAGATATGGCCATAAAACAAACAAACAAAATATTAGAGGTTATCCAACAGGAAAAGAAAGCAACAAGCCAGTATTCTGATATTATTGAAGATCCACAAACAAGCATCCAATCGGAAGATCGCCAGACCTAACGCTATAACACAGGAGCCAATAGAATGCCCAATATAGAAAAATTAAAACAAGCATTAACAGAATACACCGGAGATATAGATTCACTCAATCATTTCACAGAAACCGCTACCGCAGAACTGGGTAGTGATTGGGCTCAACACATTTATGAAACTTTAGACGGTTTATCAGCCGATGATAAAAATAAACTAGATCATGCATTTCAGTATTATGCAGCACTAACAGCATGGGAAGAGCTTCAAAGCTATCTTACTCAAACAACACCATTAAATCCGGAGTTAATACAAGAGCGTATCCCTGTATTATCTCATTGGCTTGCTTTTTTCGGTGACCCGGGAGAAGATGCCGTCAATCAGTTAAGAGAAAAAATCCATACCCAATCCAATGAATCCACACCCCAATTGATGATGAAAGAAACGGATGAAGCTATCTCTGATTCAGAATCGCAACTGTCGCAAGAAACATCATCAGAGTCAGATCGGATTGAAATAAAAGAGGAATTTTTACAACAATCAGATGAAATCCCTATTACGGAAGTCGTACAATCGACTGATTTATCTTCTTTTAATGAGCCTCAACAATTAGATAATCATCCAATAGTTGAACAACAAAAAGCAGAACCGATTTGGGCAGTTGAAAAAGTCTTCAAGCAAATAGCAATGACACAATCTGTTCAGGCTTGGATTGCTGCACGATGTATAGACCTTGGCAACATTGAGGTGTTTGCATATCCTCACTATGGATTTTTGGTGGATCTGATGCAACAAACATTAAAGGAAATTAAAGAATTATTAGCCTCTCAGGAATTACTCGCTTCTATAGATGAGGCCTACTCTAATGGAATAAGACAATTACAAAATATGCAACTATCTTTGGAAAAAGATCTTCAAATTGCCTACCAAAATACAAATTCAGAGGAAACACCTCTGACAAAAGAATCGCTTAGTGGGGCTGATGTTAAACGATTATTGGGTCGCCTAGATACATCTAATCAAGCAGAGTATTTAGGCCCTGCTCCAGATGGCTTTGAAACAATTATAGATCCTTACGAGGATTTAAACGAAAACTCTATCAAAGAAGAATATCGTCAAATTGAAAATGTTGTTTTATTAGCAGATGGAAAATCTCAAATGACAAATATTGTCAAAAATAACACCGAAAAGGAAAAAAGCTCTTCACAAACGCTTCAAAATGGTGTAAAAGGGAAATTATCATTCTCTTTGGGAAATAAACCACACAGACCATCCGAAAATTAAAGGGAGGAGGAATATTATGAATCGCATATTGTTTTCTGGTATTGTTGCCGTTGTTTTGATGATACAGACTTCAGCATCTGCAATACCTCCTGTTGTTGATTTTCAAAATAAAACTCAATTAAGCACAACACCTTCCGCAAAATTACTCAATATTGAGGCCCCATTCAGATGTTCTGTCAAAATGTGGGGGGATCAGGAAATTTCCACAACAATTGCATTAAAAGATAATGATTTTAAAATGACATTTTTTGACGCAATGGATTCTTTGCCCAGATACGAAGTTAATGGTTTTTCCTTTGATAAAAAACCCGTTGATGAAGCATTGCAAGATCTTGTTGAGGAAGCGGATATTACCGTTTATACAGAGGATGGTGTTTACCCGGATCTAAATGCTGACGGTGTTTATGGTGAATTATCAGATGTCGTTGCAGAACTATCGCGGGCCGGTGGTGTCTTTTATAGGTATGACGCTGATCGCAAAGAACTATATTTATCTCGCAAAGGACGTTTTGAACTACACCTGCCAGATAATCGCATGGTTATGTTGGCTGTATTGGATGCTTTGCGAGGTGCGGGTATTGATAATGTAACACCCGATTGGAAAAATAATACCTTGATGATGACGATCACGCAAGATGAAAAAGAAACCATTCAATCACTGATTGATTATATCATTCAGGATACATATTTATTGTTGGCGGACACACAAGTATTTCATTTAATTCCCAAAACAAATGATTTTAATTGGCAAAAAACCGTTGAATCTTTTGGAAAAGGAAAAGTTTATACCGCAAGCAGCGGTCTTATGGGAAAAATACTGACCATGGGACATCAGCAAAAATCAGAGACATTTTTATCTGAATTGAATAAAGACTTTAAAATTTCTCCAATCAGTCAAGGGGTTGCGATTGTCCCTAACGGCTGGAAAATGCGCTTTGATGTCGGACAGTGCGCCTCTTTACATAATATCAGCTCGCTATCCGTATTATTAAGTACGCGCATTAAATCCCCGGACCAAGTAGAAACAAATGTGACATTAGATACAAAAACAGGAGAAATATCCACATTTGAAACTGTCAGTGCGATTGATAATGAATTGGTTATTCTGGGTATTCCAACATTGAATCAGTCAGATGCTCCTAATAATGAACTTTTAGTTACATTAAAATTAAGACTCATCAGATTATTAAAGGAAAAATAAACAAAATGACGGAACAAAAATTTCAAACACCTCCACTTCCTCCTCATGCTCCCAATATACCTCCTGTCCGAGCAACGGCAGAACCAAGACCAAAACAGACAACCGATACCCTATCATCGGATTCGACAAAGCTTTCTGTCACAAATAAGGAATCTAATTTTGCAACGGACTTGGGTTTACCCACCAGCATACTACAAACAAAAGTTATGTCTGGTATTTTCTGTGGTATTTTAATATTGGGAATGATTTTAGGAAGTATTTTCTTTGGCGGTTCATCATCTCCGGTACAAAACAGCGGACTACAAGGAGTCATTAAGAATCCTGATATTACGACAAAAATGAGACGTTGTGGTATGACGGACAATACATCTGCATGTATTTTATATATTGTCAATCATACACGCTATGATCGTTTGGCCGAAAGCTTTTTTGATGAGGCTGTTAAATTAACCGGACGTCAGAAATATTTGGTTTCCATTGAAAATCCACAATATGCAAAAACAAAAATCCCTCCGGGATATTTTGTCGAAATAAAAATTCCTGCTCTAAAATAAACTTCCACTCGCTAACGCAAGTGGTGTTATCTGTTCCGAACGACGTTCGCCCAGCCCAAAAGCTTCGCAAGCCTAACGGCTGGGCTGGTATGTTACCTGCTTACGCAGGTAGTGTTACGTTCGAATCATAAATAACATGCCCCAAAATATGGGGCATGTTACGTTATAAAACAAAAAAACTACTCAACAGATAATAGATCTTTTGTTAAACATAGCGCATCTATCAATTCATTTTTTTCTTGATAGTATCCGTGACGATATCCCGTCTGTTTAAAGCCATTCTTTTGGTATAAAGACCGTGCAGGCTCATTATTAACGGCAACTTCTAAAAAAATATACCGAACTTTTTGAGCGGTTGCATAATTAAATAGTGTAAGCAGTAAATCTGAAGCCTCACCACACTGGCGAGCAAAGGGTAAAACACCAATTGTTAAAATCTCCATTTCATCTAATATACGAGAGCACAATAAAAATGACGTATCCGTAATCCATCCGACTGTTGTTGGTAGCTTCAGCAAAGATCTAAAATCATCCACTGACCATGGTTTATCAAAACAAGCCGCATGCATAACCGCTAAAGGTTCAGAATAACCAATCATCCCACTAGACAGTAACATCGGCATCTCGCAAGTATATTGGTTCAACTGGTAAAGGTCTGCTTAAACGAGAACACGCTATTAATCCGACAGCCTCGGCCGGAATAATTGTATTAGGAACAAATCCAGATGTCTTCCCTAAGACCAAAACACCATCACCCGTCCAATGACCAGCCCATAATAAAACAGATTCTGCTGTTTGAATACAAGGAGATTCTGGTTGATTTTTCTCTTGTGAAAAAATCTGCGTATAAAAATCGCCCCTTTTAGTATCTAAAACAACCATTACAGGTCTCTGTAGCCCATAGGCAGCCATTTCAAAAGTTGTCACGCCATGCATTGAAATACCCAAAGCCAACCCAATTCCCCGTGCTGTTGCCAATCCAACACGCACACCGGTAAATGAACCAGGACCAACCGAAACAGCCACATCAGTCAATTCATTCATCTGGTGACCACTTTCTGTCATGATATCAGATATCATCGGGATTAAAGCCTCCCCCTGCCCCCGAACCATCTCTAAACAACGAGACGCAATAACCCCAGACTCATTCAATAGAGCAACCGAAACACTATTTGCCGTTGTGTCAAAAGCCAATAATAACATTTTTTTATCCTTTCTTATTTTATATGTTAGTTTTTTTTTATCTAAAAATCAAGAAAATTGACGTATGCCTCAAGATATGCTATACTACTGTTCAGAAACCATGAAAGGATTTTGTATGACTTTAAAACAAGAGTATTTAGAGGGACTAACTTCAACAGAACAAGAAAAACTAAAAAAGTATATTAGTATCTTGCATCGTGTGGCTATGATTGATGATCCTGCAACTTGTATCCAGACTCCGGTTGTTACAAAATATAACCTAAACCGAGTTCGCCATAATGACCCGACTATGACGTCTTTTTATGTCAACATGATGAATGAAGATCCAGGATTATCCGGAAATGAATTGGCGAAAGAGTTACTATCCGCCCTGAAGAATAATACTCACCTAAAAAAAATCGGAATTACATACACACCCTTGAAGGACGAATTTTTTGAGCCTCTGTTTAATTTATTAAAAGACCGTTCAATGGATTTTGTGGATTTCAGTGGAACAGATCTGACAGATAAAACAATAGCTCCCTTAATTTATCGTTTTGTGGATAAAAATCAACCACGTTGGAATCAATTATTTCTAAAAAATATAATTGCCGGTTATAAAGGAATCGAGCTTGCCGATATTGCTGATATAGCAATTTTAGAGAATAAAACCAATCAACTATTCGTTTTTGAACCTGAAACACCGGATGAGCGTAATAAAAGACTTGTTCGCTTTATTAAAGCTCGAAAAAAGCTTTATATACAGACATATAAACAGATCAAGATACGTGAACGATAAAAAAAACATTATTTAGCAAAAAAAGACTTGATTTTTATTTAAAACTCTTGTATAAGGAAGTCATTCGGCCGATTTAGCTCAGTTGGTAGAGCAGTTGATTTGTAATCATCAGGTCGTCTGTTCGAGTCAGACAATCGGCACCATAAAAAAACACCCTGTTTCTGGGGTGTTTTTTAGTTTTTGAATTATAGCAAAGATCTATCTTCCTTCATTAACCTTTGCCAAAAGCAGAATATTTTGATAGGCACTTTGGCAATCATTACAGGTAATTGTAACGCCCTGCTCTTTGGGAATCACTACGACCTTTGAACAATCCGGACACATTAAAATATCCTGTTCTTGAATAGAAGATGGATAATTAGAGGAAGAATAAATTGCCTGTAAAATTTGTAAAAAACTCAATATATTTTTATTAGGTTTATTTACTTGCTCATGACGAACTGGTGCCGAGCTAGATTTGAAATGAGCCGAAAAGATACTAGCACTTTTTGTCGCTAAAATTGTGGCAATAGCCGTAATAAAAGCAATACCAAATTTTGTTTTGGGATTCATAATATGAAGCATATGCCTTTTTAAGGCATTTTTCATTTTGGTTATCCCCGATGTTCGACTTACTGTCCGACGTTTGGATGAAGTCTTTTCTTTTCGCTTATTTTCCTGTTCCATAGTCAACATTTCCTTTTATTAACATCTAAACATGATTGTAATCATAGCATACACCAAACAATTTGTCAACTTTTATTTTAATGTATCTTTTTTTTATTTTTCTCTTTTATTTCTTTCACTTAACAAACTTAACATCATAATTTTATTACATTTGGAACAACTAATGGAAAAAGGCATTTTTTTAGACTTAAACGATACCGTTACTGTATTGTCACATTTAGGACACTCCAATGTATATGTATAATCAATTCCCGTTTCTGAAGGCATCACACATTGCGGAATTTGATCAGATTGCACCTCCTTTTTTCCATCAAAAATCCGATTCATACTACGATCAATCGTATATGTCACCAATGCTGTTAAAGCTGTTGCCCCTAAAAACAACCTTAATTTTTTATATTTCCAAAGAAGTGTCATATAAAATATCGTCTTCTTTTTTTGTCTTTTTTCAAAAATAGAAACAGTATTTTCTTGCATAAATGCCCTCCTCTATTATTGTTAAATAGGTATTTTTTTTCATTTGTCAAGTTTTTTGATGTGTTTTATTTCCAGAAATACTTATGCTTATTCTAAAAATTTTTTATCCTGATGCAAAAAAGTGCTTGACAGTTACTTTATATATACGTATTATTCTTATTGATAATAATTACTGATAAGGAAAAGACATGCAACGCAACACACACCAAAGACAAGTTGTTTTATCTGCCGTTCAGAGACTATGCCATGCAACAGCTGATGAAATCTACCATCATGTGATTCTGTCGCATCCGAATATCAGTAAAGCAACCGTATATCGAAATTTAAGTCTTTTATCCGAAAATGGTCAAATTGCACATATTGATTCTACTTCTGGGGCAGATTATTTCGATTGTACGACATCCCCGCACTATCACCTGCAATGTACTGAATGCGGAAAAATCTTTGATGTCCCCTTTTTATATCTGGGCGAGTTAAATCATATTCCCGTTGATCCGGGATTTACAATTACCGGACATACAGTTATATTTAAAGGTGTTTGTGCTCTCTGCAATCAAAAGAAAGGAAAAGAAAAATGAAAGAATTAAAAGGATCAAAAACAGAACAAAACTTAATGGCTGCTTTTGCCGGTGAATCTCAAGCCAGAAACAAATATACCTACTATGCCTCAAAAGCAAAAAAAGACGGGTATGTTCAAATTGCCAAGATTTTTGAAGAAACGGCCGCCAACGAAAAAGAACATGCCGAAATCTGGTTTAAATTATTGCACGGAGATAAAATCCCCGATACAATGACAAATTTGGAAGATGCCGCTAATGGCGAAAATTATGAATGGACAGACATGTATGCTGGCTTTGCTCAAACAGCTCGTGAAGAAGGCTTTGATAAAATCGCCACATTATTTGAATTGGTTGCAAAAATTGAAAAAGAACATGAAGAACGTTATCGCAAGTTGTTAAACAATATTAAGGAAGGTATTGTCTTTTCACGTGATGGCGATACGATTTGGCAATGTTCTAACTGTGGCCATATTGTTATCGGTAAAAAAGCTCCGGAAATTTGTCCGGTTTGCTCACACGCAAAAGCTTATTTCCAAATTAAGCCGGAAAATTATTAAGCTAAAGCTATTTAATAAAAAATCCCTCTGTCTTAGGGGGATTTTTTTATTTCCTCTTGACTGGTAAAAAAGAACAGCCCATATTTTTCAATGCAAAAGGAGGATAAAATGGCAAAGTTGATTTCAAATTCAAAAAGTATTTGGTTATTAATCGTCAGTCTGCTTCTTATCGGAAGTGGAATCTATGTTCTTTTTAATCCCATGACAGCTCTGGTCGCATCCGCTTTAGTTGCTGGTGCCATTTTTATTCTAATGGGATTTGGATACCTGTTTGATTTCCGTCAATGCCGGTCATATATGTGCTTGGCCATCGGCATTTTAGATGTTATCGTCGGGATTATTCTATTGTCTAATCTGGGCATTACCGCCATCAGCATACCCATGATTTTTGGACTATGGTGCTTGTTCATAGGAATTACACAGTTTGTCGCTGCTTTAGAATTGAAAGAGGAAGAAATTCCTTTTGGAAACTGGCTTTTAGCCGCTGGACTAATCGGAATTATTTTTGGCTTATTAATATTTTTCTATCCCAGTTTTGGAGCTTTGACCATTACATTTCTAATGGGAGCATATCTGATTCTCTATGGTGTATTTGAATTAAATCGCTATATTAAAAATTAAACATCAGGAGCAAAAAAAAGCCGGAAATATTTCCGGCTTTTTAATTATATCAAATTCATCTGACATAAAATCCTCCCCAGAGAGCCTATAGCAACCACTTAACAACATCTTGAACTCTTATCAATTATATAATATACTTTCTATTATTTTCGGATTGAAAGGAGTTTTCATGCAACCTCAGGAAGCTTTAGGATATAATCGTCATGGATTAAGATGTATCTCTCAAGAGGAAACAGAGGCATTGAGACGATTGATATTATCACATACTTTTGGAA
Source organism: uncultured Alphaproteobacteria bacterium (assembly GCA_949292205.1). Classification (GTDB taxonomy): domain Bacteria; phylum Pseudomonadota; class Alphaproteobacteria; order CAAHEQ01; family UBA3637; genus CALXZG01. The sequence goes on from CASEYR010000003.1 coordinate 101,316, forward strand.
AAACGGATACTAAAGACAAATCTTTAAAAAATCACCAAGAGATTGCAAAAGAAATTGAACAATTAGATAAGACCTATCAAGATTTCTTTCAATTTCCAGACTCTGATACCTTTTTGAACTATCAAAAACAAAGAAAGGAATTGATAAAGGAGTATCATGAAAAAAAATATCAAGCCGACATCAAAATCCTTTATCGTGATTTATTGCTATCTATAACAGGAACATATATCCTGTTAATGCCGACTTTGTCGTTTTCTAAAATGCCAGTCATTGCTTCTCTTTGTTGTGTGGCGGCAACTCTTTATTTTTATAGAACGACTCGCCGTATCAGAAAACTTTTTCAACCCGTAGCAATCTCATCACGGAATAAATATAAATTAACAGATCCAGATCTCCGTGAACCGATTCGGGAAGGTTCTTATAAAAAAACGATATCTTACCCTCATTTTTTTTCTCATGAGAATGAAAAATCATAACATTTAGGCGTTATATTTTTTCTCAGCCCTAGACAGGCCTTTTATCAATCTGTTTTTATAACGCATTGAATATCGTCGAAACGTAGTAAAACATTTACTCAAAAATCCAATTTATCTGATTAAAATCAAATAGAAAAGGTACTTTTTTATTGATTTTTTTATTTTCCTTTTATATGCTAAAGAGGAAAGGATAAGGACATGATTATACGTCGTGCAAAACCAGAAGATGCCAGAGCCATTAAAGAAATCCATGTAGCCGCTTATCAGACCTCATATAGAGGATATATCCCAGATAATATATTGAATGATATGGCCGTAACCGAGGAACAAGTACAACGCACAGCCGAATATTTGACAAGAGTGGAAGGTTGGGTTGCAGAGGATAATAACAAAATTCTTGGATTTGCTTATGTTGTTTATCCTGAACCAGGAGTGATTGAAATTAGCTTGCTTTATGTGCATCCGGATTATCACAAACAAAAAGTCGGTTCCACACTCCTATCCTGCATATGTCAAGAAAAGAAAGAACAAGGGTATAAAAAAATCATTGTTTGGACATTAAAGAATGGTCCGTCTATAGGCTTTTACCAAAAAATGGGACTGATTCAAATTGCTGGAGAGCAAAAAATGTGGAAATACAATCTTCCCATTATCTGTTTTGAAAAAGAACTTACAAAACACTTGTAAGGATATAAAATAAGTCACCTGTATTTAATTTGTGGATTTTTAGAAGCCGACGAAACATACTCACCTCATAAAGGAATATAGAATCTTACAAACCCCGCAAACACTGGGCTTTTGAGGCCTCATCAAGACACAAAAAAAGAGGATAGAAACATCCTCTTTTTATAAATGGTGGTGGATAAGCCCCCATTGGTTTGGGGATATTAAAAAAGTCCGTGAATACAAGGATATGCAATAGATACAAGGTCAGACCGGATTGACCTTGTATCCCCCTTTTAAATCCTTATGTTTTAAGATGCGAACGCATACAATCCTATGTTTTACAAAGCCTTTCTCCATTTTCCAAATTGGTTTGGTCTCACGTTCGCCAAAATCATAATTTTCTTGACTTTTTCTTCGTTTTATGGTATAGTAAGCCTTAGTTAATCGGGATAATTGTATCCCGATTTTTTTATGCCTGTTTGATATCTCAAACGGGCTTTTCTTATGAATGGATACTAAAATGAAACTAAATATAATTATTTCTGATTTTACTTATATGAAAGAAAATTACTGTATTGCCGGTTGGAGCCCTGCCGAACAACGTATGCGCAGATTAATGATAGAAGGTGGCCATTGGTCTGAAGAAGAAGCAAAAAAAGTGGAGGGGCACTCTTGTATTCAAATTGAAACCATCCCTATTCCACCAAATGAAGGACGAGATTATCCCCATAAAACAGAAGATACTTGGATAACAAACGATATTAAAGTTCTTTATCATTTTAACTCGCCTGCTGAATTAGCATACGAATTAGAAGATAGTCTTTCTCGTAATATCAAATCTATTTTTAACGGACATTTGAAAGAAAATACTTTTGTTTTACCTAAAATAAAATGTCAATCTCTTGGAGGCATTAAAGTTCCTGCTCAAAATTTAGAATTTTATAAAGACAACGAAAACAAACTACGCATTCGTATTTTGGATAATGATGGCCAAAAATATGATTTACGTGTCACCTGTCGTTACTTGCGAGATGTTTTAGACAAAATGAATGGCCTAAAGAAACTGAATGATGAATTAAAAAGAGTTTCTTTTGCTCATGTTAGAGTGGGACTTGCGAAACCTTATTATAAACAGGAAAATCATTGCTTTTTAATGTGCAATGGTGTATTCTTGTTTTAAAGGAAATACAAAATGAAATTATATACAATCGGATATGCAGGAAAATCGGCCAGAGAGTTTTTTACAATTTTAAAAAACTCTGACGTCAAAAAAATTATTGATGTCCGATTGTATCCTTCTACAAAAGATTGTGGATTTGCTCGTTCAAAAGATTTGGCATTTTTCCTGTGGGTTTTGTGTCGTATTAAGTATGAACACCACAAAGAATTTGCGCCCATCCCCAGCATGTTAAAAGGGTATAAAGAAAGTTTGTTTGGGTGGAATGATATAGAAGAACAATATTCAAATCTCTGTCGAGCCAGAAAGTTCACATTAACACCCGATATGGATTGCGCTTGCTTTTTATGTGCCGAACCGACACCTGAGCGTTGCCATCGCCGGTTATTAGTTGAGTACCTTGCCCGTCAAAATCCTGATGTAGAAATTATACATTTATAACTCCCTCTTTTGCTCTTACATATGATTTTATGTAATTTCGGTGGATAAGACCCCATTGGATGTAAGATTTTTGAATATCTTTATATTCCCGATACTTATAAAAAGATAAAGCTCAAACTGATCTGAGCTGGTATCTAGATATTTTAACCAGTAATTTCCTTAATTTTACATTTTATACGTTCTTCTTCATTGGCACCAGTAGTTAATAAACGCTCTAACGGCAATCCTGTTTTTTCAAAAATTGTGTTTTTAATTTGATCTCGTTCAATTTGTTTTGAATTTTGTTTATGATATTTAAAACCGTCAACCTCGATAGCAAGTATAGGTTTTTTATCCATTTTATTGTATATTAAAAAGTCTACATGTGCATCTGTTTTAATAAATCTGATTTCTTCATCTGTAAATTCATCTGTTATTTTAACAAAATCACGCAAAGGAACATGAATAACAAAATCTATCATTGAAACTCCAATATCAGACAAACATTTTTTTATGCAAGCATAGGCTAGATTTTCAGAAATATATAATGATACCTTCTTATGTTTTGCTAAAAATTCTTCTCTTTCTTTTGTGTATTGCTTATATAACAAATCAAAAATTGAACGGATTTTACTTTCTGTTACTTCAAAATTATTATACTTTATATATTTAATTAGGTTTTGAATTTGATCATTTTTATCTGTTTCATTATTTGAGCAAACTAACCAAAATTTTTTGACAGCTCTAGATACTGCAACATTAATTAAATTTGGATCATCAATAAATGGTGACACATTATTGTCTACCGTAGAAAATATAATAATATCCTTTTCTCTTCCTTGGAATTTATGAATTGTGTCTACCTCTACAGTTTGATCTAGAACATTTTGTAAAGCTGTAACTTGATCTCTATAAGGAGAAATAACACCAATCGAATAATCTTTTTCTAAAAAAGGTAATACTTCGTGTTTTATAACTTCTATTTGACGTTCATTTATATGTCCACGAGCGTGATTGCCTTTTACTGTTTTTATAACTTTTAACACATCAGAATCTTGACTATCTTGAGTCATCGGTAGTAACTCGTCATTATAAAATTGTTTGTTACAATATCCTATAATTTTAGGATGACATCTATAATGTTCTTTTAATAATACACTTGGCGCTTCCGGATATAAGCTTGTTATAGAGGAAAGTAAACTATTGGAATGAAACCAATATTCTTCACTAATTTTAGGATATTTTTTTAATAAATTTTCAGAATAATCTTTTACGTCGTTTGTTATAACATTTGGAAGTTGTTTAAGATCACCAACTACAATTATGTTTTTTGCACACGACATCGCTATAAAACTTGTTAATAAATCAGCTTGTGATGCCTCGTCTACAATTAAATAATCAAATATAAAACCATTATTACATATATTTTTAAGTGAAAACAATGTACTTAAAACTATTGGATATTCCTCTACAAATGCAGATGATAGCGAATATGTATCGCTTATAGAAAAATGTTTTCTTTTTTTATTGTGAATTTTCTTAAACAATGATTTATTTAATAATTTCAAAGAAAAATCACTTAATCTAGAAATGTTATTTTTTAGTTTTTGTTCTTTAAGAAAATTCTTGATTCTTTTGATTTCTTCTTCTGTTTCTATAAGTTTATTATTATAGAAACAGTCTTGTATTGTTTTTATATTGTTTCTTAATCCCTTTTTTAATAAAAACAGACATTCCCAATCAAATTTAACCCAAAATAAAAATTTATCCTTAAATCTTAAGTCACTATCTCCATAATTTAAAAAATATGCCCATAAAGAAAACAATAACTTAGAACTTTTCTTAGTTAGTTTAGTTTTTAGGTCAATATCAATTTCATTTTTAGATATGTTTTCCTCAAAATGTTTATATTCTGTTGAATATTGAGTATGTTCTGTTTCTAATTTTGCTAAACGATTTTGTTGTTCCAAAACAGAGTTTATCTTTAATTTTTGTTGTTTTATTTCATCTTTTATTTGTTTGATTGATAATTCAGAACAAGAAAATTCAGGATATTCTTTTTGAGACAAAACAAAATTTTCTTTATTTTTCTTAGATCCTAAAGCTGCGATTAAAAAATCTAAATTATATTTCTTCAATTTTTCCTGAACATTTAATACCGCTGAATTGTTATTTGAAGCTATAACGATAGATTTTTTATTTAAAATTGCATTTGCAATAATATTCAGAATTGTTTGCGTCTTCCCTGTTCCCGGAGGTCCTTGGATTATACTAATTCTTGATAAAAAAGCATTTTTGACAGCTTCTTGTTGGCTTAAATTAATGCCAAAAGGGAAAATTAAGTTATTTTCATCTATATTTGTTATACTTAATGGTTTCTTTTCTACATAATAACTTAATACTTCTTCATCTTCTAAAATACATTCAATTTTATTAAAATAATTACTTAATATAGATGTATCACTATCTTCAATTTTTATAGGAGAATTTAATGATAAGTCTTCAAAATATTGTTTTATACTTTGAGCTTTTTCACTTTTAAGGACATTTTTCTTAAATTTAACTCTATCTATACTGTATGTATAAACTTTATTGTTCGAAGCAAACATAAAACGAACATTATCCCTAGAAATATCAAAACGCTTAATTTCAGAGGTTTTGTTTTTTTCATCTATAAATATCAACAAATTATCAGGAACAGCGTGCATCAAATACTTCCTTGTATATTCTCTTAATTTGAATCTATTGCTTTTTCAAAATATAGTATGTTCCTTTGGTTGAACCTTGTTTTTCTAAAATGTCTTTTTTCACAAGATTTTGAACATTCTTTTTGATGGTTTCGTTGTTTTTATTAAGTTCTTGAGCTATCTCTAATACACTCCAAGATGACTTTTCATCAAATAAAGCAATTATACTTTCTTCTGTTTTATTATATCTTGTTGTGCCAGATACTTTGGTAATTTTCTCTTCTAGATGACGTTTTTGTTTTTGTAATGAAGTAATAAAGAATGTTAGCCAAGGTTCATAATTAACCTTATCTGTCCAAATTGTTTTTTGAGTTGCTCTTAAAGCCCTATAATAACCTTCTTTATTTGCTTCGATAATTGATTCCATAGATGCATATGGCATATAGTTATATCCGTTTTTAAGCAATAACATTGTTGTTAATGCTCGTGATAAGCGCCCATTACCATCTGTAAAAGGGTGTATTGATAAAAAGTGAACAACAAATACACCTATTGTGATAATAGGATGAAAGTACCCATCATTAAAATTAACATTAATCCAATCAACTAACTCTTGCATCAAACGAGGAGTATCAAATGGAGTAGCTGTTTCAAATATTGTACCTATTTCATTACCATCTGCATCAAAAGCAGCAACTCTATTTGAATCTTTCTTATACTCACCTCTATGACGCTCATCTTTTGTTGAGTAACTTAATAAAATTTTGTGTAATTGACGAATGTAGTTCTCTGATAAAGGGATATCTTGGTAACTATCAAAGATTGTAGCTAGTAAATCTGCATATCCTGCAACTTCTTGCTCATCACGTGTTTGAAAAGATTTTTTTGTTATATTGTTAAATACTGTTTCAACATCTATATCGTTTAATTTATTACCCTCTATGCGATTAGATGAACCAATAGACTCAATGGTAGCAATTCTTTTCATTGTCTTTAATTGTTCTGGTTCAATTTTTATACCACCGCTATTCCATGAACCCTTAAATGTATCTATTTCAGCTATTTTACGAAGAATATCTGGTGTAATCACTATATCACTCATATTAGGCATAACTAATCCTTTCAAATTAAATTTACCGGAATATTACCGGAATATTACCGGATATTTACCTAAATATTACCGAATAATTACCGAAAAAGCAAGTAAAATTTACCGAATATCATGCTTTTTGTAAAATCAAGAAATAAAAAATCCTCAAACCGAACGAAAAACTCTCAAACTACCGAACGATAAATCGTAAAACCATGAAATGAATTTCTGCAAAATCATTAAATGAAAACTTGCAAAATCATGAAATGAAAAAACACCGATACTTATTTATCTGTAAATTCAATCACTTATAAAATATTTTGATTTTTTTTATTTTTTGGGGAGATTTCGACCTCTCCGGGATTTTTACCTTATGCAACAAAAAAATAATTTTTAAGTGAAAGGTAAAATTATGCAAAAAATATTCTTTGAAAAACAAAATGTTATAAAAAATATTAAAAAATGTGGAACTCCTTTGGTACTTTTTGCCCCTCTCCGGGCTTTTTACCCCATGTCAGGCAAACAAAAAAAATTGAAAAAAGTGAGTACGATTTTTCGATTTTTTCACTTGTTCTGTATGTAAGGAACTTTCTGAAAGGATAAAACCATGAATGAAATCATAGAACTGTTAAAAACAGCGGTGGCCGAAATCTTAAACGAAACAGAGCCCAAAGATTTATCGAAAAATCAGCAGATTAGACTTGATAAAAAAGAAAATCCAAGCATTCATTGTCAAACAAAAGGAGGCACAAATGGCCAGAAATATTAATTTAGATATTCCTTTGGAAGACATACCACAATTAGACTTTGATGAGTTATATAAACTCTATATTGAGCTTTTCTCTCTTCCGACAAAGGCCACTCGCAAATCCTTTTTTATCTGGCGTGTCACAAACAGATTGCAAGAACTGCGCTTTGGCGGATTAGACAGTGTAACCAAACACCTGCTTGAAACAATGGATGATGAACCCGATAATGCAACGTATTTGCCCGTTGGCACAGAGCTTATCAAACGGTTCAAGGGTGAGGTTTATCGTCTGCGTGTGTTGAAAGATGGTTTTGAGTTTGATGGTCAGGTTTATAAATCTCTATCGGCTATCGCTTTGGAAATAACCGGTCGGAAAATCTCCGGCAAAGAATTTTTTGGAGTGTAGCCATGAAAGAAGTTCGTTGTGCCATTTATACCCGAAAATCAACAGAAGAAGGGTTGGATAAAGAGTTTAATACATTAGAAGCTCAGCGTGAAGCCGGTGAAAATTATGTATTAAGTCAGAAACATCAAGGTTGGAAAATCATTCCGGAACATTATGATGATGGTGGCTTTTCTGGCGGTAATATGAACAGACCGGCCTTAGAGCGCCTGTTAGAAGACATCAATGCCGGCAAAGTTGATATGATTGTCGTTTATAAAATAGACCGCTTAACCCGATCATTAACCGACTTTTCCAAAATGATTGAGATACTGGAAAAGAATAACTGCTCATTTGTATCGGTGACGCAAAACTTCAACACCGCCGACAGCATGGGCCGTTTGATGCTCAATATCTTACTTTCATTTGCTCAATTTGAACGAGAAGTCAGCGGGGAGCGTATTCGTGATAAAGTCGCTGCCTCTAAAAAGAAAGGCATGTGGATGGGCGGTGCCGTTCCGACCGGTTATGTTGCCATCAACAAAAAGCTCAAGATTAAACCGGAAGAAGGCGAAATGATACGCTTTATGTTTGAAAGTTATCTGAAACATAAATCCATCACCGCTGTTTGTAAGTTAGTTAAAGATAATTACGGCATTGAATATCGTCGAGAGATGATAAAACGCTTACTCAAAAATCCAGTTTATCTTGGCAAAGTCAAACACAAAAATGAACTATATGACGGACAACATCCTGCCATTATAGATCAAGAAACATTTGATAAGGTTGCCGAAATCAGATCTAGCAAAGATGTAGCCAAACGCTCTTGCTTATATAAGAAGAATGAAGTTGGCATTTTGCGTGGCATTTTAACTTGTGGTTGTTGCCATACTCGAATGACACCAACCGTCAGTATGGGGCACGGTCGCAGACGTTATTATTATACTTCAACAAAAGCAAAATACTATGGCTATCATACATGTCATAATGGTTCGGTGGCGGTGGCTATCCTTGATGAAGCGATTATACAAATCATCACGCCAATGCTAAAAGATGCACATATCTTAAACGGACTTATTAAGCAAATTGCACCGGATAAAACCAAAGAGCTGTTTAAGATTATGCAACATCCCGAGAAGGTCTTGGCAAAGATGAGCGAACTCGATAAATCACTTTTAGTCAAAGAGTTAATTGAAAACATTACCGTTCAATGTGATAATTTGGAAATCAAATGGACTGCTTTGGCGCTGGATATTTTACCTGATAAATATGCCTCTCAAACCAAAGACGGCATCATGACAATAGATGTCCCTCTTTCCAGGACGCATGGTGTATTGCAAGTAACCGTTCCGGAAGCGTTAACTCAAACCTCTTGTCCGAATAAAGAGCTTATCAAAGCCCTTTCCAAAGCGTTTAAATATCAAAAGATATTAACTTCCGGTCGAATGACTATTGCCGAACTGTCGTTACATGAAGAACTTGATGCCGGTTATTTGGGACGCATTCTTCGTTTAACTTCGTTGGCACCGGATATAATCAAATCCGTTTTGGCAGGCACTCAACCGGCAGACTTTATCTTAAAACGTCTGATACGTGAGGAAATTCCGCCAATTTGGGCTGAACAACGCAAAAAATATAATTTTCCGGAAATCTAAGACAGGAGTTTTCTCATGACAGATATGATACACCATAAGTCTGACAATACCTCTTTGTCTTCTCACAAAAAGGAAGTTGTCAAAGGCGGATTTATTAAGTTCTACCGCGATTTTCAAGATTGGCACTGGTATTCGGATGCAAATGTTTTGCAACTTTATATCCACTTAATATTGACGGCAAACTTCAAAGACAAGCCCTTTAAGGATATTATTATCCATCGGGGCGAAGTCGTCATCAGCCATATGCGATTGGCCGAAACTTTGGATAAATCCAAGGACCAAATCAGGCGATTGCTTAATAAACTGAAACGCACCAATGATATTACAACAGCACGTATCGGGTGCGCCACACTCGTCAAGCTTATTAACTATAATAAATATCAGGG
>CASEYR010000004.1 GCA_949292205.1 uncultured Alphaproteobacteria bacterium
AAGCGGAAAGTTAGTCGGCAATAGCTGTTGTGAACATCCGGGGCATGACGGAACGTGCTGTGATGAAAACAGTGAAAATTGCTGTCCGCCAGATAAACCATTATATGCCAAAGGAAAATGCTATGATTGTGAAGAACAAGTTGTTGCATTTGGACGGGATATGGTGAATACGGAAACGCGTGATAAATATGTTCAAATTTGCAACAGATGTCAAGACCGTTGGCTGTCATCGCCAGCATATCCTAATTATAGATGCTATAAGCCTTGTCCGAAGGGACAGATAATAGATGTTGAGGGAAAATGCCATTCCTGTGAGGATCCCTCTATGTTTAATGTTGTCGGAACAGATACGTCATGGTATCTGAGTGCTTCTGAATGTTTCAAATGTTCAGGACGGTTTGCCGGTTCGGCAATATATGGTGGATGGGATAATTATGGGACAGGTTGTTATGATTGTGATGATCCTGAACAATCGGTAGATTTTGGAACATATGGAACTCCTAGTTATACAGGTGGAAAACGAGATCACCAAAATGCATGCAATGCTTGTCCAAACAGACGGTCGATAAATGATGAGTATTGTGCAAAATACTGCACGGATGGTCAGATATGGGATAATGTCGGGCAATGTCATACGTGTGATGAACCGCAAGATTTCTCTGTCAAAGGCGTTCCCGAAGATAAGTGTGCTTGTCCGGGGGTTAGGTATCTGGATGGGGATATTTGTAAAAAGTGTCCCACAGATGTTAGCTCGTTAACACCGGAACAACAGGCTCAATGCAGTGGATAGAAAGTCAATATATAAAACCACCGACGCTTCTTCCTGTTAATCGTCGGTGGTTATCTGATATCTATTCGACTTAATCGCTATTTATTCAATAAGCGGGTCATATCCAAGAACTTTTCATGTCGGAAGTGAACCAGCTCGTCCGGCTTGACCTCTGACCATTTCCGAATATGGTTTTCAATCACGTCTGCAACCGCTTTCATTGTTTCTTGCGGAAAACGATGGGCTCCGCCAACCGGTTCCGGAATAACCTCGTCAATAATTCCAAGCTCTAATAAATCTGAGGCCGTTAAGTGTAAAATCTCGGCCGCCTTGGAGGCATACTTGAAGTCTTTCCACAAAATAGAGGCGCATCCTTCCGGTGAAATGACCGAATAAATCGAGTTTTCAAGCATTAAAACACTATTGCCCGCTGCCAGTGCAATTGCTCCGCCGGAACCGCCTTCGCCGATAATGCAAGAAACTAAGGGAACGCGTAAATCTAAACAGGCTTCGGTTGATGTCGCAATCGCTTGACCTTGACCCCGCTCTTCGCCCTCTAACCCCGGAAAAGCACCGGCCGTGTCTACTAACGTAATAACGGGAACATCAAATTGTTCCGCCAACTTCATTAAACGAATCGCTTTTCGATAGCCCTCCGGCTTTGCCATACCGAAATTATGCTCTAATCGCGACTCCGTGTCATGGCCTTTTTCGTGTCCGATAACCATGACCGTGCGACCATTCAACTTTGCAAAACCGCCGATAATCGCTTTATCCTCAGCAAACGTTCTGTCGCCGGACAAAACACAAAAATCAGTGAAAACCGTCTGAATGTAGTCCATCGTGTGTGGGCGATTTTCATGGCGCGCAACCGCTGCTTTTTGCCATGGGGTCAAATTCTTGTAGGCTTGTGCCAATGCTTTTTCCCGCTTGGTCGTTAAGCGATCCAGCTCGTCCGCGATATTTAAGCCCCGTTGAGATTGGGAGACTTTTAAAGCCTCAATCTTGGCATCAATATCCATTAAAGTTTGTTCAAAATCTAAATATTGCATCTTTATTCCTTTTCAAATTGCTTTTTTCAATTATACAAGCTATACTTCTAAAAGTCCAGTCTTTCGTGGATTTTGTCATAAAAAGGAAATATTATCTATGATATCAGTGGTTGACAAGGTTTTGATTTTAGCCGGAACGCTTTGGGTCGTGGCCGTCGGGTTCGTTATCTTTTCTTGGGTCTTGCAGGCTCGGCAACAAATGGTCTTGCGGTATATCGCTGCTCGATTAGAGGCTCTGGAGAAAAAAATAGCTGAATCGGCGCAACATAAAATCGATTCGGAGCCTAAAAAGCAATCCGCTTTACCTCCGGAAACAACAATCGCAATCGCAAAAGACGAACCGTTATCAAAATACGAAGAAGTGACGCTGCCTGATGAAATCGATATTAACTTTGTTGATCGTGGCGTTTAACCTGTTCGTCGGCGTTAGTCTGTTGGAGGCTTCGGTGGCTTTGGCTGCCCCTGTTCATGGTGTGGCCTTATATGGAGAGCCAAAATATCCGGCGGGGTTTGCTGCTTTTGATTATGTGAATCTAAAGGCTCCGAAAGGGGGGCGATTGGCTCAGGCCGCTTTCGCTTCGTTCGATACGTTTAATCCGTTCGTCATTAACGGAGTGCCTGCCCCCGGTATCGGCTTGCTCTATGATACTCTGATGAAGCAGAGCTTGGATGAACCCTTCTCGTTATACGGCTTGGTCGCCGAAACAATTGATATTGCCGATGACAGATCATCTGTGGCCTTTCGGTTGAACCCAAAGGCTCGGTTTTCTGACGGAACGCCTATTATCGCCGATGATGTTGTCTTTTCGTTTGAAATGCTGCGAGATAAAGGGTTGCCCATGTATCGCGCGTATTACCGAGATGTTTTGGATGTATCGGCCCCCGATAAACAAACGGTTGTCTTTAATTTGTCTAAGGAAACAAATAGAGAGCTTCCCTTGATTTTGGGTGAGCTACCCGTCTTGTCAAAAGCATGGTGGCAAAATCGAGATTTTACTCAGACATCATTGGAGATTCCGGTTACTTCGGGGCCTTATCGAATTAAGGCTTTTCAACCGGGGCGGTTTATCGTGTATGAGAGAAATCCATCTTACTGGGCAAAGGACCTAAATGTGAATCAAGGGGCTTATAACTTTGATGAAATTCAATTTGATGTTTATCGGGATACCACTGTTGCCGTGGAGGCTTTTAAAGCCGGCTTGATTGATGTGCGGTTGGAAAATGAGGCTAAAAAATGGGCGACTTTTATTCAAACCGACCTTGTTCAGTCGGGGCGTGTGAAAACGGGGGTCTTCCCGCATCATATGCCGGCCGGTATGCAGGGCTTTATTTTTAATCTGCGACGCCCCATTTTTCAGGATATCCGTGTTCGGCAGGCTTTGGGATATGCTTTCGATTTTAACTGGACAAATAAAAACCTCTTCTTTAATGCCTATAAACGGACAGAAAGCTATTTTGAAAACTCTTTTTTAAAGGCTCCGCCTTCGCCGAATCAGGATGAGTTGGCTCTGCTGGAGCCGATACGCTCATATATTCCTGAGTCCGTTTTTACCGAAAGCTATGAGGCTCCCGAACATACCGGAAATATCCGATGGAATCTGGGACAGGCTTTAGAGCTGTTGGATGACGCCGGTTGGCGTGTATATCGAGGCGTCTTGATGAATAAAACAGGGGAGCCGTTCCGATTTGAGATTTTATTGGATAGCTCGTCCTCAGGCACTTGGGAACGTGTCCTGTTGCCGTTCGTTGATCGGTTAAAACGCATCGGTATTATGGCCGAAATTCGCGTCGTTGATCCAATCCAATATAAAAACAGATTGGATTCCTTCGATTACGATATGATTGTCGGCGTCTGGGGGCAATCTTTTTCTCCCGGAAATGAACAACGTTATTTTTGGGGCTCCGCTGCCGCCGATACCGAGGGAAGTTGGAACTTTAGCGGTATTCAAAATAAAGGTGTTGATGCCCTGATAGATGCCGTCGTTCGTGCCGATACAAGGCAAGATCATTTGACCGCCGTTCATGCTTTGGATCGCGTTTTATTGCACTTGCATCTTGTTATTCCGCATTGGTATGCGCCGGCTCATCGCTATTTGTTCTGGAATAAGTTCGGTCTGCCGAATCAAGTTCCGATTAAGGGAACCGATTTGTTGTTGTGGTGGGATAAAAATGCTGAAAAGAGTGCGCTTGCTAATGGGGAGAGGCATTGATTTTTATGCTTGATTTTTACTAAAAAAAACGATATAACGAAAAAAGAGTAACAAAAAGGATCCTGATAATGAAATACGCTGTTTCGTTTTTATGTTTGGCTTTGGCTTTGGGAGTGTCGGTGGAGACAAAGGCTCAACTGGCTTTTTGGAACTATGATGACGGAGATAATGCAACCGTTATTCCGGCCGAGTGTGACGGTGTTTTTGATGAAAATCGTGGCGGGGTCTTTTTGCCGACGCCGGAAGAAATGCGTGAACAAGGGGAGAAGTTTTTATTGGACAGTAATCCCGAAGAACGAAATAAAGCCGGCTATTGCTTGATTGCGGCGGCTTTGCAGGGAGATGTGCCGGCTCAATATCGTGTCGCCCAGCTGTATAATAAAGGCTTGGTTTTACCGCAAGATGAATTAAGTGCCTATAAATGGGCTTTTATTGCCTCGTTGAACGGAAATAAAGACGCTGATAGATTGGCTTTGTTGTTAGAACGCTTTTTAACGACAGAGGATATTGAATTGGCTACTTCCTCTATTCAGGCTTTGGTTCCGACTATTCACAATAAATATCAGAAAGAGTTGGCCGAACAAGAAAAACGGGTCGCCGAAAAACAAGCTCAACTAGATGAAATTAATACCGAAATTGACTCTATTCTGGGAATTAATACAAAGGATATCGTGACTCGCAGAACGAATAAACAGAGGGCATCGGGGAGTGTGACCCCTGCTTCGGCATCAGCATCAAACGCAGTAAAACAGGCTAAGAAAAGTGTGCCCCAAGGTTCTATTTTTTCAGAGGCCGATAGACCTAAATAAAATAAGATAAAGGGGGAATCATGAGGCTGTGGGGTCTTGTCTTGATAATCACTTCTTTGTTTGCGGGGGCTTGCCCTTCGAAAGCGGATTTCTTGCCGGGGACAGATGATATCCCTTTGATGGACGGTATCGAATTAACCGAATCCAGCGATTTTTCTTTTGATACGCCCGCCGGTCAAATCTTGACCTTAAGCGGCGAAACAGCTCAATCTCCCGAAGATGTTCGCTCTTTTTACGGTAAGACATTAACTGCTTTGGGCTGGGTTCGAAAAGGAAAAGATGCTTACACTCGGGACGGCGATTCCATTCAATTGACTATTCGTCGTATCGGGGGAAAAACACACGTGTTGTTTGATGTGACCTTGACAGGTGGAACGGAAAATCAAAAAAAGTCTTGACTTTTAGTGTTTTGAGGTGTATAAAGGAGCCCTCGGTTTATTTATTATTTACATTTGGGGAAAAAAATGGCCAATTTAAAGTCAGCAAAAACGCGTATTAAACGCAATCAAAAGAGAGAAAAAATTAATCTGGATCGCTTGAATGCCGTCCGGACAGAAGAAAAGAAAACACGTAAGGCCGTCGCTGCCGGAGATAAAGAAGGCGCTAAAGCTGCTTTCAAGTCTGCTGAAGCTGCTCTGGCTCGTGCTGCCGGTAAAGGAACTGTTCACAAAAAAACAGCTTCCCGTCATATCTCTCGTTTGGCTCAGGCTGTGAAATCTTTGTTCACAAAAGCTTAAGCCCGAAATCAGATTATAAAAAAACCACCCACTTTTGAGCGTGTCGGTGGTTTTTTTGTCGTTTTTTGATAAAGACAGATAATGTGCCGAATTAAATAGATCGTCTTGTCTTCCCTTTTACAAAAGAGTGGAAGACGATTATTGTCTTTTATTGGTTTTTACGATATAGTAACGTGTATCCCGATTGTCTAATACATTGAACCTTGGGAGATAATGGGATTTTATTATGGGCGGATATCGGCGAATAAGGTATATCCGAATAAGCCGAGCCGGTAGTGTATACGGTTTCTTAATATCCGCCCGCCTGATAGACAGGGGGGGTATTATGGGCGGATATCGGCGAATAAGGTATATCCGAATAAGCTGAGCCGATTACTGTGAACGGTTCTTAATATCCGCCCGCCGTATTCTTATTTTCAATTAAAAAATGTTTTTAATCCCTTGGGTTGCTTTTATATTATTTTTACGATATACTAAAAGCACTTTCCAATTGCGGAGAGTATGGGCGTAAGAACCCATCATGCCGGAGTGCATCAACCACTCCTAAATTATGTTGACATTCGCCGAAGGGCGGATGTCGGTGAATAAGGTTACGGCCGAATAAGCCGAGCCGATTGGTATGAACGGTTCTTAACATCCGCCCACTTTGCAAAAAGTGGGTTTTTTAATACTTAAAAGGAGTTAAGAAATGAAAAAATCAGTATTTACTATTATAATGGCGAGTGTTTTGTTGAGCGGGTGCGCCAGCATTGTCGGCTCTACATCGGAAACGATATCATTTAATTCAAATGTTGTCGGCGCCGAAGCCGTTATTAAAAATAAACACAATGCAACTGTTTATTCGGGACCTTTACCGATGACGCTATCTTTGCGAAAAAAAGCCGGCTTTTTTTCGGGAGAAACGTATCGGATTGTTGCCCGTAAAAACGGATATGTTTCCCAATCACAAACATTGGATACCGATTTATCCGGTTGGTATTGGGGAAACATTTTGTTCGGAGGACTTATCGGTATGTTGATTGTAGATCCCGCAACGGGAGCTATGTGGACTTTTGAGTCAGACAATGTCTTTCTTAATTTGCCTAGACGAGAGATGTCCCATAATCATTTATAATCAAGCAAAAAACCCGTCGGAAACGACGGGTTTCGTGTGATTTGCCAATTCAATCGTCAACTAATCCAAATAATACTCGACGGTTGATACAACCCGAACCGTTTTGTTGATTTGTTGACTTTCTGAGGCTCCCGGCGTTTGTTCGCGCGGTAAAATGGAGAAGACCCCTTGATTGGCTCGCTTAATTTTTCCGACACGGGCATCCGAACTTTTTGCAAACTCGTCAGCCGCTTTCCGTGCATTTTCGGTCGCTTCTTGTAACATCGCCGGCTTGATGTCATTCAGCCCCGTAAATAAATACGCTACCGGAGATCCGTATTCTTGGTTGTCAAATAAAACACCTTGGGAAACCAAGGAACCTATCCCTTGCAGTGATCTTTCTACCGTATCTACCTGGGGCGAACGAACCAGAACCGTTTGTGTTAAAATATAGCGGGGACCTTTTGTATTATCGCGATACGGATTCGCCATTAAATCATTCGTGTTGATACGTCCGATTAAAATCTCGGAAGAAGAAAATCCCTGCTTTACTAAATAGCTTTGAATCTTGGAGAGGTTTGTTTCCAGCGTCTTTTGTGTGTCGGCTAAAACGGTTCCCGTGGATTGAAACTTAATCTCCCAAACGGCTAAATCCGCTTTGACATTTTGTTCGGCAAGGCCTTTGACCGTGACGGAGCGATTGTTCATATGAGCTTGGTAATAATAATAGCCGGGTGCAAAACCGCCTGCCGTAATCCCTAATGCAATTAAAAGTGCCGGTAATGTTTTGATTTCCATTTGATTTCCTTTCATTTCGTGGTATGATGTTTTACACTGATTCTTATAGTATAAACAAGAAAACTAAAAAAGAAAAGAGGCTGTCGTCAAAATGACTAATCGGACGGAAAAAAAAGACGTTATCTTGAAAGGTGATTGTATTGATTTAATGCGACAATTACCACCGGAAAGCGTGGATATGATTTTTGCCGACCCTCCTTATTTTATGCAACTGCATAAAGAATTACGCCGGCCGGATACAACAGCTATTCGGGCTGTTGATGATGAATGGGATAAGTTCGCGGACTTTAAAGCTTATGATGATTTTACACGTGCTTGGCTAAATGAAGCTAAACGGGTTTTAAAACCAGATGGAACGTTATGGGTTATCGGATCGTATCATAATATTTTTCGTGTCGGCTCTATCTTGCAGGATTTGGGCTTTTGGATCTTGAATGATATCGTCTGGCGTAAAACAAATCCAATGCCGAATTTTAAAGGGACTCGTTTTACAAATGCTCATGAAACGCTCATCTGGTGCGCTAAACAGCCTCACTCAAAATATGTCTTTAACTATGACAGTATGAAGGTCTTTAACGATGGAACTCAGATGCGTTCGGATTGGTTCTTGCCCGTTTGTAACGGTGCCGAACGAATAAAAGGATTTGATGGCACAAAGGTTCATTCAACACAAAAACCTGAGGCCTTGCTATATCGTGTCGTGCTGGCTTCATCTAAACCCGGTGATGTGATCTTGGACCCCTTCTTTGGAACCGGTACAACAGGTGTTGTCGCCAAACGATTGGGGCGACACTATATCGGTATAGAGCGAGAACCTGTGTATATCCAGTGTGCTGAACAACGCTTGGCAAGCGTGGTCGCGGGAGATGTTGACTTGTCCGCTCCAGTCATAAAACCGGAACCGCCGAAAGTGTCTTTTGGTGCTTGTGTCGCCGCCAATCTGATTCCTGTCGGCGGGATTTTATTCGACAAGCGTCGCCGATTTCGCGCTGTTGTTCGGGCTGATGGCTCGGTTAAATCAGGGCGATATATCGGCTCTATTCATCAGGTGGGCGCTATGTGCTTGGGGAAAAAGGCGGCTTCGTGTAACGGATGGACTTTTTGGTATTTTACCGATCCGATAACAAAAAAAAGCGTCCCCCTAGATGTGCTACGAGAACGCTTTGTTTCCTTAACAAATCAATAAACGACTTTTCCTATTGATTTTGAGATGCCGTATTCAATAATGTTGTCAAAATGGATTTAGCTTGTTGTTCTGTTTCCGTTTCTAACGTCGGTGTTTGTTCCTCTGTCGGAATGAGTTGATTCAGACAACTTGCCGTCATCTTTTTGACGGTCGTGCGAACCGGAGACGCAAATGCCGAACCGTCTTGAACCGCATTCATAGCCTCTGTCGTCAGGCAAGCCTTGATGCGGGTTTTTGTTGCATCAACCGAGGATCGCATCGTGTCGGGAGTCAATTGTGAACAAGCCGTCATCAAAAATGCCGTAGTTAAAATAATAAGTGATTTTTTCATGATATTCTCCTTTCCTTATTGATCCGGATGTTGGCGACGAAACTCGTATAACGTCAGAGCTGCCGCATTTGATACATTTAAACTTTCAATCGCCGGATTAATCGGTAATTTTGTCGTATAGTCGCAACTTTCCTGTGTCAATCGACGCATTCCGCTTCCTTCAGAACCCATAACAAAGGCACTTTTGAGCGGTAACTTCATATCTCCGATACAGTTGGTTGCGTATCCGTCCATGCCGATACACCAGAAATCATTCTCTTTTAATTTTTCCATTGCTCGTGATAAATTCGGAACGCGAATCAGCGGAATCAACTCGAGAGCTCCGCTGGCGGATTTTGCCAGCGTCCCCGTTTCGTTCGGAGCGCCTGCCTCCGGAATAATAACGGCGGCTGCATCAAATGCAACAGCTGATCTTAAAATTGCCCCGATATTATGTGGGTCGGTTACTTGATCTAAAATTAAAACAACACTGCTCTTGTCCGTCTTAGTCGCTTTGATTAACTGCTCTAATGTATAAGCCGGTAATGGTTCGCAGCGGGCAACTAACCCTTGATGAACAGCTTCCTTTCCGACAAGCGTATCCAAATACTCTTTCTGAACCAAGCGTGTCGGAATTGTTGTTGGTATCTTTAATGCCTCAATCGCTCCTTTCGTATAATAAAGCTCGGTTATCTTGCGAGCTTTGTTTTGAAGTGCCAGCGTAACGGGATGACGACCATAAATCAGAACGTCTTTTGTGGCTTGTTTCTGTGTTGTGTGTCTTGACATTTGTTATTCCTTATTAAAAAGAGATAAAACGGGAATCGAGTGAGCTAAATCAACCGTAAACGCCAAGGGTGTGCGAGTATTGAGGGCTCGTGTTAATGCTTCGGGTAACGGTTGTTGTACCGCTCGCAAATAGTTGGCGGTTTGGATTAATAAATCCGTGCTTTGAATTTGAACCGTCAACGATTGAATCGTTCCGTCTATCCATCCCCACAAACGTCCGATTGATTGTGTCGGAATCGTAATTGTTCCTAAAATCTGAATGATTGATTGTCCTCCCTTAAATGCTTCCGCTTGAAAGAGAATGTCATTTCCGTGCGGGCGGAGTTTTAAAACGATAGACCCTTGAAAAATATCTTGATTTAATAAAACTAGCGCCTCTATCGGCTTCATTAAAAAATCTGCCGGCGCTTGAAAGTGTCTAAACGTATTTATGACCTCGGCACCATCACGATCCAATAGCGTTTGGGCAAAATCGGCTTTCACACCTTTGAAACGTAATGTGATCTCGCTTGGTGTGGCTTGGATTAACAGCTTGTCTACATTTATAAAGACGGGTGAATCCGAAAAAGTTGGTTGATATAAAACGACTCCGTCCCCAAGCAGTGGATGAACGGCCGAATGATAGCCCATCTCCCGCGGAGAAAATGAGGCTATCTTTTGGTAGCGTATTAAGGTGTCTTCGGCTCCGCTTTGAACAATCCATACATAGATTAAGCCTGAAAGGATAATTAACAAAAGCGTGCATAATACGATAAAACGGCGCATCATGGATTTTCTCCGTTAATTTGAAAACAGCCCATGTCCGGACAAGGGTGTGTGTTCTTGATTTGGATCAAGCCTTCGGGCTTTTCTTTTTCGGCTGTGTTTGAGATTGCGGTAAAAGCCCCCTCAACAATATTCCAACCGATAGGAAGTAAACGTCCGCTTGCCCGCAATGGAACCGGTTCATCTATCCATGCCATTCCGGATAAATCAACGCGATGGACGTGAACGGCCGCTTGCCCTGAAACGGGTTGTTTTAATAATCGACTGGCTGCCAATAAATGCGGTACTTGATCCAAAACGGCAGGTGGTGTATCCGGTGGGGTCTGAGTTGATTCTGGGCGAGGTTCTTTCGTATCCGATGTGGATAATGGAAGTTGATTTGATGATGTGGAATTAGTGAGTTCTTCCTCTTGGAGCGGTGTTAAGTATACTGTGGGGGAATCAATGGAAGTAACTTGACTTTTTTCTGTTACATCGGGTAATGTCGGTGTTACAACGGCTGCTGCGGTCGGCGGTGTTTCCGACTCCGGAGATTTGTCTGTTAAAGAGAGCGGACGAATCGGGGTAACTCGCATTAAAGGTGTCCCTCTTTCTTGACGAATGACCGTTGGCAAGGGAGCATTTGATTTTGTTTTTACCACTTGTTCCTTGCTTAGTCGTGGCGATGAGGGAAGTCGACGAACACGAATCTGTTTTTCATTCAAATCTAGGTCCGCAAAAAAGACGACCTCGTCCCGATTAGGACGATCTTTTTCCGATCCAAAGAAATAAATTAAGTGTGCTTTCGGACAAATCTCATGAGCTTTTGAAATCACGGTATTTAGCAAATCTTGTTGAACGGATTCATCTTCAAAAACAGAAATCGTATCTGTTATCGCGAGAATACGAACGGGTGAACAAGCTTCAAATGCGCCATAGGTGCCGTTTTGTGCTTGACTGCTTTTCATTTGCCCGATAAATCGCATGTTGAAACGAGAATCATTTCCTAAATCAAACGATAAAGATTGAACACCTTGTTTTGTTGAAAAACGATCAATAATCGGGGTATCAATGCGTGTTTCGCCGGTCCAGTATCCCTCTTTGAAAAAACCGTAAATCTGTTCAACCGGTTGTCCGAATGCATCACGAACCGTAACGTTTGCGTATCCGTTGACCCATCCGTCAGTGCAATTTGTGGCTTCTGTATCCAATCGCCAACCGGTGATGTTTTTTTGTGTTAAGTAGTGAATGCCACAAGAACCATCATCCGTCTTAATTGTGGTGTCATCCAATGGTAAGGATTCACCGACAACAGTCGTTGATAGCAGAATTGCAAAAAACAAAAAAAAGAAAAAATGTATCTTCATGGTTTGAATTATACCGAAAAGAAACTTGTCTTGCAACCTCTTTTTCATAAAAAAATGCTTGGAAAAAAGAGTTTACAAAAATAAGGAAAAGAAGTATAATGGAGCAAAGCAAATGTGTTAAACCGTGGAGAAATCGGGTGATGGATGGCAGGTTAAAAAAAACAATTAAGGGAATAAAAAAAACAACCGGTATTTTAAAAAAAATAACACGGTTTGTGTTTGCCCCTGTTATTTTTTATGGGATCAGTCAAGAATTGCAACTGTGGCTGTTATCGGGGTTGTTGTGGGTATGCCTGAGGCAACTTGGAGCGTTTTAACGACGGTCGGACGTGTTGTTAAAAGTATTGCTCTTGCCGTTCCGCCACTGACTTTTAGTCTTGTGAAAAGTTTTGGAACCGCTTGTTTGAGCGCTTCGTCCTTTTATTATCAGCAGATTTTTGGTGGGAATGAGCAGATACCTAAATCAAATGAATCCACCAATCAAATCGCCATCGTTCGGGAAGAACGCTTGGATTATTCCTCGGGTGGGATAATTCGGCAGACTAATCATTCCGAAAGACAGAGTGTATTAGCCCAGTCAATTAGCGGAGAACTGTCGGATAAAAGCGCTTGTTTGATGCCTCGGTCAGCGGTCTCCGAAACAGATTCACGAATAAGCGGGGCATATGAATCCAATTTGAATTTGATGCCGGCTTTTCCGAAAATGCCGAGGTCTATGGCCGGAGTTATTCATAAGATGGTTTATTCGGCGGCGGAAAAGTCCGGTGACTTTAGCCGTATCGGAAATGGATTGATTATTATTCAAGATAAAATAAATTCGAATAATTTTATCAGTTGTCACATTGGGTTCAGACCTTTGGAAAACCTTGATTCCGGTGCATATAATGTCATCTTTGGATATCAAAAACCCTTGTCGGGGAAAACGGTTTTGGGGCGAAGTTTATCAGGAACTTGTTTTAATATAAAAATGGGTGATGTCGCGATCGGAATTAATTTGGTTGATGATGCGGGAAAATCAAAATTGGTTTTGTCGAAATGCCGGGATGATTTGCCGGTTTATTCGATGGTCAGAAGAGACGGTATCTTGTTGGTGACGGTTGATGAAAAAATGAATACGATACCTGTTCGTCAAGTGGAGTATGTTGCTTCGGTTTTGGCTATGTCGGTTGACAAAAATATGCGGAATAGCGCCATTCGCAAGGATTTAATCATACATCAGACGCGGGCAAAAGATGTTTTTGCCGAAAGAAAAAAAAGGTTGTCTTCACAAAAAAAAGTTGAAATAAACAGTGGTTATAGGTATTATAACGAAAGATAATAAATCATTTGGGAGGAAAAATAATGATGATTCAGGATATGAAAAAAAAGGTGAGCTATGTTGTTCTGGGAGCTTTGTTGGTTACGTCGGTACCCGCGATGGCTCAGCTATCGCAAATGTTAAGCTCAAGTGAGTTGGGGGTGAGTGGTAATGCGAATGTCGTGGCACCGTCACCAGCTGCTTCAGGATCGTCTTCACAGACAGCTGCCGGTGCAACGTCGGCAACGTCATCAAGCTCGGCAACTTCATCAACGTCGGCGACTTCTTCTCAAAGTTCTGCCGGAACGACAGATTCCGGAACTCGTGTTATTAATCAGGGTTTTGGAAGTTCTCTGGTTCGGGAAAGTATGCAAAAAGATACGGCCGATATGACACAGGCCGAACTGGATTTTCGTGCTGCCATTCAGGGGACTCCGACCTCTGATATGAATCAGTTAATCAACGATTTAAAGGCTGCCGCAGATGATGCTAAAACGACAACCAGCGGAGGTGTCCAAGCTATTTCCGGAACAGTTGACCCCAATAATTTAAATGAAAAGCAAAAACAAATTATTGAGGCGGCAAAAGCAAATGCTTCGGTTCAGGTGCAAACTCAAACGACAACCAATGCGTCCTCCGGTTCTGTATCTCCGACTGCCGGTGCGACGGCTGGTTCTGCTACAGCTAATTCAGCTACAGCCAATTCAGCTCCGGCTAATTCAGCTCCGGCTTTTGGTCCAACAGTTGAGGCGGCAAATGCATTGAAGCAAGGGCAGACAGCGGATAATCCGTTTTCCGTTTTTGATAGTCAAAATACGGCTATGAATACCGGTAATCAAAATACTGTGGCGGATAAATTCTTGGATTCTTATACGAATGGATTTGATCCTAATGCAACGATTAAACAGGAAGCCGAACAGGTCATGAATAATGTTCAAAATACTGTGGCGGAAAATGAGAAAAATTTAGCCGAAGCAACGGCAAAATACGAAGATGCAAAAGCAAAGCATGAAGAGGCTAGCCAACGAAGACAAGAGGCTGAGAAAAAATACCAGACTGCCATAGAAGAGGCGAATGAAGCAAGGTTGGAGCGAGAGGCTATTGAAGAGCAGTTGAAGAATTCATCATTAAGTGCTACCGAACGGGAACAGCTTGAAAAACAGTTGGCTGACGCAAAAGAAAAGGAAGCCCAGAAAAAGGCAGAGAAGGATTCTGCAAATCAAGAAGCTTCTGCGGCGAAAAAGGAGATGTTTGCGGCTAAGAATGAGGAAGTTAAGGCGACTAAAGCAAAATCGGATGCCGAATTGAAAAGTATGGGATATGAAACAGATGGAAACGGTAATCTGTTAAATACGGCGGCTAACTATGAGCTTTATAAGGAAACAGTTCCGGGGGCTACGCCCGAAGATTTTGCACAATCCGTTGAGAAAATGAATGGTTGGGGGTTTTATGGGGATGAGACTCCGGCACAGGCTTTAAAGGATAGTTTGGCGGTTCAAAACGCTTTAAATATGGTTTCGGAAGAAGATAGAGGGCTTATTGAAAATGCCTTACATAGAGCCGGAGAATACGGATATTCCGATAATATGGTCTTGGAGGATAATCAAAAAGCAGTTTTAGATCGTGTCGCTTCGTGGCAGGAGCAAAATGCCCAACTGATAGCTGCTGGAAAAGATCCGATTAGTTTTCGGGATTATGTTAATCGGGGCGGCTTGAATCGGACAGTAACCATTTATCGGAGTAAAACATTTTGGCATGACTTGGTTGATAATGGTTATGGCGAGCGTGTTTCCGATTCTTTCGGTGATACCGGCATTATCAGAAAGAGAAAGTAGACGAATAAGGCTGTTTGAACGTAAACCCTGAAAGTTTTGTCACTGATATTAAGGAAAAGCCAAGGTTATTTTGCCGGGCTTTTCTTTTTGTGATTTGATGATTGATGAATTGTATCGTTAAGCGATTTTTTTCTTGGGATATATTCCATTTTGGGAGAATAATAAAACAAATGTATTTTATTTTTTCGGAGGTTTTGTTTGTCTGTAAAGCAGTTCTGTTTGTTGATGAATCTGTTTTTGAAAAATGAGACAAAAAGCTGTTGATTTTTGATTGATTTTGTGGTTAAAATAGAGACATCGCTATTTTAGAAAAGGATAATCTCATGAAATTTCAGATTTTCGGCTTGATTTGTTTAACGGCTATCGGGATGTGCTTGCCTGTGGCGGCTCAGACAGATGCTAACTCTTCTTCATCGGTCTTGGTTTGTCGGGCTCGGCAATGTGCCGTGGCTTCTTACTCTATGACGCGGGGCTT
The DNA here is from genome assembly GCA_949292205.1 of uncultured Alphaproteobacteria bacterium. Taxonomy (GTDB): domain Bacteria; phylum Pseudomonadota; class Alphaproteobacteria; order CAAHEQ01; family UBA3637; genus CALXZG01. Next base: position 15,472 of record CASEYR010000004.1, read on the forward strand.
TTTATTTAATAAAATCGCTCAGATGATGGAAGGAAATATCGGAAAAACAGCTTTGTTGTGTGAGGCTGATCCGGTTTCTCATGTGTGCTTGTCCGAGGGGATTCGTGTTCAAGCCGAGGCAGCTTTCGCAAAGACTCAAATTTTTATTCCGACTGTTAAAATTGTTGATACAAAACTCTTGAAAGGTGGCGCCGGAATGGACTTGGTCTTGGATTATGATGTTCGTGCCAATCATACAATTCCTCGCTGTCAGTTGGGGATTTCTCGCTTGAATGTGGATTATGTCGATAAAGTCGAAATGACGACAAGTGATTTTTCTTGCGCTTTGACGGAAACGGGGAATACCTCGCTGAACGTTACTTACAATATTGACTACCTTGATTTTGACTATGGTTTTATCGGCGCTTGGTATACTCTGGGGGTCGGGGAGGCCGTTCGGGGCGACAAGATCGGCTATGTCTTGATGCGCTTGACTGATAAAGTTCCTTTGAAAACAGTGGTCCAGTCCCCTAGAGAAGAACAGAAAAACACAGCACCTGTTGTTGATACGAAAGGTATATCGGTTGAGGCAGTTATTGAATCGGATATCTTGGCGGAAACTGCCGTTACACCAAAGCAAACAGTGATAAAGACCGAAAAAACAACAGCTGTTCGTCCTAAAACAATTAAAACAACGGTAACGGAAACGACAACGATTATCCCAGGACCAAACGGGGGAAATGCTGTTTTGCCGACTTTTAGAACGGTCGGGATTCCTGCAAATGCAACGATTGTTGAGCGGAGTTCTGATGAATCCGGTGTAGACAAAGCTTCTGTTCAGTTTGAGTCCTTTGCACAATCGTCCGAAACAAAACGTGAACGGACTCCGACAGAAATTATTTCGGATGTTATCTACTTGAACAATTAGGAACGTATATGATTCAGATTAAATCTCTTTCAAATGGTATCCGCGTCGTCGTGGATCCCAATGGTCAGGCAGAAAGCGTTTCTTTGGGCGTTTGGGTTGGTGTCGGCGCTCGCTTTGAAACACCCGATATTAACGGTATATCTCATGTCTTGGAGCATATGGCTTTTAAGGGGACTTTAAAACGATCGGCTTTTGATATCTCTCGCGAAATTGAGGATGTCGGCGGAATTATGAATGCTTATACCGGTAAAGATATGACCGCTTATTATGTTAAGGTCTTGAAAAAAGATTGGCGCTTGGGCTTGGATATCATCGCCGATATCTTGCAACATTCTCAGATGGATGCCACAGAGTTGGATAGAGAGCAGGGCGTCATTATTCAAGAAATCAATATGAATAATGATACTCCCGATGATGTCGTCTTTGATATGTATCATGAAAAGGCTTATCCGAATCAGCCCTTGGGGCGAACGATTTTGGGAACTCCGGAAACCGTGCGGGCCGTTACCAGTCAACGCTTGTTGGACTATATGCATCGGCAGTATACAACAGACCGAATGATTATCAGTGTATCAGGTGATATTGATATAGATGATTTTGTGGCGGCTTGTGAAGATTTCTTTACGGAGGTTAATCCAAACTCGGGTAAAGAGCCGGAGCCTGCACAATATGTCGGTGGGGATATTCGTCGTCAAAAAGAAAATGAGCAAGTTAATCTGGTCTTGGGATTTGAAGGGTGTTCTTATACCTCTCCGGATTATTATACGGCAGCAATACTGTCCTCTATCTTTGGCGGTGGAATGTCATCCAGATTATTTCAGGAAATTCGGGAAAAACGCGGACTGGTTTACTCTATCTATGCCTTTAACTCGCCGGAAACAGACACCGGAACGTTTGGTATCTATGCCGGCACCGGCGAAAAGGAAGTCAGTGAATTGATGCCGGTTTTGTGTGATGAGATTATTCGCTTGCCGGAGACGATAACCGATGCCGAAATGGTTCGCGCAAAAGAGCGTTTGCGAGCCAGATTGTTGATGCGGTTGGAAAATTGGGGGAGTCATGCCGAAAGCAATGCCGTTGATATGATTATCCATGGACGCGTCATGACAAAAGAAGAAACTCTGGCGAAAATAGAGGCGGTTACAAAAGACGATTTGGTACGCTTGGGAAAACGTATTTTTAAAGGGATTCCAACATGTTCGGCTTTGGGACCGATTCAGCAGGTTATGCCCTATGAGCAAATCGTTGAGCGTTTGAAAAATGCCTGATTTATCTTATGAAGCAACTTGTTCTTCCAAAGGTCTTGTCTTTGGATTTGATGAAGCGGGAAGAGGTCCGTGGTGCGGTCCGGTCGTGGCGGCTTGCGTGTGTTGGCCGAATCTGCATATCCCTGAGGATTTAGCGAAACAAATCAATGATTCTAAAAAATTAACGGCGACTAAACGTGAAAAAGTGTTCCCTTTGATTATGGCATCAAAGGCAATCGTCGGTATCGGTCAAGCTTCGGCTACCGAAATAGATGAAATAAACATTCTACAAGCCTCTTTCTTAGCAATGTATCGTGCTTTGATGCAGGTTCGCGAAAAGGGTTTTTTCCCTGCTGTCGCTTTGATCGATGGTAATAGACTGCCGAAATGGGATATCCCTTGTCAGGCAATTATCGGCGGTGATGGTCAATCTCTGTCTATCGCTGCCGCCTCTATTATCGCAAAAGTAACCAGAGATCACATCATGCAAGCGTTGGCTTTGGAGTATCCTCAATACGGCTGGGATAAAAATGCCGGATATGGAACGGCTTTGCATATTCAAGCGTTGGAAAAATACGGGGTAACACCCCATCACCGTAAGTCTTATGCACCGGTTAAACGTGCTTTGGGACTAACTGATTAGCTCTGTTTCAGGTAAGCAAGCAATTTCTCTAACGCTTTTGCCCGATGTGATATCTTGTTCTTGATGTCAGAATCTAAAACCCCGCATGTCACATCATACCCGTCCGGAATGAAAATCGGATCGTAGCCGAACAAATGTGTTCCTGATGCTTCGGGGGCTATGCGTCCCGTCATCTTGCCAATAAAAAGATGTTCCGAATTTGGTCCCGTTACCAAAGCCATACAACAAATAAAGTAGGCTGTTCTGTCGGGATTATCGCCCATCTGTTCCCAAACCGTATTAAATACCGCCGGATAACCGCCATGTTTTTGGGCAAAGCGTGCCGAATACAGTCCGGGGGCTCCGCCCAGTGCATTGATACATAATCCGGAGTCGTCTGCTAAAGTCGGAAGTCCTGTTTGAGCATAACCGGCACGGGCTTTGAGTAAGGCGTTTTCTTCAAACGCCGTTCCTGTTTCTTCAACATCTGTTAGGCCGGCTTCCGTTGCTCCGATAACGGTGATGCCGAGTGGCGATAAAATGGCTTGTACCTCTTCTATCTTGTGTGCGTTATGGGACGCTAAAACTAATTTAGTCAGCATGGTTCACCTCAAAAATCACTTCTTTCTGTTTCTGAATCAGCTCGCCAATTCCTTTTTGGGCGAGAGCAAGAAGTTGATTGAACTCGTCCGGTGAAAAAGGACCGTGCTCGGCCGTTCCTTGAACCTCTATCAAGCCACCTCGACCGGTCATAACAAAGTTAGAGTCCGTTCCTGCCGTTGAGTCTTCCGCATAATCCAAATCTAAAACAGGACGACCGTCAACAATACCACATGAAACAGCTGCAACAAAATCCGTAACCGGAAGAACATCCCACCCTTTTTGCGGCATTACCTTGGATAGCGCCAGATAAAGTGCAACAAAACCTCCTGTTACCGATGCCGTCCGTGTCCCGCCGTCGGCTTGTATCACGTCACAGTCAATTTTGACCGTCATACCGTCAAGTGCTTTCATGTCAACGGCGGCTCGTAAAGCACGTGCAATCAGGCGTTGAATCTCTTGTGTCCGACCTTGTTGTCCTTTTTTGGCTTCTCGCTCCATACGCGTGCCGGTGGAACGGGGAAGCATTCCGTATTCTGCCGTAACCCAGCCTTGCCCCGTTCCTTTGACCCAGAGTGGAACACGATCTTCTATCGTTGCCGTACACATAACATGCGTGTCTCCCCACTGAATGAAACAGGAACCTTCAGCATATTTATTGGCGTTCGGTATCATTTTGACGGGACGTAATTCATTCTCCCGACGACCGGATAATCTTGTCATCTTTATTCTCCTTTATCTTATTCGGGTAGATATTATCCCGATTCGTCTGAAAAAGCAAGTGATTACGTCAGGAAAAGCGTTTTACCTCTTGATTTTTGAATCAAAAACATCTAAATATATGCGTATGTAAAATTGAAATAGAGGTCGAATAAATGAATCCAAAACAAAATCATCAAAATATAAAAGATAAACTACAAGAAGCTATGACCGATAAAAAAGACGAACATCGTGATCATAAAAAAGAACAAATGGAAGATGTTGCCGTTCCTGAAAAGGAAAGTGAAACTTTGGAAAAGTTGGCGGCAGAAGTGGCTCATTGGAAAGATTTGGCCATGCGAACCGCTGCCGAAATGGAAAATTTGAGAAAACGCACTCAAATCGATATGGAAAAAGCCGCTCGGTATGCTAACGGCTCCTTCGCAAAGGATTTGCTGCCCGTCGCAGATTGTTTGGAGCAGGCAATGGTCTGTGCTCATCAGGAACTGGATAAGGAAAAGAAAGAAGGAAAAGAGGCTGATCCCGTCGTGATAAATCTGTTGAAAGGGATTGAAATGACTCATCAAAATCTGATGAGCGCTCTGAAAAAACAGCAAATTGAAAAAATGGAAAGCTTGGGAAAAGTTTTTGATCCAAACTTGCATAAGGTTATTCAAGAAGTTGATGATGCCGAAAAAGAAGCCGGAACCATTGTTCAAGAGCTACAGGCCGGATACACTATCGGCGGTGATCGTGTTCTGCGAGACGCTATGGTTATCGTATCTCGGAAATAAAAAAAACGTATTATAAAAATGCCGTCAAAAATGACGGCATTTTTTATGGTCAGATGTGTGTTATCTTAACCGACGATTTCGCAACCCGAAAACCAGAAAGAAATTTCACGGGCAGCACTTTCTTCGGAATCAGAACCGTGCACACTGTTACAGGGAAGTTCTTGTCCGAATTCGGCACGAATCGTTCCGGGGGCTGCGTTTTGCGGGTTCGTTGCACCCATAATCTCGCGATATTTTGCAATCGCGTTGTCCCCTTCTAAAACTTGAACTACAATGGGGCCCACCGTCATGGATTCAACCAGTCCGGCAAAAAACGGCTTCCCTGTGTGTTCGGCATAAAATTGACCGGCTTGTTCGGGGGTCATCTTGACCCGTTTTTGTGCAATAATGCGTAGCCCGGCAGCTTCTATCTTGGCGTTAATCGCTCCGGTCAGATTCCGTGCCGTTGCATCCGGTTTTATCATTGAAAAAGTCCGTTGTTGTGTCATGTTATCTCCTTTGTTTCAAAACGAGACGGTTGTATCACGTCATACTCTAAAAGTCAATCCCTTTCGGGGGTTTCTGTTGAAATGCAATAGACCGAAGTAATTTATCCCACTGTGTCCAAATTTTTTCAGGAGAATATGTTTGAATGCTTTTATGTGCTGCTTTCCCGAGCCGAATGCGATCTTGAGGAGATTTAATTAAGTGAATGAGAGCTCTCGCAAAATCTTCAGGGGTGTTGTCGGTTAAAAGACCTGTCTTCCCGTCTTGAACTAACGCATTGATTCCGTCTGCCGATTTTAACCCGACAATCGGAAGGCCGACAGACATGGCTTCGGTTACTGTTAAGCCCCATCCTTCGAAAAGACTGGGGGTCGCATAAACCGTCGCTTCGTAATATAGCGGAAGTAAATCTGGCGTTTCGGGTAAAAAAGAAACGCACTCTGTCAGATTTAAGTCATTTACCGTTTTCTGACATAGAGTTTCATAATCCGAATTATGACTGCCTCCACACAGAATCAGGCGTGCTTGTGGCATATGTTGGCATACGATAGAAAAAGCTTGAATCAGAAGAAGTTGATTTTTATTCGGCTCCAGTCGCCCGATAGATAAAATGATTGGATTTTGATGGGCTCGATCCGTTTTGCGTTCGTGTTGTTCAACGGCGTTTCCGATACATACAACGGGGGTTTTCGGGGAAAAAGAATGCATCTCGGTTTGAAAGGAAGATAATAAAACTTGGACGCAACTCGTATGGCTCAAAAGAGATAAATACCTCTTTCGGACGGCGGGGCGGCTTGTCTTTTTTAATGCAACACATGGCGGAACATGTTGCATTAAAACCGTCGGGTAGCCGGAGGGAAGACGCTCTAAGTCATTCCATGAAAAACATAATACGACATCCGGTTTTTCGCGGTGCAACAAAAACGGATAAACCCACTTCATGATCCTTTTGCGAATCGTTTTTCCGAATATAAAAAGAGATTTCGGTGCCGCATTTATCAACCGAACACGATTGTCCAGTGGATAAAAAGGCGTTCGTTTCGTCGGGCTTTCCGTTATCCCTATGATATCCCAGCCTTTTTCTGCCAATGCCGTTGCCAAAGAGCAAAATACTTTTTGAACGCCACCGGCACGATGAAGTGTGTCTGCCGTATAAACAAATAGGCATTTTGTTTTTTTCTTTTCCATACTGTGAGATATAATGTGTTGAGATGAAAAAGTGCAAGATGTTTTTGTATCCATTTTTTTTACGATGGACTTTTGGGCGAAAAAGTTGTATAGTGCAACAAAAAATGGAGAAAGAAAAATGAGTCAGGCAAAAGAACCGTCACAAAGACAATTACGTGTTGCAGAAGAAATCAGACATGTTTTGGGACGAATGTTTTCAGAAGATAGTCTGTTTATTGAGGGATTAAAACCCGCTTATGATATGATTACGGAAGTTACGATCTCGCCGGATTTGTCCTACGCAACCGTTTTTATTCGCTCGATTGAACCGGTTCAGACGTCCGAGCAGGTTTCTCTGCTGAATGCTCATAAGGGAAAATTCAGGTATCGTGTCGGAAAGAGTATTCGATTGCGTATTGTTCCCGACTTGGTCTTTAAGGAAGATGTGCGATTTGAAGAAGCTCATCACATGGACGATATCTTGAATGATCCCCGCGTTAGAGCCGATGTCGATAAGTATAAGGAGAATGCTTAATATGCAACACTATGTAGAAATACCATGCGATTATTTGAAACAATTGAATGCTTCCGATAAATCGGAATATTATCTAAAATCTTTTTCTTATAATGATAGAGAGGTTAGGGCTTTGATGTTGTTTGAGGCGACAAATGCTTCTAATTCTTTTTTTGGTGTTGATCCTGATTTTAATCAAAAGTCTCTGTTGGAGAAATATGACAGCGTATTAAGGGAAATTGCCGCTCATCAATATCAATGGGGACGGAACTTTGTCTTTGGCATTTTTGAAAAAAAATCAACTTATGATCGCTTGGTTGGTGAAATCGGTGTTAAAACGACCTCTTTTATTTATACCGCCGAAGATGAGAAAAAAAATCCTATCGGCGGGCGAATCCAAGGAAAAGAGTTAAGTATTTGTCTGACGCAAAAGCAGGGGCTTGGGGAAAAATTAAGAGCTAAAGGGGTGGCTTTGGCTGCTACGGAAACGTTGCTTGACCAAGTGGCCGTTGAAGATCGCGGAGATGTGATTTTTGCTCGGGTTCGTTCGGATAATGAGGCTTCTTTACGGTTTTGTGCCAAATGCGGGCTAACAAATCCGCTTGCCTTAAAAACTTTGGGAGGCAAGGCATGTGAGCCTATGTGGTTGTTACGTGCCGATGTTCAGTCGTGCTTGAAATACTTGAAGCAACAACGAACGGAGATTTGCTTGCGTGGGAATATGAGACAACGGGCTGCCTTGTATGATCGGTAAGCGACATCAGATTGATGGTTGGTTGGTTATCGATAAGCCGTATGATGTCGGTTCAACCAATGTCGTTTCTAAAATTAAATGGTCTTTGTCACCCTCTAAAATCGGACATGCCGGAACGTTGGATCCATTGGCAACGGGGGTTTTGCCGATTGCTTTGGGACGGGCAACAAAGTTAATTCCCTATGTTATGGACGGATCTAAAACGTATGAGTTTCAGGTGTCTTGGGGATGTGAAACGGATACGGATGATGTGGCGGGGCAGGTTGTTCAGCGTTCCGATAATCGTCCGACAAAAGACGATATTGTATCGGTTCTGTCCGATTTTACGGGGGTTATTGAACAAATGCCCCCTGCTTATTCGGCTTTGAAAATTAACGGGCGGCGTGCTTATGATTTGGCTCGTTCGGGGGAAGCGGTTTCTTTGAAGGCTCGCCCTGTTCGAATAGAGGCGTTGGAGTTACTCCGATATAGTCAAGACTCGGCCGATTTTCGGGTCGTTTGTGGTAAGGGAACGTATGTTCGTTCTTTGGGGCGTGATATCGGTCGAAAATTAGGGTGCTTGGGATATATTACCGCTTTGCGTCGTGTGTCTTGCGGTCCTTTTTCACTGCAAGATAGTGTGCCGCTGTCACTATTTGATGTCAAGCAAACTGCCGAAAATATCAAAATGATTCCGTTTGAGTCAGCGGCTTCTGTTTTGCCGGCGTTGGTCGTTTCCGAAAACATCGCATGGCGGTTATCCATGGGACAACGTGTTCGAATACAAGAAGTTATTGACTCTTCCGCTTTCCCATCCGATGCCGTCGTTCGGCTGATGTTTGATAATCGGTTGATCGGCTTGGGGCGTGTGGAGCGGGGAATCGTTCATCCTTATCGGATGTTTCATGAATAAAACTGACTTTTTCACTCGATTATCCGTATGGATATTCGGCGTGCGGAATAACTGAAATAATAACTTGATTTTTAGAAAAAAGTTTGGTATAATGCAACTGCTTTTTTTGAAGAGTGTTTTTGATGACCGGACTGGACGATATCTCGGTTCGTGCCGAAAAAACAGGAGAAAAAAGCTTAACTGACAATAACAGAAAGGATTTAAGATGTCGTTAGAAAAAGAAAAAAAACAACAAATTATCAAGGATTTTGCTATTAACGCCAAAGATACGGGGTCTCCGGAAGTGCAGATTGCCGTTCTGACAGAGAAAATCACGGCTTTGTCGGCTCACATGCAGGCTCATAAGCAGGATTTCCATTCTCGTCGCGGATTGATGAAAATGGTTGCGACTCGCCGGCGTTTATTGAACTATGTCAAAAATAAAGATGTAGCTCGGTACGAATCCTTAATCGCCCGTTTAGGCTTACGGAAATAAAAGCCATCTGCAGGAGGGCGTCAGGGGATGTCCTCCTGATTCATATGTAGGAAAGGAAAGAAGTATATGAGTATTTTTAAAACATTTAAAAAGGAAATGGTTTGGGGCGGTAAAACGCTTTCTATTGAAACAGGTAAGATTTCTCGTCAGGCCGACGGAGCTGTCATCGTTAAATATGGGGATACGGTTGTTCATGCCGCTGTATGCGCTAGTAAAACAACACCGGATACGTTTGAAGATTTTATTCCGTTGACAGTTAATTATCAGGAAAAAGCTTATGCGGCCGGACGTATTCCCGGCGGATTCTTTAAACGTGAAGGAAAGCCGTCAGAATCCGAAGTGTTAATTTCTCGCTTAATCGATCGTCCGATTCGGCCGTTGTTCGTTAAGGGCTTTAATAATGAAACTCAGGTTGTTTGTACGTTAATCAGTCATGATTTGTCAACGCAACCCGATATCGTTGCAATGATTGCGGCTTCTGCTGCTTTGACAATCTCCGGATTGCCTTTCTTGGGGCCTATCGCCGGGGCTCGCATCGGATATATTGATGGCGCCTATGTCTTGAATCCGGATATGAAGGCAATTAAACACAGTCAATTGGACTTGGTTGTCGCCGGAACATTGGAAGGTGTTTTGATGGTTGAATCCGAGGCTCAGGAATTATCCGAAGAGGTTATGTTGGGTGCTGTTTCCTTTGGTCATGAAAGCATTAAGCCGGTTATCGAAATGATTATTTCTTTGGCCGAAGAGTGTGCTAAAGATCCTTGGGAAGTTAAGGAAGAACCTGCTGAATATGCTTCAGTCCGTTCCGAAATTATGGACAAGTTGGGTGATGAAATTAAAGCCGCTTATAAAATCCATGAAAAGTTGGTTCGTCAAGATGCTGTCGCAGCCGTTCGGGAAAAAGCTCATGCTCTGTTCGCCGATCGCGAAGCCGAAGATGCTATCTGTGATAAGGTCTTCCATGAATTAGAGGCTCGTATCATGCGTGATGCCGTTCTGGAAACAGGCGTTCGTATCGATGGTCGAGATACCAAAACAATTCGTGTCATCGAAACTGAAGTCGGCTTGTTGCCAAAAGCTCATGGTTCGGCTCTGTTTACACGTGGTGAAACGCAGGCGATGGTCGTCGCGACTCTGGGAACAGGTGAAGATGAGCAAATTGTTGATTCATTGGCCGGTGAATATAAAGAACCTTTCTTGTTGCACTATAACTTCCCGCCGTATTCCGTGGGTGAAGTTGGTCGAATGGGGTCTCCGGGACGTCGGGAAATCGGACACGGTAAATTGGCCTGGCGGGCAATTCATCCGATGTTGCCGAAAGCCGAAGATTTCCCCTACACAATTCGTGTCGTTTCCGAAATTATGGAATCTAACGGTTCTTCCTCTATGGCGACGGTCTGTGGTTCTACTCTGGCTTTGATGGACGCCGGTGTCCCGATGAAAAAACCGGTTGCCGGTATTGCTATGGGCTTGATTAAAGAAGGCGATCGCTTTGTTGTCTTGTCCGATATCTTGGGTGATGAAGATCACTTGGGTGATATGGACTTTAAAGTTGCCGGAACAAAAGACGGTGTGACCGCTTTGCAGATGGATATTAAAATTACCTCCATTACAACCGAAATTATGAAAACGGCTTTGGCTCAGGCTCATGAAGGACGTCAGTTCATTTTGGGTAAAATGGCCGAAACTTTGGCGGCTCCGCGGCCGGAAGTCAGTCCGAATGCTCCGCGTATTCAGGCCTTTGTCATTGATAAAGAAAAAATTCGCGATGTTATCGGAACCGGTGGTAAAGTTATCCGTGAAATCGTTGAAACAACCGGTGCTAAGGTTGATATCGAAGATGACGGAACAGTTCGTATCGCTGCTGTTGATCAAGCTGCCGGAAAAGCTGCTTATGATTGGATTCAAAGCATCGTTGCCGAACCTGAAGAAGGTAAAAACTACTATGGAACCGTTTGTAAAATTATGGACTTTGGTGCATTTGTAACCTTTATGGGTAAAACTGATGGGTTGGTTCATATCTCGGAAATGGCTCCGTATCGCGTTGAAAAAGTAACCGATTTGGTTAAAGAAGGCGATAAAGTCTGGGTCAAGTGCTTGGGACAGGATAATCGTGGTAAAATCCGCTTGTCCATGAAGCGTGTTGATCAGGCTACCGGTGAAGATGTTGTCTTGCCGGAAGAGCCGAAAAAAGATCGGAGCGAACGTAAAGATCGCAAAGATCGGAAACATCACAATCATCATGGGTCGGTTGAGTCAACGGTTGAAACACCGAGTTCGGAGTCGCCGATTGAATAAAACGGATTTTTGTTTTTTATCCTCCCGACCAATTGCGGGAGGATTTTTTTATTTATCTTTTTAAGTGAGTACTTAGGTTTCAGAGATATTAATCTACTTTCTCTTTTTCCTAAAAAAAGTTACAATACGGCACTGATTTCCGAAACCACTAAACGATTTTATTTTTGATAAACAGCCCATGTTGTCTTGATGATGTTTTCTAAATCACTGTGTTGTGGATGCCATCCCAAAACAGCTGTCGCTTTGTCGGCATTGGCTATTAAAATTGCCGGATCCCCCGGACGACGCGGTGCAAAGCGATGTGGTAGGGTTCGACCGATGATTCTTTCCGTTGCTTGTAACATCTCTAAAACACTATGACCCGATCCGGTTGCCAGATTCAATTTTTGGCTTTCTTTCCCTGACGCTAAATGTTCAATCGCTAGGACGTGTGCCGAAGCTAAGTCGGTTACGTGGATATAGTCACGAATGCAAGTGCCGTCCGGTGTCGGATAGTCGTTCCCGAAAATAGATAGCTCGGGGCGAACACCGGTCGCAACCTCCATAATTACCGGTAATAAGTTTTGGGGATTTTGCTCTAGCCCGCGAACGGCTCCGCTTGCATCATACCCAACCGCATTAAAGTAACGCAATGATACAAATGAAATTCCTTTGAGGCGATCATACCAATCTAAAAAGCGTTCAATCTCTAACTTTGTAAACCCATAAAAGTTAATGGGATTCACCGGACAGCTTTCATCAATGACTGATACATCCGGCATCCCGTAAACGGCTGCCGATGATGAAAAAACAAAGTGGTGCACATCGTTCGCCGCCATTGCATTCAGAACATTGAGCGTTCCCGTTATATTGTTTTCTGCATACTTTTCAGGATTTGCCATGGATTCTCCAACCGCTTTCTTGGCTGCCAGATGTATGACCGCATCACAGTTTTTGAGGGCTTGATTCAGAGCAGACTTGTCTAAAATGTCTCCTTGAATAAAATCGGCTTGCGGAAACAGATTCTCGGTTCGTCCCGTTGACATGTTATCAAAAACACACACGGAATGACCTTTGTTCAGTAACGCATGAACAACATGAGATCCGATATAGCCGGCCCCGCCAATAACAAGAATACGCACTTTTTCTCCTTTTCAGTTGTGTAAGTTATCTATCGCAAATTTCCAGTTCAGTAAATTATCAATGACGGCAGACAGAAAATCTCCACGCACATTTTGATAATCTAAATAATAGGCATGCTCCCACACGTCTATGCAAAGTAACGGCTTTTGATTTTGACGTGTCAGCGGCGTATCTGCATTTCCCGTTGTTACGATTTTGAGCCGGTTGTCGTCCTGATCTAAAATCAACCATGCCCAACCACTGCCAAAACGGGCAAGTGCTGCTTTCTTTAAGGCAGCTTTGAAAGCGTCAATGCTACCAAAGTCTTCCGTTAGTTTTTGTGCAAGAGGTTCGGGAATTATTTTGTTTTCTGCTTGATTAGTTAAGCTATTCCAAAAAAATTCGTGATTCCAGCATTGAGCCGCATTATTAAATAAAGTGGCATAAATATCATCAGATGCCGCTGTTAAAATAATTTCATTGAGTGTTTTGTTTTCAAACGGCGTGCCGGCAATTAAATCATTTGTATTTTTGACGTAGGTCGCATGATGTTTGCCATAATGAAATGAAAGTGTTTTTTCACTGATATATGGCTTGAGGGCATTCATCGCATAAGGAAGTTCGGGTAATTTGATTGTCATTTTTTATCTCCTTTCGGTATATCATAAGTTATTCTAATTTGATTTTCAATTTTTATATAGGGCTTTTTTTATAAAAAGCGATTTTTTTGTTGGATAAAAAAAGCGTCTTTTGAAGAAATCCAGAAAATTGTTGCATCCAATGAAAAAAAAGGGTATAATAGGCAATGCAGAAGCGGTTATGGCGGAATTGGTAGACGCTCAGCGTTGAGGTCGCTGTGGAGAGATCCGTGGAAGTTCGAGTCTTCTTAACCGCACCAGCTAAAGCACCTATGAGAGGTGCTTTTTTTTGAGTCACCTTTTGCGGGAATGATCAAATCCGGTCGTTGTTCTGTGTTTTTTTATCAAAAACCGCTTTGACTTCGATTGAGAATATGTTAAAACGTATTGTCAGATCGGTATTTTTGAGCTATACTTCAACGAAGGAGCTGTAGGAGGGAAAATGGGCGTATATGATGAACTACCTTCTGTTTTTCGGAAAGATAAGCAAGCGGAAGCAAATCAAGAAACAAAACAACTTGCCGAACAGGCGGCGTTGGCTCTGGCTGATTTGGTTGAAGATTATCCTAAATGGACAATGTCGGAAATTCATCAGATGTTTTCTTTGTTGGATCAGGCTTTGTCCGTCTCCGGTGAAGAAAGATTTTTGTTAATTCGGGAGGCGTTTTTTAGAAAGGCTCATGATATTAAGGGGCAGGGAACGACCTTTGGATATCCTTTGATGACGGAAATCGGATCCGTTATTTGTGATTATTTGCGAAATAAAACAGCTTTTAGTGATCATGATTTGGCTTTGATGCGAACCTGTGTTCAAGATTTATCTTTTGTTTTGGATAATCATTTGATGGGAGATGGCGGAGATAAAGCTTTACCTGTTCGTGAGCGGTTGGCCTCCGTAAAAGGAGATGAACAATAATGGATCGCTATCATATCTTGATTGTTGATGATGATATGCGGTTGCGACGCTTGTTGCAACAGTATTTGGCCGAAAACGGTTTTGAGGTGTCAGAGGCGCCGAGTGCCGATGAAGCGCATTTATTGATGGATTTAATTTGCTTTGATTTAATCGTGATGGATGTGATGATGCCGGGGACAAACGGACAAGATATGGTTCGTATGATGCGACGGGAAGGAAATCAAACACCGGTCTTGATGTTGACCGCTATGGGGGAGCTTGATGATCGTATTAGCGGATTAGAGGCCGGAGCCGACGACTACTTGGGAAAACCATTTGAACCGAGAGAGTTACTCTTGCGTATTCATAGTATTTTAAAGCGAACTGAAAGAAAAACAGAAGGGGATAATATCTTGTTCGGAGATTGTGTTTTTAATTCAAAAACAGGTCTTTTGTTAAAGGGGGGACAAGAAATGTCTTTGACCGGTGCAGAGTCTGATTTATTGCGTGTCTTGGTTGAAAATGCTGGCCAGCCTGTGTCTCGCGAGGATTTGGGGCGTTTGACCGGAACGGATAATGCACGAACGGTAGATGTTCAGATAACTCGTTTACGTAAAAAGGTGGAAACGGATATTACTCATCCTGTCTGTATTCAGACAATGCGGGGACAAGGCTATGTCTTGGTTGTAAAATGAATAAAGAAAATAGCGGAGTTGTTTTTGTGCGTCAGGTCGGTCAATGGATTGGATACGGGTTTTATTTTTTACGCAAAAAGATTTTACCGAAAGGACTGCTTTACAGATTTATCTTGATTATTTTATTGCCTTTATTGCTGTTACAGGCTCTGGTTTTAGTCTTCTTTTTTGATAGACACTGGGATACGATCAGTCGCCGATTGGCTTCGGATATCAGCGGTGAAATTGGAGCTGTGGCGGATTTAATTTCTCTGGAGGAGGCTTCTTTGGAACAAATCCAGATGATGATTGATAGCTTAAATGGACAATTAGCACTAAAGCTACAATTTGATCCAAACGGACATATGCCTTTGATGCCTCTTCAAAAAGTAGAGTCAACCGTTCAGCCGTTGATGAGCGCATTGAAGGCATTGGGGTATCCGGTCGTTATTCAAGAAATGGAAAATCAGCAAAAAGCTATCTGGATTCAATTAAATCAAGGCGTGTTGCGGGCTGTTGTGCCCAGAAAGCGATTTTTTAGCTCAACGGTTGATGTTTTCTTGATTTGGATGATCGGTTTTTCTATATTGCTTTTTTGGATCGCTTTTCTATTCATGAAAAATCAAGTCCGATCCATCGAGCGATTGTCCAGAGCGGCTGAGTTATTCGGACGAGGGCAGGCCGTCGGAACGTTTAAACCAGAGGGGGCAACCGAAGTGAAGCAGGCCGGAGCTTCTTTTTTGCTGATGCAAAACAGAATTCAACGCTATCTGACGGAACGAACCGCTATGTTGTCGGGCGTATCTCATGATTTACGAACTCCGTTGACGCGTATGAAACTTCAACTGTCCATGGCGCCTCAATCAGAAGCCGTAACGGATTTATTAAGCGATGTAACCGAAATGGAGCATATGTTGAATGCCTACCTCTCTTTTGCCAGAGGTGAGGGAAAAGAACTGCCGGAACCGCTGGTTCTAAATGAGCTGATTGATGGTATCGTTGACAAGTTGATAAAATGCGGACAAAAAATTGATTTTCATCCAGAACGATTGGTCGCTTTGGTTGGGCGTCAGAATGACTTAAGTCGTGCGATTACAAACGTATTGACGAATGCCGGACGGTATGCTTCTCAATCCGCAGTAACGCTGGGAATACATAATCAAATGGCTCGCATTATTATTGATGATGACGGTCCCGGAATACCGCCAAAACAACGAACGGATGTTTTTCGGGCTTTTTATAGGATGGAGTCGTCTCGTAATCAACATACGGGGGGGATCGGATTGGGATTGACCATTACGCGAGATATCGTTTTGTCTCATGGTGGCGATATCGTTTTGGGAGATAGTCCGATGGGCGGATTGCGTGTTGAAATTTTATTGCCTCTTTCCGTTGCTTGATCGCAGGGGAATCGGTGACAGTTTCTTTTCTGACAGAGAAATTTGAAAACGGTGTTTGATGACACCGAGTGTTTTAGTATAAATCACTTGATATAAGATCAGCGCATAAAAAAAACACCCCTGTAAACAGAGGTGCTTTTTTGTATAATGTTGATGATTAGCTTAACGTATCATCAAAGCTGCTTAAGTTACCGATTGTTTGGTTCGCATCGGATTGTGTTACATAGTCCACAACGGCACCGGCAATAGCAACGATTGCTAATCCGGCAGCCAAAGCAGCCAACCACTTCCAGTTGACTTTTCCGAAAATAGCGGCAAAGCCCAAACCAACCAAACCGAACCCGCCGACAACAAAGATAACGGCACGGACGTTTTTAAATGTGGTAATCATACGATCCGTAATTGTTTGGAATACGTCAGTGTTACCACCGCCCAATCTACCACCACCACCTGAGCCTGATACCTGAGCAAATGCGTCAGTTGCCGCAAAAGCAATGGCGATGACCACAAACAGGGATAAATATTTTAAGAATTTTGTCATGACATTTTCTCCTTATAAGTATAAATATCGGGAGGAACTTTTCCTGCCCTTATCTTTATTCTACATCTTTTTTCTATTTTGTCCAGTCCTTTTTATGAAGTAATCTTAAAAAACATGTTTTGTTAGTAAAAAATTAAAGATTTTGCCCGTATGATAGGGGAACAAAAACATTCATTCCAAAATAATGGCCAAAAAGGAATAATAAAATATGTTTGAACGAAATCGTTATATGAAGTTGGGCGTCGCTCTTTTTGTCGGTGGCGTTTTAGGGTGTAGCACACAGGTATGGGCGGAAGTTGCCCAAGGCGATGGGGATCCGGCCGAGGTTGCTCCGGTTGAGTTGCCTGTCGGGGAGGCGGTGCAGGCTGTTGATTCCAAATCAGTTGAAGCACCAATTGCGGATATTCCCGATTTGCGTGCCGATGAACAGGGAGAAACGGCCGAAAATGCCGTTGCAACCGTGACGGCTGACGGGGATTTTTTGTTGCCGACCTAT
Organism: uncultured Alphaproteobacteria bacterium; assembly: GCA_949292205.1. Lineage (GTDB taxonomy): Bacteria > Pseudomonadota > Alphaproteobacteria > CAAHEQ01 > UBA3637 > CALXZG01. Next base: position 32,675 of record CASEYR010000004.1, read on the forward strand.
TTGTTACCCGGTGAGACGGCTACGGTTACTCGGAAAACCGTTGTTGAGGAGATTGTTGAAACACCCGTTGACGGAGTGGATCAGGATAAGATGGCTGAGGCTTCAATGACGACGGAAGTTGTAGATGAAACGGCCCCTGCTGATGTTGATATTTTTGCCGAAATTCAATCTTCGGGTGCTTTGGCCGAGAAAAAAACACCTTTGAATATCGGATCGGGTCATTCGGTTGAACCTTTGAAAACGGCCTCTGTTGCTGTGCAGAAAGCCGAGCAACCTCCTAGAAAACTGTTGTTGCCACTGGCTCCGATCGCTACGACCGGAGAGGCTGACCCCACCTTACCGCCTCGTGTGAGGGCTGTTGCTCCGTCCGCTTATGCAGATCAGATTTTAGCCAGCTTGGAAAAGGGTGAGCCTTTAGCGTTCTTGATGCCTCGGGATTTGAAAATATCATTCTATCCTAACGAAAGTGCTTTTTCGGGACAGTCTTTGAAGTGGATTAAGGCTTTTGCTATCGCCGCATTGAATGATCCGAGGTTGGTTGTTGAAATACGTGTCAGCTGTGAAAATGCCGATTTACAAGATAAGCGCTTGATTCTTGTAAAGAATGCTTTGCAAGGGGCTGGATTGTCAACGCATCAGATTATTGTTAACTACACAAACAGACCGGTTGATACAATGTTATTGCGTGCCGTTCCTCGTCCGGAGGCAAAGGAAATTGTGACAAATAAAAATGAAACAAGTTTACCGAAAAATGCCTCTCGCGTTACAAAATGGTAAAAATACATAAAGAAGTCTTGTTTTGTGAATGAAAATGAAGTAAAGTGTTAAGCAAAGGAGTTTAACCATGAAGAAACGGAATATATTTCAAAAGTCTTTTCTGGCAGGCGTGTTAACTTGCTCTTTGGGCGTAATGGGGTGTGCGACCGACTATGATGGTAATGCGGTTGTTGTTGATGAAGGGGCTCCCGTTGCCGAGCCGTGCGTTGCCTCTGACTCTGATTGTTTTTTGACTGATCCCAGCGGTGTTTATCTGACTGAATCATTCGTGGAAACGTATGAGGTGTCTTCGGCTTCTGTTGCCGGAAAAGAAAAAAATCTTAAGCAGACAGATGTTTCGCAATCAAAAGGATTGCCTTCGGAAAGAGTGATTGCTATGTCTCGCCCTGCCGGGGTCAAGGCTGTTTCGGTTAAAGATAAACGACAACCTGTTCAACCGGAAATTTTTTCGGATGGTGTCGCCGTTACCACTGATACAACCGAGGTTGTTGTTGCGGATACAGCTCGGTCCGATGTGACAAATCCTTCGTCTGCTTCGGATGTGATAAAGAAAGAATCTTCTGAAACGCAAGTGGTTCAAAACGGTGATGTTGGGGTTGCTCCGCTGAAAACAGTTCGGACAACAATTACTGAAAAAACAACCCGAATGAAAGATGATAAGTCTAAAAAAGTAGACTTGCCTGCCGAAAAGGCAAAAACATTGGCTCAAAAAGTAACTTATGGTGAAAATACGCATGATTGGGAGGCTCCCGCCGGTGAAACATTGCGTTCATTGCTGATGAAGTGGGGGGAAGAATCCGGTTGGACGGTCGTTTGGAAGTTGGATCGCGATTACCACCTGGAAGCCGGTGTTGTGTTTAGAGGTAATTTTGTTGATGTTTCAGGGGCTTTGGTTCGATCTTTTGCTAGAGCAACGCCGGCTCCGATCGGAACGTTTTATAAGGGAAATCGCGTGTTAGTTGTCAGTACGCAGGAGGATGAAAATGAACGCTAATGGTTTGAAGTTCGGTATTTTATTTGGGGTTTTGGGCGGCGTTTTTTTGTTGTCTGCCTGTAATAAGTATGTTGATGAAACAAATAAAAAGATTGAAACAACTCTGGAACGCGTTGAAGATTTGCGTCAAAGAGCAACGGTTCCGGATTTGCCACAACCGGTGGATACCGTTCGGATGCAAAATGATATTTGGTTAGGTAATTCCAGTGTGAAAATTATGGAGGGGGATGCTTTGCCGGCTTGGCTGGAAAAGGATAACAGTATTACTCTGTCCATAGCCGAGGAAACAACTTTGCCGACATTGGCTCAGGAAATTACGGATATGACGGGTATAACGGTTCGGTTAGATGATTTGAAGTCTGAAAATGCCGTCCCGACAGAAACTGTTCCGGTTAATTATTCCGGAAAATTAAGTGGATTGTTAAATTATTTATCTAATCGCTATAGTGTTTGGTGGCGTTATAAAAATGGTGTTATTACCTTCTTTACAAAGGAAACTCGTGTTTTTACGGTTTACGCTTTGCCGACAGAAACACAGATGCAGGCTTCATTGACCGGCGCTTCTATGGGTGAAAACAGCAGTGGTGGTAGTGCGAGCTCCTCTTTGTCAACATCAGCTAATTTAGCTTTGTGGGATAATATTGAAGAGGGTGTGGAGCAAGTTGTCGGTGAAGAAGGTAAATTATCATTTAGTCGCGTGACGGGAACGGTAACCGTGACTGCAAGTCCGTTTGTGATTCAAAAAGTTGCCAGTTATATTGCGAATTGGAATGAAAAGTTATCTCGTCAAGTTGCAATCTCTGTGAAAGTGTTGCAAGTGTCGATAGAAAATGAGGATAACTATGGATTGGATTTGCAGGCAGTCTTTAATTCAAATAATATTGAGGCATCTTATTCCAGTCCGTATTTCATTGATGCCGCAGGCGGTACGGCGGGTGCCGGTGCTGTTGGATTATTGTCTATGACGTTGTTGCGTCCAAGTTCTAACTGGAAAGATTCAAAGTCAATTATTCAGGCGTTTTCAACGCAGGGAAAAACAGCTTTGGTAACAAGTTCCAGTGTAACAACATTGAATAATAAAGTTGCTCCGGTTCAGATTTCTACTTCTCAAAACTATGTGAAGGAAACAAATGTGACAACATCGGGCAGCGGAACAGACAGAAGCACTGAAGTGGATATGGATACAGATACTTTGAATTATGGTTTTACGATGGAGATTTTGCCTCGTATTTTAGACCACGGACGATTGATTGTTCTGTTTTCTATGACACTAACAGACTTGTTGTCCTTGGATAGCTTTTCGTCAAATGGCGGTTATATGAATGGAAATAATCAGCAAAATTCGGATGAGGAAGACGAAGATAGTGATACCGGTGATAAGGAAACAACAATCGTTCAATTACCAAAAGTTCAAATGCGGGGCTTTATGCAAGAAATTGCTATGCGTTCCGGTTCAACTCTGGTCTTGACTGGATTTGAAAGTGTTAATAATAAAATAGATACTGCCGGTATCGGTAAAGCTAAAATGGGCTTGTTGGGTGGTAAAGCCTATAGTCAGAATACGCGTGATGTGATGGTGATTTTAATGACTCCGGAAATTTTAGAGTCACCTTTGTCACCCGAAGCGCGTATGCGTGATTTTTAGGAGCTTTCAATTATGGTTGAGATGCCTAATACGTTAGAAAATGAAGGGAATGTCGGACGGGGATCTGCCGGCGGGAGCGTTATTGTTGACGGAACAAAATACGCCGTTGGTTTGATGTGGGCTCCTCTGCAAAATCCGGATGATCCCTTGCCTGAAATCAGAGAGGCGATGGAGGCTGAGCCGGGGGCTGATCTGTATTGTCAGCGTTCCTCTTCATCACCTCAATACGGCTTGGGAAAGACGTATTTGGGGCATCACAGCGGTGAACCCTCTTTGGCGGCTTCTGTGGCTTCGGCTTTGTCTGATAAAACGTCTGCTTGCGGTGTTTTTAAGGTAGATGAGGGGTGGTGGTTTATCGCTATTCGGAATGATTTGATTTTGGCCGAGGAAGATATTCTGTTTGCAACCGAAGCAGAAGCAAAGAGAGCTTTTTTTGCCATGATGGCTGTTCCGGATTGGGGAATTCGTATTGTGCCCCCAGAATGGCAGGTTGAGGGATCTGTTCAAAAATCTTTATCGGATTTGGTAAAAGGAACCAGAAAAACAAGATTATTTGAATTGAGTGCAACCAAAAAAACACAAATTTTGGTATTGGTTGCTATTCTGTTAATCTTGTTGATCGGAGCCGTGGCCTATGTTATTGTGTCTTTATTGCAGGGGGTTTTTACTCCGGAGAAGATTGTTGTATTACCAACCCCCGAAGTTGTAAAGCCTGTTGAGCCGGCTCCGGAAAAGCCTAAGCCATGGGAAAAAGTTCCCGAAACCGATGCTTTCTTGAATAAGTGTTGGAATAATTCTTATCAATTAAGCTCTATTGTGATTCCGGGATGGCAGTTGGGAAAGGTTGTTTGTACGCCAAAGGGGATAACAACCGGATGGCGATTGTCTTGGCAACAAGGAGGTCGAATTGCTTGGCTGAAGGCTGCTTTGGATGAGTATAAATTAAATAAGATAACGGTTAAAGCGGATCCTTCGGGGAGTGCTGCAGAGGGAAGTATATCTTTTGCGGATATTCCGATGGTGGCATCGGTTCCCTTGTTGACCGCCGATCAGCTGCGGGAACAGTTAACCGATATTAAGCAGGCAACGGCACAACCAATTCAGTTTTCTGAACAAACTATTTTAGATCCGCCCAATAATGCGGATGGGACTGTTCCTGCAAATCAACAGACATATAAGTACTTTTCTTTCTCTATCGCATCATCGTATTCTCCATGGGAATGGAAAGTCTTTTTTGATAAGTTTTCAGGATTAGAGTTTTTAAAAATAGAGTATGATCCGACGGTCGGATCGAGTAACAAGTGGACCTATGAGGGGAGAATCTATGCAAAATAAAATGATTTCTTTTGTCAGTTTATTGTTGATTTCAATGATTTGTGCCGGAACCACAGTTCAGGCGGCCGACAAGCCGAAAAATAAAGAATCAAAAGTGGTTCAGGTAGAGAAGCAAGATCAAGATCAAAATCAAAAGGCTATGGATGCTGCAAGAAAACAGCTGGAAAAAGAGTTAAATGATACATCTCTGGCTGATAAAACAGCTGTGGATTTTCCTAATCGTCCTTCTTTGGGGTCGTTGGAGTTGGCTCCTTTACCGGGAATTAATGAGGCTGACATCTCGGGGCCGGCACCGATGGCTCAGTCCGTATCTAAAAAAGATTTGCCGAGTGAGCAACTTTTAGGGCGTATTACTCCAGAGGTTTTTCAGGAAATGGCTGACTTGGAGCGCGGAAATACTTTCTTAAAGTTACAAATGCAAAAAGAGCAACTGAAAAATGACTTGGAGAAATTAAAGGCTACCTATCGCCAGAATCGATTGGATGAAATTTCAAAGCGTGAAAATGTTGTTCGCAGTCGTATCCAGTGGTGGCAAGAGCAAGAAAAAGTTCGTTTGGAAATAGAGAAAAAAGAAGCCGAAGAAAAGGCATTGGAAAAACAAATAGCCGAACAAGAGGCTTTGCGTGATAAATTACGTGAGGAAGCAATGAAGAAAGCTGAATCCGGAAAGGAGTCTAAAGGTGCTATAAAAACGGCTATTTCTTTGGAATCAAACCAAACATCACCTATCTTTGTTGATATGTATTCATTGATCAGTGTTCGGGGTATTCAAGGAAAATTAATTGCTCGCTTGAAAAACCTGTCGGATAACTCTATTATTACCGTAAAAGAGGATGATATTTTGCCGTCTGGTCACGTTGTGAAAAATATTACAAAAGATACGGTGTCGGTTGTATATGGGAATCGTCAGGATCAGTTATCTTTACAGGGGCAACCTGTTAAAGCTTCAACTAATCAAATAAAGACGGATACCGAGAGCAAAAATAATAAGTAGGCCAATGCTGAAAATAGAGGGAGTGCTATGCTTGATAAGCAAGAGGCAGAAGATCGGACAGAAAAAGGGGATTCAGAATCTGCTGAAGCCGGACGCTCGGGTGTAGGTGTGGCTGTTCCTCCTCTGGCGCCACCCCCAGTTCGTCCGATAGCCCCTAAACTGGGTCTATTTCCTTCGTTTTTAACGAAAAAAAATACTTCTTCTCAAGGTGATTTAGAACAAAAAAATGCGGTCAATATGGTGTCGACCGAAGAAGTGGATAAGCGGGATTCTCTTGTTGGAGTTACAGAGGGTGTAAGTGCGCCGATTGTTCCTGAGTTTGTAGAGCAGTCCGTTCAAACGACAGACGCTCAGTCAGATGATTCCGGTGCGGTTACAGAGGGTGTAAGTGCCCCGATTATTCCTGAGTTTGTAGAGCAGTCCGTTCAAACGACAGACGCTCAGTCAGATGATTCCGGTATGGTTACAGAGGGGGTAAGTGCGCCGATTGTTCCTGAGTTTGTAGATCGGTCCGTTCAAACGACAGACGCTCAATCAGATGATTCCGGTATGGTTACAGAGGGGGTAAGTGCTCCGATTGTTCCTGATTTTGTAGAGCAGTCCGTTCAAACGGCAGACGCTCAATCAAATGATTTCGGTGCGAATGTAGAGGGGGTAAGTGCGCCGATTGTTCCCGAGTTTGTGGGACAGTCCGTTCAAACGGCAGACGCTCAATCAAATGATTCCGGTATGGTTACAGAGGGGGTAAGTGCTCCGATTGTTCCCGAGTTTGTAGAACCGGTTGCTCAAGAGTTGGAAACGAAAGAAATACGAAAAGTAGAGTTCGATGAAGATATGCTTGTATCTGATAACATAACCTCAACAGATGCAGTCCGTCAGGAAGACTTGGTGCATAAAGTGAAACCGCCGGTTGCAAAAGATATGGACGGGCTTAATTTGGAAACAGTTTCCAGTTTATCCGAAACGAATCAAAGTGCATCATCTGATGATAAACAAACTTCTCAAGGAGATGTTGAGGTTTCAGATCAAAAGGTTGATTATAAATCGGCAAACTTTTTGAAGGATCTGTTCGCAAACGGAAATGAGTGTGTTACTGTTGAGGGAGGAAACTTCCCTGTTAAAGAAGAAACTCGTGCTTTATTGGCTTTGTTTTCAAACGGTCGTTTTTTCGTTTCTGAATCAGCTCAGTTTGATGGTAAGGTTTTAGGGTTTGAATATTTGGCTCGCAAACGGCGTTTGCAGATTGGAAAACCTGAATATGTTCCAAGTATCGTTATTAATGATATTTATGAATATGCTTCCAGAAATGTAACAAGTGCTCCGGTTGTTGAAAATGAAAATCAAGAACAAGCACGGATGCAACGTGACTTTGTGACAATTGTGTCTCGGGCAGCAATGAGTCGTGTTTCTGATATTCATATTGTTGTGGCCGATCATACAACCGTCATGTTCCGTGTGAACGGTTTGATGCAGACTGAAATGGAGTATAACAAAGAGTGGGGAGAAAGCTTTGTTCGGGCGGCTTTTGCTTCATCGGATATTTCTGATTCCAACTATGCACAAAATGAATATCAGGCGGCTCAGAAATTAGGGCGAACGCCGTTACGGGGGTCTAACGGAAGATTGGTTTTGCCTCGGAATGTGTTGGGTATTCGTTTGCAGTTTAACCCGATTGCTTTCGGAACGCGGTATGTCGTTATGCGGTTGCTGTATGCTGAAGATAATTCGGAATCAGCTTCCAGTTTATCTGTTTTGGGCTTTTCCAAAAAAGAAGAAGAAATGTTTTACCATATGCGTGCGGTTCCAACGGGTATCGTTATCGTGTCTGGGCCTACAGGTAGTGGTAAATCAACAACGCTACAACGTAACATGATTGCCATGTTACAAGAGCGTAATTATGAAATTAATCTGATTACGGTGGAGGATCCTCCCGAATACCCGATTCCGGGGGCTCGCCAAATGCCTGTTACAAATGCTTCCATTGAGGAGGCTAAAGACCGTGAGTTTACAAAAGCTTTGTCGGCTGCCTTGCGGTCGGATCCTGATGCTTTGATGATCGGTGAAGTGCGGACTCTATCTGCTGCCGACTTGGCTTTTCGTGGTGCTTTGTCCGGTCATAACGTGTGGACAACCTTGCACGCTAATAGTGCCCCAGCAGTATTGATGCGGTTGCGGGATATGGGCGTTGAAGACTTTAAGTTGCAAGATCCGGATATTATGAAGGGAATGTTGGCTCAGCGCTTGTTCCGAAAAGTTTGTCCTTACTGTCGCGTAGCTGCGAAAGATCGTTTGGATCATCCTGCTGTTAAGAGGTTATATCGGGCCTTTGGTGATGCCGGTGTTGAATTTTCTTACTTGCGTGGTCCCGGATGCAAAGAGTGTGATTTCCGTGGTGTTAAGGGACGAACGGTGGTTGCCGAGTTCGTCGTGCCGGATGCAACTTTCTTGGATTTGATGATCCGTGGCGAATCGAAAAAGGCTCTGAATTATTGGATTAACGATTTGGGGGGGGTAACTTTACGTGAGGCTGCTTTATCCAAAATGTTGACGGGTGTTATTGATATTGAGGAAGTTGAACGCTGGACCGGTTTTTTGGATCAGCAAACAATAGCTTAAAAAGAGGGCAAAATGGTTAGTATTCCGACAAAGAAGAAAAGTAACAGCGAGGCAGTGGAGCAAATCGGTCATATATCTAATGATATTAACACTTGGTATGCCCGTATCGTCGTTCGTTTGTTTACATCAGATCGTTTGGCTGTTTATCGAAAGTTAATGGCTTTGTTGCGCAATCGCTTTTCGTTGATGGATGCTTTGGATCGGATGCATCAAATTGCATCAAAAGATGGTAAAAATCCTGATGATACGATGGCTATTGCCGTGCGTCACTGGATGAAATCTATTCAAAACGGTGATTCTTTCTCTGTCGCTTTGCGGGGATGGGCTCCGTCAACTGAATTGTTAATGCTATCCGTCGGTGATGTGGCTAACTTGGAGTTGGCTTTGGAAAATACAATCAAAGTTGTCGAGGGTATGAACCGAATGAAAGCTCCGGTTGTGAATGCTATTGCTTATCCGATGTTCTTGATTTGTATGGTTATCTTTTTGATTTGGGGGGTCGGAAAATTCATGGTTCCGCCGATGGTTGCCGCCGTTCCGAATTTGATTTGGACTGGCTTGGCTAAATCTTTGGTTGATCTATCTTACTTTGTTGCCGATCATCCTTATTTATTGTTTGCAACTTTGCCTATTTTGTTTACAGGGATTGTGTTGACCTTTCCACGGTGGAAAGGTCGCTGGCGGGCAAAGTTTGATAAGGCTCCGCCTTGGTCAATTTATCGTATCTTTATTGGTGTCGGTTGGTTGTTGTCTTTAGCTGCTTTGGTTAAGGCCGGAACGCCGGTTTCAAAGGCTATGCGTTCCTTGAGAGCAGATGCCTCTAAGTATCTTCTCTACCGGATTGATCGCGCCTTGGTCTTTGTTAATAATGGTGACAATTTGGGTGATGCTTTGTATAGAACGGGCTTGGGTTTTCCTGATGAGGAAGTTGTCGGAGATTTGCGAATTTATGCCGAATTGGATAACTTTCCTGAGGCGTTGGAGCGATTGGCTGAAGATTGGCTGGAATCATCCGTGCGCGATATTGATCAAAAAGCGGCTGTTTTAAACGGATTTGCTATTTTATTGATCGCTGCCGTCGTGGCGTGGGTTGTTATGGGAACTTTCGCTATGCAGGAGCAAATGGTCTCGGGAATGGGACTCGGCAGTTAGAAAAAGCAAAAAAGCCTCTGAAATAGAGGCTTTTTTTTGGAGGTGTAGATCGGTTTTTTTTGGTTGAAAGAGGCAGGCTGGAGTCTATCTTTTTTTTATTAAATTGATGGATTAAAAATTTTTTTACTATTTTTGTTTTTTTTGCTTGCTTTTATAAAAAAAATATGGCATATATATCCCTGCATTCAAAATGCGGGTGTAGCTCAGGGGTAGAGCGCGACCTTGCCAAGGTCGATGTCGAGGGTTCAAATCCCTTCGCCCGCTCCATTTAAAACAGCTTGTTTTTCAAGCACTTATGAAGAGGATTCCACAAGAGACGTTGGAATCTTTTCTTTTTGAAAAATATAATCATATCAATAACTTACAAAATCAGGACACTTCAAAAACGCCTATTGAATCACACCACTACGAAAAGTGTGATGCAAACTGTGATGCACGGGTTCAAAAGTCTGCTCCACATTTATGGTTGCGAAACAATGTTTTTTATTGTAGAATAGAATTACCAAAAGTAGATGGAAAACGCAGATATAAACGATTTTCTTTGCATACAAGCAATTATTATGAGGCAAAAACACTGATGGATCAACAACAATACATTGAACACACCGTTTTGAACGTTCATAAATTATTTGATAAAATGCTGTTAAAGGCTTGGCCAGAAGGAATTGTTAAGCCTAAGGAAACAAAGGAATTTATGGCATTAATTTCTGACTATGCATTTGTCCAAAAAATTGCTCCAAAAATTGCCCAAAAAGACTTTAAAAACGTTTCCTGTTGCATGGATACCATATCTGAACATTTTAATACTTTGGATCCATTTCAACAAATGCAACTGAATTTAATGCGCCAGATGCTGGATCAATTAGCAGATATAAACAACCAATTAAAGAAAACATCTTTTTCATCAGCAAATGTTTTAACTACTGCTTCCCCTAAATACACGCTTGAATATGTTTTATCCATCATGCTTCAGAAAAAAGAGATATGCTTAGAAGAAAAAGTGCGAAAGAAAAATACATTGATAAAAATGTTTCAATCGGCAAATCTGACACTAAAAAGCGAATACGATGAATATAATACGCCAGAAAAAATATCCACAATATCTGATTACATCCAAAACAGGACGGACTTACAAGGAAATGCCAAACGTAAATATGTTCGTTATTTAGAAGAATTTATGAAAACCGCAAATAAACTACAACCAGAACATTATAAATTAAACTTAATGGAATTATTGCCGAACATTAAAAAGACAAGCAAATCAGCCGTTAAACCGCATCTTCCCTATTCTGAAACTCAACTTTTAAATATATTTGATCCGAAACATGATTTTTTCAAAGAAAATCCAGATTTATTTTGGATTTGCGCCGTGGCTCTTTTTACCGGAGCTAGAAGAAATGCAGCCAGCACACTTCAATATAAGGATATTGTCACAAAAGATGGTTTGAACTGTATTCATTTCACAGAAGAAGGAAGCAAAATTAAGCATTTAAAGAATGAAGCATCTGAACGATTTGTACCCGTTCATAATCAATTATATGATTTAGGATTTATTGATTTTGTGAATAACAGAAAAAAGCAATTAAAGGCACAAGATTTAGATTTTATATTTCCAAGATGTAAAACAAAATCAGGCAATTACAGTGATAAATTAATCGTGCGCACATTAACTCAATTTCTTTTGGATATTAAAGTAAAATCAGTTATGAAAGATGGATATGATTTTCATTCTTTCCGTAACAATGCCAGTTTGATTATGCAAAAAGCTGGTATTTCAGAATCCTTTATCAACGATATAATTGGGTGGGAAGGCAAAACAGTTATGTTGCACCACTATTCTAACCATCAATTAGATGAAATTAAATATCAGATGGATTGTTTTGAATATGATTTTTTGAAAGATCACTTTGCAAAATGGAAAGAAATTATGGCTAAAAAATAACCACCTATCGCCACGTGCCATATGGCAGTCGCTAGCGCCAACCCACCACATCCCAAGGCTCCAACCGGCATATCCCAGCCATAAAAATAAATGCAACATCGTTAATTGGCTCATTTTTTAACAAGGCCTTTACATGCGAGAGTCCATGAGGGGCTATGCTTGTTCAGTAGAAACTATTTTTTAGTCTCACGAAGTTTAAAATGACCTTTTGAAACGCTTTCTAAAACACCATTATCTTTTGTTCCACCTTTCATTTCAAACAAAAATAAGGTGATGATTTTTTTATCTTTAATTTTTTCTTTCCCAGAGGCTGAATAGAGATTGTAATAGGCAGCTGTTATTTCATCAACGGACAATTCTTTTTTGCCCATTTTAACTGCTTCATAAAAAATCCGTAAAATTTTATCTTTAACGGTTTCTTTCTTTTTGACTTCAATCTTAAGTTTCTCTTTTATCTTATCTGGAACAGTAAAAATGTCTTCATTCATTGGCGCTTCCCTTTATTTTGATTTGCAACAAATTTATTTTAACACCTATTTTTTAATTTGTCAATAAAAAAATAAAAATAATTTATTATTTTTAATGACACCAAATAAAGATTTGTAAAAAATATTACTTGACTTATTAATAAAACATTTGTATTATACATTCGTTTTTAACACATCGATTCGTTTTTACGAGCAGGTGCGATAAAAACAAAAAGGGGAGCAGACAGCTCAAATGTCCACTCCCACAATAGGGTTCAGAGAAAACAAACCCCATACGCAAGAAGCATTATAACATACTTTCTTTTAAAATGGAATGTTTTTCTTTGAATCCCAATAAAATTATTTTAATTCCCCTTTCTGGGGTGAAAGGAAAACAATGACTAATATCATTAAAAACAAGATTGCAGTAAACTGTAATCAAAAAGAAATTCAACAGATGGCCGTTGGTTCGGATGTTGAAACAATCGGAGAAGGCAGCAATTCGGCTGTTGATCCACAAAATTTAACAGATTCTGCAGAATCACATCTTTTGAAAGAAATGCCGAAAGTTGATGAAGCAAGCAATGATAATGGGGAACCAACTCTTCCTCCAACAACACCAGCAGGAGAAATGCCTCTCACGTCTGAATCAGAAGAAGATAAGGCTCTTTCGAAAGAAGAGATTGATAAAGCTGTTTCGGAATATAAACTGCAAAAAATGGTAGTGCTTGTTCCACCTGCAAAATACAGACGGACTAGCAATATATCGGTGAGTGCGTCAATTAAAAGATTACGTTATGAATTGGCTTTAAAACCATTTCTTTTGTCAATTCCCAAACGTCCAGGGGCGCATCCAGGGAAAGGGATTCCATCTAAAGCTGTTCTTGTTAAAAATTTGTATGGACTGAGTCGATATGCCCGTGAACAGATTGAACATCTTGAAGCTGAATGGGTTGAAAAGGCTATTCTGTATGCGCTGGAATATAATGTACCCGCCACAGCCACTTTAAGTTTTCGATTAAAAAAGGAATTTGAACAAAAAGCTAGAGAAGCCGAACGCATGGAAAAACAGGCAGAACGAAGCCAAAAATTTGCCCAAAGCGTTGAAAATTCACGAAAAGCAAATGTGGCAGATGCACATCATGCAGCCATTATTGATTTGACACAAATGCCTGCTAATTGTATTCCCGAAACGTTGACTCTGCCATTGGCAGAAGATGCTTTGGTTCTTGTAGCAGTAATGCCTGATAAGTTGCTTGATGCGATTGATTTGATCAATAAATGGGGTTTGACATACGTTGATAATGTAGTATGGAACCGTGATCGTATTAAAGGTCAATATGTTTGGAGCAAAAACATTCACACCAATATCTTGATTGCGACTAAAGGAAATCTAGATGCGCCGATTGAATATCTTCGGATGGATTCAAATACGTTTGAACATCAAGAACCAGACCAAAAATGCTTACCGGATTATTATTTCAGTGAAGTAGAAGTGCTTGTGCCGGGAGGTAAGTATTTAGAGGTCTTTACTGCTCGTCAATACAGCGAGCAATGGTTTTCATATCAAGCGCAAGGAGGGAAAAATGTTTAATCCGCACGATTATCAGAACTGCATGTTTATCGCATGCAGTGCCGGAGTTGGTTCAAGTAAACTTCATGATGTTGGTTATAACGTGTCAGCAGCAGTAGAAATTTTGCCGGAAAGATGGCGTCTTCACCATGATATTTATGGTAAAAATGATGAATGCAAGACGCTACTCTTTGATTTTGCCAAACACATTCCCGAATTGGTTAAAATCTATAAAGAACGTCAGTGCCACGGCATAATTTTTACTTTGCCATGTCAACCATTTTCTTTGGCTGGAGGGCAGCATCTTGGGGACTATGAAACATGGTTGTTTTTGTCTGCTCTGGAATTGTGTCAAATGATTGCAAAAGAAAAAGATGCGGTTTTAGATTTTACCTTCTGGGAAAACGCCCCGTATTTCATCAGTCCAAATCAAGATAAAATTATTACCGATCGGCTAAATGGGGCGACAATTTTGCAACATATTACAGCGGTCATGAATTCTTTGGGACATGATGTGAATGCAGATAAAATTGATGCAAGCCGCTATGGAACGGCACAGGCGCGAGTTCGTGGAATTATCCTCACGCAACGCAATAAGCGATGGGAATTCCCAGCACCAGATGAAAAAGTTTTGACCGTTCGTGATGCTATTGGATATGGAAAGTATAAGACGCTCGAATCAGGTCAATTCGATCCTGATGAAGAATTCCATCGGATTGGCTATATCAATCCATTACAAGCAGAATGTATAAGACATACAGCGACTGGATGTGCAGCTATCAACAATCCACCACCGTATAAGTTTGTCAATATTGATGGTAGCTTGTGTCAAGGTTCGCATACTGGTGTAGCAGGACGGAATGACTGGGATAAACCAGCACACACTATTATACAAGGAAGTGATTCTTTATGTGGTGATTGGACTCTTCATCCCGGAAATTTACAGCCGGATGGGACTTATGACAATGCAAGATATTTCTCAGTGGCTGAGATTTTTGCGTTAACCGGTGTTGACAAGCGTTATACGGATGCAATTCCACCATGGGCCAGAAAGAATGACAAACTTTTGCGTGAAATATGCGGGGAAGCCCTACTTCCCAACTTGGTAAATCGAATCTTTTCCAATCGATAAACATGAACCTCTGCTTTTTAAGCGGAGGTTTTACATCTCATGTGAAAGGAGGTGATTTAAAATGTCAAAAGAATATCAAGGCTTATTGGAAACTTTATTGGCAATTGATTCTGATCCTGACTTAACGGAAGAAGAAAAATATACAAAATTGGCTTCTATTCTGTGTACTGAATATATGCGTCGTAAGTTGAAATAATTTTAAGCCCCGGTAAAACCTTTGCTGGGGCTATTTTTTACTTTTGGAAATTTATTTTAGCAACTTTTAAAATTTTGGCTGTTCTATAAAAAAGACAATCGCGACACTTTTGACTGTTTTTGCGTTGTGTTGGATTGAAGGAGGAACATAATTATAAATATTTATAACAGGATCCTAAAACGTTTCCTTTGTTAAAATTATACTCTTAAGAATGTGATAAAAGTAATAAAAATGATAAATAAAACATCTAATATAGAAAAGAATAATGAAAAAGAATTGTCTAAGATGGTTGAACTAATACACGTAAATAAGGATATTGAAACAGGTCATCTTATCCGTCAGTCAATGAAATACCATTATCCAAATATTAATGATTGGATCAAATATAAAATAAAACAATCTAAAAAGAGAAAACCGTCTGAAAATTCTATTATTGAATCTGGTAGGCAGTTGGATGAATATTTAAATAAAAGTATATCCAAAAGAAAAGAAGATGGTAAAAATTGGAGTGTTCAGCATGAATTATTTGATTGGATTGAAACTATCTATAATCCAACGGTATTTATGACCATTCAATTACCAGAACATTTAAAAACAGAGAATATTGAAGTAGCAAAGGAACGTTTTAGATCTGTACTATCCTATTTTGAAAGACAATTATTAGGTAGGCATTGGAACAAATATCATTTAAAGTTTATTTGTTTTTTAGAAGGTGGTATATCTGGTTATTGGCATGCTCATATCTTATACAATCAAGCAAACTTTAAGACGTGGCATCTGTGGTTAGCAGTAGATAATACATTAAAATATTTTGATTGGCCCAATTATTGTATACACTTAGATATAATAAATGCGAATAAGACACCAGTAATTAAATATTGTTTTAAAGAAGTGAAGGTAGATGTGAACGGACATTTTGATAGTTCTCGTTTTTGTTTGTCTGAAGAATTATTTGATAAGCCAAAACATTAAATTAAGTAAAAGGGATATTATTAGCTGTAGGATTTATGATCTTACAGCTTTTTTTTTATTTTAATTTGGTGAAGGTAAGTAAAAGTATAATCCGTCCATTTTTTGAAGAAAGCTGACGAAAACGTACTTTATCTGTAAATGATGAGCAATTTTTTAGATATTATTCATAACACTATCCCAATGAACCAGAAACAAGCCACCGGACACAACGGATTAAAAAAGTGACTCAACCTATACCAAAAATAAAACCGCTCACCACGGATGATTTAAATGATTTTGGGGTTTTAAGGATAAAAAAATAAAACTAGCCACACATAAAAGGGACCAGTTAATTTGTTTACTTTATAGTTTTGATTTTGCGTAACTATGAAGTAAAATTAAAAAATATCTAATCCATCAGCTTGTGAATGTCGTATTCGTCATATCCTTCATAGTAATAGCTAACGTTGATTCCTTTCATAAAGACTTCTCGGTTCTCTATTTTATTTGTGAGTGCGTTTTTCAAAAGATGTTTAATTTCTATATCCTTAATTGGGCTGCGTTCCATGGCTGACAAATAATCATTCTTATCAACCTTGTTCCAATCCACAACTTTTTTGAGTTCCTTTTTTAGGATCAAGTCCAACCAGATACGTGTTGCGCGTCCGTTTCCTTCTCTAAAAGGGTGGGCAATATTCATTTCAACGTACTTTTCCACGATTTCATCAAAAGTTGTCTGTGGCATTTTATCAATTTGTTTTAATGATTGGGGCAGATACATAACAGGAGCAAACCTAAAATTCCCTTTTGAAATATTTACATCACGCATTTTACCTGCAAATTCGTAAATATCTCCGAACAGGTATTTGTGAATCTGCTTTAAACCTGCAAACGTTCCTACCTTAATCGTATCAATTTTACCACTATCAAACAGTTTCTGAGCTTTTTTCTTGCTAATTAGTTCTTCCTGCTTGTTCAGTTCAACTTGATTCGTGATGTTCAGTTTATTCTTTAAAACCATTTGAAGTCTCCATGCGTTTTTGTTCCCATTTTAGACAAATATCAGATAAAAGGCAACTGTTTTTTTCACCATTCCGAACCAGTCATTATAGTGAGTACCCTGTTTGTCATAGTTGGATCAGCAGGATCTTCAGACATAAAGCGGTAATTTTGGTCGTAGTAATCGATTTTGGCTATAATTTTTTCACCTTTATAATCAAATGAAAGATAATCATGCTCACTGTATACGTCATTATTCTTGTTAAAATCATTAAAAGTTCTGACCCGTTCCAATATTTCAGCCACTTCCTTTTCAGACTTCATACGGATACCAAGTGTGAGCATGACCTGAACGTTTTTAAAGGATCTTCTAGCTTCATCATTCAATCTACGTATCATTTCTGTCTTATTCATAATCACTCCACATTAAAATATTCGCAAACGGTAGCTAATAAATGGTCGTAATTACTGCTTGTTGCTTCTTGCATAAAGGTGTCTATTTCGGATTGAGGCAATCTGTTTTTTATCATAGCTCGTCTGCAAATACCAAGAAGGTTATATGCGTTTGAGTCTTGCCCTATTAATTGGACTGTAATCTCTGGATATTTAGGCATTGGCACCTCCAAAACGTTGAACTAAAACAAACTTGCGAAACTGACGTAGTGCATTGATATAGGATTGATGGCTACGTCTACCTTCAGACCATTTTTCACCAGTAAGGCCATAGAGTTTTAAGTATTCATTTATTTGAGCTGATAATTGTTCTTCTGTAATATGTTCCCTTTCACAGATTTTATTGATACGCCAGACATAATCTATAGCTGTACTTGGGCTTCCATTTGCACTAAATTCTTTATAACCTTTGTTGAGTAAGTAGCTTCTGAATTGATTTAACATTTTTATTTTTCCTTTCAAGATTAGTGTTTTCACATTTATTTCATAACAACATCAATAACACAGGGGGACATTTTTTCATGTAATTCATCTGCCGCCTTTGAAACTTCTGGATAATTCTTATAAGGTGTAGGCAAAACTATCCCGTCTAAAACAATGTACCAATACATAACAAATTCTCCTTTCTTTTCCGTTAGTTATTGTCTATTTGTTATGTATAGTATTATATCAAAGTTGGGATGAAAATGGAGCGCTAAAAACACAAAAAAGTAGAAAAAAATGCACTTTTTTAGCAAAAATTAGCAAAATATTAGTAAATGGGGCTAGTTTTTCACATGCACCCGTTGTAATATTTGACTCTTTGATATGTTTGTGTTATGATTAAATTTTATTTAATAAGGAAATTTGATGAGGATGTGGATTTAATTAAATTAAGAGCTACGCGACAAAAATCTGTTCTGGAACAAAATCTTTTAGAAGCGAAACAGGAAGCAAAAAAATTACGAGATTCAATAGCTGAAGCAAAGGATCGTTTGGTAGAGTTGAAGCTTCAAAAACAACTGAATATACAGGAAAAAGAGCTTAAACGCAAAGAAGAAGGCCTGTTTTTGGATCAAGCCCGAATAGACGTTGACACCGAGGACGAAATAGACCTCTTACGTGGCATTAACGGAATTGAGTTTGATGTATACAAAATTTTTGAGGTAGTAATAAATTAACCCCTTTAATATTAATTCTCTATAATACCTTAATGGGATTTTGATTGAATATTTAAGGGAAGTAAATGAACTGAGTGCGTATTTATAATTGTATGAATAGCCCTAATTACTTCTCTATCATTTGAATAAAGGATCCCCTTTCCTCCAACTTTTTGCCAGGAAATAATGTTTTTTTTCATATCATCAATCAAAAAAGAATCAACCATAGGATCCACAAAATACTTCTTACTGAGTGGTGTCACAATAATTTTAGAAGAATCCCGAATTCCTCGAATATTCTGACGAATCCAATTCTCCTTAATTGTTTTTACCCTATCAAAACGAGTTGCATATTCTGGGGAGGGGCAAAAACCACTTAAAAAATGCACTTCATCAAAATGTTGTGCGCAATAATTATACAGAAAAGATGCATTTTTTGTAGGTTTCATCGTTTTCCAAAAATCATCCACACAGTCACAGAAATAAAATAACTTCTGCTGACTAACTTTTTCAGAGCTTGTTAATTCACGATCCGGTCTATCCTTAAAAATATGACTATCCACATGGCACATTTCGCGTGCTTGTCTGGAAAAATCAGCTAAAACGCCATCTACATCAAGAAAGCATACTCTTTTCTTCATTATTTTAATTATCTATTGAATAACCTGGATATTTAATAGATATTCCTCCATCAATATTTATAACTTGACCATTTATATAATCGCTTTCCCCCGATAATAAAAATTCAATTAATTTATTGATTTCCATAAAGTTTGCCAATCTCTTATTTGGAATAGAACTCAACTCATTTTTAGTATTCTTTTTAACTTTATATTTATCGAATCCTTTAACTTCCGCTTGACTTCCGTAAATATCTACATCCCCATTTATACCGGCCAAACGAATTGTATTACAAATAATTCCTTTATCAGCAAATTCACAAACAACATTTCTAGAAAATGCCTCCAAAGCAGCTTTAGAGGCTGAGTACGCTGCACTTTTATGTGAGCCGTATATTGATAAAAGAGAGGAAATATTAACAATATGCAATGGTTGCTCAGCCAAAATATTTTTCTGAACCAACTTTTTTGTTAAATAAGCAGTTCCTAAATAATTGACGTTCATAATATTTTTCATATTTTCATATGAAAGAGTTGTAATATCGTCTATATTGTCACAGGCAGCACAGTTAATTAATCCGGAAATACCAATATCATTTATTTTTTCAACAAAATCCTCTATCGATTCCTGTTTATTTAAATCAAGTACCAATATTTGAAAGTTATTCTCACATTTTTTCAAATGATTAGCTATCAATGGAACATGTTCTGCTTTTTGAACCGTCAATATCATTCTGTAATTCCGTTCAAGTAGGAAACTGGCCAATTGCCCCCCAACATTACCTGCCACACCTGTTAGAATAATATATTTTTTATTCATCATTTTTTCCTTTTTAATTTTAGAGAATGAAGTAATCCTGAAACATGATCAACAAAAACTGAATCCATCGGAATACTCAATGCATCAGATACTTTCTGTTTAAACTGTTCCTCATAAGACAGTAATTCTGGATCAAAGAGACGAATATTAACTGTTTTGTTTACCAAATGTTGCACAAGAGCACATTTAAAACCTAATATGTCAGCGATAATTTCCAAAGTATCCTTTGGATAGAACCCATTTATTGAAACATCAGAAGAACGTCCAACCAACACTAAACGACCATCTGCATCAAATCGACCAATATCTGTCGTCAAATAACAGCTAGATGATTCGTCAATAAATTTTCCATCTAAATCAACATGACGCCCTATATTTGGAGAAAATATTTTAACCATAGGCTTATTTTCTACTGTTTCAAGCTCAACATGAATTGAATTGTCTACAGGATATCCAACTGTACCTAATGATTTTTTTGATGCTTCTTGATCGAAATGTGTAAGTGAGGCAGTCTCTGTTAAACCATATCCCTCATGTAGATCAAATCCTTTTTCTCTGAACATTTTAATTGCTTTGGTACTTAATGGGGCTCCTCCAGAATCAATTAAAATATTCCCATTTGCTTCAAATTGTTTCTGAGAAAGTATGTCTAAGATAATTGGATTTGCAAGAATAACTGTTTTATCATATTTATTAGCATTTATTCTAATAAAATCACACAAATCAGCGGGGGGTAAATATCGATATTGAGCGTTATTTCGATTTGCATTCAATATGCCGGCAACAAAACTAAAATTATACGAAGTTGGCATAGAGGAGAGGATAATGGAATTATTCGTTATATTATATATTTTTTTATACCAATCCAACGTGTAATCTATTTTGAATTTTTCAAATGCAAAAATTCTAGGAGCTTCTGTACTGCCGCTTGTCATCATACCTATATAAAAATCATCACTTTTAGTTTGAATTGATGGAACAAATAAGCTTGTACAGTTGTCTGTATAGACCAATCTCAAATCTGTTTTATTCTCACTAGATGGGAGTAAAATAAGTTTTTTATTCAAAGATAGAATTTTTAATGCTACAGATGCAAATGTGTTCTGATCTGTTGCTGTCAAATAAAATAAGGGGTACTGTTGGATTACTTGTTCAAATTCTGTCATTCTCACTCCTCAAAGTTGAAAGTTAATAAAAACTGGTAAATAGCTGCAATTTTCCAATATAAATCTGAAGGTAAGGCATTATTTTGATTTTTTAAATCCTCCCACAGGTAAGAACTAAAAATTTTGTTCATATAATAAGAATGTGAAATTTTATCACTATTGTCATATAAGTATTTCATGATAATCGCATTATAATTTTGCGAAGGGTTAACAAAAGCCTGTTTGCGCCGATTAACAATACCTTCAGGTAAATATTCTTTCGCGATTTCTTTAATAATGGATTTTTCTATATTGTTTTCAATTTTTTTATTCCCAGGAAGAGAAAAAGCCATTTCTACAAATTTATAGTCTGTAAATGGAACTCTGCATTCCACTGAATTTGCCATTGACATTCTATCTTCTTGCATCAAATTATTCTGTAAATATGTTTTTACCGCCCAAAAAGCAATCGCATTTAGATGATCTGACAGGTCTGCTTTTTGATAAAAATTTTCTAAACATTTATCCGCCGTATCCAGTAAAAACCTTTCTGATGCAAAATGACTATTATACAGTTTGTCATTAATTAAATAGTTTTTTAATTGGTAATCCTTTATAAATTTAGGAGTTAAGTTTTGTTGCTGATAATACGGGAAATCATAATAATACCCCAACCATACTTCATCAGAGCCCTGACCATTAATAACTATCCTATAACAATTTTGAGCAGCAAATGCATAATTACGGTACATTGAAAAATACACTTTATCCCAGATAACCTCTTCCATATGATATGTAGCCTTTTCTAAAAATGGAACAGAAATATCGTCATGAGATACATGAACTGTATTATGGATAATATTTGGATATTTTTTGACCACTTCTTGAGCATACTGAAAATCTATATTATTTTCATTTTTATCATATTGAATCGTCATAGAAAAAACAGGTTGCTTGGAATTTTTTGCAACTAAAGCTGTTAATAATGAACTATCCAACCCTCCAGATAAAAGGGTTGCGCTTTTTGCCACTCCCTGTAGGCGAGATAAAGTTGCTTTTTCTAGCCGACTTAATATCTCATCTTTTGAAATATTTTCAGAAATTTGATTTAACGGTGTCCAATATTCACATTTTTTAAAGCCATTTTGTGAAAACTCAATATATTCCCCTGGGTTCACATGATAGATATCTTTAAAATAGGTTTCACACTTACTATCCCAAAACCATAGGTATAAGTCTCTAAAAATCTTGTCAATATTAGGTTCTTTAACAATTCCATAAGGTATTAATCCCTTTACTTCTGATGAAAAATAGATTTTATCATCACAGATTTTATATACCAACTGTTTCACACCTAATCTATCCCTGATCAAAAAAAGTTTATTTAATCTCTTATCATAAATGGCTAAGGCAAAATCACCCTCTATGTACGATAAAAAATCAATACCAAATTTATCGTATAAAAAAGAAATCACATGGGCATCTATAAAAGAATCAGGCATATTGAATTGAAAAATAAGTGATTTATAATTGTAAATTTCCCCATTTAAAGCAATGACAGAATTACTTGTTTCTACGGGTTGATTAGAGCGTTCAGAAAAATCCAAAATAGACAATTTTGTATGACCTAGGGCAATATGACAATTTAAATATACTCCTGAAAAGTCTGGGCCTCTGTGCTTTATTTTATTGAGCCCATTTTTTGTTTGCTCTATTAATTTTTCATTTAGAGGTGCATTAGTATCAAAAATACCCACGATACCACACATATTACTTACCTCCTTTCAATTTTGAATGTACATAGTCAAGGGCTATATCTAAAACGGAGTGGCTATTTTCTTTTGATTTGTTTAAAAATGAAATCGTTTTATCATATATGATTCCAACTCGCCTATATACATATTCTGGACAATAATTTTCACCCTCACAATCAACATCAATAACACCGCCAGCATTACATAAAAAATCAGGAATGTAAACAATATTTTTGTCGTAAAGTACTTGCGCTAATGAGGGATTTTCTAATTGATTATTAGCTCCTCCTGCAATGAGTTTCACTTTTAAATCTTGAATATTATCCTTTGTGATAGAGTTCCCCAAAGCGCATGGGGACAAAATATCGATTGTCCCTCTATAAACAATATCTGGAGTACATGCAATACATCCCAATTCATCAACACTTTTTTGAACTATATCGGGTTGTATATCATATACAAATACATTGGCTTGTTCTGAACGTAATAATTTTACAAAACTATATCCAACTTTTCCTAATCCCTGTACAAAAACATTTATCCCTTTCAAATTAGGAGTTTTAAATATAACGGAAGAAGCCGCTTTAATAGCCTGGTATACACCAAAAGATGTTGCAGGTATTTGTTGCCCCTTATAAAAAACTCCTCGAGCAAATTTTGTGTATTGTCTTAAAAAGTCCATATCCTTAACTGTTGTATTAACGTCATCTGCCGTATAGTACTCTCCATTAATATAATTGAGAACATCCGCAAATTCCCTAAAAATTTCATTTCTCGATTTTTGATGGTTCCATTGATAAATAAGGGCTTTTCCACCACCAAATGGTAAATCGACAACAGCATTTTTATATGTCATTGCTTTTGCCAATCGAGCAACGTGGTGAAGGGCCTCTTTTTCATCTAAAAATTCAAGCATCCTACAACCGCCCAATGCAGGCCCCAAGGTCACATCATCAATAACGACAAATAGCCTCACATTTTCAGAAGTATATGAAATTGCCTTATAAAAATTATCATTTTGAATAACTTTCAATACCATCATCTTCTCCACTATGTGTTTTAGTTTGATTAAAAGTTAATTCAAATAAATCAAATAATGTTTTCAGTGTATCAGCTTCCTTATCACAATCCTTTTGAAGTGTGTTTTTTAATGTGTTCAGACGCAATAATATATCCTCTTTGTTCAAAAGAATACCATTTCTTTCCTTATGTAGAGTTTCAACAACGCCCTTTTTAAAGTCAATTAATTCTGGCAATGAATCTCGGATTTTTCCTCTCTTGCAGAACTTAAAGGAATCAGCCAATGAGTCCCTTTCGATACAGTTAAGTGTACGTTCGAATCCTTCATTTGCTAAAGCATGGAAAGAAGCATCTATAAAATGGAGAGCATCCGCTTCATTTAACAGTTGTTCCTCATAACGTTCTACGGCACTCAAAAGGCTTATTATCAAAGGAACCACCAATACATACACGCCAATATGATAATTTTGTTCTTTTGCGTTTTTTATGACAAAGTTACAGATAAAGTCGGTATCTCTTAACGTTCCAACATAAATAACGTTTTTCCCTTTTTCAAAGGCATTCACAAGAATATCTTCTTCCAAATCAAATAAAAAGCTATTTGTTAAGATAATAAAGTCTTTGCGATACTGTTTAACCTTATCATAGTCGGGATGATAACGACGATAGTTATCAATATCGACAACAACAAATTTTTCATCCGGATAATCCTGAAAAATTCTCTGAATAAGAGCTGTTTTCCCTGAACCCGGTTGACCTGAAGCAAAAATTAGTTTTGGATTTGATGAATTTGGAACTGAATCAACGTGTTCTAGAACAATTTTTTCCAAACGAGCTTGGTATTCCTGGCCACGTTTTTTTCTTGTAACAGAAAAAAGTTCCTTTAATTCATCATTCATATTGCCTCATTTTTGCTTGGAGTATTTTTTTTTCTACCCCTTTATCTAGAACGTATTCCATCTTTTTCTGAGGAGTTACCCCCAGTGTTTTAAGGCCATTAGACAGGGTATTCTGTACAGCACGAATTAAAACCATATTACGTTCGGTGGCAGGACGGTTCGCTTTATCCACAAAACGCACACCAGCCTTAGCACCCATTGTCCATAAAGAGTGGAATTCTTTCGACAATTCTTCCAAGTATGACACAATCAAATGAGGTGCTCTTGATTGACCCGCGGCTTCAACAACTGCCGGATAGGCCGCGACTGTTCGGACCAGATTTCGTTCAGCTTCATTTGCTCCTTTGAGGAAGGAAGTCTTAGAAGCATCGATTTTATCTGCAGAATCCCCAAAAGTTTCCTTATATGAGCGCATAACAGAATTAGAACGTGCAAAAGCGTATTGGATGTAAAAGACAGGGTTATCTTTTGTTTTTTCTTTTGCTTTTGACAAATCAAAATTCATTTGTGTATTAGCACTCTTTGTTAACATGGAAAGTCTGAAGGCATCCGCATTGATTTCCTGTAAAATATCAGAGGAAAGAACAAAGTTACCAGCTCTCTTAGACATTCTGAAGGGTTTCCCATCCTTTTCCAAATTAACGATCTGGCATAAATCCGCCTCTAAATCAACTTGGCCATCTGTGACCGCATGAATGGCTGATTGCATACGCTTAACATAACCGCCATGATCCGCTCCCCAAACGTCAATTTGTTTTTTAAATCCTCTTTTAAATTTGTCATAATGGTACGCAATATCTGAGGCAAAATAAGTTGTTGTTCCATCAGAACGCGCAATCACACGATCGGAATCATCCCCAAATTCTTTTGATTTGAATAAAAGTTGTGGTTTACTTTCCCATTCTTCCGTCTCTGTTTCACCTTGAGGTTTATCCAAAATACCTTGGTACAAGAGGCCTTTCTTTTGCATTAAGGCAAGAACCTTTTCCAAATTCTTGTTTTCAATTAAGGATTTTTCTGACGTGTAAACATCAAATGTAATTCCTAAATCCTTCAGGTTGCTTTTAATTAAATCCATCATTGAAGAAATAGCAAAAGCCTTTAAATAAGCTTCACGTTCTTCTTTCGGGGCTTTTAACCACTTATCACCATCTTGTTCTCTCAACTTTTGGGCAACTGGGAGTAAGTAATCACCAGGATATTGTCCTTCCGGCATTTTTTCCCCTTTATGACGACCAAAAAGTTCTTCATAACGCCAGAAAAGTGAATTACCTAAAACACCCACTTGATGTCCATAATCGTTGATATAATATTCGGTTGTGACATCATAGCCATTTTTCTTTAATAAACGGGAAAGGACATCCCCAAAAATAGCACCTCTTGTATGGCCCACATGCAAAGGTCCTGTCGGATTTGCAGATAAGAATTCTACATTTACCTTTTCGCCTTCTCCAATTTTAGAATCACCGTAGTGATCGCCTTCTGTAATGGCAGATCTTAATGCCTTTTCCCAAACTTCATCAGACAATTTGACATTAATGAAACCAGGGCCCGCGATGGTCACATCCGACATTTCAGAACGTTTTTTTAAGGCATCAGAAATTGTAAGTGCCAACATCCTGGGATTTGTTCTAAACTGACGAGCAATAAACATTGCCGCATTTGTCGCATAATCCCCGAAATTTCGGTTGGCTGGAACCTCTACCTTTATACTTGAAAGCCAATCCCCTTCAGGAAGTTTCCCTTCCTTCTGTAATTGCGCTAGTGTTTCTTGTATAACAGAACCCATTTCTGATTGTAAATTCATACAAAAGCCTCCTTAATTCATGAGCTGGCCCATATTATACCATGAAAATGGAAAAAAGTCAACAAAAGTTTATTAATATTGATATGTTCATTCAAATCTCACTTGAATTTTATGAGGATTCTTGTTAATCTATTCAGTAGGAGGGATCTTATGGCTTATATAGTTAAAATTGGAAATGATATTCATACTGCGGATATTGATGCTTATTACCCATCACTTGGATTTGGACTCTATAACGCTAAAGATTGGGAAAAAGTACGTGAACGATCAACCTTCATCGTTCAGGTTTTGGATAGATACATTTCACTTGCCCAGCATAAAATGGTAGCAATGCCTTTAATGCTTCTAAATTATCACCTTGGATAATCATATTTTCAGTGTTTTTATCTCCATATCCAAGTTCAGATACTTCCTCTAATAGTTTATAGGGAGTTTTGGCCGCAGTTTTTAACGCTTCTTCACGTCCTAACCAATTCAATATAGGCATAGTTTAGTGTTCCTTTTATACATTTGATACATATATGTGAATTTTAGCAAAAAGTGTGTGATAAGGCAACATTTTTTTATTGGGGAAGGAAAAGTTTTTCATTTCAATTAATTGGAAAGATTTTAACCTAATTCCCGGATGGAACTAGGTTAATTTTTTTCAGGAATGTCAGTTAATGTCATGTTGTGTCGTTTTATGACGTTTTATGTCAAATATTAAAGGGGGTTCATAACTGATAAACTAGTGCTTGTCAGCCGGGCGAGTGGTTCGAACGGTAAAAATTAAAACGAAAGGAAATAAAATGACAAACACAAATTTAGCTGAAAAATTAACTGAAACAACTATTGGTACGCCTCAAGAATTAGGTATGGATAAACTGGAACAATCTATTAAGGATGTAGCCAAGGAAATTGAGGCAAAATATATAGAAATAAAGAAATTGCAAGCTGCCAATGATAATACTGAAATTGATCCAAATAATCCCGATGACCCTAATCAAATGAATCTATTGAATGACTTTAACAATATCGATGAAAAAGTTAAGTCTTGTTTGAATACGATTAAGGAAAAAGGATTGTCGCCAGAAGAGTATGAAAAGAAATTTAATGAAACGTTTACTGTGGCTGAAAATTACTTGCGTTATGAATTAGAGATTTCCAATGTATTTAAGTCATTGCCAACAATGAAGGGCTTCAGATCCGATTTAACAGATGATGAAAATCAGCCACACACCAAAAAACAATATATTGAAACTGTTTATGGAATTCCTTATAAGACAGCATGGAGAATATCAAAACTAACAGAAAAAAATGTGAATGATACGATTAGTTATGCTCGTGCGGCGAAAATGTTACCGACAACGGGGCTTGTGTTACGATTAGAAAAGTATTATTCAGAATCTTCTATAACAGGGCAAAACAGTAATCCCCAAAAATCACCCCCAAAAGTAAAGAAAAAATCTGATAGTGATAAAATACAACAGGGTATTGATAATTTTAATGCTATTCACGATTTGGCACCATTATCAGATCCAGATGCTACTTATAATATTATATATGCTGATCCTTCTGTAACTAAATATACGTTGGATGAATTAAAACAATATCATATTCCTGCCTCTGAGAATAGTATTTTGTTTTTATGGACTCCTGTTTCTAAATTAAAAGAAATGCTTGAATTATTGGATGTTTGGGGATTTTCATATTCAGAATCTGCAGTATGGGACAGAATGGATCAATCTCATCCCGGCACATACTTTAAGAACCAACATGATATTTTATTAGTGGGGGCAAAAGGTAATGGATTAAAACCTCTGTCTAGGGAAAAATCTATTTGTCGTCTTAAATTAAAGGATGGTGAAATAAAACCAAATTATTATACTGAGATCCTTAAAATAATGTTCCCAGGCCAAAATTATTTCGATTTATTTGCTAATCCAACCAGTGTAACAGATGTGGAATAGGGGGTGTACTATGGAACAAAAGATTATGAAAAGTATGACTCTCTTTGCTAATGGCGGGATTGGGGAATATTATCTTAGACCAGAAAAAGACAATAATGGTAACGATGTATTTCCGCTGAGAGTTAAAAATGTGCTAGCAAATGAACTAATATTTAACCGTTGTCTTTGGTATCAGTCAATCTATCCGTATTGTAATGTTATACCAGGATCTATTGAATCACCTGACGTCTTTAATAAATTAGTGGAATTAGGTAACCAAGAACAAATAGAGTTTCTTCAAGCATCTCCACCATGCCAAAAAATAACTATTGCAAATAATAATAAGAACAAAGGAAACGATCCAATAAATCGGTTGGTATTATATGCGCTGGATATTATTAGACAAGTACCAACAATTAAAAGAGTCTTGTTTGAGAATGCACAAAACTGGTTTTCATCTTGTCCTGGTGCTGTTCCTGAGTTAAAAGGTCGCAATATTGGGGAATTTTTATGCGATGAATTAAGAGCTATGGGATTTAAATATATCCATAAAAGGATTCTTAATGCGGCTGATTTCGGTACTCCACAAAACAGAAAACGGTCTATTCTAATTGCTTCTAAGGATGTGGATTGGGAATGGCCAAAAGAAGAAGATAAAATTTCACTGAAAACAGCAATATCTCATTTACCTTCTTTGGAAGCCGGAGAGTTTTCTGATATTCCTTTCCATGATGCACCAGTCTGTAGCCCGAAAATTGTTGAAATTATGAGGCATACACCAACAGGTAAATCAGCATGGGAGAACACTAATCCATTATATAGACCAACTTTAAAGAATGGTAGAACACCCAAGGAATACTGTTCGGCCTATTCAAGAAACGATTGGGACAAACCTTGCTGTGCTATCCTTATGAAGTCTAAATCTAACGGTGGTATGAGGTGCTTTCATCCAGGAAACTATAAAGGGAAAGATGAAAATGGTGATGATATATATTCAGATGCACGTAATTTTACGATAAGAGAATTGTTAATTATAT
The DNA here is from genome assembly GCA_949292205.1 of uncultured Alphaproteobacteria bacterium. Lineage (GTDB taxonomy): Bacteria > Pseudomonadota > Alphaproteobacteria > CAAHEQ01 > UBA3637 > CALXZG01. The sequence goes on from CASEYR010000004.1 coordinate 62,070, forward strand.
GTGGCCTACCTGAAGATTATCCCACTCCTGATTTTGCTGCAAATAATGACCAGTTGATTCGAGACATACTTGGAGAATCGTTTGCACCCCAGTTGGTAAAACGTCTTATTCAAACAATGCCAAAATAGGGGGAATTATGCAGGAAATGAAAAATATAATTGCAATGTTGTATCCTGATGAAGAATTTTCTGAGAATGACCTGAATCAAATGGCGTATGATGCGTTGAGATTCTTCAGAATATGTTTGGGGTATGAATCAGATTATATAAGCTAGAACAGATGTGTAATCCCGGTACGCCCAAGAAAAAAGTATCGGGAATTACATAAAATAGCGTACAAATGACTAATAACAAATTATAATTATAACTATCGAAATGAAAGGAAAAAATATGTATAAAACAGATAAATCAATGGCTGCAGAAAAATGTCAGCAATGCGTACTTTTCGCGAGAGTATCCACTTCGGACCAATTTGATAAAGGGGCTAGTATTCCAGCACAAGTTGAAAAGTTAAGAGAATATTGTGAACGGAGAAACCTTAAGATCATAGCTGAATTTGAAATCTCTGAGTCCAGTACTATAGGAAATCGTAAAGAGTTTAAAAAGATGATTGAGTTCGTGAAAGCTCAAAAACACAAGACAGCAATCGTTTGCCACTGTGTAGATCGTTTGCAGCGTGGCTATTCTGAATATGTTATTTTAGATACGTTACGAGCATCAGGACAGATTGAATTACATTTTTATAAAGAAGGCTTAATTTTAACCAAAGATAGCAACTCAGCGGATATATCTAGGTGGGATTTTGGTATATTAGGAGCTAAAATGTATGTGGGGAATTTAAGGGATAACGTTAAAAGAAGTCAAGCCTATAAAGTTCAACAAGGACAGTGGTTGTCGTTTGCACCTATTGGATATTTAAATACTAGGGATGAAAAAGGACAGGCAGATATTATTGTGGATCCTGTACGTTCGCCCATGGTTAAAACTTTATTTGAAATGTATGCAACTGGACATGAATCATTAAAGACCTTGGAAACATATGCTCAAAAAATAGGACTAAAATCTGCTAGCAGGCTATCGACAAGGACAATAAGTAGAGTCCAAATTAACGATATGTTACGCAATAGCTTTTACATTGGGACTATGGCTATACGGAAAAGGGTGAAAACGTCAGAAACATTATATTTACCACATCGTTATCCAACATTTATTACACGTGAATTGTTTGATAGGGTCCAAAGTATCTTAAATGATCGGCAAAAAAATAAGGAAACATCAAAAGCGTGGCAGGGGGAAGATGATTTTGTATTAAGAGGGCTAATTCGTTGTGCACATTGTGGTGGATTGATGACTCCAGAGCAACATTATAAGAAGGGTAACAATAAAGTCTATCGATATATTAAGTGTAATCATAGCAGAGATAAAAATTGCCCACAAAAGTTAATTCCTGAATCTAAGGTACTAAAACAATTTGAAGAAAAAGTATTTAATCAGATTCATTTAGGCCCAAAAACGATTGAAACGATAAGAAAAGCCGTAAAAGAAGGAATGAAAGAAGATGTATTAACTCGAGCTTCAAATAAACGGACTATCACAATGCAAATTAATGCCCTAGAGGAAAAAAGGCAAAAATTACTCTCTGCTTGGTTAGATGGTAAAGTTCAAGAAATAGACTATAATAAAATGAATTCTGAGATAGCCAAAGAAATTGAAGAAAAAAGGGAGATTGTAGATAAATTAGGCGACCAATCTACCCAGTTGGATAACAAACTAGAACAGCTGTCCGAGTTTGCAATTCAAGCAAAAGACATGTTCACCAGTTCGATAAACTCAAAAAAACACAAAATCTTGAAACTGTTATTATCGAACTTGGAAATAAGTGGAGAAAATGTAATGTTTTCAATAAGAAAACCCTTCGATAAATTGCTTTTTTCGAAGGGTTGTAAGACTTGGTACAGCGTGCTTAGCGAATACCGAGCTAATAATATCAAAGAAATTGATGAGTTGTATCGTTTAATTGAAAGCCTTTCCTTTCAATTACAACTTGAACAAGCCATCTAAACCTGCCCTTAGGGCCAGAAGTTGAATTAGACCATCCACACCGCCACCATCTCGGGAGCCCTACCTGCCATTTAGAGGACCTCGGGAACCCTACCGGCATATCCCAGTCATCAAAATTAAATGCAACATCGTTAATGGAGTGTTTTTTTGAAAGAGCCTTTACATGCGAGAGCCAATGAGAGGCAATGCTTATTCAATATAATTATTCATTTCAACCTCTACCTATATGCATACAAAGGTTAAAACAAATACCAATCAATACAAATTTTTAATTTTTGCGTTTTAAAATGGTTTTACTTTTATAAAGAAACAATGTATATTCAAGAAAAAGGATGACCAATGGATGAATTATTAACTTCTTTTCAAAAATATTTATTTTCAAAGCAATGTAAAGAAAAAACAATAAAATCGTATTTATATCAAATAGAGAAAATATCTAATGGAGAACTTGACTTCTTAAAAAGACATATTATTCCCACATTAGTTCAAGAAATGGAATTTTCCAATCGGGAGTACTTTATCGATAGGATTACAAGCTCTTATGCATTAAGATATTTTGAGCGAATGACCTCGTATCTTATCAAGAATCCATTTGTATCTAAAGCCCCAATAACAGTATACATTTTTGATGGGAAAAAGGATTATTGTATTGGTGACAGTGCATTAGAAACGCTTTACGATGATATTTTACTCATCAACTGCATTTTTTACGAAAACTCTCAAAAACTGCATTTTAGAAACACCCCTTCTTTTGACGAAATGACAGTTCATACAATTAAATCTGAACTCCAAAAAAAAGATTTAAACATAAAAAATCTTGCTATTCATATTGTTTATCTGAAAAGCGACATCAAGAGAAATGTCCTTACTAAATTTTGTGATTTTTTATATGATACAGATCCAACTGAAAATTACAATTATGCAGGCAATCATTTTTATTATATGGCTTGCAACGAATCTCCTAAAAAAGTGGGAGACAACTACAAGGTATTACAACCACTTACATCAAAAAAACCTTTTCAAATAGCAATAAAAGACTCCACAAGAACTTATTACCATGATGATGAAGAAACTCCAGATTTAATTTTAATTAAGACAGATTTAGCTAAAATTTTAAATCTTGACCATAAAACAATTAGAAAAAATTTTGTCCTACGTAAAAAAATTTCATTTGTTAAACCGAATAAAGCAGAACTGATAAAAACTTACAATATAAAATCAGATGAAACAATATTAGATATATATTTCAGCTTAAGTTCTACAAATGAATTTCTTAAAGACAAACACAGATTTGTTAAAAATGACGATTCCGAACAACATTGCCATTTAGAAGGGTATAGCTATTGGTATAAAAAGGGACAAGCACTTAAAATATTAAAGGTCAGCCCCAATTTTTTTGATCAAAACATTCAAAAGATATGTTCACATATAGAATATGTTTCTGGTTGTGCTCGGTATTTTTCAAAGGACTTAGAATATTTAAGTACACATGATAAAAATGTTTTAAACGCACAAAAAAGAAAAGAAATTTATTCAATAAAATCAATAAGAAAACGAAAAACCTAATAACTTCCCTTTGGTTTATAGAAATAAAATTCATTCTTTCGTATAATTGTTTTGCAACCGGACATGGTGTCCGTTTGTTATTCATGGAAACGAAAGGATTTAAAAATGAATATAAAAAATAATGTTGCCAATGACAATGTCTTGGCAGAAAATACAAAAAAAATCGCGAATGGTGAAACCGTTCAAACTGAAACACATCAAGAAATTATTGAAGCCAAGTATACT
>CASEYR010000005.1 GCA_949292205.1 uncultured Alphaproteobacteria bacterium
TTTAAAATTAATTTTTTTATTTTATTTACTGTTTTATTTAACTAAAAATATAATAAACTGTAATCAAAATATTATGTTATTCTTATATTGAATCAAAAATAAAACTAAAGTTTATATATTCACCAAGCCTGTCAAAAACATTTTTTATTGACAAAAAATTTAAATTCACATACTCTCAACTAGAAAGATGCTAGCAACAGGAGGACTCTATGGATAAACGAATCCAATCAAAGACAAGTTTTGAAAGCCTTTGTTTTCGCCAAAAAGCCATTGAACTACAATATGCAGGGCATCGTCTTCCTCCGTTTGTTCAAAACATAATGGATCATTTATCCGAAGCGATTCGTCTGGAATCCAAAAAGCATAACTCAAAAAAGATGATTCCCTTTGGACTGGATTTGCTGGAAACCTATTATACCAATAACGATTCGCATCGTGCCACGCTTATGCTTTCAACATTAAAAGATACGCACAATCAATATGATTATACTATATATCGCGTTGATTTAGCACGCAGATATGCTCGTCTTCTTTTCCAAAAATATCCACCAATTTTGCAAAAACCCTGCAAAGTAGCATCACAAACACCGCTATCGGAAGACTACCTACCCGGCTTTGGTCCCAATACGGGGCGTAATCCTCGGGAAGATTAATATTTTCATGTAACTTAATCCTTCTTTTTCCTTGCTTTTTAATTTCGCTTTCGTTATAAAAAGACAGGAATAATCAGGAAATTTTTTATCTGATTTAATACTTGACATTTATTATATATATTGTTATTGTAATACAATGTTATAATTTATATGATAGGAGAAAAAACATGTTAAAACTCTTAACGCTTGTAACAACTTTATTGCTATCTGGAAAAGCTCTGGCTAATCCGGCGTGTCCCGTTTGTACAATTGCAATCGGAGCCTCTTTATCCATAGCCCGCAAGATGGGTGTAGACGATTGCATTGTCGGTGTATGGGGCGGAGCTCTTTTAGCCATTATCGGCTATTGGATCATTCGTTGGTTTGACAAAAAAAAGTGGCATTTTCCATTTCGGAATGCTGTTTTAATGACTTTATCGGTCGGCTCTATTGGATTTATGTATATGGGGGAATTACACTACGACCCGTCCGTGATTGGGATTTTATACATAGACTCCTTCTTGTTTGCCACCATTTTGGGGGCCGGTGTATTTATTTTAGCCATTCATTTTTATGAATGGATGAAGATCAAGAACGGCGGACATGCTCATTTCCCGTTTGAAAAAGTTGTCATTCCCGTTTTATCGGTTTTACTTCTTAGTTTAGCCTTTTACTATCTCCCCATTTGTAACTGTCATGCGACGATAGGATAGACAAAGCGGGGGCATCAAGCCTCCGTTTTTTTTACCAATTTTGACACAAAGCTGTCGTTTTACGATATGACTCTGGCGTATCAATTTCATAGTTTTTCTCTGCTATTTTTTTATTGATATGCTCCAAAACAGGCTGAACATCACGCATTACCTGATTAAATTGTCGTTGAAATACAGCCTGAGCCTCGGCCTGTCCGACAACAACTTGAGGTTTTATTTTTTGAACAGCTTTATTTAATGCTTTTTCAATATCCGGTCTAAAAAAAGTCATAGCCTCTTGAGACACACGAACATGATAATTTTCATGCTCTTTAACAACGGCATACTCACAGGAGCCGGGCTTATATTTTTTATCAATAAAAACATCCAGTGTATCATATCCTATTTTCAAGCGTAGCTCACTGATTCCGACACAGGCCCGCATACCATTTTGCTTCAGATAGGGAATCCCCGTCCCCGTCATATTTAATTTTGCAACAGTCAACCCTAATGTGTTCGGAGAGACAGGAACGGGCGATCGTTTTGCAAATTCATTTTTTGACAAGTGAGTAATATATCGCACAACGCCGGTTTCGGCATCTAATATAATGCGCGGTGTTTGAGCTTCACAAAAAGCACTTGCATTTGAGCTTAAGAACAAAGATAATAATAGAGTATAATACAACTTCATGAAATCTACTCTATCATAAGGAATCATAAAATGCAAAAGATTATTTCGTGGAATGTCGCCTCTGTCCGAGCTCGATTACCGCTGTTATTAGACTTTTTAAAAGAGGAGCAACCGGATATTGTTCTGCTGCAAGAGGTTAAAGCAACCGAAGAAACATTTCCCTTCATAGATATACAGGCAGCCGGTTATCAAGTCATATTATCCGGACAAAGGGGATATAATGGGGTCGCCATTCTTTCTCGCGAATCGCTTCAAAATCCGCTCATAAAACTTCCTGACTTTCAAGATACAACACCGCCCCAAGCTCGTTTCTGTCAAGCAGAATCATCTGATGGACTTATTTATATCAGTGTCTATGTGCCGAACGGAAATCCCCCCGAAAAAGACCCAAGCGATACAACAAAATTGACATATAAACTACATTGGATGGACGCATTAATAAAACATATCAAGTACCTGACACAATCCGACAAAAAAGTCATTATAGGCGGTGATTTTAATGTTATCGAAAAGGATACGGATGTGTACAATCCGGCAGCTTACAAAACGAATGCTTTGATGTTACCTTCTGTCCGAGAATCATTTTCAAGATTATCCGGACTACCGATTACAAATGCACTTCGGTTATTTCATCCGGAACCCCATACATATTCATTTTGGGACTTTCAAAAAGGGGCTTGGCCCAAAAACAACGGTATGTTATTAGACGCTATTTTTGTATCAGATAATCTGAAAGACAGCTTAACCGATGCGACCATCCACAAGCATATCCGAGGAAAACCCAAAACATCAGACCACGCTCCCGTCGGATGTCTGCTATCAGATTAAAAAAAACTTGAAGTTTACGTCATTTTAAGCTATAACCTCGGCAGAAAGGTTAGTCATGTCTCAAGATATTATTGTCGATAATTTATCAAAGACATTCTTCGTCAAAGACCAAACCGGCACAAAGGAAGTCAATGCCGTCAAGTCTGTTTCCTTCCAGATTGAGACAGGCACATGTGTTGCATTCATTGGTCCTAACGGAGCCGGCAAATCAACGACAATCAAGATGCTGACTTCAATTTTATTTCCATCAGGCGGAAGTGCACAAATTTTAGGATTAAATCCTTGGAAAGAAAGACGGCAACTAATGTATCGGATCGGGGCTGTTTTCGGACAACGATCACAGCTATGGTATCATTTACCGGCTCGTTGTTCTTTTGACTTAATCGCCTCTATTTATGACATTCCGGATAAAGAAGCTCGTATCAGAACAACTGATTTAATTCATCGGTTTGATTTAAAAAAACTTATTGATAAGCCCGTTCGCTCTCTTTCGTTGGGGGAACGTATGCGTTGTGAGATCGTAGCTTCATTGATTCACGAACCCAAAGTTTTATTTTTAGATGAACCTACGATTGGTTTAGATGTGGAAGCAAAGGGTTTGATTCGGGAATTGCTATCTGATCAGGTACGTCAAAACGGAACAACGATTTTGATGACTTCTCATGATACGGGGGACATTGAACATCTGTGCCAACGTGTGTTAATGATAAACCATGGGCGCGTTATTCTGGATACAACGGTAACAGAGATGAAACAAAAATATCTGCCACATCAAGAAATCAGCATTATCTATGATGATGGAAGCGAACAGATAATACGTATCTCATCTGACCAATCTGTCAACAAAACAATTCGGACGTTAATCGGGAATAAGAATATCCGAAATCTGACGGTTGCAAATCCGCCACTAGAAGATATTATCCGCTCTCTTTATAAGAAGGATAAGGTGGTATGAAAAAGTATATCAGAATTATGCTAACCGCTGCCTCTGATCAAATTTTTCGGATTAAGTCATTACTGGCGCGACTTTTTCTTTTAATCATCATGCTGTTTGTTTTCAATCTATTTTGGAACATTATCGGATCGGAAAAGATAGATTCAAATATCTCGGCCGTTAATTTTATCTGGTATCTTTTGTTAGGGGCTGTATTACAATTCGGCCGACCAGAAGGTCTTCACCGTCAAATTGAAGGGGAGGTTCGTTCCGGAGATATTGCTTACCGAATGATGCGTCCGGTTTCATTTATCGGTTACAAATGTTGTGAGTCATTAGGTACTTTTTGTGTGCGACTTCCGATTTTATTATTTGTCGGGGCCGCACTGATTACTTTTTTAACAGATGGTGCTCTACCGGATCAGATACAAGCGCTACCCATTATTATCGTGTTACTGTTTGGATCTATGTTTTTACTGTCACTCGGAACGGTTTTTGTTGGTTTATCAGCTCTCTATCTTCAAGACTCTCTTCCGTTATTTTGGTTGGTTCAAAAAGGCGAGTATATTCTAGGTGGTTTATTTTTTCCGCTTACATTCTATCCGGATGAACTTTTCCGTTTTGCTCTGGCAACACCATTTGGATCAGCCGGCTATAATGTTACAAGCCTCATCTACAGATATACGCCCGAACAAGCTATAACAGCAACTTTATCTCTCGGATTTTGGATTAGCATCATGCTTGGCATTGATTATCTATTATTTTTTATATTAAAAAGAAAGGTGTCGGTTAATGGTGGCTAAATCAAGGCATACAACCTTTCGTTTTTGGTTACGTTTATACAAAACGGCATTTAAGCAAGCCATTGCGTTAAAAGCTTCTTTTGTTTTGCGTATTCTATTTATGATTGCCAATAATCTGATTATGTTGGTCGGTTGGTTTGCGGTATTCAATACGTTTAAAACAATCAACGGATGGGACTTTTCCGACTTTATGTTTATGACAGGATTAGTTGTTACTTCCTTCTCAATCTGGTCTATTTTTTTTCGAGGCGCCGGCATCTATATGGCTCGTTTAATTGAGTACGGAGAGCTGGACAATTATCTTTTAGCTCCCAAAAATATTCTCTTACACACACTCTGTTCTCGAATAGATCCGGCCGGTTTAGGGGATTTTTTATCCGGCATTATTTTACTAACGGCTTCCGGATTGGTTGGCTTTAACAATTTCGGAGTATTGTTGTTTTGTATTATGGTCGGAGCCACTCTATTTATCAGCCTAAACATCTTTCTGGGGTCATTGAATTTTTATACGGCAGATAATACAGATTTAGGCGAACGTCTTTTCTACTCTTTCTTAAATTTAACAAGCTACCCCGGATGCATCTATAGTGGAGCGGTCAAATTAATTCTGCTATCCCTACTCCCCACCGGATTAATATCTATCCTACCGGTCGAGCAAATGCACAAGACAGACACGCTATCATTGCTATGGATGCTTCTAGTAACTCTTATTGTTTTAGGCGGCAGTATCCTATTTTTCTATAACGGTCTAAAAAGATATGCCAGTGGTAATAAAATCGGAGGAAAGCTATGAAAAAATTTATTATGATGTTACTCTTTTTCTTAATTCCTTGCACGATATATGCATCATCTGATACCACTCCGATGAAAAAAGCAACCCTTGTTTGGTGGCCAGGCAAAAAAAATGATCTTAAAACACACACTGTACTGCAATCATTACGGGAAAAGTTAGCAATAAAGGGGTATGATTTAAAAACTCAACATGAACACCCGCCCCAAAAAAGTGATTTAGTGTTAGTCGCTTATCCTTATTATACAGTTCCAAAAGGAATGGCTGACAAGTCTTTTCTCTGGCTTTTAGAATCGCCACTTTCCATTAGCATCCCCGCGAACAAAGAAACGGAACAACGCTACAAAAAAATATTTACATATAACCAAGAAGTTGCAAAACGACAGAAATATGTCCGACTACCGATTTACTATGCATATCCCGATTTTACATTTACACCAGCTAATTTAGTTAAGAAAAAAGTCTTGGTAGCCCAAGTTGCCGGAAATCACTATAACAAAAAAACCAAATCCAACTATTTTCAACGACGACTAGATACGGCATGGTTTTTAAAATATCACCCAAACGACATCTTATTGGCAGGACGCGGTCAATGGGATATATTTCGAAATAGTTTAGCAGCAGAAACAAGGTCCGCTTTTGATGCCCGATATAAAGGAAGTATTGATGACAAGATTCAGTTCCTGTCTAATGCTTCATTCGGATTAGCTTATGAAAACACCAAAGCTCCGGACTATGTCACAGAAAAAATTTTTGATGTCATGGCTGCGGGAACTGTTCCAATTTATTCCGGAGCCCCCAACATTGAAGAATATGTTCCCAAAGCTTGTTTCATTAATCGTGATGATTTTAAAACACCTTATGATTTGTATATATTCTTAACACGAATGTCCGGCAAAAAATATTTAAGCTATATTAACTGTATCATTCAATATATGTCACATCCCGAAACGCATATAAACACACATACACGCGTATTAGATAAACTAGTTGATGAAATGTTAACCAACCATCCGCAACAACGATAGTTACCTTATTTTTTCTTCTATCAGATTTTTTAAACCATTCTGAGCTAAATCAGCCGATGTATCCGATTCAAAATCCAATTGAACGCGTTTACATCGACTGATTTCACCGGATAAAATAGAAACAGCACTTTTCCGAATGCCACAGACAGTTGCCAAAAAATCAATTAAAGCGGTATTCGCTTTTCCTTCTACGGCAGGTGATTGCACAGCAATTTTAATAGCCGAAGCATTCCACAATCCCTCTATACCGACTCTTTTTGCCCCGGGAGAAACACGAACGGATAAAATAAGACGACGCCCTATACGATTTATAATTTGATGAACTGCTACCATATGCTATAATTTAACAGATTCATCTATAAAAATAAAGGAAAAACATATTTCCAACAGAAAATCATAAGTATTTTTTGCAATAAAAAACTTGCATTCATATTAGATTATATGTTATTTTCATAGAAAATAATGTATTACAAAGGAAAACATCATGAATATTTTTATTAAATCAGCACTTGTTTTTTCATTTATGGTTCAGCCGGTATATGCAACCGTTATAGATGGTTGGGATATCCAAGCCGAAAGCCCAAAGGTAAGCGAGATTTTATCCATTGAGCAAGAAGTAGAAACTTATACGGGCGATATGATGTTACATAAAATCGAACAAACTCCGTCTGATGGAAATGTCTATATTATTATTCCGATTACAGCAAATCGAAGCGATAAAAATGCCGGTCTTCTCTACAGCACAAAGTTCCAATTACAGATCGGGAATCTGATTTTTGATCGTTTAAGTGATGACTCCTTTTTAGTAGATTACAATATCCAACCATTTACCCGACTCAATATTAAGATGGGTTCACATAAAGGCTCCTTGATTTTTGAAGTTCCGAAAATTGAATCACAAAAAGAAAATATGCTTTTATATAATGGTAAAGCAATAAATAAAAATTAAAAAAATACGCTTTGCGTATCCTAACTCCCTGAATCTCGGAAAGGAACAGAGCATTAAGATACAACTTCTAAAGCTTCTTCTGGTATTAATAAATGAAAAAACATTTACTTATAATCTGCATTATTATTCTGACTCTTTTAGAATTGTATCCGATAAGTCGGCTGGTATTGATCTACTCCGATAATATACAAACAAAGAATGCCCAAGAATGCACTTATCATCTCCGACTGGGGAATATCCCTTTTTGTTTAAATGACAACAACGATGGCTTTCTAACACCTAAAAACAATACACAAAAGTGGGAAATTTTACAGGAAACCCCCAAAAACATTATTGCCTTACAACCCGATGGAACAGCAGTCAAATTAAAAAAAGCAAATAACCACCTGATTCCGGATAGATTAACCATAGATGAACAGATAGAAATAGAATACCAAAAAGCAGATTATACACCGGCAATGCCTTACATTATTTTGAATCCCTACGGAAAAACACCCCTATCTGCATTATTACGATTCAGAACGGATAAACCATCACGAGTCCAGTTAACGATTAAGGGTATGAACTCGGCACCTGATTTATCTTTTGATTATCCAAGTTATTCAATAGAGCATACTATTCCCGTCATTGGTCTATATCCGAAGTATAATAACAAACTCATCCTAAAAATCAGCACAAAAAATATATCAAAAGAATATCCTCTTACAATTCAAACAGATATTGCAGGCCGAGATATCTTTTATTTTCCTTTACAAAAAAAAGACACAGAAAATCATTTTTATAGCTCTTATGATGGGCTTATCTATGATGAATATGGTTTTATTCGTTACGCTCTCAATAATATCCCAGAAATGATATATATTTTTAATGGTGAAATTATAGCAGAAGTTCGGCAAAAAGGTCTAACGCGTCTATCCATTTTAGGAAAAGAGCTACAATACTATCCTTATCCACCGAACTTTTCATCTTTTACCCATGGAATCGGACGCATGCCGAATGGTAATTTTCTTGTCATCGGCACGCAGAAAGGCACTCAAGCAAATATTGAAGGAACCCCTCAAGAAACACATCGAGACATTATTCTTGAGTTAGATTACCATAGCGGCAAAGAAGTCAACCGCTGGGATATTGGAGAAATATTAAATCCGGACAGAAGTGTGATTGTCCGATCTGCACAAAAAGATTATGGGGCTATTGATTGGTTACATATGAATTCCGTACAATATGATCCCTCGGACAACAGTATTGTTTTATCCGGTCGACATGTCGGGATGGTAAAGTTTGACTATAATACAGGGCACTTAAAATGGGTTTTCGGCCCCAAACAAGGGTATAATAAATCTGGGCGAGAGGGTAAAGGACCTGCTCTATGGGATAAAGTATTAACCGCTGTAGACAAGGCGGGGAATCCTCTTTCCGAAGCGATACAAAAAGGGATAGAATCATCTCCGAATTTTCAATGGCCGACAACAACACATGATGCGACGGTTCTGGGAAACGGTTATTTCAGTATTTTTAATAATGATGCACACGCCTATGATAAAAAAATTATTGCTAATCAAGATAGTCGAGGTATGATTTTTAAGATTGATGAAACAAATAAAACAATCCATCAGGTTTGGTCACAATCAACAGGTTTATTTTCCGGTCTCGGATCCAATATTGATGTTTTATCAGACACTAATGATATCGTTGTCTATTTATCCGAAATCATACATGATGATTCACGCCTAAAATACGGTCACTTATATCGGTATGACCATCAAACGAAACAGCCTCTGTTTGAGGCTGTATTACACCGCCATGATAATGGGTGGCATTATAGACTAGAGCCGATTGACATTAAAACGTTAATTCTCTCAACGCCTGATTTTAACCAACTAACACACCCTATTATCCAAAGTGATTTTTTATCCGATTAAAGATATCTTTAAATCACTATAAAATACCTTTTTCGGCACGCTCTAAATCAGCCTTCATCATCATATGACATAAATCCTGATAAGTGGTTTTAGGTTTCCAGCCCAATTGTTCCGAAGCCTTTTTAGGATTACCAATCAAAATATCTACTTCGGCGGGACGATAGAACTTCGGATTTACACGGACGATGGTTTTATCGGTTTTTTTATCAACCCCGATTTCATCCATACCACTTCCCTGCCACTCAATATCAAAGCCACATACTTTTCCGGCTTCTTCCACAAAATCACGAATAGGATGAGTTTCACCGGTTGCAATAACGTAAGTATCCGGCTTATCCTGCTGTAACATCAGCCACATCATTTCAACGTAATCACCGGCGAACCCCCAGTCTCGTTTTGCATTCAAATTCCCCAACTCCAGTGGTTCTGCTGTTTGCCCTGTTGTTAACCGAGCAAAATGATGCGTTATTTTTCTGGTAACAAATTCCCGTCCCCGCATCGGACTTTCGTGATTAAACAAGATGCCGGAGCAAGCAAAAACACCAAAACTTTCCCGATAATTCACACACATCCAATGAGCCATCAGCTTTGCGACCCCATAAGGCGAACGCGGATAAAAAGGCGTCTTTTCAGTCTGAGGAATTTCCTGAACTTGACCGAACATCTCTGACGTGGAAGCCTGATAAAGCTTTGTTTTCGGAGAAAACTGTCTTATAGCCTCTAATATATACAAAACGCCGACCCCATCGGCCTGAACCGTATAAATCGGCTCGTTCCAAGAGGTTGCGACAAAACTCTGAGCCGCCAAATTATAAAACTCATCGGGCTGATAGTTATGAATCAAGCGACAGATATTAGAAAACTCCAATAAATCAAAATCCATCAGCTCAATTTTATCAAAAATACCGTGTTCTTTAAGCTTGCAAAAGGTATCCGTTGCCCCACGACGATAAAGCCCGATAACGCGATATCCTTTTTCCAGTAGAAATTTAGCCAGATATCCTCCGTCCTGACCGGTAATACCCGTAATCATAGCTGTTTTTTGAATCATTCTTTTTCCCCTTTTTTAGATTGTTAATAATACAAGAACAAATTTGTTCTCCCGTTTTCTCCCATGAAAATTTCTGAGCCTGAATCAACCCTTGTTGATGTAGTTTCTGACGAAACTGACTATCCTGATAGACCTTTTCCAAAGCACTGACAGTTTGAAAAATCGTTACGCCGTCAATAAATACGACAGCATTTCCACACACCTCCGGCAGTGAAGAGTTATCACAGCAAATAACCGGCGTTCCGCAAGCCATAGCCTCTAGAGGAGGCAATCCAAACCCCTCATACAAACTCGGATAAATAAAGGCTTCTGAACCCGCATACAAAGCAGGTAAATCGGTATCATTGATAAATCCCGTCAAGACAAATTGTTTTCGTAATTCGGGATATTGATTTAAAAAAGAATCCAAAGATTTTGTTTTCGGGCCACCAATGACCAGAACAATATCCTGACACTGAGTCCTTATTAAAAATTGTCTGAAAGCCTCTATTAAATGAGTAAAATTTTTACGAGTCGATTCGGCGGATAAAGCCAAAAAATAACGCTTGTCGGAAATTCCGTATTGTCGGCGAAGCTTTTGAATTTTAGTCTGCGATATATCCGGTTGAAATCGGTCATCAACACCCAAATAGATGACACGTGTTTTCTCGAGCGGATAATCCGGACGAAATTTTAAAAAATCCTTTCTGGAGTTTTCTGAATTAAACAATAAAAAATCACTTTGATTAGCTTGCATCCATTGACGATAAGCCTCTGAAAACTTGGAGTCAGAGTACTCGGGATGAACGATTGGAATCATATCATGCACATAACTGAAAACCGGCAAATCGGATTGATAAATCGCATCCGGAATTCGCAAATAAGAGCCAAACAGCCCATCAAATTGGCTCAAAGTAGAGGCATATTTCCGCTTTCCCAAGACCGAGAATAATCGCCCCTTTAACCGTCTTTTCCAATCGGCATCATCCGTATGGTATCTCAACAAAGGCAATCGAATAACTCTCTCTTTCAAAGAGGATAATCCCAACTCATCCAAACGCTGTAACAAGAATTTATCTTTTGTCCACAGACAGGGGTAAACAGTCAAATGAGGATATTGAACCAGTTGTTGCAGAACAGCCTCTGTCATTCGGCAGAGTCCACTTCGACGTTCAGATGGAACCGTTGCCAGCAATCCGACATCGTATAAAAGACGAATCTGTTTCATATACCCCCTTTTTCTTTAGCAGATATATAGATATCCGTCTGCAAAAAAACCAGCCTTTATGGTATTTTTTGTATTCAATAATGCATTTATTTGATGAAACAGATTGTTTTGAATAGGTTATATTAAAGATTCCATTCGCTGAGCCGCATAGGTCAAGCCCGTTCCGACACTTAACATTTTATTTTTATCAGCCAAAACAGCATTCGGAAATAAAGATCGAAAAGTTTTTTGAACCAATGGAATCTGGCAAGAACCACCTGTTAAGATCAACATATCCACTTGATCGGCAGAAACACCGGATTGAATCAAGCATTCATTCATACATCGTTTAATTTTTTCAACAATTTGAAAGACATTTAATTCAAACAAATCACGGCTCACCGAAAAGTGAAGCGTATCTTGAAACCCTTCAAAAACAGGACAAGCGGATACCTCTTGTGTTAATGCGATTTTTGTATCTTCGGCGACTTGCAACAAGCGATGAGCCTCTTGATATTCAAGCAAATCCAACAATCGCTGAACCTTAACAGGTTCATGAGCCATTCTCAAAATATCCTGAATCATCTGTATATTTTTAAGAGTATAACAAAAGTGAATTAAGTTCCACTCTGATAAATCCAAATATAACGCATTCGGACAGATTAAATTTTTCTCACCGAAAGTTGTTCCTTTTCCGAATTCGGGCATAAAGAAGCCAAGGTTAATAGCCTTATCAAAATCATTTCCACCGATGCGAACCCCGCTTGTTGCCAAGATATCATCACGGCGATCTATTTTTTCTTTATAGTTCGGTCCGACACGTATCAGCGTAAAATCGGAAGTTCCACCGCCCAAATCAACGACCAGAGCCAATTTTTCAGAAGTCAGCTCTTGCTCATGAAAAAAGGCAGCAGCTATCGGCTCATACTGAAAAAAGACATGTTTAAAACCGATTGATTCTGCAATTTCCGTCAAGCACTGTTTTGCAGATATATCGGCCTGAGGATCATCATCCTGAAAATGAACAGGACATCCGATAACAGTTGTTTCAATAGGCTTTTGAATATTTTTTTCGGCACATGTTTTTAAATGAGCCAAGAACAAAGCAATCAACTGTTTAAAGTGAAAAGCCTCTCCATTAATCTGAGTAAATTTATTCATTAAATCAGAGCCAAGTATACGCTTAATACTCCGAATAAGGCGTCCTGAAGTACCATTGATATATGAATCAATAGCAGATTGTCCTAAAATGGGCGTAGATTCTTTCTCTGGGAAGAATAAGACGCTGGGAATACTTGATTGCCCTTTTTCAATTTGGACAAGTTCAGGACCATTTGAAGATACTATCCCTATCGTTGAATTGGTTGTTCCGAAGTCAATTCCGCATACCGACATAATATTTCCTCCCTTTTAACAACTTGAATGAGCGGCTCATTCTAATCAAAAAGAGTTAAAAAATCAAGTAGATTAAAACAAATAATTCTTATATGAAAAATGCCCCATCAGCTCTTAAGAAAAGAAACATAATATCTGCCAACAACCAAGACAAACAAGATCCTTTTTCCTGAATAATATACTTAACAAGGTAACACATTGGCTACCGCACAAATGATGGCTTGGTTGGCTTTGCCAATCCGCGCCACCGTTCGCCTATCGGCGCAACGTCTCTCGTTCGCGCCTTTAACGCGCTCTCTCGCCGAACTTATTGTAAGTCCTCATCCCCTCGGGCTTTTCCATAAAAAAAATCCCCCGAAAAGGGGATTTTTTAATGGCGCGCCCGGCAGGATTCGAACTTACAACCTTCTGATCCGTAGTCAGATGCTCTATCCAATTGAGCTACGGGCGCATCGTGATGAGATATTGTCTACACCATTTTCAGATAAAATGCAAGCTTTTTTTTCAAAATATCAAAAAATTCTTCATTTTTAATTTTTTTATGGCCAACTCATCGGTTGTCCATCACCGTCTTGAGTAACAGTAACCATCTCAATCAAAACCCATATTCCCACAATAATTAGAGGAATAATAAAGATTCCCGTCAACAACGTAATTAGCAGCTGAGCCAACCCAACACCGTTCCGTCCGACATAGAAATTATGGATTCCGAAAATCCCAACAAACCAAGCCAACAGCAAATAGGCCAATCGACTTTTAGCTGTTCCCTGTCCCGCCTCTTTTAAGTTTTCAGAAAGCAGAGCTTTTTTTTGTTGTTCAAACTCTTCCTGAGACAAGATTTTCTTATTTTTTAATTCAGCTAATTTTTCTAATTCTGATAATCTGGACATTTTTTCTCCTAAAATTGAATACCGATAGTATCACCATCCACAACAGTTTGACTCGGAGCCAAAACCGAAATCATCTCCATTACATCTAGCGGCAAGCCCTTCATTAAGACGACGGCACCGTTTTCATTATGTAAAACCATACAATCCGCCTCATCTAGAGCAGAAGGAGCATCGGACACCAAAGCATCACAGGGGACGGGAAAGTCGGCCGATCGAGCATAGTTCACCGTTGCCACATGAGCGGCATAATCCAGTATTTGATAGGCACGAAATCTCTGCATAGCAGATGTATACCCAGCTATTCCGCCAATCAGCAAGACTCCGCCGATAACAAAGACATCTAAGACGATCTTAATCCAGCCCAAAGCCAACTGAGCCCCTCTACAAGGCAAGAAATCCTTACCGGAAGCATCTTTGTTAATCCGGAAGATATTCACAATCACCCAAATTTCGACACAGAAGAAAGACAAGAATAGTGTTAACGGGGATAACACGGTTAACACCAACTGAGCGATACCTCGTCCCTTATATCCGGCATAAAAGTTATGGATTCCCAAAGATCCACAGAAAAAGGCCAACAAAACATAAATCAGCTGTTGCTTTTGACCAGACGATGCAGAGGCTCCTATTTGAGCATCCAAAAGAGCCTTTTTCTGCTTATCAAACTCCTCTTTAGTTAAAACGCCTTTTTTACGTAGAACATCTAATTGTTCTAAATCATGACTAATTTCCATATTCATTACTCCTATTGTTTTATTTCCTTTTTCAAAATACGAAAAGCTTTTTGAACGGTTTTTTCCTTTGGTCCGTCAGTCATAATCTTATGCCATTTAATCGGGCCGGTTTTAAATTGTAGCTGTAAATTCAATTCTTCTGCCTGCTTTACATCTGAGGGGTTTCTTTTACGTGTTTGAACACGCTCTGCCCGAACAGTTATCGGAGCATCCATCCAAAATCCGACAAAAGGAACACCCTCCTCTACTGCCAACGCCTCTATAGCCTTTCGCTCATTCTCATCATAGAATAAAGCGTCTACGATAACACAAGACCCCACCGACAACCCCATCCGAGCTTGTTGACGTAAAACATCATAAACAACCTCCTCAAAAGCCGGTGTATCATAGTATTTATCCAGAGTTTGATGAGGAGCCAATCCGACAATTTGTTTTTTTACGATATCATCTCTCAAGATAACCGCCCCCGGAGCCGGATCCAATAATCCGCCCAACTCTCTGGCGACACGAGATTTTCCGCTACCGGATAATCCGCCGCAAGCAATTAAAATCGGGCAACACCCCGAGACAAAATGTTGAGCCAAATCAAAATAATGTCTAGCCTCTTTAATAACCGTGCGTCGTTCTTTTCCTTTTAATAACGTTGATTTTTTGGCACAAACAGCTGCCCGACTGGCCGCTCGCAATGATTGGTATAAAGGCAGTAAAGGAAAACCACCCACATCGTTCATATAAGCCATATAGTGGTTAAACAAGATATTTGTTAATCGGCGTAGTCCTTTTGACTCCAAATCCATCAACACAACAGCCAAATCATATAGAGTATCGACACAACTTAATGATTCATTATACTCAATCGGGCTGAAAAAAAGAAAAGACTTATTTGTATAAGCGATATTTGATAAAAGTAAATCACCGTGGCATTTTCGAACATGCCCTGTTTTCTGACGAAAACGAATCAATTTAGCTTGCTTATTCAAAGAATCCAAGCTACTCCGAGTTAACGCATTTACCCGTTCTTTTTCAAAGATATCAGGACAAAAACAGGATAAGATAGATTCATTTTCCAAGATTAGTTTTCGAACAACATCTACGCCCCATTTTGATTTAAAGACCTTTGCTCGACCATGAAGTTCTGCTAACTTTTCGGCCAAGTCCATTGCCTCAAATCGATCAAAAGAATCACTCGGAAGCAGTTTATTCAGCAAATCAGTATCGGGAATACGCTTCATAACCAAGACCGTATCTATTTCTTTTCCGGATTTACCTCCAATAACGATACGCCCGTTTTTCAACCGCCGAACGGCTTTTATTCCCTCAATTAAGTCTGGAGCATAAACAGCACTTCTTTTCATCTCCTGAACACAAGCCAATCGTCTTTTTTCCTGAGTTGAAAAATCCGCATCAGGATACAAAACGGCTCGCTTTAATTTGTAAACTTTATTACCGGCCAAAAACAAAATCGCAATGTGCGATTGTCGAACCTCCACAGAAGAAACACGTCCCGAATATGTTTTCGGATCAGATAAAGCCGCTATAATATCTGCCTGAGAATCCAATATCATGACCGCCCCCTATGATCTGCCGGCTCAGCATGAATAATGACCTCCGAATCCGGAAAGCGCTCTTTAATTCTGTCTTCAATCATATCCAAAATATCATGAGCCTGACGGAGAGTTAAATCGTCCCGCATATGGACACAAAATTGTATAAAAGCACAAGAGCCGGACTGGCGTGTCCGCATATCGTGAACATCAAAGACATCGGGAAAGACGCGAGCAATCTCCCAAATTTTTCTTCTAAAATCCTCGGGCATTTCGGCATCCATCAACATTTCAAAAGACTCTTTAACGACCTGATAAACGACATAAAAGAGGTATAAGGAAACACCGACTCCGAACAGGGAATCCACATATCTCCAATCCAAGAAATAAGAGAACAGCATTGACAAGATAACCCCGACGTTCATCAAGATATCGCCGGTATAATGAGCGCGATCCGCCTTAATGGATAAAGAGCCGGTTTTGCGAATAACAAAGCTTTGAAACCAAACCAGTGCGATGGTCATTAAGATGGCAACAATCGTAACGATGATACCCAAGCCGATTTGGGACAGAGGCTGAGGATTTAGCAATCGTTGTATTGATTCGATCAACAAAAAACAGCTAGCGGCAGCGATAATGAAAGCCTGCCCCAAGCCACCCAAAGCCTGAGCTTTTCCATGACCGAAACGATGGTGTTTATCCGCCGGCTCGGTCGCATGACGGATGGCGATGGCATTAACAACAGAGGTCATCATATCTTGGGTTGAATCGAATAAACTGGACAAGATAGCAACCGACCCCGTTACGACGAAAGCGATTACCTTCAAGACGATAAGAACGAAAGCGACACACACAGAGGCATAGCTAGCTCGTTTCATTAACTGATTATTATTATTTATTTTTTGACTCATAAGCCATAATTTAACTTATTTTTTTAAATTTTTCCATAGATTTTTTAAAAATTTGCCCTATATTATATCATAATATGCAAGAATCAGGTTAGAAAAGGATATTTTTCATGGCAAATCCATATGATTTATTAGGGGTTTCGAAGAGTGCCACAGAGGCCGAGATAAAGAAAGCCTATCATAAATTAGCACGAACACTCCATCCGGACGTCAATCCGGACAAGAGTGCGGCAGAAAAGTTCAAAGCGGTTTCAGCGGCGTACGAGCTTTTATCCGATAAGGATAAGAGAAGACGTTTTGATGCGGGCGAGATTGACGAGAACGGGAATCCGACGCCATTCGGAGCAGGTGCATACGACCGAGGAGGCTTCGGTGGATTCAACCGCGGCGGCACATACTATCAGACCCACAACATCAACCCCGAGGATTTAGCATCTATGTTTGGCGGATCAGGCGGTTTTAATTTTGCCGACATTTTCGGGATGGGTATGGGAGGAAACACAGGACGACGTCGCTCTTCAGGTTTTAATACCTATGACTTTGGAGGCAGTTTTCAAGAGCCATCGGGTCAAGATGTTTCTTATGAATTGAGTATTCCGTTTAATTTATCCGTGACAGGAGGAGAAACGACGGTAACCTTAGCTGGAGGCAAACGAATTAAAATCAAAGTTCCGGCAGGTGTTACGGATGAATCCACACTTCGCCTGAAAGGTCAAGGTCAGACCGGTTACAGAGGAAAAGCCGGTGATGCATTGATTAAGATAAAGGTAGAGCCGTCTCATTTATACACGCGTGAGGGAGATAATGTTTTACTAACGGTTCCAATCACATTGAAGGAAGCGATTCTGGGAACAAAAATAACGATACCGACGCCGACGGGAGAGGTAGCGATGAAAGTCCCGCCGTATACAAGCTCGGGAAAGACACTGCGTTTAAAAGGAAAAGGCGTTACGGGAAAAGGGGATTTGTTGGTCAAACTAACAATTGTTTTGCCGGAAACACCGAATAGAGAGTTATCTGACTTTATTGCGACATGGAAAGACCCGACACCGAATCCCAGAAAATTTTAAAAAATCAGAATTAGACGATTCCCTCTATTCCATTACACAAAAAGAATAAATAACTCAGTCGCATAAAAAAATCGTTATCAAGAAGACTTACTTGATAACGATAATTTTCAAGAAATTATTTTAAAGAATCAGTAAACTGAAACTCTCTGCTTTTTGTCTCTAATTCACGGGTTAAAGCCGAAACTTGCCCACCATGAGCCTGTAAAAATGACGTATATTCATTACGATAGCTCATTGCCATACTCACGCCCTCAACAATGATATCAATAATTCGATATGAACCATTTTTTTCTCGCAACCGCCAAATGACCTCAACCGGAGGATTATTTTGAATTTGACTATCCACATACACTTGATTTTTACCGGACTCCCTTTCTCCCGTAAAAACAATCGTCTGTCCGTGATACATATCAAACCGATCGGCCCATGTTTTTGTCGTAAAATCCATAAAAGCCGTTAAAAAAGCCTCTCGTTCAGACGGAGTTGCTTTCCGCCAATAAACGCCCAACACAAACTGACCTATACTCTTTAGATCCAAGGCTTCCGTAAAATCTTTACGAAACTCAACTAATTTTTCCTCTTTTGGTTTGTCCGAAGCCAATACATTTTGAATAATTTGATCAGTCAACTGATTGACAAAAGAAACAGCCGGAGTTGCTGCAAAAGCAACTGCTGGTAACATCATCAAAGCCCAAACAAAGGCATATAATTTCTTCATACTATCTCCTTACTCATCATCTGAAAACTCATCAGGAAAATCAAACTCATAAGCCGGAGCGGATTCAGGCATATTCGGATTTTTCAACAACTCATCAATCTCTTTTTTACGATTCTGCTGATACATGCTCCGCATTGTTGCATATAAGTCTGTAGATGATCGCTCCAGACTATCCAAGAAATCCAAAGCCTGTTCACGCACGCGGAATCCGTTAACCCCCCATACGCCATAAACAAGCCAAGGCTCGTGACGCAAAGCCCAATCAACGGGAGCCAAAAAGGAATCCACACCGATTCCGGCCGTATCTCGCACATTTGAAGGCCCCAAAATCGGCAGAACCAGATAAGGTCCGCCATTCTCAACGCCCCAAACAGCAAGAGTTTCACCAAAATCTCGCTTATCAACCGGTATATCCATTTGAGAAGCCGTATCAAAAATACCAAAGAATCCCCAAAAAGTATTAGCTGCGAAACGACCGGCAATTTGTCCGGCAGCTTTCCCTTCCCCCTGCAACAAAGCATTTACAAAATAAACAGGTTGTTTTAGGTTATTAAAAAAGTTATTAACGCCCTTTCTGACAGGGGATGGGACAACAGTCCGATATCCCTTTGCGGCAGGCTTTAAGACCAACCGATCAACAGCCATATTAAATCCAAAAATCGTCCGATTCATTGGCTCCAACGGGTCATTGTTTTGTTCATAGATACGTAACTGTTCGGGATCGGTTGGTTTTGTGGCACATCCCCCCAAAATCAATATCATCCCCAATGCCACAAAAATCCATGTCAAATTACGCATCCGAATTCCCCTGCTTAACCTTCTCCTGCTCGGCCTTTTTCATTTCTGACCGTATCATCGGCATAACGTCTTCAACAGAATCCACAAAACGAATCAAGTTTAATTGATATGGTTTAGCAAATCCCATATCAACCATTTCCTCAAGAAATTTCTTTAACGTATTATAGAAACCATCTGTATTAACGATCACGATGGGTTGGTGACTAATCCCCAGCTGACGAAGAGTCAACACTTCAAACAATTCATCCATTGTTCCGAATCCCCCAGGTAAGATACAAACCGCATCAGCCTGTTTTGTCATGGATACTTTCCGATCATACATTGTCTGCCAAACTTCCATTTTTTGGATTTTAGTTGTCAAATCGGGTCGCTCAATGGCGTATAATGATTGTATTGTTGCCCCGATAACATAGCCATCCTCACTTAAAGCTCCATCAGCGACAGCACGCATCATGCCGGTTCCGCCCGCCCCATATATCAACTGAACATTATATTCCGCCAGAATTTGCCCCATGCGAAAAGCTTCTTTTGTAAAAATTTCTTTTTTACCGGCCGATCCGCCACAAAAAACAACAACTGATTTAATCTGACTCATTTTTTCCTTGCTTTTAATAAATATTTTCGTTAAAACTATTGACAGATGATGTTATATGTTTTAACGGGATATTTACAAAAGGTCAAGTCAAAAATAAAGGGATGCCTCATGAAAAAGTTATATTTAGTTGCTTTTTGCCTGTTTTTTTCTGCCACCACAGTTGCACAAGATATTGAAATTCCACTGTTTGACGACACAAAGCCAAACCTGGGTCGGGATGCGAAACCATTAGACTCTATCGTTTTAACCCCCAGCCAGTTGCCGGCCGTTCGCATACCCTTGGATAATACACCTGAGGCAGAGCAACCAAGAACTGTATCACAAAGTCGCCCGTTGCCTGAAAGAAAACAAGGCTTAAAAACACCATTACGCCAAACCCCCATTCAAGTAGAACCCCTCAAAATAAATGCTGATAAAAATGAGGAAATGGCACAAGCTTTGCAAGAGCAAATCAATAAAACATCGGCCCAAAAGGCGAAGCCAACTCCAAAAAAAGAGATACGGCAAGAACCTCCGGTCTCTTCCGAAAACAAAACAATGACGCCGAAATCATTAGAAAATCTGTTTGGAAAAACCCATGACGTTCGAACATTTGACATTGGCGGTTTTGCCTTAGGAATGACGCCTGATGAAGTTTCAGAAACGGCTCAAGATATGGGATATCGCATCACGAAGATAGAACGCGGCATTCCTTTATTCAGAACATCTTTTTATGAGCAAAATTGCCGTGATGCCAAAATTCATCGTCCCAATGAAATAAAGACATGCATTATCAATCAAGCCCTGAATGATGAGGTATATTATGTTTCAAGCATGACGCTGCAAAAAAAAGCGACACGCGAATACATTCAAATTCTGTTTTCATCAAATGCAACAGATAATTTATCTTACAAGATTTTTTACGAAAACAAAGGGGACAATTCATTAAATTTCACGCGTAAGAATCTGGCAAAAAAACTCCGTCGCAAAGAAGCCTTTTGGAACTTAATGTTTGAAACATATGGTTTACCGGATGACAGTGAAAAATTGATCTGGGGTGAACCGCAAAAGGCCTATATGCAAGCAACCATGCAGGGGTCAAATTATAATGCCTATATTGTCATGGAGGACAAGGAGATTCAAGATAAAGATTATTTTGATGCCGAAGATCAATCTAAAGACTTAGTCTACAAACATCCCTTTACATTTGCTGGAGAAGTTGAGGAATAATCTATGCCGACAGACGTATCTCGTTATCTAATTAATTATACACAAATGGCCAAAGAGGGTCATTTAACGCAATTGGTTGGTCGAGAGATTGAACTGGAACGATTGATTCACATTTTGTTACGCAGCACGAAAAACAATCCTGTTATTGTAGGGCCCGCAGGCATAGGAAAAACCGCTTTAACCGAAGGCCTAATCAGCTTTATGGCATCCGAAAACGCACCGGAGTATCTTCGCCAGAAAGAGGTTGTCGGATTAGATGTTGCCCGTTTAATGTTGGACACACGAAACGAATCGGATTACGCCGAGCTGACAAAAAGAGTCATGCAACTGGTCGTTGACAGCAATCACCAAAAGGTTTTGTATCTGAAAGATATCAGTTTTTTAGTGAATGTTGACACGAATCCGGAAAACAAGGAACCAGCCAAGTTTTTAAAATTATCTTTAACGGCTGATAATATTGATTGCATTATTGAAACAGATACGATGCATTACGTCGGCTTTATGGAAAAAGATACGACTGTTATGGGTTGTATTCAGCCACTGCTGTTAGAAGAACCGTCATTAGAAGATAGCATTCAAATTGTTGATGCACGTAAAAGTGCTTTTGAAGAACATTACGGCGTCTCAATTCCCTTTGAAACAGTTCGTGTTGCCTGTCAGTTGACCGCACGTTATATCAAACAACGTTATTTTCCTGAAAAAGCATTGGATTTATTAGATGATTCGGCTAGCCTTTTAATGATGGATATTGCCAAAGGTGATTTAGATCCGAATTCAAACACGTTAACACCTGATTTTTGTAACAGGACAATAGCTGATTGGACAGGCATTCCGGTTGAAAAAGTAGATGCCGAAGATAAAAATCGTTTAGCGAAAGCGGAAGACATTTTACGCAAACGAGTTGTCGGTCAAGATAATGCCGTCAAAGTTGTTGCCGATGCACTGCGTCGGGCTCGCTCCGGTTTACAAGATCCCAATCGTCCGATTGGTTCGTTTTTGTTTATCGGAACAACCGGCGTTGGTAAGACCGAGCTGGCAAAGTCTCTGGCTGATTTTATGTTTAATGATGAAACAGCATTGTTGCGAATAGATATGTCCGAGTATATGGAACGGACATCGGTTACACGACTAATCGGTCCGCCACCGGGGACACCGGGGTATGAGCAAGGAGGTTTGCTGACAGAATCTGTTCGCTTAAAGCCGTTTCAAGTTGTTCTGTTTGATGAAATTGAAAAAGCACACTTAGACATTTTGAACCTGATGCTACAGTTGTTGGATGAAGGGCGACTGACTGACAGCAAGGGTGTTACGGTTGACTTCCGAAATACGATTATCATTTTGACATCAAACGTCGGGGCCAACTTACCCAGTTATCAACGTGTAGAAAAACTAACCGAGTATTTCCGTCCCGAGTTTTTAAACCGTTTGGATGACATTGTTTCGTTCCATCAGTTAAAAGAAGAGCATTTACGTGTCATTGTAGACATTCACTTGAATAAGTTGTTAAAACGAGCCAAAGCCGTCGGACTTAATGTCATTGTTGACGACAAAGCCAAGGACTGGTTTGTTGATGAAGTCTTTACATCTAAATTCGGCGTTCGTGCACTAAAGCGATTGATTCAAGAACAGGTAGAAAACCCCCTGTCTTTATTAATTATGCAGGATCGTTTAAAAGCAGGACAAGACGTTTTCTTACGTGTTGATCCCACGTCAAAGAGAAAGCTGCAAGTTTTGGCGCGAACCGTCCAAACGATACAAAAAGAAGAAGTTGTTCCGGTCTCCCTCCCTGAGGAACATAAATCTTCTGATATACCTGAGGTGGAATCAGACATACCGACTCAGGTTAATGCGGAGCCAGAGGAAGATCCTATCCCGTCACCACCCCCCCCGCAACCCTCTGTGCCAAGTGAGAAGAAACTATCTTTTACACCGGGGGTAGATGGAAAGCTACCATCCATTTCAGATATTCTTGAGGAAACCGATTTAGAAGTTTCTCATGACTGACATCAATCTTTCCGATAGTCTTTTACACTGGTTTGCACAGAATGGACGAGAACTACCTTGGCGAGTCAAGGGAAAAGCCCATTTTGACCCTTATGCTGTCTGGATTTCGGAAATTATGTTACAACAAACAACCGTCAAAACGGTTCTGGATTATTTCGGTCGTTGGATGAAGCGTTTTCCGACACTATCTGATTTAGCACAGGCTGATTTACAAGAAGTCCTGCTTATGTGGCAAGGTCTGGGTTATTATACCCGAGCCAAAAAGATTCACGAGTGTGCTCGTATTTTAGTAGATAAATATAACGGGCAGATTCCATCGGATAGAAACGAGCTATTAAAGCTCCCCGGCATTGGAGCATATACCGCATCAAGTATTTGCTGTTTTGCGTTTAACAAGCCCGAGACTGTTGTTGATGGCAACGTCATTCGTGTCATAGCACGCCTGTATGGATTAAGGCACGCTGTTTCAAAAGAGGAAATCTACGATTTAGCCAGTCAGCTGACACCGACAGAGAACGGAGCCGATTATGCCTCTGCCATTATGGATTTAGGGGCGACCGTCTGCACACCGGACAACCCTACCTGTATAGTCTGCCCTTGGTCAAGTCATTGTATGGCCCGCAAGAAAAACCTCACTGATCAGATTCCCGTTATTCAAAAACCAATCAAGAAAGAGCGATTCGGAACTCTTTGGCTGATAAAAAATATGGCAGGAGCTTATTGTATCCGAAAACGACCGGGAAAAGGTCTGTTATCCGGTTTATATGAATTTCCATGGACATATTCGGACGAACCCTCTCTTTATTCAAAGGAAGAAGGTATTGGTTTCGGAAGCGTCACCCATGTTTTTACTCATTTCAAATTAAGACTGGATATTCGGATTATAAAATCTGAAACCTCTCCCGTTTCCGAAGGCGTTTTCGTTTTACCTTCTGATTTAAAAGAGTACCCTTTTTCCACTTTAATGAAAAAAGTAATAGCAAAAATCAAATAGCACTATTCAGCAACAATATCATCAAAAATGATGGGTATTTGTTTTTGAAACTCGGCTAAAACTTTTGCCATAATATGGCGAACAGTCGGATGAGCAGCCTTAGCCGTTCTCAACTTAAAGATATGCCGCCACTCGCGCAAATTTGCCGTCATAATGACCGAGGCCTTTGTTGAGTGAGGTAACATCATTCGGCATACATCGGCTTTATACCCTTTTGCAGCCAATGTATTATAAGCCTTTTCAATATCCTGCATACACGTCAACCAGACATTATAATCCTCCGTTCCGGGGACAAGTTCTGGGGGCTCCATAACCGTAATTTCCGATCCGAATTTTCCTTTACTGTAATTGCAATATCTGGTGCTTTCGATGGCAAAGCTGGCAATCCGATGACGCGTCAAATCTTTGTAAACACCGATATCCGTAATCAAGCGAACGGTTACGGAAAAATGTTCTAACATAGCCTCGTGTTTTAATTCAATAATTTTCCGTATCATTTTTTCGGCAGAGCCAGGTTCAATTTTATCTTCGGACTTATAACAATTTCGAATACATAACTCCAAGTGCTTTAGAATCGCTTGCCCGTCAAGCGGCGTCATAATTTCAACGGAATCGGGAATAATTTTAACCATTTTTAATCCTTTCTAGTTGTCCTTCTTTTTTTGCCTGAAAGCAAGTCATCTGTCAAGCAGAAAATAACTTAAAAATGTCATAAAATCCCCTTGCTTTTTAGATAAAAATGTGCCTAAATAGGGACTGATTTTTCGTTACTGATAAATATAAATAAAGGAGAAAAATATTATGACAATACGTGTTGCAATTAACGGCTTCGGTCGTATCGGTCGTTTGGTTTTTCAAGCCATTACGGACCAAGGTTTACTCGGCAAAGATGTGGATGTCGTCGCCGTTGTTGATATGAGCACAGATGCAAAATACTTTGCCTATCAATTAAAGTATGATTCCGTTCATGGAAAAATGAACGCAGAAATCACGACAAAAAAATCCGATGCTTCTTTGGAAGAAGACGATATTTTGGTTGTGAATGGTCACGAAGTCAAATGTTTAATGGCTCAACGTGACTTGACAACGATGCCGTGGAAAGATTTAAACATTGACTATGTTATCGAATCAACAGGTTTATTCACACAATCTGAAAAAGCAGGCGCACACCTGACAGCCGGCGCAAAACGTGTTATTATTTCTGCTCCTGGTAAAGGTGAAGTCAAAACAATGGTATTTGGCGTTAATGAAAATGAATTTGATCCGTCCAAACACGCTATTGTTTCCAACGCTTCTTGCACAACAAACTGCTTGGCTCCGTTGGTTCACGTATTAATCAAAGAAGGTATTGGTGTTGAAACAGGTTTAATGACAACCATTCACTCCTATACGGCAACACAAAAAACAGTTGACGGTCCGTCCAAGAAAGATTGGCGCGGCGGCCGTGCAGCAGCTATCAACATTATCCCGTCCACAACGGGGGCTGCTAAGGCAGTGGGTGAAGTTTTACCGTCTGTTAAGGGTAAATTAACGGGTATGTCTTTCCGTGTTCCGACGGCAGATGTTTCCGTTGTTGACTTAACATTCGTTGCAGCTCGTGACACAAGCATCGAAGAAATTGATAGCTTACTCAAGAAAGCAGCAGACACATACTTAAAAGGCACATTGGGCTATACAGATGAAGAGCTGGTTTCCACAGACTTCATCAATGACTCTCACGCCAGCATCTACGATTCATTGGCAACAATGCAAAACAATCTGAAAGGTGAAAAACGTATGTTCAAGATTGTTTCTTGGTATGACAATGAATGGGGTTATTCAAATGCTTTGGTTCGTATGTTAAAACATATGGCAACTAAAGATGGTTATTTGAAATAATTACCGAATCTTTCTATTTAAACACCTCGATTAAAAATCGGGGTGTTTTTTTATTTGTCCGCACAATTAAAATATTCCGAAAATAATCTAATTCACAAAAAATAGTATTATCTTTTAAGTAGTCAATTCGTTCCGAAAATAAAATCCACATTTATATTTTTCTTTTCATTTGATATTATAATTCTATTTTCAATATATTTTAAAATAAAAAATATATTTAAACACACTTTTAACTCTGTGCTAATCGTGTCAAAATAAAAGAATATGTTTTAGGAACAAAGGCTGACAAATGGATAATCACTGTTTTATGATCAATCTCGGCACGCAAATTTCACGTTGTCGTAAGAGGCGAAAATTATCACAAGAAGCTCTTGCTGAGAAAACAGCTAAGACCGTCAATACAATATCCAAATTGGAGCGAGGGATTGGTAATCCACAACTATCAACGCTTGTTAACTTTGCCCAAGCATTTGATATGAAGTTATGTGAATTAATAGCAATTGAACCTGATGATCCCTTGATTCCCCGAACAAATGATAAAATCATAAACAACATCATTGCTGTTCTCAATACATTAGATGAACAAACATTACGTATTATCTTAAAACAAGTTCAAGCATTTCAAGCACCCGATGAAAAATAACAACAAAGAAATACATCAAAGTGATAGAAATTTCTCTATTCACTATAATTAGTTATTTCTGTAATAATCATTTAATCGGATCACAGTTTGCAACAGATCCCCCAAAAGATTATCTTTGTTAAATTCGGCAAAAGCATTGACATCTTTCGGGAAGCATTTTCCGCCATAACCGGTTTTACCATCAGGTCCTGGGACATGCGTATGAGTCGGACTCAAATAACCGCTTAACAACATCCCTTGACGGACGCGTTCATAATCGGCTCCGTTTTTCTGACACAGCTCATAAATACCATTAAAATAAGTAACCGCCAAAGCCCCAAAAACATTATGTCCGTATTTTGTCAGTTCTGCTTCAAAGTTTGTCATATACAAGCGTTTTTTAGAAGCAAAAATAGCATCTAAAATATCACGTTCTCCGGTAATAATAACATCCTGATGGCAGAAGTCCTCATAAGAAGTACGTTCGGTTAAGAACTCGGGCATAAAGTAGACGGGACGATTTAATTCAGCCGTCAACTTATCTGCGGTTCCCGGCAACAGAGTCGTCCGAATAAAGACCGGCGCCATAGGCAAGTTTTTAATAATTGACTTCAGCAGAGTCAAATCTTGAGTCCCATCAGCTTCTGTCGGAATATGGATACCGATAAAAAAGACGGAACAACCGGACAAATCATCGTTAATTCCCTTCGGCGGATCCGAAATAGCCATTTGACAAGAAGTATGTTCTTTCAGCCAACGCCCGAACGCCATCCCGATAACACCATAACCGATAATACCGATTTTAATTTGATTTTGTTCCACTTGGTTCCTCCTTTAAATTCGAATCAACACCATCTGATAATTGATTTATTTCTTGCAATTCACTATCCGAAAGCGATTGAACCTTTTCCAATCCAGGGGTAGTTTTAACAATTTGAACAACATCCTGCAACACATCAGTCAAATAGGGTATGTTCATAGCGATTAACGCACTTAACAGCTTAAAGATAATGGCAATAACCAGAGTAGCCCCTATTGTCAAACCAACCCCTTTTGCAATACCGCCCAACAAATTCAACCAAATTATTCGCATCGGTCGATTAAAGTTACTCAAATAATCACCGATACGCATTCGTTCCAACACGTTAGCTAGTTTTTCTAATTGAGAATAGCGTTCCTCCTCCGTCATTTCTGAAAACGGCTTAGGGGAAAGCATTTTTTTTCCCTTTAATCTCATAAAGACACCTTTCTGTATAAATCGATAGTCTGCTCACACATTTTTTGAATTGAGAAGCGAGATCGAACAGATGTTACCCCAGCTATTTGAATTCGCTTTCGATCACCAACGGATAAATCCAACACGGCATCTAGGCATTTTGCCAGAGCGACAGCATCTCCCACAGGGAACAGATAGCCCGTTTCGCCATCGGATATAGTTTCACAAGATCCTCCATGAGCGCTGGCAACAACAATCCGTCCCATAGCCTGAGCCTCTGTTACAGTTCGTCCAAAAGACTCCGGAACAATAGAAGCATTAACAACGATATCGCTCATCAAATATAAAGCCGGCATATCCGAGCATGATTTAATCATTTGGACAGAAGTCTGAGGTGACAGCTCTTTTATTTTTTGTTTTAACTCCTCGGTATATTCTGTTCTCCCCTGATCCGAACCGACGAATAAACAGGTAACATCTTGATGCTTCATTATTTTCAAAGCATCCAACAATACACTATGTCCCTTTATTTTTGTCAACCGCCCGACCAATGTAATAATTGGCTTTTCCGGCGATATTTGATAAGCTTTCATCAAGTCCGAAACCCGTTCTAGAACGACACGTTCGGGATTAAACCGCCGAATGTCGGCACCCCGATAAATTGTTTCAATATGATCAGCCGGAACACCATAATTATCCATAATGTGCTGCTTCACAAAATTTGACACGGCTATCGTCTTAACCCCTTCGGTCATCACTCTGTTATAAGGCTTTTTCAACCACCGAGGCTTTAAACCGTAAACCCCGTGATAAGTTGTGATGAAGGGGACGCCCGTTCGTTTGGCAGCGTATTTAACCGACCATGCGGGAGCCCGAGAACGAACATGAACCAACGTAATTTTTTTATCTTTAATAATTTTAGCTAACCGACGCACATTTTGCCAAATCACGAACGGATTTTTACTGTGAACCGGTAACTGAATATGGGCAACCCCCAACTTTTCTAATTCCCGAACCATCGGTCCGCCGTTAGAAACGACATAGTTTTCTATACCGGCCTGCTGCAAAGCCGCAGCCATTTCAATCGTGCCACGTTCCACTCCACCCATTTCTAAAGTCGGCAGAACCTGTAATACGACAGGAAATTGATTCATAAATAATCCCTATATTTATTGATAGAAGACTTGCCGATTTTGTGTAGCTGGTTTACGCTGCACGTAATCCCGAGCCTCCATACAGGCTTCATAGTCATCATAAGACATCGACCAATCGCCGGCCACCGAGTTCACATAAACGGGCTGAGCCCCCGGCATTGGGACAAACTGAGCCCAAATACCATGATCGGATTCGTTGTCAAAGCGTAGCTCTAAATCCGGCGGAGTTCCCCATCCCCAGGGCAATCCGGGCCATTCAAAAGGCCAATAATCAGCCTGTTGCAAGCAATAGTTATGATCTCGTGCAAACCAGACCGCACCGGTATTTGGACGTTCCCAGTAAAATACTTTCTGTCCATCACCGCCACAAGCCGTTAAACACAACAAACAAAGTCCCATACACAGAAAGAGCAGCTTTTGTTTCATTGTTTTCTCCTTAAAAGTCTAAATTAGAATAAGTGGATGAGGGCATTATACCAGCTAACTTATCATTAAGTAAAGAACTAAATGAAGGTCTAGACTTAATTTTTGCATACCACAGTTTTGCATCTGGATAATTTTCCCAAGCGATTTCCCCCAAATAGTCCAGTACAGAAAGATGAGCCGCCACCGTCAAATCGGCGACAGACAAGCTGCGTCCCCCCAAATAACTACGTCTGGCAGCCAGCCAGTCGACATAGCCCAAGTATCGTTTTAAATTTTCACGACCGGCGCGAATCATCATAGAGTTCGGAGCCGTTCCGGATTTTAAAGCCTTATAAACACGCTCACCGACCAGCGGTTTAAACACATCCATATAGAAAGAGGAATCAAACCAATTTGCAATTCGCCTAATTTCGGCACGTCCCTTTGGTGTTTCTCCCATCAAATTCGGCAGTGAAGCAGTTTCATTGATATATTCCGAAATAGCGATATGATTACATAAGACACTTCCGTCCGGTTCGATTAAGACGGGCAAATCCCCCAACGGATTCAAATGCAAAAAGTCGGCACGACGAGCCCAAGGCACCTCATGAACCAAGCCATAAGGAATTCCTTTTTCAAACAACAGCAAACGCACCTTTCTAGAAAAAGGGCATAACGGGAAATGATACAAAGTTCGCCGCTCTGATTGAGTCATTCTTTTTTCACACCTCCCCGATTGGAACGACTTGCCAACTTTTGAAGTTCTTCTGCTAATTTATCGGATGGAGCATGAGGATCTCCCAAGCCTAATTTTTCCAAACTTTCCCGAGTCGCCTGTTCGGGATGTTCCAACAATTGACGCAGTGTTTCCACAACATTATCAACGGTACAATCTTCCTGCAGTAATTCGGGAATAACCTCTTTATCTACCATTAAGTTCAGCAAGTTAACAAATCGGATTTTTAGCAATTTACGAGCAATAACTCCGGTTAGCGGACTTACCTTATAAGCGATTAGATGAGGCACGCCCGCCATAGCTAACTCGACACTGACAGTCCCCGAAGCCGCCAAAGCAACATTTGATGCGGCAAAGGCATCATACCGCTCTTTTTCCCCCATGACAATAACATGAGGAACCGGCCAATCAGCTAACTCTTTTTTAATTTTATCTGCAACGGTTGCGACTGTCGGGATAACGACGAATAGTTGAGGGATATAGCTCTGTAACAATTCGGCAGACTCTTTAAAAACCGGCAACAGATATTTAATCTCATTTTTACGGCTTCCGGGCAAAAGACAAAGAACCGTTGAAAACGAAGGGATATTATACTTTTCACGAAAAGCCGTTCCGTTACCTTTATCGGCTCCCCCTTCAATAACAGGATGCCCGATAAAAGTCGTTTTCATACCATGCGGTTCAAAATACTTTTTCTCATTCGGGAGCAAACAGAACAGATGATCTACGAACTGCCCGATTTTTTTAGCTCTGCCTTTTTTCCAAGCCCACACCTGCGGAGCCACACAATGAACATGAGGTCTTTCATATCCGGCTTGTTTCAAGCGTTGATGGACTCTGGCAGAAAAGCTATAACTGTCAATCGTCATCACGATATCGGGCTTAATTTTTTGAATATCCGCAACAATTTCATCTAAATGTCGTAAGATTTTCGGAATACTCGGAATCACTTCCATAATACCCATCACCGACAAATCGGAAATATCAAACAAACTATGAAGTCCCTCTGCTTCCATTGCCTCACCGCCGACGCCAAAAAACGAGACTTTATCTTTCATTTGTTTTTTCAACGAGCGCATTAGTCGAGCCCCCAACAAATCTCCCGACGGCTCACCTGCAATTAAGTAAACTTTTAAATCACTCATGACACTCCCCCAATACCAATAATAAAGACACCTAACTTATCCGCCAAAGCAACTGTTTTTTCGGCTTCAACCATCAATGTCCCGCCGGATTCAACGGCAATTCCCTTCAATCCGGCATCAAAAACGGCTTGAACGGTATCCGGTCCGATTGTCGGTAAATCCATCCGGCGATCCTGTTGAGGTTTTGATACTTTCACCAAAACACCGCCCCCGCCCTTGCGTTTAAGTTCCTTAGTTCTCCGAATCAAAGCGGCAGTTCCCTCAATTCCTTCAACGGATAACACCAAGCCACGTTGAACGATAACAGCCTGTCCCACATCGGCCTGTCCCAATAGTTTAGCAACCGAAAAGCCTCTGTCTATATCCGCCATATCCTTTTTATCCGGAACAGCAGTTCCATAAACACCGGAATGAACCAGCAAAGAAGGCATTAACACATCAATGCCGACGACATGGAAGCCATGACGCTCAGCCTCTCCGACGATAGCCCTTAACAAGCTATCATCTCCCAACAAGCGAAACCCCAACCGAGCCAACAAGCAAGCACCTTTAAAATCAGGAAAAATTTCGGCTAACGAGGGACGACGGACACCACCGATAAAGACGATATCCCGCACCTTTTCTTTTTTAAAAAGCCGAACAACTTGCCCGATAGCCCCGACACGAACCCAAGCCAGAGGCGTTTTTTCCGGAAAAGAAGCCTCAGTTGCATGTCCTTTCAAAGCGACAACGAAAAAAGGACGTTTTGCGGCACGACATGCCTCAATCAAACATCTCGGCAATGCTCCGTTTCCAGCAACAATTCCTAATTTTCGCATTAAAGTTTCTCCTTAATCGGGTTGAAGAATCATATTTTTAGATGGATGCGTAATGAAATCGACTATTTGACGAATATAGTCATTTTTCTGATAGAGATCGCTATTTGCGATAGTTTGAACACGATCGGCAAAAGGCATTTCATCATTTTTGTTAAAGATCGTTTTATAAGCTTTTTGCAAAGTCATAATATCTTCCTTTGACAGCCCCATCCGTTGCAAACCGATTAAATTCAATCCATTCAAACCCGAACGTGGTCCGCCCATCACAAGACCGTAAGGAATGACATCACGAACGATTCCGCACATACCGCCGATCATAGCACCGTCTCCGATGCGAGTAAATTGCAAAATAGCGGCCAATCCTCCGATTGTCACACGGTTACCGACATGGACATGTCCGGCCAAGGTTGCATTATTACTCATCACGATATCGTCCCCCAAGACACAATCATGAGCAATATGGCTGGCGACCAGAAAGAGATTACGATTTCCGATGGTTGTTATTTTATGATCCACATCAGATCCAACGTGAGCCGTTACATGTTCCCGAAAGGTATTATCATCCCCTATCACCAAAAGCGCATCCGGAGCATTACTTCTTTTATGTTGAGCCAGCAAGCCCAAAGTAGCGAACGGATAGACCGTATTTCTAGCACCCATTGTTGTATAGCCGTCGACAACGACATGAGAGATTAAGCGTGTTCCCTCGCCGATTTTAACATGCGGACCAACCGTGCAAAAAGGGCCGATTTCGACATCATTCCCCAATTCTGCTTTTGGATCAACAATAGCTGACGGATGAATTTTAATCATAGGGGGACACTCCTTTTTTAAGCCTTTTTAAACACCATAGCACTAAAAATCGCCTGAGACACCAACTTACCGTCAACATAAGCTTCTCCGCGGAATTTAAATACATTCCGAACGGCTTGCTCTTTTTTAACATGGAATTCAACGA
The DNA here is from genome assembly GCA_949292205.1 of uncultured Alphaproteobacteria bacterium. Lineage (GTDB taxonomy): Bacteria > Pseudomonadota > Alphaproteobacteria > CAAHEQ01 > UBA3637 > CALXZG01. The sequence continues at coordinate 33,298 of CASEYR010000005.1, forward strand.
CATCACCGGGCAAAACAGGTTTACGGAATTTGACCTCATCAACAGTCATAAAGTAGACACTGTTACCGCTCCGTTCTTCTTCCGGAAAAGACAACAAGACGATAATTCCGGCGGACTGAGCCATCGCTTCAATTTGTAACACGCCCGGCATAACCGGATTACCGGGGAAGTGTCCTTGGAAGAACTCTTCGTTCATTGTCATATTTTTGATACCAACGCCGGACACGCCCGGAACGATATCTTTCATCCGATCCACCAACAAGAACGGATAGCGATGAGGCAACAATTTTAAAATCTCACCGATACGAACTTCCGGAATAAAATTTTCCGGTTTTTCTTGAATTTCTTCTGTCATTTTTTACCCTTTCTTTCTGAACTTTGACAAAAATTGAATAACGGCGACCTTAAATGAAAGTTTTGGTTTACCGTCTTTTTTCTTGGTTAATCCCTGAATAGCCAAAACCTGCCGCATATACTCTTTATGAGGAACGGCGGGAGAGCCCATTAAAATAGCACCGGCCGGGACATCACTCATCAAACCGGACTGAGCCGCGATTTGAGCACCGGTCCCGATTTTCAAGTGACCCGCAAAACCGACCTGCCCGCCGGCAACGACGAAATCACCGAAAGAGCAACTTCCGGCGATACCGACTTGAGACACCATCACACAGCATTTACCCAGTTTAACGTTATGAGCGACCTGAACCAAATTATCAATTCGACAACCGGATTCAATTACCGTATCTCCCATTGCCCCTCTATCGACACAAGTTGACGAACCGATTTCCACATCATCACCAATTATCACGCGTCCCAGTTGAGGCACTTTCTGGGGTCCCGTTGCCGGAGACATAGCAAATCCGAAGCCATCTTGACCGATATGACACCCTGGATAAATATACACCTGATTACCGGCGACACAATGCGACACGGTAGCGTTTGCACCGACGGTACAATCATCACCCATTTGAACACCGGCCTCAATAACGGCATTGGGCTGAATAAGACATCTTCTACCCAGCTTAACGTGTGGTCCGATAAAAGCACCGGCTTCCACACGACACCCTTCGCCCAGCTCGGCGGTTTCATCAATAAAAGCTTTATCCGAGATAAAAGCTTCAACGACACGGGGATAAAAAGCACTTGCCACCAAGCCGTATGATCGATGAGCATCTTTTGATATCAAGGCGATACAGCCTTCAGGGACAAAGGAAACAAATTTTTCAGGAACGATAACGGCACCGGCCTTTGTCGTTTTCAAAGACTCACGAGCTTTTGGGATAAAAGCCCAAGAAATATCATCAGGACCGGCTTCATCCAAACCGGCAACATCTTTAAAGACACGATTCTTATCAGCATCATTAGGCAAAGTGACTTCCCCCACGGAAGCCACCTGCTCTAAGGTCAGCCCATTAACTTTTTGAAAAAAGCGGGGGTCTGCCATAATTTACTCTCCCGCCGTCAAATTGACCGTTGTCGGATCCGGATAAGCAACCGGCTTTATGGTTTTATTTAATTCTTTGACAAAGCAATCCGTTATATTGTTTGTATCATCATTTGCATAGACAACAACGGCAGCATTCAAGACGACGCCTGCACCGGCTTTTTTAGCGACTTTCTCAAGCGTTTTTTCGACATCAGCCTGAATTTTTTCGGCAGCCATTTGCGAAGCCCCTAAAATTTGTTGAGCCTGATACCGATATCTCTGCTGTAATTCTGCGGCTTTTTTCTGCAAAGCAACAACTTCTTTTTGATATTCGGATTCTTTCATTTTTCCTTTTTTAGAAACCAAGTCAGCATCTTCCTTTTGCAATGCGCCAAAATCTAAACCCATTTGAGCCTGCAACTTTTCTTCGTATTTACGTTGCTCTGCCACAATAGCTTTATAGGCTTCGGCTTCCTGTTTAACTTGTTCAAAGTTAACGATAACGGTTTTCTTACCGCCACACATCAGACAACTGGCACCAAAAGCGACAAGACCGGCAACGACCGCCGTTGCAAAGATGACACCGATTTTCTTACCGCAACCGCAAGCACATACATTTACTTTTTTTTCTGTTTTCTTTTCTGACATTTTTAGAATCCTTTCCCAAAATTTAAACGAAATACTCTTGTTTTATCCTCTTTTGCTTTCATGATCGGGTATGAAAAATCCAAGTTAATCATCCCCATCGGCGACTGCCACAAAATACCCGTACCAATCGCCATTCTTGTTTTACCGGAATAAATCATCGTTTGACGATCATAATTATCCGGTTTACCAATCCATCCTGCATCTGTGAACAACTTACCCTTGATACCTAGCTCTTTCGGTAAGCCCAGCGGAAAAACCAACTCTGCGGTAGCTGTTGCATACCAAGCGCCACCCAAAGCATCGTCCGTTGCTCGATCTCTGGCCCCCACACCGCCATATTCAAAGCCACGCAAAGAAACATCGCCCAAAAAGTATCTATCATTGATACGAACATTTTCACCGCCCAAGCCCCAAATACGACCGGCATCACCACGAATGGACAAGACAACATCTTCAGCAACAGGAAAATATTGAATTCCGGTTACATTGATACGGAAAAATTTAGAATCTCCGCCCAAACCGGCGATATCCGTTCCCAACGAAGCATAATAGCCGGTCGTCGGATTAATACGACTATCCCGTTTATCATAGACAACTTCTTGACCAATTAACGAAACCAGATTTTTTCCACGTTGCTCTTTAATGTAGATAGAAGCATCTTCATCAATATCATTGACATCATCTTGACGAAGAGTATACCGAACCGATTGCCTGAAACGATCTGTGTAATCCCAACCGAAGCGAACCGTTCCGCCCGTTGTTGTGTAGCTGTAAGAGCTGGAATCTTCATTATCACGCGTTGTATGGAAAATATCCACACCGGCCAGCAAATTTTTATCCATAAAATAAGGATCCGTCAAACCGATAGCGTATTGAGTTTCTTTTTGAGAAATCATAGCATTAATACCAATGACATTTCCTGTCCCCAACACATTTCGTTCCTGAATACCGGTTTCGAACATCAACCCGTCATAAGAAGACCAACCGAATCCGATACTAAAAGCCCCTGTTGATTTTTCGGCGACATCCAACAAAACATCAGCTTTTGAAGGATCATCAGTCGGTTGCGTCTGCAAATCAACGCGACTGAAGTAATCTAGATCTTCCACTCGTTGTTTTGACCGCCGTAACCGAGCCGCATTAAAAGCATCTCCTTCTTTAATACGAAACTCACGCCGAATAACCTTATCCAGAGTTCTGGAGTTTCCGGTAATTTTAATTTTATCAATAAAAACTTTTGACCCTTCACTGACTTTAAAAGTCACCGAAACAGTTTTTGCTTCATCATTTTTTTGAAAATCAGGAGTAACTTCTACAAAAGCATATCCTTCATTTTCAATTTCGCCCGTAATAGCATCAACTGTTTTTTCAATGCGGGTTATATCAAAATAATCTCCGGCCTTAAACTCAATCAAGTCATTTAATTTATCCGTCCCATGATATTCCGGCAAGGAAATTGAAATATTTGGTTGACCGAATTTATAGCGACTGCCCTCATCCACATCAATTGAGATAATAAAACCGCTTCTGTCCGGCGTCAATTCGGCCGTTGCACTTGTTACCTTAAAGTCAACATAGCCCTGTTGCATATAAAACCGACGCAACAACTCTTGATCATAGTTCAATCTATCGGGATCATAAGTATCTGTGGACGACAAGAAACGATACCAAGCCTTTTCCTTGGTCATCATCTTATCCCGCAACGTATCTCCCGAAAAAGCCTTATTACCGGTGATATTGATTTTCTTGACAAGCGTTTTTTCTCCTTCATCAATTTCAAAAACGATATCAACCCGATTTTGGTCTTTCTGAATAATTTTAGGAGTAACGGTTGCCCCGAAACGGCCGTTACGCTTATAGATTTCAATCAATCGAGAAGCATCATCCTGTAATTTTTTTTGGGTATAAACCATCCGAGACTTCAATAAAACTTCCGTTTTCAGGATATCATCATCTAAAGCTTTATTACCCTCAAAATAAACCGTATGAACGATTGGATTTTCTTCCACTTGAATATAAGCAACCCCATTTTTCATATCAATGGAAACATCTGAAAATAAGCCGGTAGCAAACAATGTCTTTGTTGCAGCATCCAAGTCAGTCGGCGTTACATCCTCCCCCGGTTCCAGATGCAAATAATTCATAACTGTTGCATTTTCGATTCGGCGAGTCCCCTCAATTGACACACGCTTCAAGATGGCTCCCGACACCGGAGAAGCCAAACAGGTTCCAATCAGTAAAAGTGCTAATCTCCCTTTCATCCGATTACCCTTTGTATAATTCGCGGCACATCTAAAACAAATGTGTATGCCAACAATGCAAACAAAAAAGTCATGCCTGCCCAGAGAAAAACTGTTTGCACTTTATCTGGCAACGGTTTCCGCCGAACGGCTTCAACAGCGTAAAAAGCCAGATGTCCTCCGTCCAACAGAGGGATGGGCAACAAGTTCATAAATCCGATAGCAACAGAAATCTGAGCCACAAAGACAATCAAGCTCAACCAACCGCCTAAGAAAGCATCACCCGAAGCTTCTGCGATACCCAAAGGTCCCCGCATATCTTTAGCAGAGCGCTTTGCGGTCACGACCTGTCCCAGATACACCAGAGTATCACGGGTCATTGACAAAACCTTTTGGCATGAACTGATAAAAGCTTCATACAAAGACAAATTATCGCGAGTTTCAAAAGCATCCAAAGATGACTTGATTCCCAAAACCGGCACATCTGCTTCATCGGAATAATTTATCAATGCCTGTGTTTCTTGTTGTTGTCCATTCCTCTCAAAACGAACCGACAAAGGCTTTCCATATTCCGTCAAACGAATTGATCTTAAAATATCTTTATATTCGCCGATATATTGCCCGTTAATTTCAACAATTCTATCTCCGACCTTCAAGCCAGCTTTATCAGCAGCGGAATCAATTTGAATTTCACCAATAACCGGTGCAATAAAAATCTCTCCGCGCATCCACAAAACCCCCGTTAGAATTAAGATAGCAAAGATATAGTTCGTTGCGGGACCGGCAAAGATAATCAAGGCGCGTTTCCATAGTTTCTGAGCCATAAATGTAAACGGTTTCATATCCTCGCTGACACCGGAAGAAGAAGATTTAGCACTAGCCGCATCTTCATCGCCCAACATTTTAACATATCCCCCCAACGGAACGGCACAAACTTTCCAGCGAGTTCCCCTTTTATCATTCCATCCGAAGAGCTCTTTCCCAAAACCGAGAGAGAATTCAACGACATGAACGCCACACATGCGAGCAACGGCAAAATGCCCGCCCTCATGGACGATAACAACTAATGACAACACCAGAACGAAAGCAAAGATATAAACCAAAGTCGTAATCATTTAGAACATCCACCCACTGTTAACCAAGGCTAAAGCCGCAGCCGTTGCGACGGACGCAAAGATCAAGCCATCTATCCGATCAAAGATACCACCATGACCGGGGATCAGATTGCTGGAATCCTTAATATTTAAGCGCCGCTTAATAGCCGACTCAAAGAAATCACCGACTTGGGAAATAATAGCTAATCCACACGCAGATAAAATCAAGACCCGCGTCATCTGATGATAGAAAGCAGCTTCAGGCGGGATCAGATTATTAGCTTTCAGATACAGTGCAAAGATATAGGCAACGGCCATAGCGAATAAGATACCGCCGATACTACCGGACCAAGTTTTTTTAGCACTGATTTTCGGAGCCAATTTCGGTCCACCAACAGTCTTGCCGACGATATAAGCTCCGATATCCGTAGCCCAAACGACAAAGAACAACCACAAAACAATTTCGCGACTAATCGTATCGTTGACATAGTAGATATATCCCAAAGACAACAAAGGCAAGCAGATATAAGGAACACCCAAAGCAAATTTCAAATGGTAACCGGACTTCCAAAAGACAACTGTTGTTCCCACCAAGATAATCCACAGGACAAACCCCGGATTTCCTTCAGTCATAAAAGCCGTCATACAGGCGATTAGTGTCATCAAGACCTGATTGGAACACCCTTCCTTTTGGAACATATGTCCCCATTCCCAAGCCATTCCGGTTCCCAAGATAGCCAACAAAATCGGATATAGCGGGATAGAATAATTTTCGTAAACAGCCTGTCCAAACCAAATAAAGCCCAAAACCAGCGGAGCCAAAACAACAGCTGAAATAACCCGCAAGAATAAATTTGAATGCATTTTTAAATCCTTTCGTTTTTTTCTTTTGCTACTATTACAGATTTTATCTCATCTGTCAAGATATTATCGGCATTCTTTAGGTGAAACAGAGAAACGTCGTAAAACCCATTTTTCACATTCAACCATGGTTGAAACAAGTAGAGCACACCCAACAGCGATACCCCATCCCCGCCATCCGATTGAAGATGTTTTAAAAGCCTGTTGAAACAACCAAGTATAGGTAAAAATGATCTGCAAAGCAATCATACCAAAAGCCCCCAAAAGCATTGGCTTATTTCCGACAAGTCCAGTTTGGAAGATGGATTGCCGGAAAGATCGACAAGCAAACATAAAGAAAATACCGGACATAACAATCACATTCACGACCAACGTCCGTCCTTCCGATATTGTTGCGCCATTTCGGCGAACCCACTCAAAAGCGACAAAACATAAAGCGGTCATAACAGTCATCACGCTGATAATCCGATACAAGACGGCCGGCGTTAAGATAGGAGCACTCGGACGACGAGGCTTTCTTTTCATAATTCCCTTTTCAATCGGTTCAAAAGAGAACATAATTCCCAACAAAATTGTGGTAACCATGTTAATCCACAAGATCTGAACCGGCGAGATGGGAACTGTCCAGTTAAAGAAGATCGCCAGCATCACGATTAAAGCCTCCGCAAAGCTGGTAGGCAGAGTCCACAAGATAAATTTGATCAAGTTATCAAAGACACCCCGACCTTCCTCAACCGCAGATTCAATCGTTGCAAAATTATCATCCATCAAAACGATTGCCGCCGCTTCTTTAGCAACATCCGTTCCGTTTTTGCCCATAGCAATTCCGATATTAGCCTGCTTCAAAGCCGGCGCATCATTCACACCGTCCCCTGTCATGGCAACAATCGCTCCCGTTCCCTGCAAGGCCTTAACCAGACGCAGTTTATCTTCAGGAGCAACTCTGGCAAATACATCTATTGAGGGCGCTATTTGCTTTAACATATCGTCATCGGCTTTTGCAATCTCTGCGCCATTCATAACCCGAGCCGGACAAGATTGACCACACAGCCCCATTTTCTCGGCAATGGCGCGAGCCGTCACGACATGATCCCCCGTAATCATTTTAACCTGAATACCGGCCGTCTGACAAGCGGCGATTGCCTGAATTGCCTCAGGTCTCGGCGGATCAATCATCGCCTGTAATCCGACAAAAATCAAATTATTTTGAACGTCTTTATGGCTGATTTCCGATCCTTTAAAGTCAGTTCGGACAGCAAATCCCAGAACGCGAAGTCCCTGTGAAGCCAAAGATTCCATCTGTTTCAAGACGGCTTCTTTATCCATATCAACAAGCTGTCCGACATCATCCATCTGTCCGACACAAAAAGGCAAAATCGCTTCCACGGCGCCTTTAACGTAAATCACCCCATCTGCATGAAGACACGCCATATATTGATAAGCAGACTCAAACGGGATTGACGACACACAAGCATTTTCGTTGTTAGGAGTCGCCACCTCTTTTCCACGCTTCAAAGCCGATACAAGCAAAGCAATTTCGGTTGGATCTCCCTCGGCATCGGCGTGCATTTTATCATGTCCTAAAGAGGCAGTATTACACAACACACCGGTTTTCAAGCACATATCCAAAGCCACATTCGGAACATTCGGCAAGATCTGACCAACGCCGTCATATCCCGTTCCGGTTACGTCAAAAGAAGAGCCTCCGGCAACGATTTTCTGAACCGTCATTTTATTTTCGGTCAAAGTTCCTGTTTTATCCGAGCAAATGATAGAGGTACTCCCCAATGTTTCCACGGCGGGCAATTTTCGAACAATAGCGCGTCGCTTCAACATTCTGTTAACACCGATAGCCAAGATAATGGTAACAGCGGCGGGCAAGCCCTCAGGGATAGCGGCCACAGCCATAGCCACACCCGACATAAACGTGTCAACAAAAGGCATACCCTTTGCCCAACCGACGATGAAAGCCAATACGGAAAAGAATACGATTAACCAAAGCAATTTCCCGCTAAAATCTTCAATTTTAACAGTCAACGGCGTCTTTAAATCAACAGCGTCATGAATCATTTGGGATATTTTACCGATTTCGGTTTCTTGTCCGATACTTGTTACAATACCTTTGCCACTGCCAAAGGTCACCAAAGTTGAAGAATACACCATATTTTTACGATCCGCCAACAAGGTTTCCGGCGGTAAAACAGAGGCATTTTTCTCCACGGGAACGGACTCACCGGTCAAAGAAGCCTCTTCAACTTTTAAGTCTGTTACCTGAATCAAGCGAATATCAGCCGGAACTTTATCGCCCGAGTAGAGTAAAACCAAATCCCCCGGAACCAAATCACAAGCCGGCAGACTTTGAACTTGATTATCACGCACGACATGTGCTTTCAGCTCAATTGTCTGAGTCAATTTAGCTAAATCTTTTAAGGCCTTATCTTCCTGAAAAAAGCCCAGAACAGCATTCCCGATAACGACGCCGTAAATAACGGAAGCATCAACATACTCGCCCAAGAACAGAGCAATCGTCGCCGACAGAATCAACACATAAATCAGCGGTTGATGAATTTGTAGTAAGAACCGAATCAGAGCACTTTTTCCTTTCGGTGCCGGAATTTGATTCATACCGTATTTTGCCCGAGCTGCCTCAACCTGAGTTGATGTCAATCCGGCATGAACATCTGTTTTAAAGACGTCTAAAACCGCTTCCGTCGTTTCGGCGTAAAATTGTTGCATAATAACCTCCGTTATAGCTTATTCCCGATGATAGGGATGTCCGTCTAAAATCGTTTTAATTCTGTAGATCTGTTCAGCCAAAATCACGCGTGCCAGCATATGAGGCATTGTCATCCGTCCAAAGGACAAGACGAAATCGGCCTTAGCCCGCGTTGAAGCGGCATGACCGTCGGCACCACCGATTAGGAAAGCGATATCCTGAACACCGCTGTCCCGCCATGAAGCGATTTTCCGAGCCAACTCCTTAGACGAAGGTTCTTCTCCGCGTTCATCTAGGACAACGATTTTAGCACCGGTGGGAACGGAATCCAACAACAGCCGTCCCTCAGCTTCTTTTAAAGCCTCTCCCGACAGAGCTCGTTTTTCCTCACTTTCTCGCACGCGAACGGGCCAGTGCGTTTTACGGATATAATCATCAATTAACGCTTCTTCGGGGCTGTTTTTCTTTAACTTACCGATAGCCGATATTAACACCCGCATGATGACTCCCGCTTTTTATATTTATTGGGAATTAAGTCCACTGCCGGAACAATATCAAATCCATCGACATTATCGGCAGGAACAATGACACGAGCATTCGGACCATAGTCCACGATATATTCGCGACACTTCCCGCAGGGAGAGATGACATAAGCCTCCGGATCTCTGACGGCAACAATCATATCTACTTCCATGTTCGGATCGGCGGTAAAAGCCATGCCGATAGCGATAATTTCGGCACACGTTGCGATAGATGGTTGAGTCGTTCCCGCATTCAAAGCAACAAAGACCTGACCGGACTTTGTCATCAACGCCGCGGCGACAACGCTATGATGCCCTGTTTTACAGTATCTGCTTTTCAATAAAGTTCTAGCCCGCTCAATCAATTCTTCCGGAGTCATTTATTCACCCATTTCCGCTATTTCTTCAATCATATCATCCAAGGATTGTTTATCGGCTTCGCGATATTCTGCCAGCTCTTCCTTGACGGTTTTCTTTAAATCAATACCTATTTTTTTCATTTTTTTCGGTTGAAGATGTCCCTGTTCATACGCTTTCATATCATCTTTAACATTATCGGGAATGACTTTTTCAACCCAGCGAGCCGTCATCTGAATATACGGCATGGACATATTTTCCTTTTCAAGTTTCGTTAACTGTTTTTCGGACAGAATCATAGAAGCACCGATATAGATAATAGCGATTAGTAAGCCGGCCCGAAAAACGCCGAAAGCAAATCCCAACAACCGATCCAAACCACTCAAAGCACTATCCCGCAACCGACTGGCGACCTTAGCGTTGATTAACGTCATGACGATTAAGACAACCAAAGCGACGCCCAAAGAGCCGACGATTCCGGCAATTGTCTGATTTTCAATTACCTTTCCCATGATAGGCTGAACCCAGCCATAGCTGTACAAAGCGGCAAAGCCGGCCAACAACCAAGCAGCAATCCCCAACAGCTCCCGCACCAAGCCTCGGTACAGAGCAAACAACACCGACAAAGCCATTGTAATCAGAACTAAAATATCAATAACACCTAACATTTTTTCTCCTTTATCCTTGGAATAAATCCGTCAATGATCGCAAGTGCCCAACTTCGGTAATATGAATTCCGACATCGGGAGGCACTTTTTTAGTTGCCCGCCGAGGCGGCATCAAAGCCCGTTTAAATCCCAGTTTTGCAGCTTCTTTCAAGCGCAAATCCGGTTGAGAAACAGCGCGCAGCTCACCCGATAGCCCGATTTCGCCAAAAACGACCATATCTGCGGGGACCGGCTTTTGTGTCAAAGCCGATACGATAGCCATAGCGACGGCAGCATCACACGCCGGTTCACTTAATCGCATTCCGCCGGCAACATTTAAATAAACATCTTTTCCGGATAACACAATACCGCACCGAGCCTCCAGCACAGCGAGAATCATAGCCAACCGATTAGCATCCCAACCGACGACGGCACGCCGTGGAGATTGTCCGCTCATCGGAGCCACCAACGCCTGAATTTCAACCAATAGCGGTCTAGACCCTTCAATTCCGGAAAAGACACAGCTTCCGGCGATATTACCACGTCGTTCTGCCAAGAACAGAGCCGATGGATTTTTAACCTCACACAACCCCTGTTCAGTCATTTCAAAGACACCGATTTCATCTGTTGCCCCGAATCGGTTTTTAACAGAGCGTAAAATACGGAAGTGATGTCCTCTATCTCCTTCAAAATACAAGACCGTATCAACCATATGTTCCAACACGCGAGGCCCCGCCAAGGTCCCTTCTTTTGTTACATGTCCGACCAGAAACAATGTAAAGTTCCGTCTTTTAGCCAATCGGATCAATTCATTACCGGCGGCACGCACTTGCCCGACGGTTCCCGGAGCCGAATCCAAAGTATCCGAAAACATGGTTTGAATTGAATCGATGATAACAACATCCGGCGCATTTTCCGCATCCAGAGTCGCCACAATATCCCTTACATTTGTTGCACTGGCCAAATCAACATCGGCATTGGCCAAGCCCAATCGCAAAGCACGCAATCGCACCTGATCAACGGATTCTTCACCCGAGATATAAACACATCGCGTTGGATGCCCTTCTCTATTCACGCCGTTTGCCAGATGAGCAACCGCCTGAAGTAGCAGAGTTGATTTTCCAATACCCGGATCACCACCGACAAGGATGACGGACCCCGGCACCAAACCACCGCCACAGACGCGATCTAACTCTCCGATACCTGATTTCAATCTAAAGATAATTTCCGGAGCCCCCTTTAAGTCCCGAAAATCCAATTTTTTACCACCGATACCGGCAGTCATCTGAGGATGTTCAACAGTCGGCAGAGCCTCTTCGGATAAAGTATTCCACTCTCCGCACGACTCACATTTACCCGTCCATTTTGCAAAGACGGCACCACAATTTTGACACACGAATTGACTTGTTCTTTTAGCCATTTGACATCCTATTGAGGTACCTTAACCTCCATTTGAATGGGGCCCGAAGCGCTTCCGGCGACAAACTGACGAACATATGGATTTTTAGTTTTATCCAGTTCTTTGACAGTTCCGATCCAGATAATTTTTCCCTCATACAGCATAGCGATGCGATCGGCTATTTTGCGAGCCGAATTCATATCATGCGTAATTGTCAAAGCCGTTGCGCCCAGCTCTTTCACGGTTTTAACAATCAATTCGTTAATCACATCAGACATAATCGGATCCAATCCCGTTGTCGGTTCATCAAAGAAGATGACGGCGGGATCGGTAGCGATAGCTCTGGCTAGCCCGACTCGTTTCCGCATACCGCCTGACAAATCGGCGGGATAAACATCGGCCACATCTCGTCCCAAGCCGACCTGAGCCAATTTTTTAACAGCGATTTTCCGAGCCTCTTTTCGATTCATTTTTTTATTTTGAATCAATGAAAAGGCCACATTTTCCCAGACTGTCAAGCTATCAAACAAAGCGGCATTTTGGAACAGCATCCCGAACTGAGTCAAAACCTTTTCTCTTTCTCGGCGAGACAACTTTGCCATATCTTGACCATCGATTTCGATTTGACCGCTATCCGCCTTCAGTAAGCCCAAGATACATTTCAAAGTTACAGACTTTCCGGTTCCGGATCCACCGATAATCACCAAAGATTCGCCTGTATTAACCGTCAAGTCCAAATCCTGTAACACGTGTTTTTTCCCGAAAGCCTTACACACTTTTTCCATTCGGATTTTAGGAACGACAGGTTTTTCTTTTCTTCCAAAAAAAGCCATTTAAATCTCCTCAAACGTTAAAGAAAATTTCCGTCAGGATATAGTTGAATATCAGGATTAAGATACTGGCAGAAACAACCGCATTTGTCGTTGCCTGTCCGACACCTTGGGCTCCCCCCTTACTTTGAAAGCCGTTATAGCACCCCAGCAAAGTAATAATAAATCCAAAAACAGCAGCTTTCGTCAGGCCTGAAATAATATCCATCGGCTTTAGATATTGCCACGTATTCATCAAATAAGTCGTTGCATTAAAATCCAATTTATAGACCCCGATCATATATCCACCGCAAATACCGATAATGTCGCCGATAAAGACAAGAACGGGCAACATCAAGACACCGGCCAACACGCGTGGCGCGATGAGATATTTAAACGGATTAACCGACAGAGTGGACAAAGCATCAATTTGCTCAGTAACACGCATTGTTCCGATTTCGGCTGCCATAGCCGCTCCGATACGACCGGCGACCATCAAACCTGCCATTACTGGAGCCAACTCTCGGGTTACCGCCACCAAAACGACCATAGCCACAGCCCCTTCGGCAGATAGTTGAGCAAATCCGGTATATGTTTGCAAGGCAATAACCATACCGGAAAACAAGGTTGTCAAAGCCACAACCGGCAAAGAATAAAAGCCGATTTCAATCAGCTGTCGGCCCAAAGATTTCAAATAGAAGGGGGGTGTTACACAATGGTAAACCGTTTCCCCGCAAAAGATTCCCAATTTACCGGCCGCCTCAAAAAAATTCAAGACGACACGCCCCAACTTGTTGATAAAAGTCAACTCGATACGCACACAGGACTCCTTTCCGTTTTTGCTCATTTTATCGTCATTCATTTTAAAATGCAATAAAAAAACAGAGGAAGTAACGTTCATTTCCAAGAGTGAAAAGACCTTTCATAACCATATTAGGAAATAAATACCGACTTTTTCCAAAAAAGTTCTTGACAATCAGAAATCACTTTGATATAATCCGTTTCCATCAGAACATGAGTGCGTAGCTCAGCTGGTAGAGCACCTGACTTTTAATCAGGTGGCCCTGGGTTCGAATCCCAGCGCGCTCACCATTTGAAACCCTTTGAAATTAAATGATTTTAAAGGGTTTTTTATTTTTTATCTCCGGCATCATTCTTCGGCGTTTTTTGAATTTTGTCCCGCTCCTGTCCCGCTTTTTTGAGTGATGATACGGGCTTTTGCGGGCTTTTTTATAATAAAATCCTCTTTTTATAAATCGGTCTGATTTACGTTTATTTTTGTTCAAACGAATATATAATATATGTCATAAGTTGACGTATATACGATTTATGCTGTTCATATCATCAGATAAAAAGATGTCTGAACGGATACAAAAAAGATTTCATATACTTGCTTATGGATCATAGGAATGTTGACATCGATACAAAGATATAATGGGAAGTTTATTAACAAAGGGACCGATAATCCATGATAACCAAAGAGAAAAAAGAAAAAATATTAGAACAATGTGAACGAAGGTGCCAAACCAGGCTGACGCAAAAGGCTTTTAGAAATATATTGGGATATATGGCCGATGATTTTCTAACCCTGATCTGTTTTATGGTTGCTTATCGGAAATATCCGTATCATTTGGCCTACATGCGTTTTATCTTTGCTTTGCAATTTTTTGATTCTGCCATCTGTAAAAATAAAGCCCGACTGATAGAAGAATACTTTTTTGATCATATTGAAACGGAAGACGAGTTTTGGGACCGTCATTTACGTCACCGCTACCAAGCCCTCAAAGAGCCTTGGGATAAAGATAATACGGATCGTTATATTCGGGATAAAGAGGTTCCTCTTTACCTGTCAGAAGATATTTGTAAAAACGTTATGTTGTTTTTAAAACTGTTTATAACGGCGGTCAAATACCCGGACCGGTTTCTTTGGACGGATACCGATTTATGGCACTATGCGTGCGAGTATCTGCTTATGGATGATCGGGAAATGAGATGGTGGATTTTCGGCCCGAACGGACATAATTTATTGAATTTAATTGATGGGAAAAAGGATGATATCCACATCATTTCTACCGAACAATTTAAGAGTATTGATGGATATCAAAAATTATTTAATCACTTTCACGTGATTGCCCCACGTGTACAGATGCCAATCCATTTCCACGCGCCCGCCGGCGGTGAACTTAACCGTCAACGTGCCGTCCTTATTTTTGGTCATCGTTTGGGTCGGGTGGAAAAGATAATGCGATGCTTCCTCGGCCGTCTCGGCATCAAACAACCATTCTACTTCGGCCGGCTCTTCCTGAAACACACCGAAAGATTTTTCGGCATATTTTTTTAGGGAGAAATCCTTCGGAAACACGAATGTATCCGGCAAAATATCAACGCTTCGAATATTCGTTAAAATAAAATTATGAGCGGCATCCCCGAAATACCCGTCCGAATGATGTGCCACCAAATAATGATTCCTGTCCCCATATAAAAAACCATAGGGATCAACAACATTCACACCGGTCTTTTTACTGTTTTTATTGAAATAGCGTATTTTAACTTGATGGCAACTTAAAATCGCCTCCCGAAGAGGCCGAATAATGTCGGGTGCGATTTGGATTTTAGGCCCCGGACGACAGGCAATCCCCTCCGCCCGCATTAACTCTTCGGCATCCGGCTCTATCCGACGATAGGTTTCATGCTTAATAGACGCCTTTATTTTTTCAATAATCCCTTCCAATAGTGTTGCTTTGTCGGCTAAATGACTTTTAATCAAGGCCTCTTTTGCTATATGAAGACAAGACAATTCTTCGGCCGTGAATTGGATTAAGTCTTTTAATGTCCCTTGCGGAATATACCACCGTT
Organism: uncultured Alphaproteobacteria bacterium; assembly: GCA_949292205.1. Classification (GTDB taxonomy): domain Bacteria; phylum Pseudomonadota; class Alphaproteobacteria; order CAAHEQ01; family UBA3637; genus CALXZG01. The sequence goes on from CASEYR010000005.1 coordinate 48,872, forward strand.
TTTTGCGGTCGTCCGAAACGGCTTCTTCGGCTTGCGGAAAGCGGTATAAAATCAAGTCCCGCATGCGTTCGGCCGTTCGGCGGGAAACGTCAAAACGATCCATAATATCACGGATGGCAACACCGTCTCGGGATGATTGCATCCAAATCGCCAAGTCAAGCAGGTTTTCCGTTTTTTCATAAGACATGATGAGCTCCTTTTTTTATTATATGTCAAATAATGGCGTAGTCAAGGAGTATTTTAAGCTTTATTCAAAAGGAATATATATTATATCACTATAAACAAAGGGAGATACTATGTTGGGAGCTATAATTGGCGATATTGTCGGATCCCGTTTTGAATTTGCCAACATCAAAACAAAAGATTTTCAACTATTTGATGAACGTTGTGATTTTACGGATGATTCCGTCCTAACTTTGGCGGTGACATGTGCTTTATTAGATTCCAAACCGGATTACTCAAATTTAAGTCGCCAAGCAATCGGATATATGCGTCGTTTAGGTCGAGATTTATATCCGGAAGGACGAGGATACGGGGGTATGTTTCGACAATGGTTGCTATCTGATAATCCTCGACCGTATAACAGTTGGGGTAACGGTGCCGCCATGCGTGTCAGCCCGTGCGGCTTTTTCGGTCGGGATATTGCCGAGGTCAAACTGTTATCGCGACGCGTTACCGAAATAACGCATAATCATCCGGAGGGCCTAAAAGGAGCCGAAGCAACGGCGGTTGCCGTCTTTTTGGCCAAAACAGGCAAAAAAATCCCCGAAATTAAGAAATATATGTGCGACCATTATTACGATATCAATTTCACATTAGCGGCCATCAGGCCGACATACCGTTTTCGCCCGTCCTGTCAAGAGACCGTGCCACAGGCATTACAAGCATTTTTTGAATCTACAAGCTATGAAGACGCTATTCGCAATGCTATTTCTATCGGCGGGGACAGTGATACCATCGGTGCAATTACGGGCGGTATTGCCGAAGCCTATTACGGCATACCGGATGAGATAAAAACAACTGCTTTAACGTATTTAGATGATAATTTCAAAAAAGTTCTGAAACAAGCATATCAGGTTATATCTCAAATAAACAAAAGGTTATTGAAACAAGTGTATAATATATAGTAATAAGGATAATGATTATGAAAATCTTGAAAAAGGTTGATGAAATCTTAGCAATAGCACAAAGACAAGGTACTATAAAAGATTTTACTTTTTATACCTTGGATAATGAATACGCTAACCATTATCCCCACGTGCATATTTGCATTAAAAATGATGGGAAAACAAAAGGAACTCCATTAAAGAATGGATCTAATCTTCTAAGTTTGGGCTCCATCAGACTAAGACCGGATGAAAAGTATACATTGGAAAATTTAGAATTTGAAACTGTAATCAATCCAGATATTCTAACTAGTAAAAATAAAAAGATATTCATACAGTGGTTATTAGAAGAAAATAAAAGGTTTAAAGTAAAAAATTGCTTTAAATGCGTTTCTGACTATGATGATTCTAACTCTAAATATAAAGATAGAATTAAATATCAAGTATATTTAGGAGAATTACAAAAATAGAAAAAGTTACTTAGATTATATGAACGGAAAATAAAAAAGGAATACTTGAGATATCAGGCATTATCAGAGGTTTTGTTGATGAAAATACTAAAAAGAATAAATATAGAAAGTGAAATATTTATTGAACATAAAGGCAGTAAAATCTTTAAGATTAAATCTAAGACTGAATTATATGGATTAATGAATAAGATGCCATTAAGACTTTTATTTGACGGTAAAACTTTATTTGCTTGGTCAGCCTTTGATTTTGATCATAAAGAAGTAAAGGAAGTCTTAAGAGAATACAAAGAACTTAACGATAATTTCGAAGGTTTTCTTATTGAAAAAGAACATCTGGTTCCTTCACTCCAGAAAAAATCCGGCATGGTCGAAAAATTTATTAATAGATATTTTCCAAATTGTAGAATGGAAAGAGATAAAGATGGTATAATTTTGACAAGATCATGATGAAAATATTTATTTTTATTTCATCTTATAATATAAGAAAGGAGAATTTAAATGAAATATGAAGCTTTAGCTTTTAATTTAAGCAGATTATATACTTATTTAAAAGATTCCTCAATTGATTTTTGTATTATATCTGCTTGCAGAAATTCTCAGGAGGCAACCGAGAAAGAAAATAAAGAAAAAACAGCAGAACTTGAAAAAATAATACGTTCCAGAGGTTGGGGATATATCCCGGTTAAAGGCGGATATATAGAAACAAGAGGAAATGAAAAAGTTGCAGTCGAGGAGGATAGCTTTATAGTTCGAAAGTTAAATAAACAAGATGCTTTAAATCTTTGTTCTAAATTTAAACAAGATGCTGTCCTTTGGAAGGATTCCAAAGGATGCCGTTATTTAGATAAAAACGGGAATCAAGTCGGAGGGTTGTTTTCGGGATTTTCACAAGAAAAAGAAGCTGTTAAGAATTATTTTACAAAAATAAAAAGAGGAAAAAGAAAATTTGCCTTTATAGCTGAAATGCAATTAAACAGTTTAGCTAGGGCATATTCTAAAAAATTAGATGAATATAAGACTTTATTTTGGAACAAAAAATTTATGGATCAATGTGCTAAGGATATGGCAAAAGGATTCGAAAATGAAAATACTTAAGTTACTAAGTGCTAAAGAAAGAAAAGATTATCTAAGAAATGAATTTATATTAGCACAATCTCTGCCAAGAAATAAGGTTATAGGTAAAATAGAATCTATAGCAAGAGAAATTAATAAACATATTTTAAAATGCTATTTAGAAGGAAAAGATGGTCCGCATTGGAATCATTGGATAAGAGATGAAATTAGCACTTGGTTCCAAAAGATTAATACCTTAACTTGTAAGCATAATAATAAACCTTTAGAAGCTGATAAAATTAAAGAAATTTTTACAGAGGAAGATTTAGATTCCCCTTTAAATTTAAAGAAAATTGAGAAATATGTTGCTCAAGCAGAGAATCTAAAACAAAAAGAAGAATCTGGAGAAAAACTTTGGAAAAGGTTTGATGCTTTTTATTCGGAAATTTGTCCTCTTATAAGTAATTCTGGGGATTTAAGTCTAGAAAATATAAGAAAATTAATAATAAAACATTTTTGTTAATTTTGCTGAGTTTAAAATGCGACTGAACTTTAACTCCTGCTCGCTTAGGCATAAAAGCAGTTAAATGGTATAACAATCACCTTATTCCAACATTTGTCAAAGCATTAGTTTAGGCAAGAGATAAAGGGAGGTGTATTAAGTGTGGTTCTGATAAAAACATCATTTATTCTCCGATAATTTTTTTTATGGCTTCCTCCCTGTCAAAGCGGATATACATGTCGCCCCAATCGTCCCAAATGTTTGTTTCAATCTCAAACAATAAAATCATTGTCGGCCAACCTTGACCCTCAAAGCATATCTGATTCAAAGAATGATTATCCGGCCCCAAACCGACCGCTTCTTCTCCCTTTTCAACGGCATTAGAAAAGATTTTTACAATAACGTTTTCGGGATTTCCCGTTTCCGCATCACACAGGAAATGAAGTGTCGTAATCTTTCGGTCGGTATTTTTTAAAAATTGAACAGCCTCTTGATAAACACAAATACTTTCTTCCTCCAATGAATCCTTTTTCTCACACGATATTTTAACACATCGTTCCGTTCTATACAAAGAGCAAGCTAACATCGGTTTCATATAACGAAAAAGACACTCACTTTCTTCACCTTTCGGGAATAACTGATGATACAATGCTTTCATCTGTACTTTGTTCAAATATTCAATCATTATATCTTCCTTTCAGTGTGTCGTTTTAACCAATCGGCAAAATCCCTTTGTGAAAGGGAAGAATCCGCCAAAGCCATTATAACCCGATATTTTTCCTGCCATTCGGTCCTTATATCCGCACCGTTCAACATTAAACAAAGCCGACAGGCAATATACGCAATCCGCTTATTCCCGTCAATAAAGGCATGATTTTTGATAAGGCCGAAGGCATATTCACCAGCGATATCACAAATATCTGCTTGCGGTTCATAAATCCGGCGATTAGCCGCCCGACCGACAGCCGAATCCAACAAATCCTCATCCCGAATACCGAAAGGTGTTCCGAATGTTTCGGCTTGTAAACGGGCTACCCCGATTAAAGTATCTTTGGCAATCAGTTTCATTTAGCAAGCTCCGCCAATAAGTCCGCATCCTCTTGCATAATACGGGTGATAAACAGCCATTCCTCATTCATTTCGACCGTCAAAATATCTTGTTCTGTCGTCATCGGCATACCTTTTTATTCATCATAATAACACATGAGCTGAAACTCAACGAAAATTTACAACTTATATCGGATGGTTGTCAGCTCCAACACGAAAAAAGACAGTTGATTAAATTTCTTTTTTCGATACAGCAACTTATCACCGTCATAAGAGACCAATACAATTTCAAAGAGCAACGGCGGCGCTCCGGCAATCGTATAAAAAGTAGCAATATGTTGAACGGCATTAAATACTTTTCGGTTTTTAAGTGTTTGCGGATCAAATGTAAAAATCAATTTTTTCGTCTGTGTTTTTTTAACGGAAAAGTGCGTATCAAAAACGGGTTGCTTCCAATCCAGCCGGACAAATCCCTCCCGAAAACCTTGCAGGCGGGCATTATGCTGATAGCGTGCCGGATTTTTTAAACGGCGTTTTAAAGGTAAATCCGTATCCGAACTGAGCGTCGGCAGATACCAATTCGCATCCGGCGTGATCCAACCGCCCCACACATTCATTTCAAACAAAAAAGGCAAAAAACCTTTATAGAGTTTTTTAAAAGGTCTTTGCGACAACTCTTTTTCATCCAAATCGGACAAATAAGTAACCACCTCTTTGGGTAACTTTGGAAATTGTCGCAAAAAATCTTTTAAATCATTCATGGTTATGCTATTCTTTCTTGTGATTAAAGAGAGATTGTTTTTCGTCTTCATTTAATGTTTTTAACTTTTTAACCGGTTCAAGGCTTTCTATTTTCTTAAAAATGTTTTCCCAATCCGGTTGCTCTTTTCCTTTATTTAGTTCTGTTTTATAAAGACATGTATATTTTTGACTATTATGATTTTTCACTTTCAGTTGCAAAACTTTTTCCATATTTTCTATCACCGCTTTTCTGTCTGTTTCCTCTTTTAACGGATATAGGTATAACAATAACTTTAATGATTTTTTCTGAGCGGTACAATATTCCAATGTGAAATATAAAAATTGTTGCTTCCCGTTTTGAGAGAATTCCTTATTCGCAATATTTTCGGGGTAAAAATGGCAGCGGTATATATCTCCCTCCCGTGTCACCCAAGGTTTCGCCCAATCGGAAGAATTCTTCAAACACTTTAAAAACACATCAAAAATAACTTCATCGTTAAACATCTCTAAAATAGAGTTGTATTCCTTATCCAATTTATTGTGGGGATCTTTATTGCGAATCCATTTAATCAGAGATTCCCGATGCTTCTGGTTTGATAAAACAGCATTTTTTAGTTTGACAATTTCATCATCGGGACTTTCTCCTTCAATAATATTTTTATAATCTTGAATAACGTGTTTGATATACGGTGCCATGGAATCCCTGCGACATTTTAAAATCACATCCAATAAATCATTGATTTTATCATAGGTTAAATTTTCCCATCCTTTGGTATCATCTTTATCCCAAGGTGTCGGCGTCAATAAAAGATAAGATTTTTCCGCATCTTTAAAACGTTCCCGAATATTCTGACCATTCGCCGTTGCCTCATCATTTTCTATCCAATCCCTGGTATCATCCAATTGATTGTTATTTTCCCCGCATTGACGCTTATTCTCTATAAGAATAACATAATTTTTATTCCGGACCTGATACTCAATCATAATATCAATAAGATGTTTTTTCTTTGCTTTCTTATTTTCAATAGAAAACTCACGCTCAACCGTTGGTTCTGATAAATTCCCTAAATGAATTTCTTTAAATCTATCCTCTTCAACAATTTCTTCTAAAAACAACTTTAAAAAGATATCTCCGAGGCCATGACTTTCTTTCGGATCTAACAACCATGCCAAAAAATTGGAATGGCGAATTTCGTAATTTTCCAAAGATAATACTTTAAAAATGTTAAACTTGTTTATATACGCATTTAGTTTTCTGAATTCGGCAGATGTGATAAGAGCTTTTAATCCGGTGTCCATTTAATTCTCCTTTTCTTGATAAAACACACAATCATCATTATACACAGACATATGTCAAAAAATGACGCATCATAACTCTATATAATGAAAACAGTCGCCGAAGCACACGGCGACTGGGAGTTTACAACTGCCTTAGACAAAAACAGCACAATGCTTTTAGCATTTTCTGCCTGGACATCACATCGTCTCCCAGTCATAGGCACTGGGAGAAGTCCTTTTTGTTGACGGTCTGCCTTCTCTAATCACAGACCGTGTCTAAGTTCAGGCTTGTAAAGACCCGTTCGCCTAATTGCTCAGGCTGATATCATGATACTATATTTTGTATCCGAATGTAAAGAATTTTTATTTTATTCCCTTTCATTATAAATTAAATAAAATATAATGAGTCATTATTTTTCAATGGATTGAAAGAAGAAAAACGTTGAGTTTTGTTTTTACTGATTATAAAATATAAAAATAAGATGATTTTATAATGAAAGAAGGGCAAAAAATGGCTATCGGCAAACAAGCAAAAATTCTAACCGACAAACAACAAAAACATGTTTTGAACTACCTGACAATGACACGATACCCGCTGCGTAATCGATTAATTTTTTTATTCAGTTTTAAGGCCGGTCTTCGGGCAAAAGAAATCGCCAACCTGAAATGGTATATGGTCTGCGACTCCGAAGGGCATATTGCAACGACGTTAAAATTAGAAAACAAAGCAAGCAAAGGTAAATATTCCGGCCGTGTAATTCCTTTGCATCCGGACATCCGACAAGCTTTAAACGATCTGTATCAACAACAAGCAACTGATTATTTTACACCCCAAAACCATATTATTCAAACAGAACGCGAGAAAAGAACAACAGCACAAGTTATCGTAAACTTTTTTCACGGTCTCTATCGAGATTTAGGGTTAGAGGGATGTTCCTCCCACAGTGGTCGTCGAACTTTTATCACAAATGCCGCCAAGAACATCGGTTTGGCCGGCGGGACATTGAATGATGTGCGTTTATTAGCGGGACACGCTTCTTTAAACACGACTCAAAGATACATTGAATATAATACGGACGCTCAAAAACGACTGGTGAATTTAATATAAAACAGATGTGCAGGGATACGCCCCTTCGTCAAAGAAGCGTATACCCCCGCATATCAGAGTCTAACCCTCTAACCTGTTATTTTGATTTGTTCTTCGAATTCATCCTCCCAATTGTCAGTAGTTTCTTGATTTTCATGTCGTCCGTTGTTTTCCGTTGTGTTTAGAGGGGTAGATTCAATACCGACGGGGTCATCCCCCAAATACCGCTCAAAAGCTTCTTTAAAATCATGAAGCTGATACACTTTATGATTGACTCCTCGGATATTCTTCTGAAAAGATTTAATCCCGAAATCTTTTAATAAATTACTTAATTTTTGCGGTTTAATCGGGGTTCCTCGGTTGATTTCATTCCAAGGTCCGTCTTTTTCCGCCAATTGTTTGCACAACACTTCCGACGGAATAAATAACGTGTTATCAATTTTAAATATATCACGAATATCCCGCAAAAGCAAAGTGGTAATCGAATCGGTATCAAACGTTGATCCTTTGGCCGATAATTTAACGGCTGCCTTACGCAATTCCTTACCTTCTTCGACTCCGATAATATCGGCAATGGCAAACAAATGTTCCCAATTATTAAATGCACGATCACTTAAACCGTCCACAAATTTTGGAAATATTTTTACAGCTTTGACCGCATTATCCTGCATAAAACGCAAGCATTTACGGCATATCGTATGAACCTCGGATTCAAACAATCGAATTCTTAAGGGTTTTCGCCGATCTTTCGGTGTCGCCCTTTTCATCGAAACAATAATTGATCTGTCCATAATTGTATCCGGCAGTGTACCGATTGACGCAATAGCGCAAGCCGAAAAAGTTCGAAACATCTTAACTTCGTGTTTGTCGCCTACGACACGGGATACCGCCCCGTTGCACCGATGCCCGGAATTAATAATTCCACGCAATTCCTCGTTCGATTTAAGAAACGTATCAGCTTCATCCAATAACATCGTTGGTTGAAATTGTTCAATAAGCCGAAACATTGAAGCTGTTGTCGTACTCGATAAATTAAGCGGGCGATAACACAGGGCACTCAATACATCCAACAGAGTACTTTTCCCGCAACGCTTTTCGGGTGAAATAATCGCCAGCCGCGGAGAAAACTCAAAGTGCCGGACTCCGTAAGTAAATAATATCCAATAAGCAATCGATATATCGGTATACGGTGGTAAAAAGACATAATCCGTAATCACGGAACGAAGTTCTGCAATCAATTCCCGACCGTTCACCGCTTCATCAAACGGAATTATTTTTTTAAACAATGAACACGTTTCGCCGTCTGTTGCTTTTAAGTCGGATTCTTTGATATCGGCTTCCTCTTCCGGTTTTGCCGGAATATATAACGGCGTATCCGGAATTAATTGCCGGAACTTATCCGTTGTCCACCCTTCCGGAAATTCATCAGCCAAGTCCCAGCCCTTTTCAAATAAAGTCTGATCAGATTCAGGAACAGTAACGATATGAATTTCGTTTTGACCTTCCTGTAAACGCTCGGCCAAAACCGCCATGGCTTTTCGGCCGGGTTCATCGTTATCGGGAAACAAAAACACTTGACGGTTTTTAATTCCTTTGATTGCAACTTTTTTTACTTGGCCGCAACCTCCGGGCCACGTTGTAACCCAGAATTCGTTGCCAAAGTACTTTTTTGCGGCTTCTGCCGTTTTTTCACCTTCTACGATTAAAATGGGCAGATGACGCTTTTCTCTCGCCGTCTCCAAATTATAAAGCGGCGTTTTAGAGAAGGGTAAACCTTGTGCCCATCTATTTTCTTTATCATTGAAATAACGAGGGATAACTTGTTTTCGTTCTCCGTTGTCAAAGCGATCAACAACCAAGATAACATTCCCTTTTGTATCACAATACACCCATGTGCCCGTGGCATTTTGAGCAGGTTTTATTTTTTCTTTGATTAATTTAGTCATGTTTATTTCCTTTTATTTTTTTTGATAATTCCTTTGCTGATTTATAAAGCGAAATTCGGTTAATGTAGGCGTATAACGCTATTGCGCCCGTTCCGCCTTCACCGGTTGCAAAATCGTAAAACTGCAATGTTTGCAAATTTACGTGGAATGACCCGATATGACGGTCAAATCGGGTCGGATTTAATGCCAACCACTCGTTGCCTTCTTTTCGTCCGTGCGGGAGGAGTTGAAGAACAAATCCCGGTAATCGGACTCGAACCTCTTCATTGATTTTTGAAAAGTCCAACTTAAATTTTTGTTGTTTTCTCTTCAAGGAAATGTTATTATGACTCCGTCCCGGGGTTTGATTTTGGGATTCTTGGGTCTTTGATGCGCCAACATCAAAGGCCTTTTCTTTATTTTCCATAAGTATCACCTTCCTTTCCTTCATTGATATGTTCTTCCATCCATTGAATGACATTTTCTACCGGATAAAACACTTTTCGATTTAAACGCATTTTCCCCGGAATACCTTTTTTTAATGCGTCCAGGTTTCGCATCGTTTTCGGATTTAACAAACCGCCCGAAAAAACGGCCAACTGACTTCGTTCTACCAAAGGACTCGGCCAATTTTCTTTTAGAGATTTTAAAATCTGCATTTTTTCTTTTCCTTTTTAATTCTATAAAACACGATTCATTTCGCGTGCGGGGTATATATAAACTCTGTAAACCGTTTGTTGAAGGGATAAAAAAAAGGGGGATTTCTTATCCCTCTTTTTTCTTCTCGGTCTCCTGCTGTTTTAGACTGTATCGAAGTTTTTGTATTCCCCGCATTGAACAAAAGTCTCGATATCGGGCAGCCGTGTTTTTTCTGATTGTTTCAAAAAAATCCTTACTTTTTCTCTGCGGTAATCGCTTTACAAAATCTTCTAAAGTAAAACGAACAGGAGAGTAAATTTTAAAAGATTGATAGAAAAAATAAGGAATTAAATAAAGGGATTTCAAATTAAGTATGACACTCCTGCTCAGTTCTTCCTTTGAATAGGCTGATTTTCCCGGTAATTCCGATTTAGCTTTTTCAATAATTTTTCTTACGGATACCAAAATATCTTCTGTAGTTTTAAACGGGTCAATGGCAACATAAAGGCTGCCGCAATCGTTTATCGGAGCATCATTAAACAGCCCGATAAAACTGTTCGCAGGTAAAAAATCCCCGCCGAAATTATATTGAGGTTCGATTTTACGAGCAGCCGGTACATCCGATAAATAATACATAAGGATTTTACGAAGCTTTTCTTTCAATGTGTCTGCAGAAATAATTAAGGGGGATTGACGCAGTTTTGCCATTTTATCAAGGATACTTTGTAAATCTTCGGATAATTGCATATCATTATCTATATCAATTTCCGGAATCAGTGCGCAGTACCATAACAGAGCTAAACGTTCCTCCGCATCTATTAACGCTGCTTGTTCAAAATTATCCGACAAAGACAACTGCTTGGATGAAGTACGGATAAAATATTGATTCAACGATACTCTGTATAACAACTGTAATTTAAAACTTTTCTCTGACCACCGCTTTATAACGGTATCTTTTATCGGTTGAAAATCATTTAGTATTTGTGTACATATTTTCTCCAGTTCACTATCGGAAAAACCCGGCAGGGACTTTTTAGGTATATTATCTGTTACCGCAATATTTTCATCCGTTATTCTTCGCGGCTTTGGTGTATTGCGTTGTATTTCGTTAATTTTTTTAAAACTCTCCATAAAAAAATCACCCCATTCCTTGGTACATACTTCAATTTCATTATTTTCCATTTGCCAGACTCCTTTCTAAGTTTTTAACTGCTTTCTTAAACGTATTTTCACCTAAATGTGCATACCGTTCCGTCATGGAAATATTGGAATGCCCCATCAATTTTTGAACGGTATACAAATCCACACCCGTTTGTACAAGCCAACTGGCATATGTATGCCGCAGCGTATGAAAAACAACTTTCTGCCTGCGGTCCGTGATACCGTTATTTAAGCCCAGTTGTTGAACTACCCGATTAAAGGTATGAGATACTTTTCGGATTTCATTTCCATTTTGGGCGGGAAAAAGCAGATCGGAGGCTTTCCATTGATTTGTTCGTTTTTTCTTTTCGATAAAAAGTTGTTTCAATTCATCTGTCATAAAAGCTGTTCTGTTCTTAACACTTTTAGTGTCTTTGATACTAACGGTTCCTTGCACCGTATCTATATCCGCCCATGTCAATTTAAAAATTTCACCGGCTCGTAATCCGCACCACAAAGAGAGCATGGCTATTTCATACATCTGCTCCGATTTTATCCTTAACCCTTGCATTAACAGTTCCGCTTCCTGTTTGGATAAAAAACGCTCTCGCTTGTTATCGGTCTTTAATTTTGTCACTAACTTAACCGGATTTTTCCCCGTGATGTATTCCCGCTCCAATGCATATCGGAACAGCTTCTGTAAGCTGATGATGATATGATTGATTGTCGCCGGAGATTTATTCTGATCCGCCATTGTTTGAGCCAGTTTTTCTATATCTTCGGGAAGAATTTTCATCATGGGTCGATCTCCGACGGAAGAACGTATCCATTTATCATACGCTTTCACTTCACTGTCAAAACTGTACCGATTAATCTTGACGCCCGCAGTCCGAACGTAATATTTATCATAAAAATCATTAAGAGTAATATTTCTTTTCTGCTCTTCCTGTTGTCGTTTTTCATCCTCTGCCAGTTTTAGAGCCGCCTGATTCCGAGCCTCTTTCAAAGTCAAACATCCATGCCCTGTCTTTTTTGCTTCCTTCAGCTCACAAAGAGTTTGAAATGCTTTTATTTCCGTCCAACCTTCCGAAGCCCATCCGAGTGCTTCTTCTTTGTCTTTCCCGTTCAACTTATACCGAATGGTAAAATACCTGTCCGGCTTCAAACCGTGTCGCCTGGTTTCATGCTCTCGGTATCGCACACCCGTGTATTTTGTTTTCAACCAACAAACCATTTTGTCCCGCTCCTGTCCCGCTTTTTCAGATGATTTTACGGGCTTTTTTGTTATGA